>CAYLZE010000066.1:0-19143 GCA_964388035.1 uncultured archaeon
TATTATTAATCGTCCTTATTTTTTTCATTTAATTTGTAAATAAAGAAAGTTTTATATTTTAAGTTAATTTAATAAAAAAAATAAGAGAATTATCTAATCGATATTTTTAATAAGAGAAAAAATTTTATGTTTATCGCTATATATTTTAAAATGAGATAGGAAGTGAAAAAATTTTGGAATCATTCAAATCTGTTTTGATTGAAGATATTCAGATTTATAGGAATGGATTAGAGCGCGAAGATTATAGTTTTTGTAATATAATTAGTAATAGATTGATAACTAATGCAGTTTTTTTAGAATCTCAAGAATTCAATCTTGTTGGGGCGATATTGAAGGAAATTTTAAATTATTTCGCAGTCGTAGAAGACCCAAAAAATTTAAAAAAAGAATTAAACATTTTGATTAAGAATGTGTTAAATGCTAAAGAAATTAAAGTAGATATGATAATGGAAATATATTTAAATTTTTATAATAAAATTAGAGAAGAATTAAATCCTGAATTTGAATTATATGAAGATAATAAGGAATATTCCTTATATTCTACAAAATTTTGCTTAGATTTTTTGAAAAAGGAATTGGAAACACAAAATGTGCCTTATTCAAGAGATTTAATTTATTTTGGGATTTCTAATGAATTAAATAGAATTTACAGGAATTTTGGGTGTATTACAAATCAGTTAATTCTAAAAACTCTAATGGGCTTTACAGGACGACTTTATGATTATTATAGATTTTTAATTTTATCAATTGAACCAAAAGAGGAATTTTGGGAAAAAAAATATCTTGAACTAAAAAAAAAAATCAAGAATAATATTAATGAATTTAATTATGATGCCGAGTATTTGAAAAAGACAAGTGAATTACTATTTGAATTATGTAAAGAATGGCGTTTTATGTTTATTAGACTAATGGATATAACACCACAAGTATCACGGGAGAAAACGACTATTCCACCAAAAATACAAGAAGAATTAAAGGGAATGGTTTCAAAAGTAACTGAATCTGAATTGAAAGGTGATTAAATGACAGAAACAGCCGAAATACATTCTCACTATCAAGATATTCTTACGAAATTACAATTAATTAATCCGAAATCTGATATGGATACAATTAAACATGATGTTGAGGAATATCTATATTATCTATTTATCAAAGAAATTGAAAATAGAAATTTTTCAGCAGAAATTTCGTCTCACAAATTAAAAAGAGATATACTCAGACAAAGATTACAATCTACTCGCCAACCTTTAAAATTAAGAGATAAAAAGGATGATATAATAAAAAAAGAAACAAAATATTACCGACTAAAAAAAATACAAAATGCATTAAATAGAAAAACTTTTTATGATGGTCTTAATTATCCTGGAAGTTTCAATAAGCGAGAGTTATTATACATAAATCACACTGATAAAACCTATCTTAAAAGTGAATTCTTCGAAAATGAAAGAAATGAAGATCAGAAATTAGCAGATGAATTTATACATAAAGTTGAAACAACTTCATCTCGAGAATCAGAAATAAATAAAATTGATGATAATACAAATGAAATGCGAGAGGATTATCCAGAACTTCAAGAGACCGTGGATATTTTTAAAAGAGTTAAAAAAGATCAAAATGTCGAAGAAAAAAAAAAAGCCAGTTCAGAGGTAATTGATCTAGACCAAGAATTAAAGGATCGAATTTTAAAGCTTGATTTGAAGCCAATAACGATAGAAAAAAAGAAAAAAATTAATTTATTAGAATTTATTGGATTTGTTGATGAAGATGAGAATTCAATTGATGAATAATTTTTAGTTTTATAATGAAAATTATAATCGCAGATTCAGGTATTTGGATTGGAGCTTTTATTAAAGGGGATAAATGGCATCAAAATGGCAAAAAGTTCCTTGAGTGGCTCAATAAAGAAGAACGAGTTAGAGTAATCATTCCAATTGGAGTAATTTACGAGGTAATTGCAGCAATTTTGAATAAAACAAACGGGGGGTTTGAAAAAGCCAATAAAGCCCTCGAATTATTTATGACTTCCCAAAATTTTGAGATTTATTATAATACTGAAGAATCTTTCAAAGAAGTCAAAAATATCTTTCGTAAGTATAAAGTATTTAGTTTAGTTGACTCTACAATTGTTATATTATATGCGAATAAAGGGTGTAATATTTTATTCTCAACTGATAGTGGTTATAATACTTGTCCATTTATTAACCGGTTAGAGTTTCCAATTGATTTCTAGTTCATTAAATAATAATGTTTTTACGGAAATTTACTTTAAGAAATAAATTTTCCCTTAAAATTTAAAAATTAAATTAGAAAACTAATGTATATTAAATTTAAATTTTATTCGATTGAAAGAGAAATAGATATGAATAATTAAAAAAGGCATTATCTCTAGCTTTAAATAAAGGAAGGTTATAATATACAATTTCCTAAAAATGTAAAAATATTTATAGTTTTAAAGAATGAATTTTTTTTTCATATTCTTATGAGTAGAGGAGAAGGAGGTTCAGTATCTTCTATCTTTTATAATCCTTCTCTATTTTCATGGAGAGTTTAAAGAAATGGATTTTTTTAAATATTTTCAATTACTTTAAATTTATAATATAATTGTCACATTTTAATATTAGTAAAGTTAGTAATTCTTTCAAACACGATGGAAGACTTTCTCAAACTCGCAAACGGAAATTTACCAAAACACGTGGGGATAATTCCAGACGGTAATCGCCGGTGGGCAAGAACTAGAAATTTACCTTCTAACAGGGGGCATTTGGAAGGATACGAAACTGTAAAAAAAACACTCTATTCTCTCTTTGACGCGGGCATACGGTACTTAACAATATATGCTCTTTCCCTTGAAAATGCGAGAAAAAGAAGCCCTGAAGAATTGAGCTATATTTATAAAATCATTAAAATAGCTGTTGAAACCGTGAAAAGAGATCCCATGGTGAAGAGAGAAAGCGTGAGATTTAACGTCATAGGCCGATTGTCCTTGCTTCCTGAAGATGTTCGAGAAAAAATCAATGAGCTAATAGAATATACTAAAGCTCACGATAAAGCGTTCATTAATTTATGCATTATGTATGACGGTCAAGCAGAAATCGTAGACGCTGTCAAGGAACTCTTGAAGGAAAATCTCAATCCCAATGAAATTGATACTGAGCAAATAAAAAATCATCTATATGCTAAAGATTTTCCTCCTGTAGATTATATCATTCGGACGGGGATGGATGATGGGGCGAGAATCTCGGGATTCATGTTATGGGATGCATCGTATGCAGAATTTCGTTTTCGAAACGATTATTGGCCGGATTATTCGGAAGAAATGCTCATCGACGATCTTAAAGAATACGTGCGCCGAAAAAGGCGCATGGGGCAATAAACTATTTATATTTGCACTTCTTGCCAATCTTTTTTCTAGAAAACCTCATTGTTTAAAAATGGTATATTTAATAACATCACGTAGAAATATATATTAAGCATTAAATTCTTTTATCATAAAGAAATGGATTTTTCTTTCTTACTCACGAGTGGTGAAACTCTTAATGAAAGGGATTCTGATTTTAGGTTCAGACAAAAAATATGGATCGATGGTGTTAGCTCAATATCCTCCTAAATTCTTGAAAGATTTGGGCATTCCGGAAAGCAGGGTATTAAGTCTCTTTGATCAAATTATAAATAAAGAAATTCCTCCTCAATATACCCAGATGAGTATCGGAAAAGATCTGGATATCATTGAATTTTATACGGGGTATTCCATCATCAGTCATGTGGGTCGTCCTAATTATGAAATTGCCGTTCTTTTATCGGAATCGGACGTGATACCCAAGGATTTTGAAGGAATGCTGAGAAGAATGGCTCATGATTTATTACCTCAACTCAATGAACCAGGATTTCCCTTGGTATTAAAAGATTATTTCGAATTATTAGAAAATGGGGAGATTGGAACATATTGGGAGCTGGATTCCCTTGATGAATCATTGAAATCCGAGGAGGAAAAAGAGGAAGAGGAAATAGAGACCAATGATGAAAGAATTGAGAACCATATAAATGATAAAGAAGTTGATGTGAAAACGGAATCTGATTCTACTACATTGGATAATCCATCCATCATTGCGGCGCCGAAGTCATACTCTAAAGACGAATTTGAAATTGAATCCATTTTAAGTGGAATTGAAGATGAGGAAATAAGGAATAAAGTAAATCAGCTTCATCGATTATCGAAGGAAAGCAATGAAAAAATCAACAAATTAACTATCGATTTAATCGGGTTTAAAGCAGAAAAAAAGAATAGTGATAACCGGATCTCCTTATTAGAAAAAAAAATTGACCTTCAAAAACAAACCATTGAAGAATTGAGTAATAAAAATGATCAAGTTTCCGAAGAGGATTTAAAATTAAATGATCAAATAAACGAACTGAAAGAAAAAATTGAAGGCTTTTTGAAAACAATAGACGAAAAAGAGCAAAAAGTTAGCGATTTAGAGGAGCAACTTAGAGAAAAAGGGCACGAATTCGAAAATCTTAGAGAAGAATATAAAGAAATTGATGTAGTTAAGGAAGAAAATGAAAAATTAATGAAAGAAAAAAATATTCTAATTGAAGAAAAAGCAAAAATAACCGAAAGGATTGAGAACCTGAAAGAGTCTATCAAAAAAGTAAAGGAAGAAAATAATCTTCATTTAGACACCATTGCATCCATGAAGATTGAAATTAAGAACTTAAAAGAGAATTTAACTTCTCAAGAAAATTCTAAAGGATCCAGGAATGATGAGATAATTGAGCTCAAGAAAGAGGTAAAAGTTTTAAGAAGAGAGCGCGATCATTATAAAGAAATAATAAAGCGAGAAAATTTACTGGGAGATTAGAGTAAGATCTTCAAAAATTCATTCTTTCCCCTCCGTCGTAATTCTTTTCATGATCGCATAATCCATCATATTAAATTTAAACAGGATACTACATGAATAGAATTATTTTCTCTTGATGGGATTTCATGCGAGTCCACTTTTCAAATTTAGGAGCATCCAAAATCAATGAATCTATAATCTAACTATAATACCATTTACATCCAGTTGAGTAATAATATCCTGCAGATCTAAATCAGTGTAGACTTTTATTGGGTTATTAATTAAATATAACTCCTTTAGAGATTTCATCTTGGCTATAGAATCAGGTAAAGCGGTTATATGATTATTATTCATCCACAATACCTCTAAGGAATCTAATTCAGTTAGTTCTTCGGGAAAGGTTGAAAACAGGTTGTTGCTTAAATCCAAGGTCTTTAATTGTTTTAATTCTGCTATTGAACCGGGAAGGGAATTTAAGTGATTATTACTTAACCCTAAAATTTTGAGATTTTCCAGGTTGCCTAAATTATCGGGTAATTCTTGTAATAGATTATTCCATAAAGATAAATATTCTAACGAGGAAAGCTCCGTCAGAGATTTTGGTAAGAATTGTAGGAAGTTATGATCTAAATTTATTCTCTTCAGATGATATAATTGATTAATTTCTCGTGGTATGAAGCTTATCTGATTCCCATTCAAAAAGATCTCTTCTATTTGACTTAATTTAAAAACGCTGCTAGGTATGACTTCAAGTAGATTATTGCTTAAATATAAGGACTTTAATGTTCCTAATTTGTTTATGGATGCGTGAACATTTTTCAGCTTGCAATATCTTAGAGCTAAACCCTCAATCCTCTTATTTTTAATCGTTAATCCAAGCCTCACCTTCTTATCGAGATTTCTTACCACCGAAAAAGAATGAATCGCAAAGAAATTCAAATTTTTAGGATTATTAAGGATTATTTTTAAAAGTGTATTCAACTCTTCGTCATTTAAGAGTTCTCCTAAGTTGGATTGATATTTATGGATGATAAATTGCTCGAGATCTGGTTTTATCGCATTGATTTCATCTTGATTGAGATAATCCAGATAATTTTGATTGATCAGGTATTTTATAACGGTTTCATGTCCACTTGAAATTCTCAAGGCAATTTCTTCCTTAAAAACTCTTTTCGCAACGGGATCCCCTGCATCAGTTAACTTTTTCAAGAGGGGAAAGGCAATATTACTATGTAATAGCCGGGTGTCATAATTATTTTCAGCCCATACCTGTAAATTGGAAGAATGTCCCCAGAATTCCGTCTCACTCGAAATTTGTACTTCATTTGGATGTTTTTCAAGAGAATGATCAAGGATTAAGCTTGCTTCATCAATTGATTCAACATTTTTAAAATTTTCCAAGTTACTCTGCGGTATATCGATTAAAAGATATTTGCATTGGCGAAATAACTCGTTATTAATAAATATGTAAGTCTTTCCTTTAATCAGCTTCAAGGAGATATAATCGTTAATAATAAACTCTTTTTTAATCGATTCTCTAAAGGACACGTTATCTAGGTGTAGAAATAAATTTTATATTCAAAATAAAAAAGAACTTCCAAATTATTATTTTTAACCCTTATAATCCAATAAATAAGTTGATGCTATTTTTTAATAAATACATTCTAATTCATTGATTAATTCCATCGTGGAACACGATTATAGACTAGAAAGATTGGCTTCTTGGCAATCCAATAATTACCAGATTGACAATTGAGATAGTATTAATAACTATTTGAACGAAAATATTAGTCGTGAGATCAATAGAATTTAGAAAAAAAGAAAAAAAAAGTTAGAAGAATGGGAGGTGGAAAAAGGGGAACACCTTTTATCTCGTTTCAATGGATGTTCTCATAAAAAAATCCAAGATGCGCGTGTTCAGAGGTTCTGATAATTTTTTATTTTCTATATTGTCCATAGGTCTTGCACGTGTCAATCATTGCTTTTAAGTTTTCTAGTTTAGCATCATCAGGAATTTCCACTCCCACCCAAAGTCCACCGCCCTCTGCGCAATCATCAATTATCTCTTTGGTTCTTTTTTTGATTTGCGCGGGGGATCCTAAGGTGAATAGAGAGGGTTTAAAGTTTCCTTCAATAGCCATGTGCGAGCCCAGAATTTCTTTCGCTTTTTTAATATCCGTGCGCTCATCCATGTGAATGTAAATCTTTCCTTTCGGCAATTCTGTAAAATAATGGAGCCTATCGGTCCATTCGGTATCACAGTGAAGTTGAACAATATATCCATCCTTTAGTAATTTGGTAACCATTTTTTTGAGATAGGGTAATACTAATTCTTCAAAAACTTTCGTCGAAATGAAGTCCGCGCTACTCCTTATGGTACCAAGTAAGACGTTATTTCCTCCCACTATGGAGCCCGCAAATTCAGCTAATGCGGTCATTCCATCGATCATAAAATCTGACACGACCTTAATTTTATCCGGATACCTCCGAATGTCCTTCATAAAATTGGTCGCCCCTCTAAAGTAGGAAAGAACTTCAAAGGGTAAAAAAGTTCCTGCATCAACTAAGGGAGGTACTTTATATACTTCGATCCACCTCTGGTTATTTTGGGCCACCAATTTACTCACTTTATTTAATTTCATGAGATCCCCTAAGGATGCATTCCGGAAGGTAAAAAAGTCCAGAAATCCCTTTTTCATGATGGAATCGTAGTCTTCTACCTTCATAATGGGATCGGTGGTGCTACGTTCGGCAAGTTGAGGCGATTGATTTATGCCCAATTGACGACCGGGCAACATCCAATCAAGGTAATAACTCGAAAAAATAATTGGGAAAGGATTAATATGTACGGGATAAATGCCTCCTCCTGAATTTCCTATATCAAAACCACCAACTTCATTAAAAATCCATTCATATGCCTTTTGAGCTTTAACCGGATCAAAAACCAATTCCTCATTGGTAATATTATAATACTTGGACGGGAGATAATCCATTAGTACCCAGACAGGAACTCTATCAGGTTCTTTTAAATCCAAGATTGCTTCTACACGTTCTATAGAAGTCATGGACTCTTCTTCAATAGTGTTCAAGCCAATCCCTCCTTTATCCAATCCAATACAATTTTTAATCCCGTGAAAGCATTATCCGTATAGGCATCCACTCCCGCTTTTTGCTTCCAAGATTCATCCACGGGGAACCCTCCTATGATGATTTTAACCTTATCTCTCAATCCCGTTTCTTTAAGCTTTTCCGTGGTCTTTTCCATCGCATCGAGAGCCACAGTGAGCAATCTTGAATACCCGACAATATTTGCATTGGTCTCTTTTACTTTCTTCACGAATTGTTCAGGGGTTACATCTACTCCAAGGTCCTAAACCGCAATTCCAGAAGATTGGAGTAAGGTTACAAAGATATTTTTTCCTATATCATGTACGTCGCCTTTTACCGTGCCTATTACAGCAGTACCCGATACCTTGTTAGATGCTTCTTCCTTTAGCTTGGGTTCCAGAATCTTGGCGGATTGCTCAAAGATCTCTCCCGCTATGACCAATTCCGTCAGGAAATATTCTTTCTTCTCAAATCTTTCACCAATCCTCTCTACTCCTTCTCGTAAAATTTCAAGAACTTTTTTAGGATCAACGTCATCTTGTATTAGTTTTCTCACTAACTCGTAAGAAGTATCCTCCTCTAACTCCACCATCGCATTTAATAGCTGTTCTTCTAAACTCATCTGTCTTTACCCCTTAACCTTTTTTTAATTAAATTAAGGATTAATCTTCTTATGGAAAATTTTCCGCCTTGCTCCCCCCATAATAGCTTGCCTAAAGCTGAAGAAATCTCATCTTCATTCAGCTCTTTAGGTTTTTCTAATATATCCAAGATTAATCATCTCCTTTTATTTAAATTAATCTTGATAATTTAATATATCCTTAGTTATATAAAATGTTATAGAAAAGCTATAACATTACCTACTTATTGATTATTTCAATATGAGCATGATAACTAAAAATAAAAGAAAAATACCTTTATTAGGAATTGTCTCTTAAGAATTTGCTTTTTTAATATTTTTACAATTAATTGCCTTGATATAACTGAAATAAATCCAGTATCATTTCTTTTTTGATTAAGAAATAAATTTCCTTGATTATACGGGAAAAAAATGAAATTTTTGATACGAAAATAAAAACAAATTTTTATATACATGGTCTTTTTTAATTATATTAATATTATAAAAGATTAAATTACATTAATCTATATTATTAGTTAACAATCAAAATTATTAATAGGTGTATTAAAATAAGCATTGATACTCGCTCATTTGATACGATCTTGAGTAAGATTATCAAATCGGAAAGTGGGATAAAGAAGGTTATTTTGGTTGACCGTACGGGATTAACTATTGCCAGCGTTTCCAAGTTCAGTTATTTCCCAGCAGATGTTGACGGTATTGGCGCAATTGCGAGTGCAGTGTTTTGTGCCAGTGAGGAACAGGGAAAAAATCTGGAACTCGGGGATTTAGACATCGTCACCTCAGAATTCTCGGGCGGAAAGATATTTGCAGCGAGCTGCGGAGTAAAAAATTAAAGTATTTGGCTTTAATTTACTCAAAAGGAGTTCTCTGCTTGATTTCCGACCCAGACATTAACATTGGATTGATTCGGCTAATATTAAAGAGATCAGGAGAAGAATTGAAGGAAATCTTAGATGAGTTCTTATCTGAAATTCCGGAAACCTTGGATTCGGGATTAGATTTAAGTGATCTCGATGAGTTAACTCCAGATTAAATAAACACGTTTTTTTTTCGATTCCTTTTTAACCACTTTGATGAGGTCCTTAACAGAAATTAATTAAGGGTATCACTTAAAAATCAAATTCATTTAATTGAACAGTAACTTCTTTCTTGTTTTCTCTAAAAAATTTTCTGAAATTGTTATTAAGAGATTCACTTGTAT
Source organism: uncultured archaeon (assembly GCA_964388035.1). GTDB lineage: Archaea > Asgardarchaeota > Lokiarchaeia > Sigyniarchaeales > SOKP01 > JALGVJ01. Next base: position 9,791 of record CAYLZE010000066.1, read on the forward strand.
TGATTGTTAAATAGCTGATTGGAGAATACTCAGCGTAAAATTTGAAGAAAAAAATAAATGGAAAAAAAAATTATGAGATAATAAGATAGTATCCAAAAATATGGATAGGTTAGTTTTCTAAATTTAATACTTTTAATAATTATATTAGATACCTCTGATTAAAAAGTTGGTAATATCAATGATCAATGTTTTAGATAGTGAAAGGGACTCTGGGATTGATATTATAGGTAAGATACCTTGGGGAACCCATTTTTGTCAGTTTTATGAAACCCGGGACGATTTAAAAGATATTTTAATTTCTTATTTTAAAGCAGGATTGGAAAGTAATGAATACTGCATGTGGATTACCTCGGAACCCTTTAATGTTGAAGATACAATGGAAGCAATGAGAAATGCAATGAATAATTTTGATTATTACTTAAATAAAGGGCAGATTGAAATTGTTCCTCATACCAAGTGGTATCTTCTAAAAGACATTTCTGATTATCAAAAAGTATTGAATGGCTGGGTTGAAAAATTGGAGCATGCGCTGAAAAAAGGTTATAGTGGATTAAGATTAAGTGGAAACACGTTTTGGTTGGAAGGATATGATATATGGGCGGATTTTGCCCAATATGAGCAAGAAATAAATAACATGATTGGAAATTACAAGATGATTGCAATTTGCACGTATTCCCTTCTTCAGTGCTCTATTAATGATATTTTGGATGTCGTCAATACTCATCAATTTGCGCTGATTAAACAAAAAGGTTCTTGGAGATTGATTGAAAATGCTGAACATAAAGAAACTAAAGCGGTATTACGTACTGAAATTCTCGAACGAAAAAAGCTTGAAGAAAAACTCATGCAACTAAATGCGGAATTGGAAGAACGAGTTAAGAAAAGGACAGAGGAAATCATAAAAACTACCTTAGAATTAAAAACAAGTAAGAAAGAACAAAAATTAGTTGAAGAACAACTTCTAAGACAAGCTGAACTTCTTGATCATGCTCAAGATGCCATTATTACTACAGATCTTCAATATAATATTATTTATTTAAATAAAAGCACCCAAGAGTTTTATGGTCACTTATCGGGAAAGGTTATAGGCAAAAGCATAGATGTTCTTTTTATTGAAGCAACATATTTACTCCACCAAGCGAAAAAACAAGTGGAAAAAAAAGGAGGATGGCTAGGGGAATTACAAATTCTGACCCGAGATCAAGAAAAAAAAGTCGTTCAAAGCCGATGGACGATAATGAAAAATAAAAAGGGAGTTTCAAAATCAGTAATGGTGATAAATACCGATATAACCGAAAAAAATAAGCTTGAAACGGAATTATTTAGAGCTCAGAGAATAGAAAGTATAAATACTCTAGCGAGTGGTATTGCCCATGACTTAAATAATGTGCTGACACCTATAATTATGTCTGGAAACGTGTTGAAAAAGAAACTCACAGATGACCAAAGCAAGGCAATGCTAGACATTATAGAATCCAATGCTTGGAGAGGTGCAAACTTGTTAAAACAACTCATGGCTTTTACTAAAGGTGTTGAAGGTACGTATACAACTTTGCAAATGGCTCCAATTATTAACGATATGAAAAAAATCTTAATAGAGACTTTTCCGAAGAACATTTCCTTTGAAATAAATGTCGCTGACAATCTTTTGCCCATTTCTGGAGATGAAACGCAATTATATCAAGTATTAATGAACTTATGTGTCAATGCAAGAGATGCAATGACTAATGGAGGAACACTTAGTATTACGGTGGAGAATTATTTCATTGATGTAACTTTTACACATTTTCATGTTGATGCCCATGTTGGTCCATACATTTTAATAATCATATCCGATAATGGAACTGGAATTTCCCCAGAAATAATCGACAAAATTTTTGATCCTTTTTTTACAGCTAAAGGTCTTGATAAAGGGATGGGGCTCGGTCTTTCAATTACGAGAGGAATCGTGAAAAGTCATGGTGGTTTCATTTCAGTATATAGTGAATACGGAAAAGGGGCAACATTCAATGTATATTTACCAGCAGTGGAAGAGGGAGAAGAAGATAAAGCCCTCTTCAGGAAGAAAGAGCTTGTAAAAGGGCACGGAGAGAAAATCTTGCTGGTTGACGATGAGCCAGAAATTCTGGAAGTTTTTCAATGTATTCTTGAAGATAATGGTTATAATGTATTAACTGCCCGTAATGGTGCCGAATGTATTGATTTATATACTCATCATGCAAAAAACGTAAACCTTGTTATTATGGATATGATAATGCCAACCATGGACGGTGTAGCCACTGTACGTGTCTTGCGAGAAATTAACAATCAGGTTAAAATCATAGGTACCAGTGGATTATTAGAATATCAACAATTTGTGCAAAATTCGGATAGTTTTCAAGCTTTTTTAAATAAACCTTGTGCCACGGACAAAATATTGCAAATAATTGACCAGGTTTTAAATGAGAAAAAATGAGACTAACCAATTTAAACATTAAAGAAAACTTTTGGTTCCATTCTTACTCTTTTTGAGAATTAAATTTAGTTCTTTCAGTTAATAAGAAATAAATGCTATTCATTCCTTAATTCATTGTTTCAAATGAAATGAACGTGAGTACTCATGGATTTAGAACTTGAAAATAAAGTTGCTTTGGTATTAGCCTCCAGCAAAGGCTTGGGTTTAGCTTGTGCAAAGGTCTTTTACAAGGAAGGGACCAATGTAATTATTTGTGGTAGAAATGAGAAGAATTTAAAAAACGCGGAAGAAGAAATAAGCAGATTAAATTCTATTGCAGAGAAGAATAAAATATTTAGCATCGTTGCAGATTTATCACGTGAAGAAGATATTAAGCGCCTTGTAATTAAAACAATGGAGATATTTGGCCGCATTGATATTTTAGTACATAATGCGGGAGGACCCCCCTCAGGTACCATTGATATGATAACGAGAGACCAATGGAATGATTCCATTAATTTAAACTTACTCTCATTAATTAGGATTTGCGATTTAGTTGTTCCCATAATGCAAAAACAAGAGTATGGGCGCATTATTGCCATGACTTCGGTTTCCGTCAAGCAACCCTTAGAGAATCTTGTATTGTCAAATACCACTCGTTTAGGAGTGGTGGGGTATGCGAAAACCCTTTCAAATGAACAAGCGAAGCATAATATTCTTGTGAATGTCGTTTGCCCGGGACCCACCCTAACTAACAGAATGAAAGAGATTATAGAAGTTTCTGTTGAGCGAACGGGAAAATCAAAAGAAGAAGTTGAAAAATCTTGGACGGATGATATTCCTTTAGGGAGATTAGGCAAACCAGAAGAACTTGCCAACTTGATAGTATTTTTAGCTTCAGGAAAGGCAAGTTTTATAACGGGAACGGTCATTCAGGTGGATGGAGGATTTATTAAAGGAGTTTTCTAATCAAACTATTAAAAAAACTGTAGAAGGAATTAAAGTAGTAGAATCAATTAATTGTTATTAATTAATCCAAAGGATTTCTTTTTTAGGTAAAAAAAAGGAAAAAGAGGGTTATTTTTTGAAGATTTGAAGGTTTTTTATTTTAAGGTATTTTTCCACGATAGTTAAGATTTCATCCTTGGAACCAATATAACTAAATAATTGATGCTTAGCTATTCCAATAGAGGTTTTTTCTTGAGTTTTAAAAGTGCTTAATTGCAATTCTATTTCACCAAAATTCAAATTATCTTTATCAGGTGATTCAGAATTATAGGATTGAATAACACCAATTTCCATGTTGGGATGATCTCGAGAAATATCATAACAATCGTCTTGACTTCTTGGAATATCGTTAGATAACTTAACAAGGAAACCATAGTCTTGAGACTCAGGAATTTGTGATACATACCCGATTTTAGCAGGTATTTCGTAATCAATATCTTCTGGTCGTATTGCTAATTTATATATATCATTTACATCTATTTTGAATCCCACATAATTCTCTCCTAGAATTAACCTCTTATTAGGAATGTTCCTAAAATAGGAAAGAGGTTTTGGATCTAATTTTGTGGGGATTAACACGGTGCCAGGATTATTGGGGCCTTGGCTTATCACGGTTGCCAGACTCCATCCATTTATCTTTAAATTTTGCTGATTCAACCAACATTCCTCTAAAATTTCCAAGCCACAATACTCGAGATCCGTGGAAAATGGCTCCTTAAGGATTTTGAAGGTACGGTTAATTTGTCCCTCATACTTTTCTTTATTAATTTGGTTAATTACAGTAATCTTGCTTTGAACAGAGCATGCTTCGCTCGATTCTTCAAGGATTTTATAGTTAGCGGGGTCAATACTTGGAGGACAAAACCATCCTTTCCAATTCTCAGGATCCTCATAAAAAAAGAGTTGTTCAGGGCTTATCCAGTATCTATCTCCACCGATATCCCAGCCACGTGATAATATAGTTTCCCTAACATTGGGATTAATCCATAGGAGATTACCATTATTTTTTCTAGGAAATAAGCCTAATGGTCTTCCACCATATTCAGAAATCACGGAAATAGATCCTTCCTTCCCATTTAAAAGCGAAACGTGAGTGACATCGGATAATGTGGATATTAGCTCATCAGAAGTATAATATTTCATTATTCATCAATTAGAAATATACTCTTAACTTTAAATTTTTTTGACTTTATATTTTTACATCCTTTCTCTTCTAATTTATTATTCTTTAAATTATTAGTTATGATTCCCAATACTTCCTTTATTCGGTGTATATGTTACTTCATTTCAGTATTATGAATTCTTTAATTAAAAATCACACATATAAATGAACTGGAGAATCTAAGAAATAATTTGAAAGCGTTCGAATAAGTTTTTGAAATTCTTCAATTATAAAAGAATCATATATAGGTTTATTGGAAAAACAGTAAATAAATTAGAATGCGTAGTCATGGATTTTACTAAAGCACAATAATTATTTTCACCCAAATCAAGATCAACCTTAACTATTTCAATCTTTTTGTGGGGATCAACTTGATGTCTCCCTTTTTTAGCTTCTTTATCTATAAAGTTCCATAGCAAAGAAATACCTTGTAGATAAGGATTAAAGGTAGGGATATTATCATATTCAGAGGCAATAATAACTCCATCTTGATTTACAACTATTATCATTAAAACGTGGGTTTTACCTTTAAAATTCGCTAGTAGATTTTTAATCATTGTTTTTATAATTCACCTACCAAAATTCTTAAACCCTTTTTCATTTTGCGTTAAAATCCTTAATGGAATAATAATTATATAAGAGTAATTTCATATTGAATCAATTAGATTTAAGGAAATTAGAAATAAATTTCCCTATTATCTTGACCATAAATTCCAATTTTTCCAAATCCGGATTGTTGAATCCATTAATAATGGTAATTAAATTGAATCTTGTAATATGTCGATCTTTTTGAATGATGCGACAATAATGTAATATAGGATAAAAAACACCTTTTTCAATGTCAATGAAGCATTTTCTCATAATTTCAGTGATTTTCTTTTTTTGATTTATTTGGAATAGAATTTCTGAAATAAGGTTTACAGGATGAATTAATTTGAAAATATCTTCTGGTATTTCAATTAGCTGTTCATTATTTAAGATTTTGATAAAATCTAGTTCATTAATAAATTTGAATCTAAAATCCATATTTTCATTAAGAACTTTAAGGAAATAATTACAATTCTCGATGTTGCAAGCAATTATTTCTTCTTTGGTCAGGAATCTTTTCCTTTTTAGGGTTTCTTTCATGATTCTTTCATTTAGGCGTTAAAATTTCGAATTGTTTAAAATTTATATTAGAAAGTAATAGAGTAAAAACCTCATCAATGCCTTGTCCTGTTAGGGCGGAAGTCTTATAGAAATAACAATTATATTGAGAAACAAATCGATCTACTTCTCGTCTGAACAAAATATTAGACTGGATCAAATCAATTTTATTTGCTAATAAAATTACTGGAATCTCAGAATCTTTAACATAATACATGCATTCATCAAGGATAGCATTTAAATTTATAAAGGATTCTTTATCGGTAGCATCGAATACTAAAATAATCGAATCCACTTTAGCAATAGAATAAAAGAAGGGACGTGCTGGAGCAAAATTCTTAATTCCTCCAAAATCATAGAAAAGTAACTTTACTTGAATAAGGGGAGAAACTTGCATTTCTTTTTCAAAAATCGAGAGCCCTATGGTGGGACGATATACATTCGTAAAATTTCCCTTGATATATTTTGAAAGCAATGAGGTTTTTCCAACTTTTGATTCTCCTAGAATGTAAATATTATGGAACACGTTCCTCCGAGTAGTCTGTTGGGAAGGAAACTCAATTCTCATTGTACCATCATCTTTTACATTAGGCAGAAGTTTGAAGAGAGTATTTTTTTCAAGATTGCTCACTATCTGTTCTGCGATAATAAAAGAATAAGGTAAATAATTTTCAATGTGCGAATCATTATCAGATACTAAAACAAATAAAGCGGGAAAAAATGTTCCTAAATCTAAATAAAATAATCTGAACTCATTGGTGTCAATAATTCCTCTAGCAAAAGAGGAATTTGAATAAGAATTTACCTTTTTAATGATTGGTTCTAAGAGACTTATAATAGATCCAATAATTTCTTCATTAAAGGATTTATTTGATGTCTGACATATAGGGAAGCCATCACAATCAATAAGTAGGGCTGCTTTAACCTTCGATAATTGAGATATAATTCTTTTTAATAGAATCCTTAACTCTTTAATCGTTTCTTCATTTGTTTGGATAATGGTAGAAATAAAATCCTTATTTCTGTTTCGATATTGACAATTAGTACATTTATTACGATCTCCGCAAAAATCCTCCTCTATTCTTAGATTATCTAATTTTTCATTGAATGAATCAAATTGAGAGATATTACCACAAAAGCCGTGTAATAATTTTTCAAATTGTTTAGAAAAGATGGATTTAATTTTTAAAATCTTGCATTGAATCTCTTTCATATCATATTCTCTATCGGTTACTATAACATAATATAACTCAGAAAAGTTCTGATCAATGTAGAAATGAAAGATTATTTCCTCAAAATCTATAGACCTCATGCAAGACCCTGCAATTTCTTTTGAAAACGATTGAATTGCACTAAAAAACCCCGACATTAATTGCATATCTGCCTTAAGTGCACTTTTATATTCTTGGTTTATCAATAACACTCCATCCTTAATGATAAAAATTGCGTGTATCATTTGACACCTTTAATTATCATAATTTTCATAGATTAAATTCAAAGCATCTACTGCTTTATCGTATTCTTCAATAACTTCTTTTTGTCTAATAGAGATGGGTAAAACAGCAATAAAGATTAAACATTGACCTATTGATCTCAGTATTATTGAAAATCCGATGTATTTTTTTATGACTTCATAAGAAACAATTTCTCTCTTTTCATTAAAATTAAATAAATCGGGATTTAATTTGGAAAGTATATCTATCGTGTGATATACTCTTAAAAGCTTTTCTTCAAAAACTTGATCTTGAATAAATTCCTCCTTAATCGAACTAATTATAAACCCGTCTTTGTAAATAATTGCGCATCCAATACAATTCGTTCGCTCTTTAAAGATCTCAAAGATTCGATTGATCTGCTTTTCTAATTCTTTTACCCCTATCAAAACTTCACGAGAATTTTAAAATAATTAAAATCTATGAACATACTCTAATACGAATAATTAGTATTAGGTTTGATATTTATACTTTTTCTATTCAGAAATATTAAAATCATACTTTTTAACTATTTATTATAGGAGAAAAAATCTTTTCATAATATTTTGTATCAATTTTGGCATTCATATAATTCAAAAAAAGGGTAGGATTGGTCTCCACACTTATTATGGAAATTTGTGTGGAGATTAAATTAATATATCTCTTTAAACTCATAAATACAACATTTTTATAAATGATGCTTTTATATTATTCAGATGAACAAAAAAGCCATTTGATTTTCCTTATAGATATATATTTATTTCTTGATTTTATTATGATTTAAAACATTAAACCTATAGATTATTAAAGATAATAAAAAATGTAAAGAAGTGAGTCAGATCAGCGATCAAATGAATTTTAAAAACATTGTATCATTGATAAAGGAGCCTGCTCTCATCTTAGATGATAAATATCATATTATTATCTTTAATGATCCTTTTAAGCTAAAATTCAATTTAAAACCAAGTAATGTCAAAGAAAAGTCAATTTTTGAAATAAATGAAGGACAATGGAGTTTTCCCGAGTTTAAAGAGCTATTAACTACTTTACTACTCGAAAATGAAATTATCGAGTCTTATAAACTCACTCATACCTTCGAAAAGTTAGGGAAGAAAACTTTACTGATAGATATTATGAAATTAGAACTTTCTCCTGAAAGAAATCCATATTTTCTTGTAAAAATGGATGAAGTAAGCCAAGGAAATATAACAGAAAGCACGCTGCACTGGTTAGAGAATAAATTGCATATTATTAATGAAATTCCAAGGATCTTTTCCACTTATTTGGATAATAAAGCCTTTCTAGAATTAGAAAATCTTCTTAAAAGCACTTTTAATTGTGAAAAAGGAAAAGTAGCATGGTTGGATGAAAAAAAAGCGAATATTTTGTATTACTCACAAAAATTTAATAGGAAGAAGATTAAATTTAATGAATATCATTTCTCACATCAGCTCTGGGATTCAATCTTCGGAACGGGAGTATTAACTGAGCGAAATTTTAAGTCTGAAAAAGAAGTAATTTTTCCAGAGGGACCAATTAAAATTTTTAATTCGTTAACCACACCTGTTTCTTTTCAAGAAAAGCCAATAGGACGGCTGTTAATCCTCAATAAGTCTTCTGGTTTTGATTCTATGGATAAAAATCTATTGGAAGCAATTTCCACGTATTTGGCCCCGATTTTATATAATCGATGGCAAAAAAGCGAGCAAAAAACTCAACAAGAGAAACCAATGGAAAATGTAAGTGTAACACTTCCTCTTTCTTCAATTAGCGATCTTGATGATATTGATATTCAAATTTTAGACAAACTTTTTGAAGATGGCACTAAAAGTTTACAAGATTTAAGTGCAACAGTCCTTAAAACGGATGGTACTACCATGAGTAGCACCGGAATTAAAAAACGAATTAAAAAATTAGTAAAATCAGAAATATTAAAAGTGCAAGGAAACATTAATCTCCAACACATTAAATTTATAATGGCTTTTTATCTAGTTCAATTAAAAGAAAATAAAAACATAGATCAATTTTATTCCTTACCGGAAAAATGTCCCCAAATTTTTCTAATGGGGCAATTAACGGGAAAATATAATCTAATAATCGGGTTATTGGCTCGAGATTTAGAAGAAATTAA
>CAYLZE010000066.1:19243-28544 GCA_964388035.1 uncultured archaeon
CGGGAAAATATAATCTAATAATCGGGTTATTGGCTCGAGATTTAGAAGAAATTAATTATTGTTTGAATACTTATATCCTAATCAAGGATCATGATATCGATGTCAAGAATTCAGATTTACTCTTTTCCCTTAACTTATTCATTCCAAAATTTTATCCAATTAAGATGTCATGTTTTTTGGAGAATAATAGGTTTCACCAAAAATGATATCAGATTAAAACGCCGATTATTATAATAGATTGATGCTTTTATCTAAATTAATAAAAACAGCCTTCGACTATTTTAATTTATCTTAAAGTTCTATGTTTTTGTTTAATTAAAAGACTTTTCTGATACCTATTATTTATTTAGAGAATGTATTGAAATAATTCAAAATAAGTTGGGAATTAGGATTAGAGCCCTCATTTTAGATAATTCATTGTGGTTAACGCAAATATCTTGGTAGTCTCCAAAAGATCCTCAACTTTAATGAACTCATCTGGAGCATGAATATTATTTTCATGGGAACCCGCACCAATAGAAATCACTTCAATACCATTTTCGTGAAAATAATGACCATCATTGGCACCTTGAATCCATCTAAATTCTCTCTCTTCATTATAAAGGGTTCTTAATGCTTTCTTAATCGAATGAGCGAATTTAGTATTCTCGTCTGATGTGAATGGTTCATAAGAAAATGTAAAATTGATTTTAACATCTAAATAGGAATCTTTATTTCTATATTCCTCAGTAAAATCCAAAATCCTTTTCTTTATACTTTCGACATCTCCTTCTGGGATAGTACTAATCGTAAAATATAACAAGCATTTATCGGGCACTCCTGACATTTTTTCTCCTCCTTGTATTTTTGCTAAAGAAACAATGCCCACTTTTGAGGGGAGATCTGGTAAGTTTTTGTATGCACTTTCTTTCTTTAGGAACTCATTTTTTAAATCCGTGAAGAAATTCAGATATGGTATCATTTTATCTATGGCATTAATCCCCGAATATTCATTTCGGTATTTTCTCGGAAGATCGGGAAAACTCAATGAATGGGTTTTTTTTCCGGTTATGACTACCGTTCCTATAATGATACCCGACATGTAAGCTGCACCATATCCTCCTCTACCATCACCTAATAAACACGCATCTCCATCAATGATTCCTTTTCTTACTATATATCCCGCTCCTTTAATGCCCAGAGTTTCCTCATCAGTTACGCTAACAAGGGTCAGTTTTCCCTTTAGTTTAATTCCTAATTCGAATATTGCTTTAGTAGCAAAAATTTCTGCGGTAACACAAGCTTTATCATCACAAGCTCCTCTTCCATATATTTTTCCATCCTTCAATTCCCCCCCATGAGGGTCCACAGTCCAACCTTCAAAGACAGGAGCGGTATCCATGTGCCCATAAATGATTAGAGATGGACCATCTAAATTTTCTTGAATTCCTATTACATTTTTTTTCTTAACTATTGTTTCTAACCCAATTTCTTTCATTTTCTGTTCAACAAATTGAGAAACCCTCTTATAATCTCCCGGCGGGTTAATAGAAGGAATTCTAACGAATTCTTGATGAAATTTTACTATTTCATCTCGCATCTCATCAATCTTATTAAGGACTTTCTGCTCTATATTTTCCATTTCTATTCACTTAATAAATACCTTAATGTTAAATTTCTAAATTTTTCCATGTTAAATTATTTTTAATAATATTTAAGATCATGATAAAATCTATTTTATTAAAAGATTTGAATCTAAAATCTAGATTTTCCTTAATAATTTTCTATAAAAGGTAAAAAACAGAGAAACACCGAAATATAGTTCATATTTCTTGGAACTAATTTTTTTTAATAGACATGGATACCGTTTCGTCAAGCGCTTCTCCGGTGACCTCGCACTTAAAGGATAGGTCGCTTGAAGAAAATACTTCTATAAAATATTGAAGCCAAAAATTACTATAACGTCTATTTTGATGGTGCTTCATAATAATGTGATAGGAATTATTGTCTTCTTGCCTGATATCAATGAAATAGAAATAATTAGCCATGATCCATACCTTTTTAATTGTATTTATTATTTCATCAAGGGAGAGGCTCTTTATTGGTTTTCGAGTATACCATAAAATAATATCTAGGGCAATATTTTTCTTAATAGGTTTATCTAAACTCTCTTTTGGGGTTTCTGCTGCAGCTAATAATTGATTAAAAGTGGTTTTTCCGATCAGCATCATTTGCATCTCATCTCTGGCGCGACACCATAGTGAAAGATTATCCTCAGCATCAGGATTTTTCTGAGCGTCTAAAAGAGTCAAGGCTTCTTCCAGTACAGAATTTAAATCTCCATATATTTCAATGTATTGATCCAATAACGCCTTTATCTGAGGATCAAGATTCTTAAATTCCGTATAATGCAACACGGATTTTTCAATAATCGAGCTGATGGTCGTATTCTCGGTTTTTTTTAACTCATCAATAATGTCTTTCACGGAAGTTTTTATTTCTGAGAAAATCTTGCTTTTTGATTCTTCTTCAACATATTCTTCATTGTTTATATCTATTTCCTCACTTTTATTGCTATTGTTACTATTGTTAGACATGCTTAATATCCTCATTTTCTATTTTAAGAACCCTAAATTCAATTTAAAAAGATAGTGAGAAATTCACATTTTTTATTTTTTCTCATATAAATATATGGATAATCATATATAAAAATATGTTTCTTTGGATCGAAATATTTAAATATATTATTTTCTAATATTTATATAAGTTCATATATAAAAAAAAATTCGATATAAAGATATATAAAGAAATATTTTAAAAAATACATTTAATGGTGAAATTAAAATAGACACGATTATTTTTAGCATAATAGTTCAAGTGTTTATAATACTCCTAATCATTAAAATAGTAAAATCCAGGCGATATCACGGTTATAATGGAATGAATAAATATACTACTAATCTTCCATCTCACAGTCTAAAGTACTACCCGGACCAATTTCTTCATGAAACAAGCAATAATACTTATTCCCATGACTCTTATTCATCAACAATGCTCCCTACAAATCTCAGATACTGTGAATATTGCGGCCAAGTGGCTGAAAAAGATGCCCGATTTTGTGCAATGTGTGGTATGGAATTAAGGGATTTAGATGATTAAGGACAAGTTTAAAACATGGAGGTTAGAATGATATAATGGATATTTACGATATTTTTTTTAGTATTTGTTTAGGATTGTTTATAGGTGGTTTAATCCTTTCAATTATTTCCATAATATTATCAGAAATGTCATCAGATGTTTCACATGATGGAGATATGAGTGGAGATTTCAATGTTGATGGCAATGTGGATGCACACATTGACGCTTTACATGTTGATTCCCATGCAGGTTCTTTACATGTAGATTCTCATGCGGACTCATTACACTTGGATTCCCACGCAGATACATTACATTTGGATACCCATGCGGATTCTCTTCATCTGGATTCCCACGCAGATACATTACATTTGGATACCCATGCAGACTCTTTTCATTTGGATTCAGAAGATAATTTCGATTATAGCATGGATAATGATATGAATGTAGATGGAAATGTAGGCATGGATACGACTCCCACTCCCCTCATGTTGTTGATCTCAACTGCTTTATTATTTTTCGGTATATCTGGAATCTTATTCTATTATACAGTTCCCGATTTCTTACGATTTTTAATTTTTATTTTAGCCCCAATTATTGCCTATATCACCACGGAATTGATTAATTTAGCTTGGAAAAAAATAGCGAAGTCTAGATATTATAGTATTTCTGCTACAAGGAATTTAATTGGTAAGAAAGGAGAAGTAGTGTTGAAAGTAGATTCTAGGGGAGGGGTTATTAAAATCTTATCAAAAACACCCATGAAGGTTGAAAAAGTCAGTGTAAAGCCCTTGAATCCAGAAGAATCCTATGAAAAAGGGGAGGAAGTATATATATGTAATGTGAGAGATGGGTTCATGTTAGTTAGCCAAAATAGAAGCGAAATAATGAATAGGAGTAAATATTGAAATTAATTAGATATTTCTTATTTAAAAGTGCACAATTTCTTAAATTGGGCCAAAATTTTAAAAATTGAATAAAAAAAATTTGGAAAATATTATAAAAAATAAATGGAGGATTTAAAAAACAAGAATGTTATTTCAAGAAATCCAAGGTTGGATTGTTGGAGCTGTCATAGCCGTAGTTGTCGTGTTTTTATTATTTGTGATATTCATGGCAACTCGATATAGAAAATTCAAAACAAATCAGTTTGTAATACATCTTAGAAATGGTAAAGTTCGACATGCGGGATTAGGGGGAAGTATTTGGTTGTTACCTTTAATTGACGAATATATAGTAATACCAACCACAAGTATCCAAACCATCTTAGAAGCTCACGATCAAGTCGTTTCGAAAGAGTATCAGAAAATCGAAATCGTGGCCATGGTGATATGGAGAGTAATTGACCCAGAGAAAGCATTCAGTGCAGTTTCGTGGAATGCGCGAGAAGATAATTACGTGGAAAAGATTTTAAAGGGAGCTGCTGAAGCAATCATAAGAACAACTTGCGCGAACATGCCCTTAGAGTTGATCATACGGGAAAGAAAAGAAATAATTGAAAACGTGAGTAAAGATTTACATGAATTAACTGCAGATTGGGGGGTCGTCATTGAAACTTTTGAGATCCTGGAAGTGGTTATTCAAGAACCAGAATTAAAAAAGAACATGGAAGCAGTAAAGCAAGCGGAAGAGTTTAGAAAAGCTAGAATTGCTAAAGCAGATGCGGAACGAGAATCAAAATTAAGAGAATTAGACGTTGCAAATGAAGTAGGTACTCAAGAACAATTAGTTCAAAGACAAATCGAAATAGGACGAATGGAAAAAGAAATTGCGGTTGCAGAGAAAGAGCGCGAACGAAAAACGATCGAGGCAGACGGAGAAAGGCAACGCAAGGTTATAGAAGCGGATGCCCAAGCTCAACAAATTAAAAAGAAATTGATTGCTGAAGCTGAGGGGGAAGCAGAAAATATAAAGCAACAGATGCTTGCTCAAGCGGAAGGTTTTAAGAAGCAAGTCGAAGCCATGAGTACCGCGGATGAACGATTTTTAGCCGTTCAATTGACTAATATCTTGCCAGAAATCTTCAAAAATTTGAGTCCCGATAAGATGTTCGTTATGGGAGAGGGTTCCGATGCATTTAAGTCCCTTTCCAAAGCAATATTGCCTTTTCTACAGTTATTACCTGAATATTCTGATACTATAAAGAAGTTTTTTGATAATGGGAACTCCAGCATTAAAAAATTAACTACAAAGTAATTTTAAGTTTTTTTAATTTTAATTAATTTTTTTATTTTTACCATTAAATTAAGGAAAGGAAGATAAAGAATGGAAAATATTGAGAGATTTTTATTGGATAATAATTCCAAATTTCAATGGAAACAATTAAACGGAGAGGAAAATATCGATTTTAATATGAATTTTCCCAAATATCCCCTTTTAATTTTTACTGACATGGACCCGCGGATAGATGTCCATCGCATATTTCAATTAAAACCGGGAGATGTCTTTATTTTAAGGAATGCGGGAAATATTGTTACTCCTGATATTATTCGATCCCTATTGATAGCCATTCATGAATATCAGGTTAATAACATCCTTATTTTGGTCTCCTTGAATAGTCTCATGACAAGGATAGATTTATTGGATTTAAAAGATAGTTTACTCCCTGCGGCTAGAAAATATATCTGTAGAACTACGGAGGATCCTTTATATCAAATTAGTCACTTTTTTCAATTATTTAAGGATGAATTAAGAAATTTAAGGAGGCAAGCTCAAAATATTAGAAATTTTCAAGGATTTCCTTCAGATGTGAAGATTCTTTGCATGTTGTATGACGCCTCAACCGGTTGGGTCTTTAATGAAGAAGAATTCAAGAATGTTGAAGATGCTAAAGATTTTAAAGAGATATACGATACTAAAATAAAGGAAAAGTATTTGAACTTGATAGATCAATCAGAAAAAAAGAATGAATTCTATAAGCAGGAGCAGGAAAAGAAAAAATCAACGTTCAATCAAATCAGGAATGAGGAAATCAAAACTCGAGAATCAAATAATTTGTCTGATGGGAATGACCAAATTTCTAAATTAAATTTGGATAAATTACAAGAATTTAACCTTCAAATTGCTCCTGAATTACTCCTTTCTAAATACAAGATCAAGATTCAAATTCCTAAAATAAAAGTACCACAAATAAAGGTCTATAAACCAAATTCTTACAAGAGAGCCAAAAAACAATAATTTTATTTCTAAGTTTTTTGAGAAAAAAAAATTAAAAAACTCTTAACCTATTATATTGTATAACACCAAGTTAGATCATTAGAATAAAATTTTTTGTTTCTACTAATAAAAAAATTCCAATACATCTTCTCATTCGAGATAATCTTAAGTTTATAGCAGGCTAAGCCGATGGTTCAAAAAAGTAAAGAAGTTCTGAAAAGGGAATTAGAAGCATTGGAAGATCTAGCTATAAAAATCGAGAGTAAAGCAACGGGTTACGAATTAGCTTATGAAGTAGAGAGAAATAAGAATCTCCCACGGTTATATTCCAATGGGATTCATTTTATTGAAACGTTTAAACAAATAGGAAGTCAAGTTTTTTTAGAAAGTCCGGATAAAGTAATAAAAGTTTTTACCACCTTTAAAACCAAGGATGATTCTGAAAAAACTATTTTCCTGAAATGGTTAAATAAAGAAATAGAAGAGAGGAAAGAGACTTTATATCCGCGAAGTGATTATTTAAAATATAAAGAAATGATGGAACAACAAGAAAAAGTTGGTGAAATGGGTAATTGCCCTTACTGTGGAGCTTTAATTAATGATAAAACGCAAAAATTCTGCGAGGAATGTGGTATGAAATTAATTTAAATTTTAAATTATAATTTATCTTAATATTAATTGAAATTAAAACAAGAGAGTCTTACTAAAATGGGCTTTTCAGATTTTGCCAATAAATTAAAAGAAAAGATTGAAAAGGAAAAAGAAGCTAAACAAGAAGAATTCTTTTTTGATAATGAAAAGTTAACCATTGATAAACCCTCAAAACAAGAAGCAAATAAGCGTTTATCTATTATTAATAAAGAGAAAGAATTTCTGAAGAAATTATTGGAAATGATTACAAATCGCGCTACTGGTTTCGAACTTGCGTATTTTGTTGAAAAAAGCCAAAAAATTAATCATCTTCTCTATAAGGGAGTCATGTTTTATAACACTTTCTTAAATACAGAAAAAAAAATTTTCATTGATTTGCCCGATAAAGAGGTAAAAAGCTATGATAATTTTAAAACCATCGAAGAGACGGAGAAATACTTGTTCATGCAATGGTTGAAAGACACCGTTTCTGAAAAGCAAGAAAGAGTTGATATGGAGAAGGAATATAGAAAATACGAGGAAAAAGCGTTCCCAAATACGTCAAAATTAATGTATTGTAAAAATTGTGGAGCTAATATTAAAGATGAACACCAAAAGTTCTGCGAATTTTGTGGAGTTAAATTAGATAATTAAATTTTTGAAGAAAAAGATAATATCTTTTAATTTAAGTCAACTTAAACAATTAAAAATAGATTTAATTTCCTAAAAAACCTCCAATTCCCTTGAGGTATTATAGAATTTTTAAAATAATTTTTTTGAATCAATATCTTTGTTTAACTATTGATAATTAATTCCCTTAAAAGTATCCTCTAAAAAGGTGCTTTTTCCAAATAGATATTTTTATTTAGAGGAAATTTTTCTAGTTTTGTATAAAATATATAAATTATATTAGGTGATAAAATGAGCAATTCTGGATACGTGAAGATTCAAAATAAGTTCGTAAAGGAATATGGATTTGAAATAAATACTCAAGAAGCCATGCAATATGGAAGATTTCAAAAAAATATGGCTTCTCGTTCTTGCGGTGTAGTATTTGGGGCAATAGTAATACTATTCATAGTTCTTGGCATTGTTTTTAATATGATTCCTTGGAGTGAATATAGTCTAATCCCTTTGGGTGTCGTGGCGTGTCTTACCATCATGGATGCAAATTCAATTACAAAAAAGATGAAAGAGAATGATAAACAGTTCATGCAATATATTTCGCAGCAGAGACAAGCCGCAACACAACCAACAACATTGCAAGTTCCTGCCACTACTCCAATGACACCCGTGAATAAAGTAGAATATCAAACCACAGCCCCCAGACCCAAACCAGCAGCAGAATGTCCAACATGTGGACAAACGATAGCTGTAGGATCCAATCCCTGTCCTTATTGTGGCACTTCCTTGCTATGGGATTAGAAAGAAATATATTACTTCTTGATTTGTAAAAAGTTTATTCCTATTTAATTGAGGAAGGTTTGGCTTATCTCAATTTAAATGAAGTTTGAGAAATATAAACGACTAGCATTCATAGTAGGAAAAAAATGGGTTCTAACAATTCATATTACACCATTAAAAATTCACCCGGCATTAAACTGGTTGCCAACATGACTTGATTTATATCTTCATGTTCTTTCCAATCACGATGATTAAGCCAGTAATCAATAATTTGGTTTCCAAGATTCCAATAAGAGTTTAGCACATTCATTTTTTCAGAAGCTTTTAATCCCATTGACAAGCATAATTCTCTAAAAGCTAAACTGTGAATTCTCGAATTAAAAAATTGAATACCTGCTTTTGCTGCATTAGAAAGCTTAGAAATAAGATCAGATTCCTCCTCCATTTGATACAAACGATAAGCTTCTGCAAGTAATTCTCCTATTCCAAGAGGATCCGTCGTCATTAAACTCATCTCTTTCATGAGGCTTCGCATTTGCGTGATTTGCTTTTCTAAGTTAATTTTAACGTGTTTACTTACTACTTTAAATGTTACATATCCGTTTAACGGATCATGCTGACCCATGGAGGGAACTAAGGGTCTTGAAAGGTTTATGCTCATCTTCCAATACATCCGACCATCATGAATGAAGGAACGGGACGCTTCTAAAAGGTCCACTGCCCATGTATTATATTTCTCTTCCTTAGTTAAGTCTCCCAATCTAATTAGGGCAAGCATCCATTTTGTAAGATAATGAAAGTACTGACCATCTCTCCCCCATTCAAGGAGCTGATCGATTGGTTCTCCTATTTTTCTTTCTGGAAGAGATTTACCTATCCTCAAGCCATTTTTGGTTGGATGTTCGGAACTCCCCAGCCATCCAGTACGCTCATCATCCTCTCGATGTTTCCCTAAAGTAGAATGAACTTGATCTACCAGATTTATGGCTAATTGCTT
>CAYLZE010000067.1:0-28396 GCA_964388035.1 uncultured archaeon
ATGATGAATCCACATCTGTGATGAGAAGTACTCAATATGGATAAAAGTGCCCCAGCCCATTCTTAGCAATAATATAACTCAATTTAAAGAGATTTTAACTATTTACAATCATTTCATTTTATTAAGATCTTATTAAGAAGAAAGTAAGAATTTGAATATTAAAATTGATCAGGAACATATTTAGTAATGACTTTCTCTTTTAACTTTTAACTTGAAGCATTTTAGAGAAAACATTAATAGGACGGTATTGTAAATTATTCGGTTGATTCAAGAGAATATGTCCCCTTTAAGTCTTCATATAATTCTTCCTTGTTTTTTCTGAAAAGGGTAAAGATCTCCTCAAGTTCTTCTTTAAAAGTGACAATTTCACCCTTATTTAAAACCAATGTCGTAATTATTTTCTTAGCGCAAAATTCTTTAAACACATTCTCCATATCGTAGATATAAACTCGGGTTTCTCTAAAAAAGTCTAATAAATGGTGTAAATAATAAGCTTTGATATATAAATTTTC
Source organism: uncultured archaeon (assembly GCA_964388035.1). Taxonomy (GTDB): domain Archaea; phylum Asgardarchaeota; class Lokiarchaeia; order Sigyniarchaeales; family SOKP01; genus JALGVJ01. The sequence goes on from CAYLZE010000067.1 coordinate 513, forward strand.
GTTACAGAATTTTTTCTCCAGATCTTTTTTGTAGAAATATTTTAATTGTCTTAAGAGGGTACTATCTTCTTCTTGATAATAATTCTCCTCGGAAGAATCGTGGATTCCACAGTGCGCACCATAATCAATAAATCTATTCACCACATCTGACACAACCAAATCAATATCTGCTTTTAGAGCCCATTTTTGGTGAATTATCCAATTTGGAATGGCATATTTCCCCTTACGATTATATAAAAATATAGTATAGAAGGTTGATTGTTAAAACTTTCATATTCATGAAATGAAATAAACTTTCATATCATTGGATGATAAAAGTCATTAGATGATAAAAGTCAAAAGAGGTTCATCATTATTCTAAATTATTCTAAATAAAAGAAACATGTAGAAAGATTTATAGGAGAAAATCATGGTACGCTCAAGAACAAAATTTCCTTCTGAGGGAGAATTTATAGTAGGTAAAGTGCGCGAGATTCAGGATCAGCATGTCTACATAGATTTGATTGATTATGAAGGCTTGGATCATGAAGAAACTGCGAAAGGGATGGTCCATATTTCGGAAATAAGTTCTCGTTGGGTGAAAAACATTAGAAATTACATGAGAGAAGGGCAGAGGATAGTGTTAAGGGTATTACGAGTGGATCCTGTAAAAGGACACGTGGATTTATCTTATAGGAGAACTAATTCTGCTCAGAGAGAGAATCGGATGAAAGAGTGGAAATATGCCATAAAATACGAGAATCTATTACAATTCTTGGCGGAAGCAACAAAGATTTCTTTAGATGAGGCGTACGATCTCATTGGATGGCCCGTTTTAGATATGTTCATTTCTTATCAAGAAGCCATTGAAGAATTAAAGGAAAATGGTGAAGAGATATTTAAAAACTTAAAGGTGCCGAAAGAACTTGAACAAGAATTTTTAAAAATAGTTGATGAAAACGTAAGTATTTCCACGGTAAGTATAAAAGGAAAGGCAAAAATAATTGTTCGAACCGGGGATGGTGTAGATAAGATAAAAAAGGCTCTCATAGATGCAATGAAAGTAATTGATAATCCAAAATCCACTCGTAATTTAAGTATCACTTATTTGGGAGCTCCGTTTTATAAGATCGAGATTATATCAAAAGATTATTTGGATGCCGAAAACATACTTTCTGAGATATTAGAAAAAGTGGAACCCCAGATTAAAGTAGCTGGAGGGACTTTTGAGTTTATCCGAGATTAACTCTTTACGTAATAAAAGAGGATTTTAAAACGCCATGGTTAAATACCTTCAGAAATGCATCAATTGTCAGGAATACAAGTTATATAATCCTGAACTAAAATGCAAAAAGTGTGGGGCGGATTTGATCAATCCTCGACCGGCTAAATTCTCCTTGATCGATAAATACGGAAAGCATCGACTCTTATATTTTAAGGAGAAGTATTCTTATTTAACACAACAAAAAAGAACAGATAAGGATGCTTGATTTCTATTTCTTACATCGACCCTTATTCCATGGAAATGGGGTCAGCAAATTTTTCTACTATTAAGATTTTAGCGTTCTTCATTGGTAAAAACCCGATATCTTCTTTTTCAAATGGTCCATAATATAATAAATCAATGCCCATTAAAGCGGGGGTTTTCTTTAAAAATCTTATTAAAACATACTCGTTGTCCGTGTCTTGGTCAGTCTCTAAAGATGGTGCCATCACGTATGGAGGTTCATCATGCTTGGAATGTGGAGATTGAGGCATTTGTTCTGGGACGATTTCATTTATTTCTTTTATTTGACTTTCACTTTCGGCAACTTGTTCAATTTCTTGAACTTTATCAGAAAGAGCAATCTTTTTAAAGGTATCATCCAGGAGAGAAAGTGTCAAGACCTTTTCATATCCCTTTATGGAGCTGACAACATTCTGATAGAGCAACCTTTCAGATTCTAGGAGCTTATTTATCTCAATGGTTTTTAAGGAAAGAGAAGCATTTAGGATTTTTTCTTTTCTCAACTTTAATAAATCATTAAAAAGAAACTCGAAATTCTCCTTTATGGTCATGAAAATTTGATGCTTTATATCATCCTCCTCTTTAAACGGATATTTTTGGAGGTAGAGGTAGCTTTCTTTATAATTATCAAATTCTTCTTTGCTAATTGCTCTGAGAGTCTCATTTTGAAATTCTGTTAACCACGTAATATAAAGCTCGGAATATATCTTTTTAATATTCATAAAAAACCCTTAGTATGCATAATCTCATTTAAATTCAAGCGCATAGAGAGATGAAAGATAATTTATTAGCATATAATGTAATAGCATCTAAAAAATAAACTAAATGGTTGTAGCTAGTTCTTTACAAAGAAAAAAAATTGCTAGATGATTGGGTAATTCCACGATATCTCCTTTTGAATAGGGCCCAAACACTTTCCCTTTTATTTTAGAGATGGGTACTTGAGGAGCTAGAATTTTTAACTTTTGCATGGTTTTACTTTCGAATACCACGGGATCAATTTTTTTATCGGGTTCATTTAGGGGATTAAAACTATCCAGCTGTTCCAAGGTTAATTCTTGGACTTTAAAGCCCGTTTTGCCATGTAAAGAACCGGGATATCGAATCAATCTATGGATATCTATTGATACAGGTTCGTCGATTTCTACACCAACTTCTCTTACAATCGCGGCAAGTAAAGTTTTCCAGCGTGTAAGTTGGAAACCTTCTATCGCCCAAATATTAAGATCATCCTTAGATATAACCGTTAATAAATCTTCTTTAGATTTTATAAAAGCATCCGCGGTACTTGTTGGAAAACCAGCACCTCTCTTATCCGTCAAAAATTCTCTGATCTCATTGGATGACTTATTTAATAATTCTATCACATAATTGAGAATCTTTTGAGACCATCCTAAATTAGATTGGGATAAACCATAAATAACGCCTGTCTTTTCATTAAGTCCTAATAACTCGAAAGAAATATTTTCTCCCGTTAAATAATCCACGATTTCTCTTCTTTTTTCACTTGATAAAAGCCTCACTTTATCATTTAACAGCTTGACATGATATCCCCTATGTCCCGAGAAAGCTAGCTTAATTTCTGATTCATCATACCCAAAATCGGGGAGGAGAAAATTATCCACGACCTTCAAGACTTCTCTTTTTGCTGCTCTAAGGCAGTCATCACAGATCCAATTTAAAGTCTCAAATTTCACTTTTCCACATTGAGGACATTGAGCAGGCATTCCTTTACCGCTCTTTCCACACTCTTTACAATACCAGATATCATGATTTTCCTTACAAGGAGTAAAGAAGTGATCCACATCGATATCAATCAAGAAATCGCAACCTTCGTATCCTTTTTTTTCCATGTCTTGGTTTTCAGGATATTTATATAAGGAGCCACTGGTATAAACGTGCCGTGGTCCTTTTTCTATTAAAAAATTCTTAAGAAGAGCATCGGATTCAAATCCTACGTGTCGAATCATCATCGATTCTTCCCAAGGGATGAACCCAAATTCTCTTTTTTCCAAAGAATTAATGAGGGGAATTTCTTGCCTTCTTTCTTGATAATAGACCTTGAAAAGCCTTTGCAAGAACAAGTTATTCTTATTCACCTTTCTTCTCCTCCTGAATTTTGGATTTTTTGGTCCGATATTTTTTAATCTGTACATAAAAGAGAGGGTGTCGTATCTTTCTCTGCTCTTTATATGTTTTTGAATAATAGCCGTCCAAGCAGATTTCGTCCTTATATTGAGTCGCCATGCACAAATTAAACGATTTTAGGGTGGCACAGGAATGGGGGGTATACTTTTTTTTCTTGGCAAACTGGATTTGATATAGTGCTATTTCCCTATCAAAATCGGGGGATTTAGAAAAAAGATCTAAGAGGAAATCTTCTGGATATTCAAATGCATTTAAAAAGAAAACCAAGTACAATCTTTCGGTATGGATTAAATTCTGTCCCTCTTCCATCTTTTTTAAGATTTCTCTTATACAGGGAGGAAAGAGATGGAAAAGATTCAAATCTTTATCAAATTTAATTTCTGAAATGAAATTTGAATCCTCTTTTCTTAATTCCCATCTATTGGAAATCTCATTAAAGAGTTCTTTAAATCCTTCCACATTAAAAGCTTTATCTTTAAAATTTTGCAAATTTTCTCCATTCCTTTTAGCTTGTCCTAATATTTTTTGCCGTACATGCTCTTGTAATAATCGTGCTAATTGTTTTTCTCTGATATATACAAAACCTTCAGAAAGGGCATTGTTTACCAATTTTCTGGTGTTATCTTTTAAATGGATAGCTAAGTCTAAGTAATCCAGAAAATGTATTCTGAAATGAGTAGTTACCATTTCTACTTGGCTTTTAGTTGCATTTTTTTTAAACACCCATGGCTCAGAATTATACTGAAGGTTGATGTTTAAATCTTGACAGATACTATATAAATTGTAATCATTTTCATTGAACAAGAGATCGTAATTAATTTTGGAATATAAATTGGCGACCCGATTTGAAATTACTTTATCATCAAGGCTATATAGCATGATTTTCAAGATTAAATATAAATAGACGTTAATTTCATCAGTTTTATAATACTCAACAGCTTCATTGTTAGCAAAAGCATTTTCTATTATGGAAAGAACTCTTCGATATATTTCTTCCCCTAAATTCTTGGAAAAAATCGATGAAATAAATTCTATAGGATTTAAATTCTCGAATTCTGGATAATACATCTCTAAAGAAGGTAACCAAGGATAACGATAGATTAAATCTCTTTCTATTTCCAAGGCGTACATTCACCTTCATTTAAAATGACCCATGTTAATAAGAGGTTAAAATAGGTATATTAAAAAGTATAGACCATGCAAAATTTCTGATGATAGGATGGGTATTGCATTTAAAACTCATCCATATCCTCATCTTCTTCAAATTCGGCTTCTTCTACCCGGGGCGCGAGGAAATAACTCAATTCGCCTCCTTCGAGGAGGTTAAAGATCATTTTCAAGGGATGATCGGTCTTTAAGGAAATTTCTAATTTCTCCGTAATGGATCCCAAATTTAAGATTGCCTTCAGAAAGGTTAAGGAATAAGCTCCCGTGCAATTCTCGGTAATATCGGTTTCAATTAAATCATTTAAACTCAGGTTATATTCCATCTCCCCTATTTGTCCCGAAGAACTGAATAACAGACCCTCATCCTTTATAGTCTTGATATTGATGATCTCTGAATAAATTTCTGCATCTTTAATCGCTTCTACTAAGAATTCGGAATCAATTACCCATTTGGAGGGATATTCAATTTTAAATAAATTTTCCATCGGTAATTCTTCCATGTCAATATCCAATATGGCTAAACTAAAAGTTCGCGTCCGGGAAGCATCCTCTCGTTGCATCTTGATCATGATCTTTTGTTCCTTTTCCTTGAAATTCAATTCAATGGTATCATTGGTTGCGCTCCGCTTTAAAATCTTGTTTAAATCATCTAAATTCAGGCCAACTTTCGATTCACCACTACACTTATACTCATCAAAATTTTCTTTCTTGATCGAGAGTTTTAACAAGCAGATCCGACTGGGATCCATGGCGGAAATGGAAAATTCTTCCGGCGTAACCAAGAATTCCGTCTCATCAATAATGCTTGCTAAGGTATCTATTATTACTTTAAGGATTTTACTATTTTCTAACTTTATCGTAAATGAAATTTATAAGCACCTTCTTTCATACAAAATTTATTATAATAATATTGTGTTATTCGCACTGATTATAAAATTTAATATTAACCTTTTATTAAGCGTTTTTAATTAAATTTATCTTTGTTATTTTACTTTTAAACTTAAAGTTTTAATAGTCATTGTAAATTTCTATTCTAAATTAGTTTATTCATTATATTTTCCCGGTGAATTAAAAATGGAGACCCGCCATGCCGTGCAAAGAATTATAAAAGATATCTCAAATGATGATCTTAAGATTCAAGTCACGGGATACGTAATAAGCAGATTAGAAGGAGATCTGGTCCTTTTAAAGGATAATACAGGGGAAATTAAAATAAATATTAGTGAAGTTGATTTTCCATTCAAGAAAGAGGATTTAATCAATATTATTGGGGAACTAAACATGTCAATGTCAGGGGAAAAATACATTCAAGCTAAGATCGTTCAAGACGTGAAAAATTTGAATTTTCCTTACTATGAAAAACTATATTATCTTAAAAAAGAACTAGAACAATCTCATCGCGAATAAGATCCTACTATTTGAATTTTGGAAAGGAAAGGATGAGTAAAAGAAATATCATTATAAATCAAGTTAAGTTCATTAAACTCACTTTTTTAAGAAGGAAATACCAAATTATTTTTGATCTAAATAATTTATTGAATTAATAATATTTAATTTAAGTTATTACCATGCCTCAATTTTGTCCAGAATGCTCCAATCTACTGCGTAGGCAATTAATTGATAATAAACCTTTTTTGGTATGTAGATGTGGCTATAAAATAGAAGACGAAAATGCTGAAACAAGACTCGAGCGTAAAGTCAAGAAAAAAAAAGAAGCTCTGAAGAAAAATCTTATTATTGTAACTGAAGAAGATAAAATTTCTGTTAACCCAATAATAATTAAAACCTGTCCAAAATGCGGGAATGAAGAAGCAGAAACGTGGCAAGAACAAACCAGAAGTGCCGATGAACCCAGTACTCACTTCTTCAGATGTTTAAAATGCAGACATACGTGGCGAGAATATTAAAAAAAGAGACTGTCACTAACCCATGCATTTAATAGGAAGAAAGAAAACGAAAATTTACGTTAAAACTTCTAAAATTTTTGTTAGAATTCGCGCTTTTCCCCCCGTGGATTGTAACAGAGTCTTTTTACAAACGTTACATTCAACATCGGTTGCGGAACATCCAAAAATTATCTGCTGATTACCACAATTTAAACATTTAACTCGTAGGAATCGACTTTTGGGTTGTGGAATTAATTCCCTTAACTTTTTCTTATTAGCCATTATTTTCACCTATTTAAATTTAAACTTCATGTAATTCTACTTTTTTAACACGATAGGACTTTGCGTAATGCTTCTTGTTGCATTCAGTACACTCTAATACAGGTACCGTTCTTTTATTGATCTTGGCATTTTTATGAAAAATCTCTTTCGGAAAAGACCCATATCCTCTTTTCTTTCTTTCTAAGCGCCTCCTACCGTGATTGAGCATTCTCTCCTTTCCTTTTTTGTACAGCGAAACGTTATGGAGCGTGTGCTTTCTGCAATAGGGACAGTAGCGTCGAATTGTTTTGGGATACTTCATTTAAATCAACTGCTATATATTTAATAATAAATAATAAAATGGGATATCTAAAATATTTTTTCTATTGCATTGAAGTTGTTTTTATATCAAGAAATTTTGTTTTCAATATTTATTCATACATGGAGTTTTATTTTATTAGAATAATAAATTTTTATGGATAATATCTAATTTTGGATATGTCCTTCTTTTATTTTCCCCGATTAATATTTAGTTTCTATTAGATCGATAATTTCAATTTTTCGTGGAAAAACTCAAGAATTTCCCTTGGATATTACTGATTCGAGACCTTATGAATGAACGAGACCTTATGAATGAAATTCATGTTAAAGAGAAATCATGAAGAATAAAAAATAATTTATACGTGATAAGATTTAATTTAATAAAGAAAAGAGGAGACCGTGGATGTTTAAAGAGAAATTTCATGACGGTATAATAAGCGCTAAGCAATTTAAACGAGAGGATATTGATTATATCCTTCAGAAGGGGCATGAGATGAGTTCCATTAAGAATTCAAATCTTTTACAAGGAAAAATTTTGGCAACATTATTTTTTGAACCTTCAACGCGCACCCGACTTAGTTTTGAATCTGCCATGTACCGTTTGGGAGGAAATGTGATTGGATTTCAATCAGGAGAGGTCTCATCAATCAAAAAAGGAGAATCTTTAGCAGATACTATTCGCACAGTGGAAAATTACTGTGATTGCATCGTAATGCGGCATTCTTTAGAAGGAGCAGCAAAAATGGCTTCCAGGTTTGCCGGTATTCCTATTATAAATGCGGGATCTGGAAGTGGGGAACATCCTACCCAAGCATTACTCGATTTATTAACAATCAAGGAAGAATGTGGCAAAATAGATGGATTGAACATCGGAATCATGGGTGATTTAAAGTATGGGAGGACAGTTCATTCTCTCTCCGTGCTATTAACGAATTTTGATATAAATATCTATTTTATAAGTCCAAAAGAATTGTCCATGAGAGAGAGTGATAAAGAATTTTTACAAATTCGACAAATTAAAGCGAAAGAAATTACGGATTATCGAAAAGTACTAGATATTTTGGATGTACTGTACATGACAAGAATTCAGAAAGAAAGATTTGTAGATCCCGAAGAATATGAAAAAGTGAAAAATATCTATCGATTTACTGAGGAGGATTTAAAGTTGACCAAGGATGGATTCAAATTATTACATCCCTTACCGAGAGTTTCGGAGATTTCATACAAGGTTGATGATTATGAAGAAAAAGCAAAATATTTCAAGCAAGTATATTATGGTTTGCAGTTAAGGAAGGCTCTTTTAGCAGAATTATTAATCGATTGAAAATTGTACACTATTCTTTTTTTAAATGATCCCATTATTGAGAGTAAACGTTGTTATTTTGGATCGTATCAAGGTATTGATGATTTCATCTAATGTTAGATCATCAGAATTTAACAAGCAATGAAATAGTAATCCTCCATCAATAAACCGTGCTAACCGTTCATGCATCTTAATATTATCGTAGAATGATGATGAAGAAGTTGTTTTAATGAAATTGGAATAGCATTGCGTATTATTCTTCTTTATTTGATTTGAATTTGTCTCATAATTCCTTTTTGAATCATGAAAAGGATGGGGTTGTGTTAAAACATAATTAATGTTGGTTTCTTCTCTTTTTTCTCTTATTAAGGAGTTCATTTCATTTAGGATTCTCATTCCGAACTTTGTACTATTTTCATTTCTTACAAATTCAATTCCACAATGCTGTTCAATTGCTCCAGCAAAATTGTGAAAACTAATAGACCTAATCGCCTGTTCGATACTAATTCTATTAATATCTCCAAAGAAACTATTTATAAACAAATCCCAAGTTTTATTCAAATGTAATTTTTTCGTAATAAAAGAAGTTTTAAAGGAAAAAAGTTCAAACACGGCATTCAATCGCTCTTTAACTAATTCCAGAAAAATATCATCATTTCCATTAGCTTTTGAAGCGATAGAGCCGAGATTAATTAAAATCTTGTCTAATATTAATTGATTAAAAGGAATCTCCGTACTTGAACCTTTATTGATTTTTATATAAAAAGAATTGATTAATCCTTGTTTATCATCAGTATAGAATATGATTCCGTTCTCATCCGAGGAAGTTAAATATTTCTCATGAATATCGTTAATATTATCAAGATTTGGGGGATTAGACACGTTTAATAATAAATATGGCAACTCATGAGATAAGAAACAATCTTGGTTTAATCTCAACCCCGCTAACAATTTTTTAGAGAGAGAATAATCAAGAGTTCCATCTCTTGCCTCACTAAAAAGGGAAAAATCTAATGATAAATGCGCTCCATATCTAGTTATTTTCTTAATCAAATTCAATATCCTTGAATTAATAAGATCCACGAAAAATTCTACCTCAAAATCTTCCCAATACTGAAATAAGCACTTATCAAAATCGGTTAATACAATATCACCTGAAATAAAGGAAAAAAACTGTTCAAGATAATCAAATACTTGTAAAGTTAGTCTAGTTAAACCCCTTAGCCCAACATTATTATAGAAATCAGTACCATTCTCCTTTTTAGCCTTTTCAATTAGACTTTTCATGTTCAAGGCGCAAGATAAGGGTTTTATGCTCCAACTATTTAAATTTAACAATAAAATCTCTTTAGATAAATATAAGTCCGCCAGGTGATTGGGTAGCAAGTTCAATAATAGAAATTGTTCTGAAACATCAGAACCTAATTTCTTCAAAAAGTGCTCGGGAGTCATGGTTTCATCATTGAACAATTTGTTCACTTCATAAGGAGGAGTACCCAATCGCGTCAAATTATGCCTAATTTTTTCCAGTCCATTTTCTATTAGAATGGCATTAATTAGTTCCCTCATGAGGGGAGCAGTTAAATATTCGATATTGATTTTATTCAATCGCTGGATGGTTTCATTCACTATGATTTTGGCTAAACTCCGATCCAAATTTCCCTCTCGAATCAGATATTCTTCAATTTTTTCGACCTTAAACGGTTCTTTCGAGTATTTTGAAGTCCTGATCATTTGGGCTTTATTTTCTTCATTTAAAATATCTTCAATGGTAGTAATAGTATTTAGGATTTTCTTTCCCAAAAATGTGAGAGAATAACCATCCTCCGTTGATCGAATCAAATTGCTTGTTTTTAAGGCATTCAAATGGAATGAGAAATTTATATTAGAAGAATAGTGTGTTAAAACATCATTTTTAAGTTCCGTGAATGATAATGGATGAGAAGCACGATGAAGTTTCTTTATGATATCAATTCTAATGCCATGACTTAAAGTTCTCAATTGTTCTTCTAATAACAAAGAAATTTTGTCGGTGTTCATTTGTTCCTCTTTAAAATCCCAAATTTTATCAGAACTTCTTTAAAAAATTAAAAGATACTTACTTATTTAAAAATTTGGGAATTAGCTTATCAAAATCAAACTTTTGATAATATAAGGGTGATATAAAAAATTGAGAATCGATAAAATTGCAGACTTAACGAGCTGATACTGCTATTCGTTCAATTTCATCCTTTCTCTTTATCGCTTTTGACTCTTGACTATTTTGGGCTGCTAACATTATTTCTCGGGCGATATTTTCCTCATAATTTCTAATGCTTGTATGAGAACCCGTAGCAATGGCGAGTACTAAATACTTTATGGCTAAATCTACCCTTCTTTGAGGAGAAACGTCAACTGCTGATGCATAGGAAATACCTCCCATGGCGATGCGAGTAGTTTCTTCTCGAGGAGCTGAGTTCACGATGGCATCTACCAAAACCTGAATGGGATTTTGCCCCGTATTAAGATAAATTAAATTAAACGCATCCTTAACGCTCTTAATTATCTTCTTTTTCTTTCCCGAGTTGTAAGAGGATTTATGCCCCTTGACCTTGCTTTCAATGAACCCTGGGGAAAGCAACCGATTTATGAAACGTTCTATGACGGAAGCTTTTTGAGATTTCCAAAATTTCTTATGGCTGTGGTTCCCTCCGCTATGGGGGATAATGATCCGTTTTAGATTGATGTATTTCTCCAAGCTAAAATCTTTTATTTCAATATCATCATACGACCATTTATTGAACAACTTAATATTTTCTTTAGATTTACTCATCGATTCATCAAATACTGTCCATGCAATCTTATTAGATAGAATAATCCCTCATTTTAATTTTTTTCGAAAAATTTCTAAAATTCCAAAATTTTAAGATTTAGAATTCATTACTTAAAATTATATTTTTAATATAAAAAATGGTGTAATGAATTGGCTAAAGGCCTATACAGCGCAAGAAAGTTACAAAGCAATCGGAAAAAGTATAAGTGGTCCAAGTCGAAGTATAAACGTAAAAAATTAAAATTAAAACAAAAAGTTGACCCCTTGGAAGGATCTCCGCAAGCGAGTGGAATTGTACTTCAAAAAGTGGGACGTGAAAGCAAGCAACCTAACTCTGCTATCAGGAAATGCGTCCGAGTTCAGTTAAAAAAGAATGGAAAGGGTATTACGGCTTTTTTACCTGGAGACGGTGCCTTAAATTTTATTGATGAGCACGACCAGGTAATCGTTGAGGGAATTGGAGGGGCTAAGGGGAGAAGTATAGGAGACTTGCCCGGCGTGCGATGGAAAGTAGTTAAAGTTAACGGTGTAAGCTTGGATGCTTTAATTAAAGGTAAAAAAGAGAAACCCATCCGTTAAAAATTGGATTAATACAAACCATTCTATCTCTTTACTTCTATTTTGTATCATTTAAGAGAAAAAGCTCTTAAGAAGGTAATAAAACTCTTTAAAAAATCCTTTATATTTCTTGTTTATCAAAATGTTATTAATTAGGGAGAATTTTAAATTTTTTTCTCAATGAAAGATCAAGATTCATTGATTTAACACTGATAATACTCACGGGTATCCAAAATCGATTTAAATCAGTAAAAATCTTTTAAGGGGATGGCACTTTTCGTTGTAAATAATCTGGAAAAGTAAATAACCATTATTCAAGACAAAAATGCTACTTTATTTATAGAATTTTATTTTTAGTACTATATAAAATCTATTATAATTAAACATAATATCTTTTTATTACTGAGAACTTTAAATAAAAATTTATCCTTATATGAGATTCCTTTAATAAATAGGCAAAGTACTTGTAATGTATATTGTTGATAATTCATTGACCAAAATTGTAAAAGGAGATGACCATAGACAAGGAGAAATCAATTCTTAGTATTTATGATTACATTATCTATATCGAAATGGCGTAACACTAAAAACTTTATTTTCCTAATCATCGACCCATCCTTACCTATTGCCTTTCCACGATCTTGCGGTCTTACGGAAATAATAACAGTCTTTTTTCCATTTCGCGAGGTTTTTATTTCAATATTTTGTACCTTAATGGAATTTTTCGCCGTGTTTAGAATATATTGAATGAATTTATCGAGATGTTCTGAAAAAGGAATTACGTCAATCTTCTTTTGAAGTTTTGTCATTAAATCCTTCACATGTTCCCCGCCTTTCCCAATAGCTTTACCTATATCCTCTTTCTTCACCAAGAAGATGATGATTTCTGAATCCTCGTTCGGAAGCTGAAAGATGATACAATCTTTGATAATTGCACCGCTAATACTATTAAATAAGGAAATGAGATCTATTGATTCTCTGTCAACCTTTATGTTTTTTTTTATCATTGTTATAGAATCTATCATGCATTAAATTATCGAAAATAAATTACTTTTTTGCCATCAAACTTAAGATGTCACTGTCTCCAGGGTCCACAACACCTAATACAGAGACCCAGAAGTTTTTAGCTAAAGCAAGACCGAGATCCAAGCTCGAGCCCTTATATTTATAGACAAAAAGTTTATCCTTCAAAAGAGAAGTGTAATAATTTAATTGCATTTCAAAGTCTTGAGGGATATTATTTGCAATCACGAGCATTTTAAAAGGATTATTCCTTAACGCCCTGAGCACTTGATTTTTTCCATAAATAATTTTTCCCGTTTTATAGGCAACTTTAATATTTGTTTCAAAATCAAACTCTTTAGTTTTCTTCCTTCTCGACAGATCGATTTTATTCGACATATGTTCAAGTATAATATTTGATTATAATTATTATATATTTAGAAATAAAAAAAACCTTTATATTCTCAATTCATTGTAATCCGTGATTAAGATTTTAGATGGATATTTGAATAATTTCCTATATATGTGATTTTCTTTCTTCAATAATTTTCAAGTTTTTGTCCAGATCAAACATGATATGAACTCTTCCCGTCCCTATGGGGCCTACCTGACCAACAATAACATTTTCGGGAATACCTAAGAATCGTTCCTCTTCTCCATAGAGTCCTGCATCTAATAACTGATTTACAGTGACTTCAAATGCCGCTCTCGCAAATACGCTGGATTTGGACCCAGAAATACCGTGTCTCCCTATAGATTGAATAGTACCCGTGCTACACATTAAATCAGCTAAAATCAATAGATGTCTTAAATCCACGTCTAATCCTTGCTGTTCCAATACTTTTTCGGCTTCATAAATTATTAAACTACGGGCAGCTTCAATTCCGTATAATTTTTCAACTTCATGCAAATGATTTGATACTGTTCTCGAAGGATCTACCCCTTCAATCTGTATCGCTCCTTGTAAATTCGTACCTTCCGTCTTAATTACCCACTCCTTTTTATCATCTTGGGGGGTTAATAATCCTCGTTTTACCCCCCGAATTCCCTTCACTACTTTTTTCAAGATTTTTTCCCGTAATTTCTGTAAGCTTTGAAGATCTTCAATCCCCGGGTCAACGATGATGGAATTTTTATCCCTGCGAATCGATCCTTTCTTTTTATATCTCTTGAGCACTTCGGGAATTTCATCAATATCAATCCCTTTTTTTTCACAAATCTCGGGAATGAGGTTGATAACAATGGTCCAGTTTACAAAATCAAGATCCACGTCTGAGGTGATCTGTTCAATCCTAATTTGTTCAATCCGGTTGTGAACTTTAATTGCTTCTTCTTCACTTTGATTATAGGGTTTTTCCAAATATACCGTCATTTGGGGAGTACTGGGAAATCTACGAGCGTCTACTATTTCAATCAATCTCGGAAGTCCTTGCGTGACAGAGAATTCTTCAACTCCTGCGTAGTGGAACGTTCTTAACGTCATTTGAGTTCCGGGTTCCCCAATTGACTGCGCAGCAACAGTTCCAACCGGTTCACTCGTTTCTACTATGGCATTATGATAATTAATAAATATTTTATTGAGAAAGTAATCTAATTGTTCCTCTTCCAAATCCTCATTTTTTATTTTATCTTTAATTTTTATGATTAAATCATCCGGAATCCCATCTTCTTTTAATAGATCTAACTTTTCTTGAATTTTTTCTTTTGAAATTTTAGACATTTTTTTCTACCTCTATTTTTGTGATTCTTTCCAATCTAAATATCCTTTGGTTATTTTCCCTCGCCATTCAGCATTTTTTCCCGTTTCTTTTTCATATTTATTCTTTAACTCCTCTTCGTTCGATTCTCCCTTATCTTCAGAGACGGCCTTCTCCTCTTTCGGTGTTTGTTCCACTTTCTTTTGTTTTATTTCTTTTTCTTTCGTTCCCTTCTTTTCAGGTTCAGTTTCCGCTTGGTGTATTTCTTCCTTGATATTTTCAATATCCAAGCTTTTTGCCTTCAGTAAAAGGACGTCTAAATTGACAGCATCCCCGTGATCCGTATTCTGCGGATTAATTCCATCATCACCAAACTCAAATTGGATGATATTTTTATCTGCATTTCTTACAGTGCCATCATTTTCAACTACCATGTCTTGCAAAGCATTTACTAAACGTCTTTGCATGTATCCACTCGTGGAGGTTCGCACTGCTGTATCTACCAACCCTTCTCTCCCTCCCATGGAATGGAAAAAGAATTCAGCAGGTTTTAATCCATTGCGATAAGAAGATGCGACAAATCCTCTCGCTTTAGGTGTTAAATCATTAATCTTGAAATGGGGTAAGGTTCTATAACTGTATCCCCGATTAATACGCTCTCCCCGGATAGCCTGTTGCCCGACCACGGCCGACATTTGCCCTAAATTAAGGATGTTCCCCCGAGCACCAGATTTCGTCATGATCACGGAATGAGCTTCATCTCCGATAAAATCTGCCGCCAAATCCATGGTCTTGTTTCGGGCTTCTGCTAATACTTGTCTGATCCGAAGCTCGAGGGTTTCTCTCATTGAACGTCCAGGAGCCCTTCTTAGAATGGTAGTATCGTTATTATAAAACGCTTGGATTAAATTATCGCATTCTTTTTCAGCGCGCGCTAACTCATCTTCAATGCTTTTATAAGCGTCTCCTTTAACATATACCTCATCGAGACCCATGGTCATCCCATTCTTACGAATAACATATAACAACATTTTAGTAGCACTATCTAAAAATTCCCGCCCCCGAGCATTGCCATGGTCCTTGATAATTCTTTGTAAAATGCTATTGGATTGCATGGCTCCAAAAGAGTTCTCATCTATCGTTCCAGAAATTAATTGCCCATTCTTAATCATCACATATGCATCGTAGTCACAATCTTTTTCCTTACATTCCTCTCCTTCTTTCCTATAACATTTCTTACAAAATTTGGAGCGAACTCGAATGTTTAGATCATCGGGAAATAAAGTACTAAAAATTTGCTTGCCTGAATATAGGGGCTCGGGATCTGTTTGTACAGGTTCTAAGTCCTCAAAAGAAAAATGAGTATGCATCTTAAAAATATCCGCAGCATAGAGTAATTTAAGCGTTTCTTTTTTAGTAAAAACCGAATCCTTACTGGTAAATTGAAACACGCTCGAAATAAAATCTTGTATTCCTCCTAAGATGGGGCCTCCAAATCTTGGTGATAAGATGTGCTCTTGCACCTTTAATAGAAATTCTGCTTCCGTTCGCGCCTCTTCGCTTTGAGGGACGTGTAAATTCATCTCATCGCCGTCAAAATCGGCATTGTAAGGAGGGCAGACGGTGAGGTTTAGTCTAAAGGTTTTTCCGTCCATGATTCTAACTTCATGAGCCATGATGGACATCCGATGGAGGGAAGGTTGGCGATTAAAGAGTACCAGGTCACCATTATTTAAATGACGCTCTACAATAAATCCGGGAGCCAACATGTCTGCAATGATTTTTCGATTTTTAACATAACGCAAATCAATCCTTCTTCGATCATTTCTTATGATGTAATTAGCTCCGGGGTGCCTATTCGGTCCATTTAACACGATTTGCTTCATTTGTTCGATATTCCAATCATTAATGTTCGTTGGAATCGTTAAAATTTTGGCAATTTCCATGGGTACTCCTACATCATTAATGCTTATGTAAGGATTAGGGGTAATTACACTCCTCGCAGAAAAGTCAACGCGCTTTCCGCTCAAATTACTCCTAAAACGGCCTTCTTTTCCCTTCAATCTTTGAGTTAAAGTCCTCAATGCGCGCCCAGATCGATGGCGGGCAGGAGGAATTCCTGAAACTTGATTATCAAAATAAGTTGTAACATGATATTGTAATAATTCCCATAAATCTTCCACGATTAAATGAGGAGCTCCTGCATCGATATTTTCCCTTAATCGTTGGTTAATACGGATAACATCAACTAATTTATGGGTCAAATCATCCTCCGAGCGAATTCCACTATCAAGCGTGATAGAAGGTCTCGCACATACCGGAGGGATGGGTAACACCGTGAAAATCACCCATTCTAAGCGGGCATTTTCCGGTTGAATTCCTAAGATGCGCATGTCGCCATCAGGAATCTTTTTTAATCGTTCTAATATCTCAATCGGAGTTATTCTTCGGGAACCTTTTCCCTCTTCTTCTTCATAAAAAGTGGTAGGTTTTTCAATGATAATTTTCTTTTTCCGTGCTCCACAATAGGGGCAGGTCTTATTTTTACGGGCTATTTTAAAAACATGCTTGGTGGTATCTTCATCCCCCTCAAAATAAAGCTTACGATGCTTTATTTGTTCCTTTCGAAACCGTTCTTTATCTTCTTCTGAAAGCAATAATCGAGAACATTCAGGACAGATCGAACGCAAGACCTTTAAAACCTTTTTTGCATACCCGACGTGTATTACTGGGCGAGCTAATTCAATATGACCAAAGTGTCCTAAACAATTGCTTACTAAATTCCCACAAGTTTGACAACGCTGTCCGGGCTCGATCGTCCCAAGTCTTTGATCCATTAATCCGGAAGGGATCGGAAGCCCATCCTCATCGTAAGTGTCCGCAGTAATGATTCGGGCAGCAGACATACGCCGAATCTCGTCCGGCGAAAGTAGCCCAAATTTTATCTTCTCTATTAATTTAGTTT
Organism: uncultured archaeon; assembly: GCA_964388035.1. GTDB lineage: Archaea > Asgardarchaeota > Lokiarchaeia > Sigyniarchaeales > SOKP01 > JALGVJ01. The sequence continues at coordinate 18,119 of CAYLZE010000067.1, forward strand.
TTGAAACAAGATAACTCATGAAATAAGAACCTCACAATATTTTAAAATTCGCATTTTTTCTCACTAATTAAAATTATAATCCTATTATTAGAAAATTCTCTACTCATAGAAGATTGCACTCTTCTTTACTATTAGATTCAAAACTAACTATAAAATGAGATACTAAAATACAGTTCACTGTATAGGTCAAAATGTAATAAAAGTTAAAAATTTTTCGCTTTAATAACCCACTAAAAAAGAAGAAGAAATTATCCCATCACATTTCAAAAAAAGGTTCTTTTAAATTATACTTTTTAAAATAAATGATGACTCATTTTAATCTTATTCTTTTATTAAAAAGTTCGATATACTTTCATGAAATTAGAGAAAAAGACTATATAACCAAATAAAAAGGGTAAGACCAAATAGGAAAAAATTTAGTTTTTTGTTACTTGACGGTAAGCTCCTTTTCTTCGTGTATCGGAAGGAATTCTATTAAAGAATCGCCCAAATCCCTGAATAATGCCACGAGAAATATTTTTAAAGAGTCTAAATTGAGCCCTTTAAGTTCAGCACAAAAGGATCTATTATCTTCAAAGATGAATAACGTGTCATAATATTCCGTCAGCTGGAGAATCTGATTAATTTTGAACGAGTGATAATACTCTGCGAATTTTTGGGGTTCCAAATTTTCTCGAGGAAAGGGAAAAAAATAGTCTTGAAGAATCTTGTATCCTCTCTCTTTTAATGCCATTAGGATCTTCATGCGCTGGTGTGGGTGCCTGCCCGTGATTAAAAACTGTGGGGTAGAACGGGTAATTTGACAAGGATGTTGCCTTAGAAAACACTCAAAAAAATAGGATGCCCGGACCAAGATGCCTGTTGAAATGGAGTCAAAATCTTTATCAAAATTGAGGTATAGCGTGTCATCGAAATCGAATATGATAGCCTCAGAACCCTTATTGTTCATTTCTTTATTAATGGATTGTCCAAACATTCGAAATTTCCTCCTTTTTTTTCTAATTTGGTTGAAAAAGTAACAGAATTTTTTCTATTTAAAGAAAAATAGATACATAATTTTGTGAATTTTCTTTGGAAATAAAATACATTGTGAAACCTTCTAATAATTGGTCTGTCATTTCTTTCGTCCTTCCCTTCCTTTTTGGTCTTGCTTAATAAATTCCTGAAATAAGAGATTATCATCGGAAATGAATTCCCGGAATTCCTCATAAATTTCTCTTAACTCCTGTTGGGAGTTCCGTCTACTTTCTGTCTTGGCTGCCTTGATATCGTTAGGCGTGAATTGTACCGTGTTTCCTTGGTAAATAATGGCTTTTAAAAGTTCTTCATCAGAAGGGAAGGTTCTTTTTGGAAGGACCGGAGATGGTCTTTTAATGGGCAAAGCATGGGATTGAACGATGGGCTCCTTTTCCTTGAAATCTTCATTGATCTCGCGGGGAATTTCAAAATCTACTTTCTGATATCCCCGTACCTTGAAATTATTGTCCACGAACGCTTGAAAGTGATGGTTGCAGATGAGGTTTTTTGGAATGGAAATGGTGTTAATACTGCTCGACTCGTTAATGGCGCTTTTTGGGATACTGCACATCTTTTCTTTTTTACAGTCAGGACATATAATGCGAACATTATTTGCAACATCCGTTAATGTCATTTTAATTTCCTCTTTTTTGGTTGATTAAATAAAATCAAGATCTTTTTGTAACTGAAATGGAATTCACGCCTTAAAAAGTCGGAAGGGTTGATGATTTTTTGATTTAAAAGGGCTAACCGAGATTCAATTAATTTTTTTTAATAAAAAATAAAACACGTTCAGGAGAAGATTTCCCTTTATGATCATCTGATGGGTGATGGTTCTCTCCAAATGAAATTGATATTTTTTTGCTAAAGAAATGAACTTGGTATAGTTCCTTTTAAATGTCTTTGCAATGATTCATGGAAATGTAATAAAAATCTCCTTCCATTTAAATTTTGAATTTGATTTTTTAGAACTTTCGCTAAAAATCCGTTAAATTTGAAATGTTCGCGGTTCCATTTTCTGGAATACTTGATTATATACTCCTTACGAGATCCGTATAAAGACGGCCCCAATAGAAGCGGAAGAGATCCCAACGGGCTTGCCGCAAGCGCGCTGTACATTGCTGCGAATGAATCCGGCTCCATATTCTCTCAATAACCTTTCTAACTGTCTTAAATAAGCAGTCAATTGATCCTCTTTTTTGTAAATTCCCTCCTCATTTTTTATTCATTTACTTTTCTTCGGGAAGAAAAGGACTGAAGAGATCAAACTTAATTTTTTCGATGAATTTTGTTTTTGAAAACAGATAAGCAAAATTCAATTTTATTAATATTTTTTTATATTTAGGTACTTATTTTTCTTATTTATTTATCAAAGAATGAATTTAAGTAATTAATAATGAACACGTTTCGAGCCATCCTTGAAAAGAAGATAGTTATCTTTCTTCTTCAATTTTTTATTTTTAGTAGCATTCTTTGGGTGACTCATTATCAGTACGCCATAGAATTTGACTCCGGGATTTTGGAAATCAGAAAACGGGTGATTCAATTTCTCGCAAACTATATTTTTTATGAATCGGTAAGTGCTAATATTTTTATCTATTCGTGTTGGATACTAATATCTTTGGTTCCCATCTTGGTCTATTTTGATTATAAAAGAGCTTATTCTGTGAATTTGATTACTTTTTTTATTCCTAATTTCTTTTTTTATGTATTTTTATCGAGATACTCTCCCACTTATTTTAACCTGAAGTTTTCGGAGCTAATAACTCAGACTTTGATCTTAGGAATTACTATCGTAGCTTTTACCATTTCCAGCTGTTTAATTCTATCGAAAATTAAAAAAGAAGTAATGAGGAAAAGAAAGGAATTAAAGCCGATTAGCATGCAAGTAGAAACGATATGTCCATATTGCGGAACCCATTTTCAATCCACACCAAAATATTGTTATAATTGTTCAAAAGAAATAGTTCATGAGGCAAATCAAGATGAATGAATATTCGAAAGATCATTCTTTAGATTTATTATTTAATCCAAAAACAGTCGTCATCCATGAAGCGAAGGATAAAATATCCTATTTCATAGAAGGATTTATTAGACAAGGATTTAACTTAAATAATTTGTTTTTAATCAATCCTTCTGAAGAGAGCTTGTTGGGATTAAAATGTTATAAATCAATAGCAGAACTTCCCATTGATACGATTGATTATTTAATTTTTGCAATTCGAAGAGAAATAGCCTTAGAGGAATTAAAAAAGATTTTATCTTTGAAAACCATTAATTTCATTCATCTTTTTACGGCAGGTTTGGGAGAGTCGGATGAGGTGGGAAGCCAGATTGAGAAAGAGATTAAGAACGTGCTTGATTCTTATCCCGTTCGCGCCATTGGGCCAAATTGCATGGGGATATATTCTCCGAGTGGGAAAAATGCATATTATTCTTCCTTTCCAATCGAACCCGGGAATATTGGATTAATTTTCCAATCAGGCGACTTGCACTCCCGGATGATCAAATTTGGCTCTCAAAAGTACAATTTAAGGTTTTCAAAAGGTGTTTCGGTAGGAAATTGCGTGGATCTTCAGATTGCAGATTTTTTAGAATATTATGAGCAGGATCCTAATACAGAAATTATCTGTGTCTATCTTGAGGGATTCTCTCCTCTCTATCCCGATGAACCAAAGCATTTCTTAGAAGTAATTAAAAAGCTCAAGAAACCGGTATTGTTCATGCGGGGCGGAAGAACGGAAAGAGCCCAGCAAGCCGTGATATCTCATACTGGTTCACTGGCAACAAATCAAAAAATATGGCAAGCCATCTATAAGCAAACACATTTAATCGAAGTACCTCCTTCTCTTGAAGATTTATTGGATTTAGCATACATGTTTAAAAATTACCTTGCACGCTTTCAAAATCAAACAATTGCAATTTCTTTTCCTACAACTAAACACGCACTGGTGGTACTCTGGTCGGGGGGATTTGGAATCCTTGCCACGGATGTTTTGACAGAATTAGGCATCGCTATGCCTCAATTCAAGGGCGAGACGTTAAAAGCATTAAAGAAAATTTATCCTTTAAAGATTGGAAGCTTATCTAATCCTCTTGATATGCCATGGATTACCTCTAGAAAAGAATTTTCCGAAATCTGCATTGAAGCGAGTAAACACGATATTGATTTTATTGTTGTTGAGACAGATGCCTGGAGTGATATAGAAGGAGAAAGATTTAAAATCTATTATAATGGGTTAAAAGCAATAAAAGGATATGTTGAAAGTACAAATAAAGTATTTTCCATCATACTACATCAATACCCAAGCAATTCTCGGGAAAAGTTTCATGAAATGCTCATTAAGGATAATTTTCTTGTTTTTCCCACCGTCGAACGCGCAGCTAAAGCATTTTTAAAATTACATGAATATGGAAAAAAGCTAAGAGAAAAACAATTAAAGCAATTTCATTAAAAAAGATCCTAAATAGTGTTGGTAAGGAATATCACGGTTGAAGACCAGAAAAAGAAAAAAAAGTTGAAATAGTTCGATGTGAGCGAATTCAAGAATCATATCGCGGGTTAAAAACGTTTTTCAAAACTAAAAGAACATTTTTATCATTCAATCCAGTTAATAATTGAAGTGATTACGGATATTGTTAGCATAATATGTTGGAAGATCTATCTCTAATCGTTGAAGATAATTATACTAATTTCGAAAAACTTCTTAAAAGAAACATTATTTCTCCGGACATGTTCCAGGGATTAAAAAAATTAAACGGTTTGAAAAATAGAATTGTTCATGATTACAATGGTATAATTGATGAAACAGCTTGGAATTCAATAAATGAAAATAAAGAATATATAAACGAATTTGAAAAAGTAGTAAAAAAATGGTTGGAACAGCTAAAATAAGGAACATGGAACAAATAAGAAAGCAAATTGAAAGGGATTTTAACTTTATTTTATCCAATCCTAAAATTTTAGGAGTAATATTATATGGATCTACGATTTATGAAAAAAACCATCAAAAAAGCGATATAGATATTTGCATTGTCACTACGTATAAGAAGCTCATAAAAGCTTATAACTACATCATGGAACACCTCAATAATAATATTTTAGTATACGATATTAGATTTTTTAAGGAATTGCCTCTCTTAATTCAAGGGGAGATAATAGAAAATGGAATAGAGATCATTTCAAAGGATATATTTGAATTATACGAATATTTGTTTCCTTTTAGAAAAAGATATGAAGATTGGAAATTTAAGATGGAGTATTGTGGCTAAAGCTCTTGTACTTTTCTTCATTTTATAAATCATGAAGAGAAGAATCGACAATTTTTTTCTTTTCTAAAAATATATTTCAAAATGAAAAAAATTAAATAGAGTTCATAATTTCTTATCCTATTAATATTTCATTTTGAAAAAAAGTCTTTTCCATCTTAAAATCACTATCGTGTGGCCTAAAAGGTTCGGAATTTTCCGAGAATTCATGGAAGATATTAAAACCTTATTTCTTTTCAACACCATCAAGAGCAAACCTGAAGGTCTTACTTATTATGATTTGCAGCAATACGGAGACATCCCCCATTCCAATATCTATCGAATGATGAAAGATTTGGAAGAAAAAGGAGATTTATATCATACTGATGGATTCAGCAGTGAGACGGGGAGACCAAAACATTTGTACTTTTTAACAAAACAAGGAGAGGTAAGGTTAAAAGAAATAAGGCTTAGTCTTGAGGACATTTTCGAATTTCTCAAATCACGATTTCCCACTTCAAACCAAAATTTCGATCATAAACTCTTTCTTCAAGAAGCCACCTTTAAAGTATGGGCAGGTCCCGTACAGTATATTCTCAAGCAAGAGAGTTCTAAAGAAGTAAAACTACAAGCTTTATCAAAAATGGAAAAAAAGGTAGAAGAGCATTTAGAAGAGATTAGAAACGCTATAAAAAAGTTGGAAAAGAATTATTGAAAAATAAAATGACAAATATAAGAGTTGAATCTAATTGAATTCATTTCAAATGATCATAAAATACATATTAAAATCTAAAAAGAATGCGGTGTATACCATTATCTACAATTTAATAGCCACCGTTTTTACGATATTTATACCAGTAATTACGGGAATGATGGTGGCAGGGTTGGCTCCCAGTGATACAAGCAATTTTAGCCCTGAAACCCTGTGGATTCTTTTTTTTATTGCCTTGGGTTGTGGATTCATGGTCTATTTATCATCACGAGCAGGCAGACTGAAGGGAGCTGTCGTTTCTGCCGGCGCTTTATACAATCTACGCAAGGATATCCATAATGCAATTTACAGGCAATCATTTTCCTATTTCGATAGCACGGAAACGGGTCAATTGATTGCACGCGCAACATCGGATGTAGAAGAAACTCAAATGATCTTCGGAATGGGAATAAATATGGGAATCTCAAGCTTGCTCCTATTAGGAGGGGTATTAATCGCAGCATTTTTATTAAACCTTCCTTTAGCATTAATCATCATAACTTTAGTTATTTTATCTTTGATTGGATCTACAATAATCGCAAAGAAAATGAAACCATTGTACCTTGAAACGCGGCAGAGTTTTGGAGAATTGACCAATACTATTCGTGAAAATATCGTCGGGGCCCAAGTGGTTCGAATGTTTAATAATCAAGATAAAGAAAGGGGAAAATTTCAGAAAAGCAATAATAGATACTTTAACGCAGCAATTCGTACAGCTCGGTTAAATTCGATATACATGCCGCTTAATTTCGTGCTAATCGGCCTGATGATCGTTATAAATTTGTTTTTAGGAGGATTTTTTATTCTCCAAGGAACCATGACCCTGCAAACGTTAATAACGTTTCAGGGATGGATTGGAACACTGATGTTTCCCATGGTAATGATTGGGCAATTATTTATGATGTATATTCAAGCGGACGCTGCCCTCACGCGCGTGAGACATGTTTTGGATAGCACGCCCGATGTGGTGGATTCGGAAAATGCCATTCATTTACCACTCGAACAAATAAAAGGTAACGTGGAATTTGAAAACGTATCTTTCGGATACACTCCAGAACACCGGGTTCTCCAGAATGTTTCTTTTAAAGTACCAAAAGGCAAAAAATTAGCTATTATCGGCACGACAGGTTCAGGAAAGTCCACCATCATCAATCTTCTTCCCAGATTCTACGAAGTCAATGAAGGATCAATAACGATCGATGGGATTGATATTCGTAATATCTTATTGAAAGATTTAAGAAAGAGCATAGGAATAGTATCTCAAGAGACTTTTCTATTTAATAAAACGATTGCTGAAAACATAGCTTATGGAATGGAGAATGCAACCAGAGATGAAATCATTAAGGCATCAAAGATTGCTCATCTTCATGATTTCATTAGCTCTCTTCCAGAAGGATATGATACTAATGTTGGAGAAAGAGGAACACACTTATCGGGCGGACAAAAGCAGCGTTTATCTATTGCCAGAGCGTTAATTATTAAACCTAAAGTCCTGATTTTTGATGATTCTACCTCATCCGTTGATGTAGAGACGGAATTTAAAATACAACAAGCCTTGGACCAAGTAATGCAGGGAACCACCACTTTGATAATAACTCAGAGAATCTCCACGTTTAGACATGCGGATCAAATATTAGTGCTCGATAAAGGGCGAGTTGTTGGAATAGGTAATCATGCCAATTTATTTGAGAATAACGTCTTGTATCGTCAAATATATGAAACTTTATTTCAAAAACAAAAGGAATTAATTACCCAATCTCAAGAAGAAGTAAAGGAGGTATACGTTAAATGAGCACAGAACAAAAAACGGCATATCAAGAATCAAGTACCCAAATCAGGAAGCCCGCCACCGTTTCAAGACATTTCCATTTTGATGCAGGAGATCATGTCTTAAAACATTCGCGTAGGATTTTATGGAAGTTTTTATTCAAATATTTACTTCCACATCGCAATAGTTTTATCTTATTTCTCATTTTACTCTTATTCGGCACCGTGGTAATGTCCTACAGTCCTTTACTGAGTGCCACTATCATAGATCAAGGTATAATTGGGGGGGATGAGCCATATTTATTCATGGCGAGCATGATCTACCTGGTCTTGATGGTGATAATGGCAGTTTTTACATTTATAGCCCAGTATGGAATGAGTAAAATTTCCCAGAATGTAGTTTTTTCCATTCGAAATGATTTATTTTTCAAATTACAGGATATGTCATTAACTTATTTTGATAGGCGACCCTCGGGAGACATCATATCAATCCTAACTAATGATATTGACCAGCTCAATCAATTGGTCGGAGGTCAATTTGTCCAAATTATTAATAGCGTCCTTTCCATTGGTCTTAGCGTTATTTTCATGTACATCCTCAATCCTCTCTTGGCAACCATTAGTCTCGTGGTATTTCCACTTTTCTACATCATGACTTCTGTCTTCAAGCGAGTGATTCTGAAAGCTTTTACTGCAACCAGAAAAAGTATAAGTAAAGTAACTTCATCCATACAAGAAAATATCGCAGGTGCGAAAGTAGTGAAAGCATACGCTCAGGAAAAGAAAGCGTCCACCGAATTTGATCAGGCAAATATCGAAAATTATAACGTTTCTTTGAGAGTGAGGAGAATCATGGCATCTTTCCTCCCTTTTATAGGTTTTGTTTCAACAGGGCTTACGGTTATTATTTTATTAATAGGCGGGTTAACCGCCATTAATCATGTCACTATTCTTGGAGTGGCTGTTACAGTAGGGGTCTTGAGTGCATATATTGCCATGTTAGCCCAATTTTTCCGCCCTTTCATGAGCATTGCCATGATTCAGCAGGTAATTGAATCAGCCATGGCGGCTAGCGATCGCATTTATTCGTTGTTAGAAGAAAGTGTAGAAATCCCAGATCCTGAGGAACCTGTAGAATTGGGAGAGGATATAAAAGGGGAAGTCGAATTTGCTGAGGTTTGTTTCGGATATCGTTTTGATGGAAATAATGGAAAATCTGAAGTAGCAAAAGTAGAAGGCTCCAATTCTTCCGAAAAAGCAGGAGACACGATCTCACAAAATCCCATGATTAAACAAGCATTTAAAATGATTAAGTCTTTACCAGAACCTTATTCTTCATTTCTTCTCAAAAATATCATGTACATGCCCCAAAATATTAGACAAGCGTTATTCATAAAGTTAATGCGCGAAAAGCCCGAAGACGCTCCTTCGATTATTGATAAGATTTTAGCAGAAGACGAACATGCCGTCCCGAAAACACCCCTTGCGGAAAAACATCCTGAATATAAAACCAGTTTCAAGGTTAAAGGAATGAAAAAGCAACCAATTTCTATGGGGCAAATGCTTCCACCCGAAACCATCCTCATGATGGTAAAAGGATTGGAAAAGGCATTAAATTCCAAAGCGAGTCTTCAACAAGCAGGAGGAGGAATGGGAGGAGAAGGAGGCGGATTGATGGGAGGCGGCGGGATGTCAAGGTTTTCTCCGCAAATGATGCTTCGAACCTTGGCAACGATGCCAATACCTGATGAAATCTATAATCAAATCCCAGCAATAGTAAAAGATGCCATTCTTGAACAGAAAAAAATGATCGAATATGAACAATCCACGGGATATGTTTTAAAGGATATCAATTTCCAAGTGCCTCCAGGAACAACTTTAGCATTAGTGGGAGAGACGGGAGCCGGAAAAACTACAGCAATAAAGCTGCTTTCAAGATTCTATGATATCAATCAAGGTTGCATTAAGATAGACGGAATAGATATTAGGGAGGTTAATAAACACGAACTAAGGGGTATAATTGGTTTAGTTCCCCAAGATGCGTTCATTTTTACGGGAACAATCAAGGAAAATCTTCTATACGCGTTCAAGGAGCATACTCCCGAGATTGAAGAAAAAATGGTGCAAATCTCAGAATTCTTGGGACTTCATAATTTTATCGATACGCTTCCTAATAAATATGATACCGTCTTAAAAGAAAATGGCTCTAATGTTTCTATCGGGCAACGCCAATTAATCGCATTTGCGCGGGCATTGATAAGAGATCCTAAAATTTTAATATTGGATGAGGCAACCTCTTCCGTGGACCCATACACGGAATTATTGATTCAAGATGCTCTGAACAAAGCCCGAAAAGGGCGCACCACGATTATAATTGCACATAGATTATCCACGATAAAGAATGCGGACCATATCATCGTATTAGGCAAGCAAAATCTCGGAGTTTTGGAAGAGGGAAATCATGACCAATTAATCGCCTTAAACGGAAAATACAA
>CAYLZE010000068.1:0-13015 GCA_964388035.1 uncultured archaeon
TAACTCTTTCCGAATTAAGTGTAATTGTCCAAGGGTTTGGAAATGTAGGTTCTGTAATTGCAGAAGAACTAAATAAAGAAGGATGTAAAGTCATTGCTGTTTCAGATTCCACAGCAGGTCTTTATTCTGAAAAGGGTTTAGACGTACCAGAATTAGTAAAATGGAAGGAAGGTGGAAATTCTTTTAAGGATTATTCTAAAGAAGGCATTCAAGTCATGGGCCAAAGGGAAATATTGACCATGAAATGCGATATTTTAGTTCCATCAGCCTTGGAAAATCAAATTACATTGCGAAATGCTAGTCAAATTGATTGCAAAATTATTTTGGAAGGTGCTAATGGTCCAACAACTCCAGAGGCAGATGAAGTTTTAGAAAGGAAAGGTATAATTATCGTTCCAGATATTTTGGCTAATAGTGGAGGTGTTTTAGTTTCTTATTTCGAATTTGTTCAAGATATAAATGCCTATTTTTGGGATTTAGATAGAATTAATAGTGAATTGAGGCAAGTGCTTGTAAAGACTTTCAATGATGTATACGAAGTAGCTAAAGAAAAAAGCATTTCCTTACGACTGGCAGCTTATGTCTTGGCGGTATCCACAGTAGCTGAGGCAATAGAATTAAGAGGGTTTTATCCCTAATATCCGTCCTTTCCTTTTTTAACGTTCTGTTCTTTTTATTTTTCAATCTTAATTTTTTTTTAGAAGTATTATATTATTTTTTTATTAGAGAATATTTTAATTTTCACGTGGGGACAAGTAGGCGTTCTACTCCGAGCTTTTTAGGATACTTTGGATAATAAATCCCTTTAATATTTCCTTAATGTTAAATTTTAACGACAATAATTTCATCAAACGGTCTTTGTTTTAAAAATAATTCTGAAGGATTCAAGAACGTGCCCCCATCTTTAATATTTCAACCGGCAACGAGAGTAAGGAAAAATAAGTAAAGAATTGATGCCGCAATATGGATCACAGCAAAACTTGCCCCTATTTTTAACAAGCGCTTGTAATTAAGATTCTCGACGCCCGAATCTCGTGCAATTTTTAAAGTCATCATGTCGGCCGCGGCTCCTTGAGGAATGAGATTTCCCCCGAGATTAATCCCAATGATGAATGCAAAAAATAAGGGTACTGGGGCAAAATGAAAATCCGTTATCAACGTTTCCACGATAGGGATGAATGCCAGCGCGGTTGGAGTGTTTGCCACTAATCCCGAAATGCCGCTCACTATCATCAAAATTAGAAAATATAATAGAAAGGGATTCATGTTTTCAAAGGGAATACTTTCAAAAATCTCTCGAAATCCCGCCTGTAAGAGACAACCAACTACCACGTACAGAGAAATGAAGAAAAATATGATTTCCCATTCCACGTCTTTTAAAATTTCTTTCATGGGTTTATTCGTGAATTTTCGATTAACTAAGACTAAAATAAATGCTGAAATCGCGGCAGTTAAATATAATAAGGGTAAGATTGCAAATAATACGATGGTGACAATAATGGCAATCGCATTAAAATAGAAATATTTCTTGTTTTTTATGATGACTTCCGCATCAACTAATTCCAATACTATTTTTCTCTGTTGAACTTCAATTAGGGGTTCCTTGCTCAATATAAATTGGTCTATTAAAAAAATCGTGAGAAATAATAAAGAAAAGGAAAATAACCAATAGTGTTGAATGAAATATAAGGTATTCAAATTAAAAAACGTGGAAATAATGATATTTTCCCCGCTGGAAAACGGGGTAATGATGGATCCGATATTTATGCATATGGTCATTCCCAATAAGTAGGTACCAGCTCGTATTTTTAGAAAATGACAAAGACGAATAACTACCGGGGCTAAAATGAGCACTACCACCACATCAGTTATAATAGCTGCTAGAAGAGTGGTGATGATGCATAATAAGTAGAAAAAAACTCTTTGATCTCCCTTTGATATCTTGAAAAGCTTCACGGCTAAAAATTCCAAGATATTCGAGTCTTGGGCTACTTTTGTGATGATGCTCATGCTGAGGATAATGATAATGGCTTCAAATTCAATGAACGAAATAATGGTTTGAAAGGTTATCCCCGTGACCAAAGCCGTAATTAAACCTGCGATGAAACACCCCAATAGGGAGATGGCCACAAAATCTACATTCTTAATGGAATAGCTAATGATTATGATAGCAAAGATAATGAAAATGACTATTAATAGGGGAACATCCATTTTTATACGAGCTCAAAAAGTTGCACTTAATTATGGTAATAAAGAACTTCTAATAAAGATGATTATTGAACCGATACTTAAACCAGTGCGAGGAACATTCAAAACAAATAAATGACGTGCAAATCACATGAGCAAAAATAAGCGCAAGAAGAATTCTGCCAGATTTAACTCATTTAAGATCTTGAAATTACTGGCTATATAATCAAAAATATTTTCTTCCATGAAAAAAGAGATGCTATCTCTTGGACCGATATTTCCTTTAATAATATCTACGACAACTTTCATTATAGTGATGATCTGCTTCTCCACAACCATCATATCGCAATTATTAGGATTTATACTGATAATATTAAACCCAGTTGTTTGATTAAATGAAATCTTACTCAATTCGGGGTCGTTCTTGACGTATTGATGGTTTTTATAATTTGTAAACATGGTTCTCAGTTGCGTGAATATAGTTCCTTTTTGCTTTTCGGATACATGCCCATCAATCACGTTCATGAGGAGATTCAAGATCTGCTGGAACACGCCCAAGATATCAAAAAATTCGGCAATCGTGGTAACATCTTCCGCTTGTTTCCATTGGGTATAATATTCTTCAATAGTTTTTTTAAACTCCCGATATCCCTCCACGTTTCCATTCCATTTATTGTGCCATTCCTTGGCATCCTTCACGTATTGATGTAGAAAAGACTGTTTTATAACATTTAATCTCGCTTTTAACATTGCAGAAGTAACGTCCTTGGTATCTGCAGCAATAAATAGTAATTTGGATTCTTTATCTTCCAGATATACCCATCGAAGACCTGCCATTTCGATACTTTCTAATCCTTGCTTGAATTCAGCCACCGTAAATTGATTTAATGCCGCTAAAAGCCCAGATACCAGATCTTCATCCACTGGAAAACCCATGAAGGACTGATATAAGAGGGTAATACCCGATTCTGAGTGCATGACCCAAATATTCAATATTGCACCTTTATTTTCAAATTAATATGAGTTATTTTTGATTTAATATATAATAAAATTAAGACTATAAAAGCTCTTTTAGATCATTTAATTTTTTCCATTAATAGTATTCTAACACAATTCTATCTTGAATGATTAGTATCAGCTAGTAGAATTCCTCGATCCTATCAACAAAACTTCTAGGGCTCGTTTGCTGAGCGGGATCATATACCACGGCGGGGACGCCCGTTAATGATTGCGTGTAAACCATCATGGAACGTGCTGCTTCTATATAGAATTCATATCCTCTAATTCCACCTCGATAACATCATTTTCTATCTTGAGATCATTATAAGTACTTTGGATATAACCAGCTGATGCTGAAAATCCTATCCCCTTGGCACACAATAATTTCACGTAAACGAAGTCGAAATGTTTATCTTTCTCGCATTTACACCTATAAAAGCTCTTTTAAATCGTGATCTTTACAAAATTTTTCTAAATTTCGTAATAAATCATTTAATTTTGTTCTCAAGATCATTTCCGAGGCACTTTTCCCCACTGAATTAAGAAATCCACTGTTTAAATTAAAATTATGAACAAAAACTCCAATTTTAGTCTTCTTTTCCGATAATGATTTAACCCTTATATTTCCCTCTAAATCTTTTACTTCCTTATTATTTCTGACATTGAATTCTATTAATCTTCCCTTTTCTTGGTCCTCTCCCTTATCCACCATGACTAATTCCCCTTCCATTTCAATCGGGAAATTAACGACATTCACCTCATCAAGAATTTTGCTATGAAATACGTTAGGAGCAATAAACTCCACGTGGATTTCTTTCACGGGACTGAGTCGTTCCCACATTTTTTCTTTAAAAAGAGCCTGGAGGAATTCATTCTTGTTCAAATTATTTATTTCTAAGACTTTCGAAATCATTTTTCTTTTTACCTATTAAAGTACACGTATTATCTTGGTTTAAAAAAATTAATAATGGATATAATTTGAAGTTTATTTCCTAACTATATTTCATGAGTCAGTATTTCTGTTAAAATGCCTCAGACTTCCTCAATAATTAAATCATCTTTATTCATGGGTATGATTTCATCATTGGCTACAAAACTATAAAATATTTGATAAAAGATGAATCTAATGATTAACCTTTTGGTATTATACTTCTCGAATTAATTTGGTTCCCTCCAGGTCATTAAGATTCTTACATTTGGGGCATTCCCATTTGTTATCCGCGGTTTTCACGGTATTTATGCAATTGGAGCACACTGCTGTGTCGCAAATGCAATAATATAAGCTTTCTAAGGAATTTTCGAAATTTTTATGGCAGATATAGCAAGTTGGGGGCCTTCCTTTACTCTTTTTACTCATCTTTCGTACTTAAAGTTCTTAATTTAAAAAAGATAGATTACGTATTATTTAGTTTAATATTATTTATAATTTTTCCAACTTTTATATATATAATGCAGATCAGCAAAAATGTCAGTAAAAACATGCGACTCTTATATCTCTTGACCATTTTTTTTATTTATAGAATTGTTATAGCTTTAATTGAGGGAAGAACCACAGAAGGCATGGCATGGACCCTTTTTCTTCTGGTGTATCTGGTTTCTATCACGATTCTTTATTTTGTCGTTAAAAGATGGGAAAAGGAAGGCACTCCGCAAGTATCTTCCCGAAATTAAGTCTTCTTTATTCATATTGAGATTTTATTGAGATTATTTCATATCATGATGCGGGATTTTTAGGGATCAAGAGGACGAAGTTGCTTCCTTTAGCAGAATCTTCATTAACTCTATTTTCCACCCATATTTTACCTTTATAAAAATCAATTATTTTATACACTAAAGAAAGACCTAAGCCCATTCCCTTTTCACCTTTAAGTTTTTGATACCCCTTCAGAAATATTTTTTCTTTTAATTCATCAGAGATTCCAATTCCATTATCAATGAATTCCATTTTAATCAGATCTGAATTAAATTCGGAAATATTAATGATGACTTGGGGAATATCGGAATCATTATACTTGATAGCATTAGTTAAAATATTCTGAATAACATCAATTAAGAATTCATTTGCCCTAACTTCGATATTTTCTTTAA
The DNA here is from genome assembly GCA_964388035.1 of uncultured archaeon. Lineage (GTDB taxonomy): Archaea > Asgardarchaeota > Lokiarchaeia > Sigyniarchaeales > SOKP01 > JALGVJ01. Next base: position 5,275 of record CAYLZE010000068.1, read on the forward strand.
AAGAATGTACTTGAATATTTAGCTCTTTTCCTTGAAAACTTTGCCGAACAAATTGTATGGCTTGGTCTAAGTACTCTAAAAGATTTATTCTACTGAGTGCAATCATCTCGTTTTCTAAAGAAAATAACTTTTTAATATTGGAAACCAATATTTTAGCTGCATTAATTTGATTTCTAATAATTTCATGTAGCTCATCAAGTTTCTCGAGGGAGAGTTCCTTTCCCTCTTTACGCAATTGGCCGTGAAGTTCAATAGAGAAAGATATATTCTGTATGATATTACTCATGTCATGAAGAAGCAAGTCCCTATAAAAATTAGCCCGATCGTGTGCTTCAAAATATCTTTCTTCAGATTTTTTTAAATCCTCTAGTAATTTTTGCCTGGGGGGCATTATTATATATCGAACATCAAACGGCTTTTTCATGTATTGTTTAACATCTTCTCTGAAAAGTATGAGAAAAAGCAGTAGAAAGGGGGTATATCCTAGCCCCAGAATGAATTTTCCTAAAAAACCCCCCGTTATCGCGGATCCTAAGTCGGGTTCAAGAAGTTTCAGAACAAAGGGAAAAATAAATCCATCAAAACATAAGATGCCAATATACACCACCACATAAACGGGAATTAAAAGTGCGAAAATTAAGTTAAAATTCTCCACTATTTTAAAAATGGAAAACATGAGAATTAATTCTATCACATACGCCGATAAACTCATTAAATTTACGGAAATAGTTGTCCTGAAAATCACGGGGGTAATTTGAAAGATATTTAAGATGCTCGAGTTATCTAATATGGAATAAAGGAGAAAATAGAGAAAAAACAAGAATACATTGAGCAAAACCCCGATTAAAATTGAGTTTCTTACGACGGCGGGATTGTTACTCAAAATAGCAACAATAAAAACCAAGAGGATCAAGGAGCAATAGGAAATATTTCCTCCTGTAATAATAAGATTCTCAGAAAAAATTATGCTGTAAAAAATGGCATATAATTGAGTGAAAACAAACAAGAATCCAAAATACGTATAAAAAATCGCCATGGAGTTAAATTTCTGGATGTGCTTGGCGATTAAAAGTGGAGGAATTCCATAGATCAAAAGATGAGTGAAAAGGATTAAAAAGGGATACATGGGCTTTCCTTACCGAACTAATAATTTTTAATTACATGTCCTATTTCTGTATAATATGGTTATAAATTTTTATATGACCTATAAATGCACATAAAGGAATTTATATTTATTTATCGATTCTAAAAAAGTCAGGAGTAATTCTTTAAAAGGACTTAAGGATTCTTAATCTCCCGCTTATATTGAGATAATAAAAAGCATGTCATTATGGATTAGAAAAGCGATCTTTTATCAAAATTAATATCGAAATTAATCATGCGGCAGATGTAAAAAGAAATCAGGAACGCTATTCAACCCGCATGAAAGGGAAATGCATCGTTCTGTTATTCAGAAAAACATCTACACGCACGAGAGTATCCTTTCAGAATGGAATGTATCAATTAGGAGGAAATGCAATCTATTTGGATTGGCTAACGACGAATTTGCATTTAGGGGATCTTTCTGATGAAATCAAGTGCATGACGAGCTATGTAGATTTATTGATGGCAAGGGTTTATAAACAAGATACCTTGGAAATCATGAAAAACGCTTCAAGCGTGCCTGTTATTAATGGATTATCCGATTTATATCATCCTTGCCAAATATTAAGCGATTTATTGACCATTAAGGAAAAAATGGGGCGGTTTGAGGGAGTACATTTAGCATATATTGGTGATGGAAACAATGTATGCAATTCCTTGATCATCGGATGTACCATGGCAGGAATTCATGTTTCCGTGGCAACTCCTAAAGAGTATAAACCCTCAAATGAAGCTTTGGAGTGGGTCCGAGCTCAAAATAAGATGAATCTTTTGACGTTATATGAAGACCCCGTCGATGCAGTTAAAAATGCCGATTTTGTTTATACGGATACTTTTATCTCAATGGGGCAAGAACAAGAAACGGAGATTAGACTTAAAGTGTTTAAAGACTACCAAATTAATAAAGCATTATTGAGTCATACGAAAAAAGATCCTTATATCCTGCATTGTCTTCCGGACCATAGAGGTATTGAAATTACCAGCGAAGTCTTGGACTCCGAAAAGTCAATAGTATTTGAACAAGCCGAAAATAGATTGCATCTTCAAAAAGCTCTAATGTTGCACCTTTTGGGAAAGGGGTCAATGGAAGAAGAATAAGCGATCTTTTTTACTTTTAAAGAAAGATATTTTTAAAACGAGATTTTTAAGTTCACATAAAAAAAAAGAAAGCTTTAATTTTTTAAATATAATTATATCCCAAATCAATAGCTTTTAAATTTGCTTCTACTACCTTGATAGGAACTACCTTCGGTATTACTTGTTTTAACTGATCCAAAGTAATTGGAAAGTCCTCTTGGTTAGCTAAAGCACCCAATAGGACTACATTTGAAGTGAGAGGATTTCCTGCCTTATTGGCGAGTTCTAATGCTTTGACTAGTTTAATTTGCGAGCTGAATTGTTTCATTTTCTGAATGATATTTTCAATGGAAATATAAGGCTTATCTGGATTTTTTACTCTCTCAAAGGTGCTTTGAACGGGGTACCACATGTAATCATTTAAAATGATACTTCCCTCTTTTTTTATAAATTCAATGTTTCGAAGCCCTTCAATCGCTTCCATTGCTAGCAACACGTCTGCTTCCCCGTAAGGAATCAAGGGAGAATAAATCTCCTCTACCGTGCTTATTCGAATATGCGTGTAGATGGACCCTGAACGTTGGGCTAATCCATGAGTCTCTGCCGTCCTTATGTTATATCCGAAGTCAGCGCAAGCTAATCCCATTATATTGGAAACCAACATCAAGCCTTGTCCTCCCACCCCACAAGTCATTATGTTATAAATCATGACGCACCTCCCTCTGTTCGTGATAAGGCTTTATTACATCCTTTTCAGAGCGGTTCTCATGATCAGTATAAGGACAGAGAATGGAACATACTCCACAACCGTCACAGAGTTCTGCTGAAATATGGGAAGAATATCCCTTCCAAACTTTATTTTGGTCATCTGTATATTCCTTAAACTCCGATTCCATTGAAATCGCGGGACAATAAAAGTCTTTCATGCAAGTATGGCATTTTCGACAAATTTGCCAATCCACATGAAAAGGTTGGATTTTCTCGCCCCTTTTTCGCTTGTTTCGATCGTTCCAGAGGGCACACGGTCCTCTTGAGATTACTATCCTGGGGCCGGGCTGTTCAAATGCTTGTTTTAGGGGAGCGATTGCATTTTTCGTGTCAAAGCATTCAATCACGGTTATGTTTTGAAATCCTATTCCTTTTAGTACATCCTCGATTTGAATCTTATTCTTTGGATTGTTGCCAGGTCCATATCCCGTTCCGGGATTGGGTTGCTGTCCGGTCATTGCGGTGACTGAATTATCCACTATCATAATGAGGACATTTTCATTATTATTACAGATATTTATCATCCCAGGTAGGCCCGCATGAAAAAACGTGCTGTCTCCGATTACCGAGATAACTTTCTCCTCGGAAGCTAGTGAGATTCCACTTCCTGCTCCTAAGGTCGCACCCATTGCGAGCATTAAGTCATCCGCATTCACTTTAAAATAGATATCTTTATTTAGGAGCAACATGGAATAACATCCAATATCATTGATGAAGGCAATGTTGTTAGATTTTCCACTAATGGCTCTCTGTAATGCCCAAAACGTGGCTCTATGAGGACAACCCGGACAAAAAACGGGAATTCGAACGGGCAAAATAGTCTTTAAGTTTGAAGCCGTTTGAAGGATCTGATCATATGCTAGCTTCGAATCCAATTTAAATGCATCGTTTAGAGCTTTCATGACAATAGGAACGTTATACTCAAATGCTTCGCTGAAAGCTCCCGATTCTTTTCCAATTATTTCCACGTTTGGATTAACATCCTTTGCTAATGCTTTTACTTGTAATTCCAAATAAGGCGATAATTCTTCTACAATTATCAATTTTTCTAAATCTTTAATGAACGTATTGATCAACGTGCGCGGAAGGGGATAAGTGGTGCCTATTTTCAAGATGGGCGGATTAATATTTAATTTTTGAGTGGCTTCTAAAACGTAATTATAAGAAATTCCTGAAGTGATTATTCCCACTTTAGACGTGCCTTCATGTTCCTTGTTGAAAGGAGAATCATTAAATTCCGACTCTATTATTTTAACCTTTTCCAGCAATTTTAGCTTTAACTCCCTTGCTTTAGCACCTACGGTCGAATATTTCTTATTAAACGCTCTGAAACTACTTTTCTCAAATGGAGTGCGATTAAGAGGGGCAAGAGGTACGATGGTGGATTGGTGGTTAATCCGGGTCGTGGTGCGAACGAGAACGATCGTTTGATGCTTTTCTGATAATTCAAATGCCCATTTCACCATTTCTTTTGCTTCCACCGGATCGGTCGGTTCTAGCATGGGAATGTAGGCATAGCGACCAAAAAATCTTCCGTCTTCTTCACTTTGAGAAGAATGGCAATAAGGATCATCGGCAAATACCAGAACACATCCTTTATTTACTCCCGTGTATCCCAGACTGAAAAAGGTATCCGAAGCAACGTTTAAGCCGACGCTTTTCATGGCGGTTAATGATCTCTGCCCTCCCATGGATGCCCCCGCCACGATTTCAAGGGCAACTTTTTCATTGGTTGCAACTTCCATCTTGATATTAAAATCATCGGAAATTTCGAAAAATGTATCCAATATTTCCGATACGGGTGAGCCGGGATAAAATGCTACCACTTTCACGTCCGCCTCCAACGCTCCACGAACTATCGCTTCATTACAAAATAAAAAAGCTTTTTCTTTATCTCGTGCTATGACATCCTTAATCATGTTTAAACCTCAACGAATAGCTCAAGGAATAATTGATTTTATACTCTTAAAAATGTTCTAATTATATTATATAGGAACATTCCTTACAAAACCATGTTCCTATTAGAAGAAGAGTAAAAGAAAAATTATTGCAAAATACCGCTCAAATAAGGGATCATTAAAAATTCAAATTTCACTTTTTTTTCAAGAAATCAGGCAATAAACCATCCAAACCAAGGCTTCTTAATACAGTATCGCCCGTGTCAATCTTTACCTTCATTTCTTGCATGTTCTTAATCGCCTGTTCCAAGGATTTTGCAAAAGTTTCGGTCATTTTTAAAATCGCTTCAGAAGTGAGCTCTAAAGATTCCTTTATCGTCGTATTCGTTTCACTCAGGATGCTACTCATCTTATCCATGGCGGTGGAGACTTTCTCGGATAAATTGGAAATCTCTTCACTTACAGCGTGCATTTCTGTCTTAATCTCGGACAGTTCCGCTTTCATATCTTTTATTCCAAACATTTTTTCATGCCATGACAAACATGGATTGAATGAACTTTTAATATTTCAACTAATAATCATTAAAAGAAACCTTTTCATATCAAATTTATTCATGGACCAGAACAAAAATTGGATTAACAGGGTTAGTTTAAAAAAGTATCATTATGATTACATGTCCTTATAGCAGGAGGGAAAAGCCATGAATTTCCATTTGATGATGAAATGGGAGATAATGGGTTTAATGGTGATGATCGGAAGCATCATCCGCTTCCGTGTGGATTTTATCTACTCCGTAACCCTTTCCTCCTCCCGGAGAACAAATACTCTCTCCCCCTTCTAACGTACCATCCAACATTTTCTTAATTACTTCCTTGATGTCTCCGTCTACCCCGGTGATTACTTCAATTCCATATTGATTGAAGAATTGAATCGCTCGTTGCCCCATTCCACCAGTAATCATGCATTTCGCCCCTTGCTCATTCACAAATGCTGGAATGGTCCCAACCGCATGCCCAGGATTATTTAATTCTCTTATTTCGACTACTTCATTATTCTCATTAATTTCCACGAATGTGAAACTGGGGGCTCGCCCAAAATGAGCGGATACTCTTCCCGAATCTGAACTAATTGCAATGATCATTTTTTTCAATTTTTTTATTTAAGTATATATAAGATTTGATATTTATAAATATTTTTGAATATATATTCAAAATAAATTAAATACACTTTCCCGCTAAAGTTATTTCCTATAACAATTATAATTTTATTTTAAAAAACTCTTACTTACATGCAAGTATTAAATGATGATCACATGTCAGAATGGAAAAATAAAATTGATGATACATGCCGAGATACTTCGGACGCGTTTTGTACGGGTTGAATTTTTGTAGACAGTGTTATCAAGGTCGTTAGAAAAGTAAAGAATCGCAATAAAACGAAAAAACCTTCAAAAAAATAATGAATCTCGAAAATTAAATCATTAAATGATAGGATTTAATTGATATGTTCCGCAAGAACCATGAGATTTGATGTACTATCTCTTTTTTTCTATTTTTTCAATCAACCACGTAAAAAAAGTAAATTTTAGTAAAAAGAAAAAGGGAAAATGTTAGAGACGGTGGTTGCCTTCTCCCACTTTCTTGTAAATAAATCCTTTCGCTTCTACTTCCTTTTTATTGAAAATATTCCTTCCGTCAATGATAATCGGAGTTCTGACTTTTTTCTTGAGTTCATCAAGATCAATATCATAATATTGGCGGTGATTTGTCGCAAAGATCAATACATCCGAATCCACCACAGCTTTGTCAAAATCATCCGTTAATTCCGTGAGATTATAATCCTTTTCCTTCACGTAGGGATCGTGAGCAATATAATTTATGTTATGCGAATGATATCGATTTTGTAAAATCATGACGATATTTTCCGACGGCGTATTTCTGGTGTCATCAGTATCGGCTTTATACGAAACCCCCAATAAAGCAATCTTGAGATTATCAAGGGGCATTCCATTTTCTTGAAGTGCTTCCTCCATTAATTCTACCACGTGTTCTGGCATGAAATCATTTAAATCTCTTGAATTCGGTACGATTTTTATCCTATCCTTGAACTTTTTTTTAGTGTATGCCTCATGTCCATATAACAATAACCAAGGATCTTTAGTGAGACAATGTCCTCCCACCCCGGAACCTGGATAATGCATCATCCTATCATGGCGATAATTTATCAATCTTATAATTTCATACACATTTCGGTTAAAATCTTCGCATAACAGCGCCATCTCATTTGCAAAAGCGATGTTCACATCCCGATAAGAATTTTCTATGCATTTGGTCAGTTCTGCGGTTAATGTATCCGTGACCTGGAGTTCTTTTTTTACCACCTTGCCATACAGAAATTTTGCCCGTTTATTAGCTTCTTCACATCCTCCTCCAATGACTCGCGGAAAATCCGTGATATATTCGATTAATTTTCCCGGCATCACCCTCTCGAAGGAAAAAACGAGATAAAAGTCCGTTCCCCTTTTTAACCGACTTCCTTTTTCTAAGATGGGTTGAACGATGTTATCCGTGGTACCGGGGGCGACAGTGGACTCAATGATGATAGTAACTCCTTTTTTCATGTATTTAGCAACTTCTTCAGAGACTTCTTTTAAAGATTCATAACGAGGGATCCGTAGATCATCAACGGGTGTTTGTACATCTATCAAAATATAGTCCGCTTTTTTTATCTCATCATATTTATCCGTCACTTTAAATTTGCCATTTTTGACTACCCGAGAGATTAATGCATCTAAACCCGGTTCCTCCCCCTCGAAGGGATTCTTTCCGGCATTTAACCAGTCAATCTTCCAACC
>CAYLZE010000068.1:13115-27187 GCA_964388035.1 uncultured archaeon
ACCAAAAAATAGTTTACTCTAATAATCAGCCAAATCTAGGCAGTAAGATTTAAATTACCGAACTATATTACTATATTAGAGGTATAATTTATCTTGATTTGATTTTATTAACTAAAAGTATTTATTATTCAAGATAATATTTTACAATATCGTATAAGAATTATTATTTAATTTGTAATAGTCAATCATTTCTAAAAAGAAGAGTCGGGATTTCTTCATGAGCGAACAAAAGTTAGTCCGTTCCATTTGTCCGAAATGCCAACAAACGTTTTCGTTTGAGGTTTCCACTAAATTTTTCCATGATAATAAAAGCCCTCAAGTTCCTTTTGTTATTCACCATTGCGGGAATACTTTTATCACATACATCGACCATAACTTTAAGGTCCGGAGTATCAATGCAGTATTTTCTTCCTTAGACTTTAACCAGGATGTGGATATAATAAATTGCCTTGATGCCCAACCCTTAAACAAGAAACTATTAGATAAAATGACGCTTGAAGACAGAACTAGATTCATATGTGAAATAGGGTGTGAAAATGTGGATAAAGAAAGCATTCCTAATGTTTTGGATAAAACCATTGTTTCTATCATCGCAAAAAAGAAAGAAATAACCCTCGCGGAATTAATTTTGAAATTACATCCTTTAGAGAAAGCCTTAAATCGACAGCTTGGCACCGAAACCATTTTGAAAGTGCTACATAAATATATAGAAAAAGGAATTATTAGTAAGCAAATTATTTCCGCCTATGATGGAGTTCCCGATACTCAATTCTCTAAAATAACAGAACCAGGTGAATTATAAAAATGAAATTCTTTAAAAGACATGCAAATATCATCGACAAATCGTTTATAAATAAGGCAATAATAGGATTAGGCTATGGCCTGATAAAAACGAGAGATTTAATCTTAAATAAGGAATTAGGCATCTCCACTCAGGATGCAATGGATTCCTTGAGCTTGTGGATTGGACGGGAAATAATGAAAGGAATGTTGGAGAAAGAAGTTGTAAGCGTATCCGATTCCAATGAAACTCTCATTAATTCTCTCATGGATGTGATTAACTTGGCGGAGATGTTGGACATAGAAGTAACTGAAAAGAAAATAACGACCATCATCCAGAAATGCCTGATTTGTCCCAAACGAGTGGGGGGGTATGATCTGGAAGGAAATACCGCATGTCCCGTGGGAGGAATTTTAATGGGTGCGATATCTTATGCCCGGGGCATTGATCCTCTCATTTCTAAAAACCGACTTCAAACAGGAGAAATCTGTCATATTGAAATGGAATTATAAAGCTCTTATTTTTTTTTACTTTTTAAGATATCTAATCTTCATGAGGGCACTAATCTCATGATAAAGGTGTCATTTTAAGCAAGTGATAAAAATTTCTTAATGATGTTCTAGAACATCTGTTTTTACTTTATTACTTTTTTATGATAAACAATTTATAAAAATCGCATTTAAATCCAAGCAAATTGCTTTTTTAATTTATTAAGCATAAATATTTATGCAAAAAAGATCACGTAATGCAATAATATTAAAATTAATGAAATAAAAATGAGTGTTCGACTCCGTTGCCCGTATTGCTCCAAGCAAGGTAAGATCGAGATTTCAGAGGAATCTCATAAAAACATGATTCGGGGAGTATTAACTGTGAACGTTGCTAAGGGAACCATATGTGAACATTCATTTATCGCTTATGTCGATAAAAATTATCAAGTCCGAGATTATTTCACGCCCGATTTTCAACTGGAGCTATCGGAAGAATCTCAGAAGGAAGAAATAAAAAAAATAATTCCTTACAAAGAGAAATTAAACGTCGATTTGATTAAACTCAATTTTCCTCCCGCTCTATTGGCGTATTCCTTGCGATTAATTTTCTTTAAGAAAAACCTGATTTTAGTATTAAAAGAATCTTTTCTAAAAGATCATTTTCGTGCGTTTTATGAGTTTATCACCCAGCATTCGTTCGAATTTAATTTTACTTTTCTGGATACGAATGAATACAAGGAAAGATTCTCAGAATTTAAAGAATGCATGGTTATCAAGGATAATGAACTGTTAGTAAACAACGGGGCAATGGAGAATCAAAACAAGGTTGATGTGGAAAATGATATGATCCGACCTTTTTTCGATGAAAATGATCCAAACGTGAGCTTAATCTTTCTGGAAAATGAGATGCAAAAAGTATATGAATTTGCGAAAAAATTACGTGAACTTATCGAGCAAACCGAGAATAAAGATAATTTAACTACCAAGAAAATGGGGAAATTCTTGAAAGTGGAGACTCATGAAAAAATTTCCGAGAGATATCTTGATCTTATATTGGATATCGTAGAACATTATTTTGAAACTAAGATTCCTAAAAGATCAAATGTTTCCAACTTGCTAGATATTCTTTAATTTTAATTCCCTCCTGGTTCATGCGAAAATAAGTTAGTAACAATATAATACCATCACGGGAATTTATATCATTTTCCTCAAGGTTGCTTTCAACCTGGCGTGCCTTTTTACTAAACAAACTGAAGTAATTTAAAGAGTCATGCTTTAATTATAATCATGAAACTTGGAAAAACCAGTCTGAATGGTTTGGCGAAATTAAGACCAGATTCCGTAAAGCGAAGAAGAGAATCCAGCTACGATCGCACGGGAGATAATTATGATTGGTTGGACGTGAAAGCGGGAGAGAAGGTCATCTTAGCGGAAGTGGAAGGAGCGGGCATGATCACGCACATCTGGTGTACCATGACATGTCGAGCCAAGCATTATCTTAGGAATATAATCATTCGATTTTATTGGGATGGTGAAAGTGAGGATACCCCAAGCGTGGAAGCTCCAATTGGAGATTTTTTCGGAATGGGGCATGCCAAACGAGAGAATTTTGTTTCTTTACCCCTGCAGATGAGCCCACAGGGAGGGCGCGGATTCAATTGTTGGTGGACCATGCCTTTTTTAAAAGGGTTTAAAATTACCTTGGAAAATGATACTGATACGAAGTATAGAATATATTATTATATCGATTATGAATTACATGAGAATGGTCTCGAAAAGGAGGTTGAATATGGCAGGTTTCACGCTCAATGGAGGAGAGAGAATCCCCCTCTAGTAAAAAACTTGGATGATGTAACCGGAAAAAAGCTTACTCCCTTGCACCCTATTCGATTTAATCTCTTTGGAACCAAAAATACCGAACCTTTAAAATATAACTATAGAATATTGGAGGCTCGAGGGAAGGGACACTACGTGGGATGCAATCTCAATATTGATAATCGAACGTTCATGCCCTGGTTTATTAATTGGCCCGGTGAAGGGGACGATATGATTTTTATTGACGAGGATATTGAAAAAAAAGTCCCTACTCTTTTTGGAACGGGCACCGAAGATTACGTGAATCAAGCATTTTGTCCTAGAGAGAGGCAATCAGCGCCTTATCACGGTACGATAAGACCCGGGGGATTTAATTGGCATGGGAAGATTACCTATTATCGCTATCACGTGGAAGATCCCATCTATTTTAACAAGCAAATCATCGTAAGCATCGAACACGGACACGATAATCATCGAGCAGATGACTTTTCTTCCACGGCGTATTGGTACCAAAAAGAACCGCACGATCATTCTCTTTATCCCGCTTTACTTCCTCGTGAAAAAAGAATGCCCCTTTCAAGTGTAGCTCATACTATCAGAAAAGCGTCGTGTCTGGGGGTGATTCTCGTCTTACTAATATGGATTTATCTAATGGTCATTCTCATGATCTAATCCTTTTTTTTTATTAATCTTGGAGGAAATCAAGGGATCAGTTAAGACTCGGTGTTAAAAAATAAAGTATAAAGAGAGGGAGTAAAAATACTATGGATTGCTCTCTAATTTTTTTATTATTTCATCTACCCTCCGCAATAGATCATTTCCGGAAAATGGTTTGGTAATATAATAATCCGCACCTAGACGTTTTCCTTTTTGAACGTCTTCATTGAAGCTCCTCACGGTGAACAAGACCACGTTAATATGCTTGTAACTTTCATTTGTTTTGATTTCTTCCAGAACGTTATATCCCGATTTTCCCGGCATCATGATATCTAATAAAATTAGGGAAATGTCTTGATATTTTTCTTCCACGATCTTCATGGCTTCTTTTCCATTATTGCATGTGAGTGTATTATATCCTCCCATTTCCAGAAATCTCTTTGTAAGTGTTAAAATATCTGGCTCATCATCGCACACCAAAATGGTGTGCTTTTTTTGAGGGTTCATTTCCATCAAGAGCAATATGTTATTTTAAATTTAATAATTATACATGTTATTTGTCATCTTGAAATATTTAAAAATATTATGTATTAAATAAAGATTTTTATAATTTTAGGTTACACTATTGTGATATATAAGGATCATGTCTAAATTACCTCGGTTTCCCGACTCGTATAAAGGAACAGCTGCAAATGATTATGATGCAGAACCATGGATGGAACGAAATCAGAAAAAGACCACACTGAAATTGCTGCAGTTTTTGAGAGACCCTCATTTGGGCAACTCTAATGAAATTAAAGGAGATTTTTCGAATATCCTTTTAGACTTAGGGTGCGGAACGGGATTTTCCTCGGAAATCATGGTAGAACAAGAATTTCGAGTAATTGGCGTGGATATTTTATGGGACATGCTTTCCATCGCCAAAGAAAAATTTGAATTATCTCAATGCATTCATCTACATTTCATTTTAGCAGATATCAATCATCTTCCAATCAGACCAAAAACAATGGATCATGCCTTATCCATTTCAGCATATAATTTCATTACTCACGCCATGAAATCGCAAGATCACGTGAAAATGAGATTAAAAAGCACCGCGAAACACATTCATGAAATATTAAAGGCAAATGGAAGATTGATTATTGAATTTTATCCTACAGGAGATACAGATTTAAATCTATTTACGGATTCTTTCATCCGAACTGGTTTTGAGGGATTCAGGATCAAAAAAAATCCCCAACAAAAAGCCGGACAAACCTTTCTTTTATTAAAGAAGAAATAAAAGGTTTTAGAGACATGGATAGCATGTATCGTTTTCAAACTCAAAAATCATGGAAAGGAATCATACCACTTACAATAAAGGAAAAATAAATAAAAAAGCATTGAGGATATCATGGGAAGCTGTCAATTTTGCGGGAAAAATGACCCCTTGATTTCAAACGCGCTTCAAGCGTGTAGAGACTGCATCTTATCCTTGGATTGGTCCAAGATGATAGAACATTTTGAATCTATCCATGTAAAATATCATCATTTTCCTCCCATCTCTCAACCTTCAGCGACTAATCAATCTTCTGGAATTTCCTACTCTTGTGATTATTGTATCAATCAATGTATAATACATCCCAGAGAAAGCAGTTATTGCGGTCTTAGGAGGTTAGACCCCCAGGGAAAACCCGCTTTTCCCTTTCCTACGAAAAATATTGGGTACATGCACGGATATTTGGATCCGAATCCCACCAACTGCTGCAATGCTTGGATTTGCCCCGCTGGAAGCCAAATAGGGTATCCGATTTATTCTGATCAAAATGGTCCTGAACTTGGGACTTATAATTATGCTGCATTCTTTTATGGGTGCTCGATGAATTGTCTATTCTGTCAGAACGCTTCCCATAAAACTATTTCAAAACAATACCTGGTTAAAGCGGAAGAGATTGCTATGGAAATAGCATATAATGTCAAGATAAGTTGTTTATGCTACTTTGGAGGAACTCCCGAACCCCAGCTCCCTTTTTCTATCAATCTGGCTAAACAAATTTTGAATAATATTCAAAAATCGGGAAAAAATCGAATATTCCGGATTTGTTGGGAGTGGAATGGCACCGGAAAACAGGCACTTGTTGAAAAATGCATGAAGATTGCCTTGAAAACAGGAGGAAATATCAAATTTGATTTAAAAAGTTATCATGAGAAGCTGAATATTGCCTTGTGCGGGGTGAGTAATAAAAGAACGCTCGATAATTTTATATACTTAGCAGAAAAATATTTTGGAACACGAAAAAACGTGCCCGAGATGACCGCTTGCACCCTTTTAGTACCAGGATATGTAAATCACGAGGAAGTCGAGCAAATAGCACGATTTGTTGCTTCCATTAACGATGAAATCCCGTATAGCTTGTTAGTGTTTCATCCCGACCATCGAATGAAAGACCTTCCCATCACTCCCAAAGAGGAGGCGCTTAAATGTCTAGCCACGGCGAAACAGTATTTAAAAAACGTAAATTTGGGAAATCAATTTCTATTACATCTCTAAAGTCAAGATTTATATTTTTTATTTTTTATGAAAGAACTTCACGCAAAAATTTAATTATTAAGCTTCCCTTTACATCTTACTAATTAAAGAGTAATATTAAAAATGCATGGATTATATTAAAACAAGCATCGGTGAGAAACTATACAAAAAGCTAGAATACGATTATCATCGACAGATTTAGAAGCCCTACGATTAGTTTGTGAACAAATTGAAAATGTCACAGCCAGCCAAGGGATAAAAAAATACGGCCCCATTCCTCTTCCTACCAAGCACTTGCGCGTGCCCGTTCGAAAAGCTCCCTCGGGTCAAGGGACTGATACGTGGGCAAAGTTTGAAATGCGCATACATAAGAGACTCTTCGAAGTTATCGCAAATGAACGTAGCATGCATCTCATCATGAAAATACAAATTCCAGAGACCGTGCTGGTCGAAATAGAATTGATGTAAAACCTTTTCATCATTTATATTTTCTTCATGACTTTAAAATCTCATGTTTTAATTCTTCCATGAGAAGATTGTGTTAATTTCCTCCCTCATAGTATTGAAATAAATGGGAGAAAATTATGGTTCTCACTTCTAATTCTTTAACCTCTTAGAAAAACTCTTCATGAATTACTTTATATCAGATATTTTCTTATATTTTAAATGTACAATAGCCGATTAGAGAAGTGAGGATGCCATGACAGATTATCACATAAAAAGTTTCTTTGGCGTGGAAACCGCCCTAATATTCACCAGTCCTTCTCGGGCGGTTCCCTACATATTTATCAATTGTATTCGGAAAAAAGATAATAAAAGCTGGGAAAAACCTTCCAGGGGCCAAGGAAAAACGGTCAAGATATCCATTGAGGAACTCATTTGCATTTTGGAGGTGTTACACAGGAAAAGTGCAAATTGGCGGGGATTTCACATCTTTAAAGATTATAAGACCGAAATCTATGTTGGTTGGGAAGATGAGTCTCGTCAAGTCGTCACGTTCAAAATAGGAGATTACATCAAGAAACTCCGTTTTCCGAATCTTAATTTTCTCACTTTATTGTTAGAACATGTTCTTTCTGAAAAGATTGAATTTGCCACTTCAGGAACATTTGAACCTTCTATAAGCGATTCTGATAAAGATCTAGAGGCAGAAGATCAATATGGATTTTTCTCTGAGCATATTACAGCCCGAGATGGTCTTCAAGTAGTGGAGACTACGGAATATGATGTTTCTAACGAGACCGTAGAAATAAAAGCTAAATTAAAAGTAGAAAGTCCTAAAGCATTATTAATAACGCTAGATTCGGGAGAAGAATTCTGGCTTCCTAAAAGTACCATTCATAATGAGCCTGATCTTAAAGAAAGAGAGAATTTTCAAAATCTGATCGTGGATAAATGGATAATAGAGAAAAATAAAATCTTAAAATGAATGAAATAAAGAGTCCTTCTTCATATTTTGAGCGACCGGATATTTTAAACGTGCTATTATTAATCATTAATTCCGTTTTATTTTTACTAAAATTATACATTGGATTCCTTTCTAATAGCATTGCCCTCCAAGCAGACGCATATGATAGCTTGAAAGATTTGGTCATGGCTGTAGCTGCACTGATTGGAATTCTCTATTCTAACAAGAAGCCAAATGAAAAATTTCCTTATGGTTATTATCGGATTGAAAACATTATAAGTCTCATTATATCTATTTTAATTTTTTTTACCGCCTATACGATCTTCCAGCAGGCTATCGCAGAAATTTCGTTATTTTTCACGGGGATGGCTAGAAGAATAAATCCTTCCCCACTATTTATCGGATTTTTGGTAATTTCTCTCGCGATATCCTTATTATTGACTTATTACTTGAAACATGTAGGCAAAAAAACGAATTCTCCAATAATCCAAGCACAAGGGCGGGAAAAATTATTCGATAATCTCATATCTTCTTCCGTGCTTATTGGATTCATTGGAGCTCTTTTCAATATTTATTATCTGGATTCTATCATTGGGTTAATCATTGGTGGTTTCATCATTAAGGGAGGATATGATATTTTTATTAATTCTACAAAAACACTGTTGGATGCGGTTATTGATTTTGAAAATAAGAAAGAGTTATATGAAATGATTGAAGGTTTTCCCAGGGTTAATACCATGGAACATTTTGAAATTCGATCTTACGGCAAGTATCTCTTTTTAGAGGTAGATATTACCCTTAATCAAGATCTCCCCCTTTCAAAAATTGAAAAATTAAAAAGAAAGATTTCCGATGATATTAGAAAAAAGTTCCCCATTATTTTCAAAGTCGTGATTCTCACTCATGCTCAATCCATTAGAAAGGTAAAAATAGCCAGTCCTGTTTCTCAAAACAATAGTTTGAATTCGGAGATTGCTTCTCATTTTGGGGACGCTCCCTATTTTGCATTCATGGAAATTGAAAATACAGGACTTTCTAAAATCGAGATCATTTCCAATAAATATGTACATTTGGAGAAGCAAAAAGGAATCCAGATTTCAGACTGGTTATGTTCCGAAAAAATTGATAAGCTGTACCTGAAAAAGGAACTACAGAGAGGCCCCTTGGTTATATTTGAGAATAGCTTGATAGAGGTTGTCATTACGAATGCGGAGACGTTAAAAGAAATCCTCGAAATGGAGAGGGATCTCCTAAAAAATAAATAAACCTGTTTTGCATGGTACTAAATCCTCTTAAAAGTTTCCAATGGAAATTTGGACTCCTGTATATTAGACGGAAAAAAATGATAGTGCTTTCTGGTGGTTTTTGAACTCCTTCCTCTTTTCCAATCCATGGATTTCCATGAGCAAGTTTAACTTGCGGGGAACATGTTCCGTTCAAAAAATAAATTATATTTGAGAGAAATAATTCTCGTAATTAATCATGCGTAGCGCAGATATTGATATTCCATTCCTCAAGGAAATGGCCAACAGAGTACATGATACCATTGCACCATATATCGGGACTCCCGAGGGCGCAGAAGAAATAGAGCGAGGTGCGGGAGGTGACATGTCCATGAGAATTGATTTATTAGCAGAGAAAGTCGTCATCCAAATGATTGAAGAAGCTCAGTTAGATATTTTACTGATCAGTGAAGAATTGGGTGAAAAATATTTTGGAAAGGAATCAGATGCCCCGGATAACCAAGCCATTCTCATTGTTGACCCCGTTGATGGTTCTCTCAATGCAAGCAGGGGGATCCCTTTTTGCTCAGTTTCCATAGCTCTTGCTCGAGGAAAAGGATTGGAGGATATAACTTTAGCCGTGATCATGGATTTAACAACAAGAGACGTGTATTGGGCTAAAAAGAATGAAGGCGCCTATTGGAATGACCGCAAGATCCACGTGTCTAATAAAAATTTGAATGACAATGTCGTTTTTGAACTTGATGCCAGTAAGACCGACGCTCCTTTAAAAATGCGAGAACATGACTCAATTTTTAATAAAATCTATAAATTGCGGGTAATGGGAAGCTTGGCGTTAAGTTTATGCTTGTTGGCACGGGGAACCCTGGATGGGTACATAAACATCACGAGAGGCACTCGAATAGTGGATATGGCAGCGGGATATTTAATCATTAATGAAGCAGGTGGGAAGACCTTTTCCATGAATGGGAAGGAATTAAATCCGAAGCTTTCATTGGATACTAAAATTCCTTTAATTGCATGTAATGCCCAATTAGAACCCTTTTTAAGAAAAGAATTAAGTAAATGAATGAAACCCCGCTAATTGCATGAATACCAATACCTATTAATGCATTAACTTTAAGACGAGAGCATCATGAGGGATTTTATACACCTTTCCAGAACCTTCTTTTCAAGAAAACCAGAACTTGTTGCGAAAGATCTGATTGGAAAATATCTCGTGAGAATTCCCGAAAAAAAGGAATACAGTCAGATGGTTGGGAAGATCATTGAGGTGGAAGCTTATCTGGGACCAAATGACAAGGCTAGCCATTCTTATAATTGGAAAAAAACTGAAAGAACAAAAACCATGTATGAAGCACCCGGTACGCTTTACGTGTATTTAATATATGGTATGTATCACTGTTTAAATGTCATCACGGAAGAAATAGGTATTCCCAGCGCGGTTTTAATTCGCCAGTTATATCCCATTGAAGGGATTGATAGGATGAAACAAAACAGACAGGTGAAAATTGGGAAGAATTTTAAAAATCTGTTGGATGGGCCGGGAAAATCATGCAAAGCTCTCGATATTACGAAAGATTTATTCAATGGAAAAGACTCTTGTGCAAAAGATTCTCACCTCTTTTTTGCCGAAGGTGAAGAGGTCAACACTGAGAGGATTCAATTAAGCAAGAGAATAGGGATAGATTATGCAGCTGAAGATAAAGACCTATTATTGAGATACACGCTTAAAGGTGATTGAAAATAAACACGCCACGTTTATATTTAATAACATTATTATTCCTTGTTTTAGAAGAATGAAAATTTTTATAATAGAAAATACATGAATTATTATTGAATCTTTTTTTATTTGAAAGTGGGATTAGTCATGACTCGAGATGTGTTAAGGTTTTATCAAGCCTATATTAATGAAATGTTCGACATTGGGGGAGAAAACCTTCCGAAATCAATATCTACCCGATTAGGAGCAAAATTGGCACGATCCTATAAACAGGAGGGAATTCAGGATATAGAGTTTGGAATAAAGACCCTTTTTGGAGGAATGAATGCACGAACTAAAGTTGTAGAGCGAGATCGAGATCGAATTGAAATCACCGCGAAATATCGCAAGAGATTTTGTCCTGTCGGTGGCATGTTAAATCCAGAACAAGCAGAAAAAACACAAGAAATGATTTGCCGTCCATACATTTTGGGATTTCTGAACGAATTGGATCCACAATTTAAATATCACGCGGAATCTAAACAATGTATTTTAGAATCTAACGGAAAAACGTGTTCATTTATTTTAAAAACCGAAAGAAAGCATGGCGATGCAAGTAATTCCAACTCTTCTGATTAAGTAATTTTGAATTTTGTTCTTACCTTTCTTTTAAAAAGAAAAATTCTCTTCCATTAATCAGCTATTTATTATTTAATATTCACTTTTGTTCTTAATTTTTTTAAGGTTGGTTAATTTTCAAAATCGGTATTTTAAATTGTTATTTTATAACGAATTATCTATATAATTCATATATTTTTGTAAAAGTTAGAAAAAATATTTAATATATAACTGTAAATAAGGGATGGTTAGTATTACACTAGACGCTCTTAAATTTTTTCATTCTTTTTTGCAATCATTAATTGATCTCGGAGGGACCCATTTGCCCGCATCTGTTGCTACTCATTTAGGGGCCAAAATAGGAAAGATATACCAAAAAAATGGAATTTTGGGAATAGAAAATGGGTTAGAACATATCTATAAAGCTTTAAATGGTAAAATTCAAATAAACAAGCTTGATGATTATACCTATGAATTTATAATAGAATATCCCAATAATTTCTGCCCAATTGGTGGAGAATGTAATCCTGATCGAGCACAGATCATACAAAAAAGCATTTGCACTCCTTATACCACGGGATTCTTAAAAATAATGGATCCAACCACTAACTATTTGGGTGATATTAAAGAATGCATTCTACAAACAAATGAAAATAAATGCAGATATACATTAAAAGCATCGAAAGAAAGCATGGAAATGTAAATAATTTTAGATCTTCTGATTAAGTAATTTGGGGTAATCTTTTTACCTTTTCTTTATATAAAATATCCCTTTTCACTAATCGGGAATTTATAGCTTTTCTTTTCCTTTCTTCGGAGTGCTATTAATAAATAATAATTTTTCAAATTGGCATTTTTATATTGTTATCTTATAACGAACAATCTACTATATAATAATATATTTATATAGAAGAAGGAAGAAATAACTAATATAAAATAATAAGTTTGGGATGGTAAGTATTACACTAGATGCTCTTAAGTTCTTTCATTCTTTTTTGGGATCATTAATAGATATCGGAGGATCTAATTTACCAGCAACCGTTGCTTCTCATCTAGGATCCAAGTTAGGAAAATTATACAAAGAAAGGGGAATTTCAGGAATTGAAGAGGGGTTGAGACATAGTTATGAAGTTTTAAATGCCAAAACTCAAATAAACAGGATCGACACTCTAACCTATGAGTTTATAATGGATTATCCCGATAATTTCTGCCCAATAGGTGGAGATTGTGATCCTAAGCGAGCAGAAGTGGTGCAAAAAAGCATTTGCTATCCGTATACCATAGGATTCTTGAATGAAATAGATCCCAACGCTAAATATACGGGTGAAATTAAAGAATGTATCCTTCAAACGAATGAAAATAGATGCCGATATCTATTAAGATTGGAAGAACAAAGTAATATAGAAAAAGTACGTAATATTCCTATAAAGCAACCGCTTTAACCTTGTAGCTATCTTTTCTTTTTTTTAAATTTGATCTTTCATTAATTATTATAAAGCTGAAGGCTTAATTTTTCTTCGTGGAAATCTCATTTTAATAGTTCAAGTACATAAACTATTTAATTTCTTATTAATTCTATTTTTATGGACAAGTTGGGCAATGTCTGCAGTCCCATGCTGGACGAACCGCGAAATGCTCATGGCGGAAAGTGCTTGATTTGAGGTTTCCTGAGCGTTGCTAACCTTGTTCATATCTCGTCGAAGCATCGGCCAATCAGGTGGATGCTTGAGCAGTGTTTTTTGTAGGAAAAATGCCAGCTCGTAATAATGAATCCGGACAGGCCCGGGAGGGAGCATCCGTAAGTTGAGGTGTTTACGCTTTTTGGTGCAGGTGTGGAGAGGTATGAATTTTTGGTCTTAGCAACGGGATTGAAATCAAGAATCAAGTCTTTTTATAACGGTATCCTTATTCCCTTTTTCTTTTCTAATCTCATCGTCAAGTCCGTCTTAATACTAGAAAACTTTTTTGAAGAAAATGAAAAACACAACCTTAATTTGCAATTCTTAGATATTTATAAGTAATGCAGTTAGATCTATTACAATACTTTCAAGGGACATTCTCGTTAATATACGTTATCATCTCCACTTTTGTTAGCTTGGTTATTTTAAGTCATTATTTCAGTGATAGGAGAAAAGAATATCTACTGGTAGGTGTTGCAGTATTTGGTCTGGCGGGACCCTGGTTTCCGGATGCAATTACCTTCTTAGTTGCCATTTTTACGGGATTCGGCTCTCCGGATGCCATGTATTTACAAATCACGATTATCATGGTATTGATAACTACCGTCTTCACTCCCATTTCCATTTTGAGCTGGTTAGCCGTCATCACGAAGTTTTTAGAATTAAGTTATCGCAAGATCCTATTAATAATTTTTGTAATTTTGATGATTATCTTTGAAATTATTTTAATTCTATTTGCCGTCATGGATCTTACTCTAATAGGAATTTTCACTGGTCCATTTAATTACCAATGGAGCATGTTTACCACTGTATTTTACCTGTTCTGTATTGCATTGGTAATTATTACCGGATTGCCCTTTGCACGGCGCTCCATGCTATCAAAAACCTCAGATATTCGATTAAAGGGAAAGTTCATCTTATTAGCCTTAATCTCTTTTGCCGTTGGAACGATTATTCCTTATTTGGTCTATAACATCCCTGCGCTAGTCCTTTCTAGATTAATCTTGGTCTCTTGCTCCATCGAGTTTTATATTGGATTTTTGTTACCAAAGTGGGCGGAAAATCTATTTTTAAGAGAGAAATAGGCACAAAATAGGATGGGAAAAATAATTTAAGCTAAATTATTATTTATAATTAATTTTTATTTGATCTTTTAATAAATTTCCAA
>CAYLZE010000069.1:0-25112 GCA_964388035.1 uncultured archaeon
ATCTATAGAATGGAAAAGCATAATTCGGTTAAAAAAAGATTTAAATATTAATAATAAATTGGATTTTCAATATTTAAAAGGAAAATTAAATTTTCTAAGACATAAAAAAAACATAGAAAGGAAGATAATTAATAATCGAGCTTACTGGAGAAAAGCATCAATTTAATTAGATATTCTTCCAATTCGATATGTTTAATCTTATAGCAAGTCTATATATGCTTCCCAAATATTTTATAAATATTGTTAAACAAACTAGGATTTATAAAAATCCTTTTTTAGATTATTGTTAAGTACCGCATATTCTTCCATTAGTTCATTAACCCAGTCAGCTATTTTCACATTTGGGGGGGAATCGTAATAGGGTAAATGCGGTTTTATGTCGATAACGGGAGTGTCATTGATGGCGTCGATGCCATCGACCACGAGAACATTTTCCCTTCTTTCAATCAACCGTACTGTAGTGATTCCAATCGGATTGGGTCTTGCCGGCGACCGGGTGGCGAAGATTCCTTTAAGCGACATGTTTTTAAGTCCACCGGGATGAACTTTTCTTATCTCCCGGGGCTTATCGGAATTCTTGTGTATCCAAAAAACAATAATTAGATGAGAGAATTCTTCGATCCCATCTAAGGCTTCAACAAAATCTTCATATACAATAATTTCCGAAAGGATCAAGTCGCTTTCTTGATTTGCGGCTCTCTTAATATCAAATTTAATATTTTGGTTTGCATATTTCAGGGCTTCTTTATTTTTGGTGTTTTTCACGATACCAATCGGTACAATATTCATGCTTGTCATGATCTTAATTTTAAAACCTTTATTCTTACAATTTTTTTGATAACCACTCTTGAAAAACGTGGTATTTTAATGGTATTTTAAGGAAGTCTATTTTCTAATTTATTTAAGATACAAGGGAATTAATGAAAAAAAAAAAAATTTTTAAAAAAAATTAAGTATAAAATAATGGCGAGGTCATTTTTCATTTAGCATTTGTTTTTTTCAGTTTTTTCTTAGTTGCTTACGTGCAATGATAAAAACGGATAATCCAATGATGGAAATCAAAGGTAGAAAGGCGTTTATTCCGATAACATCGAGAGCTGGGGTGGTTGGATTTTTTGCCGCTTGCATGTTTTTCGCGAGTAAATCAATGTAGCTTTTACTATCGAGATCTCCGACAAAATTTCCAAAAATTGCATATTTTGCCCCTATATCATTGGCGATTTCCTTGCCGGCATTCGTTCCTGAGGGAAGATTCATGACTACGATGGAGCATCCCATTGCTTTTCCCTCTGATACGATCGATTCGAGACTTTGGGCGCCTATCGATTCGTCGGGTCCAAAAGTAACAGCGACTTTTAATCCCAGCCAGGTGGCAAACATGGCTTGAAATTCCATTACTACCGCGTTTGCACCGTAATAGGGGGATTGGGCAAACTCTTGTTTAATCTGAGCAGAGTATTCATTAATCTGAGCCATGTAGGTATTGAGATTTGCGCTAAATGTCAATTCTTTTGATGGGTAAATTTTAATGAGTTGTTGGGCGATCCATCTTAGATATTTTATGGCTTCTTGGGGGGGCAACCAGGGATCGCTGGTAAAGTCTGAAATCCTTACTAATCGAGCCGAGGGATTATTCTCTTTTACAAGGGTCGTGAACCAATCTCCTTCGAATCCGTGATAGAAAATGACATCCGCATTCGCGACGAGAGCTGCATCCTCGGGCTGGACGTCATAATGACCGGGACACGTGCCCGCGTCAATGATGGGTTCCAAGTGCTGACCGATAAGGGTTCCTACAAAATCCGCTAAAATTCCCGAAGTGGCTGCAACTCTTACCTCCGAATCGCTGGTAAGTAGTTGTTGATTATCATTGCTGAGTGTACTGCAAGTACATTGACCGATAGCTACTTGAGAGACGCCCGTGACTATTAAAATGCTAAATAACATCAAAAATGCATGTTTCCGATTCATTTTAACTCTAATCTTATTTCGTAATACTTTTTTATAAATTAGTATGATTCATTAAAGATCCCATATTATTTAAAAGTAATACTTTTTTATAAAAAAATATGAAAGAAGATTTTAAGGAAAGTGAATTAGACTTAGATGCTCTGAAAGAATTCCACGGCCATTTAGGACCATATCTCGTTGCTGGAGCGAGGATGGGGTTGATTGCAAATGAGGAATTATCAAAGAACAAGCTTGAAAAATATTGTGTTGTGCGATGTTCCCATACCCCAATGTCTTGTTTAATTGACGGAATACAATTCATATCGGGATGCACGTATGGTACAAGGCGTATTGTGGCCACGAGTGAAGAGATTCCCGAGGCAATGTTCACGCATGGAGAAAAAGAACTACGAGTCCGCCTGAAAAAACCGTTTCAGTTCAAGGGGGAAAGTGTACATGCGTTAGAAGAGTACGTGGAAGAATTCATGAAATCTTCTTTTAATGAAGTTTTTGAAATTACCTCTAATTTTCCTTTAAGCAAGTATAAACAGGAGAGATAAAAAATTGAAGGCACTCTCAATAGAAATGAATCATAAAGACAATAGGTTAGAAGAGTTTTCGAAGTATTATTCAAATTCCAACAATCTTATCACCGCTTCAAAAGACGAGGTCATCATATCCTTGGATAAGGTGAACACGGTGTATGAAGGCGAGAGAATTCCGGCTTTACATGATGTCAATCTCAGGATTCATCGGGGAGAATACGTGTTAATCATCGGACCCAACGGTTCGGGAAAGACTACTTTATTAGAGACAATCTTGGGGCTTTTAAAAGTCAAGGTGGGTGATATAGAAGTATTCGGGGCTCCATTAACCAGGGCTCGCAAGGATATCCGGCGCAAGATCGGATATGTAATCCAGAATTTTGAAATGGACCCGGCTCAACCATTTATAGTGAAGGATATTGTAATGATTGGAAGAGTGGCATATCGCGGGTCGGGGAAACCGCCGAATGAACAGGATTGGAAAGCTGTCAAGGAAAGCCTGCGGGTGGTAGGAATGGAAGAGTTGATGGATCGTCCCATCGGGCGCCTTTCGGGAGGCCAGCAGCAAAAAACTCTCATTGCGCAAGCGTTATGCAAGCATCCGGAGATCTTGTTAATGGATGAGCCCTTTGCAAACTTGGATCTGGATACTCAAGATGAGATGATAAAATTACTGAATTATCTAAAATCAATGGGGATTACTATCTTGATGGTATCGCATGGAATCCAAATCCCGACCCGAGTGGATCGCATCATAATGATAGATCGGGGAAAGATCGTGATTGATAGTACCCTTGAAAAAGCCCATGAGAATCCTCTTTTTGAAAAATATATTGTGATGGAACAAGCTATGGAAAATTGGGAAAGAAAGCATGAAAAACAGAGCGTGAGATGAAAAATGTTATTCATGGTGGTATTACCGAGTTCAATCCTGATCAAGGTCGTCTTGGGTGCCATAATAGCTTCTATAGCACTTTCTCTGGTCGGCACGTTAGTGGTGCAACTCAAGATCACCAACATAGGATATTCCATGTCGCATGCGGCGTTTGCCGGAGCGTCTTTCGGAATTTGGCTGAATGCCTACTTGTTCCCCTCTTTAGATGATGAAATCACGGCGCTCGTGTTCACGTTAATTACGGCGTTAATTTTGGGGCCACTTTCGAACAAGACGAAGCTAAGTTCGGAAGTCATTTTGGGCGCCATGTTTTCCTTATTAACGGCGTTAGGGTTCATCTTCTTATCGACGCTACCCTCGGGAGTCATTACCCAGCAAGCCGTTTCGGTATTATGGGGGAGTTTATTTGGATTACGCTATATCGACTTTTTAAACTTAAGCTTGATCATCGTGGGGTTCATTATCATTCTAGTAATCTATTATCGGGAATTTTTAGCTATCGTATTTCATGAAAAGATTGCAATGGCCGCCGGCATTCGAGTGGGATTGTTTAAATTTTTGGTTTTAGCGATTACTGCATTAATAGTCTCAATTTCCATGAAGATTGTCGGAGCTTTATTGGTATATGCGTTGATCATCATGCCCACTTCCACTGCTTATCAATTTCTCTATGATTTCAAGAGAATTCTTTACACGAGCCCGGTTTTCGGGGCAATTTCTGCAGTATTGGGATTATTTTTATCCTTAGCGACCAATTTTCCCATTTCCAGCGCAATGATTCTCGTTTCTTGCGTTATCTTTTTTATAGCTGTCGGGATATCTCCCAAGAGACGCATTAGATCAAAACAAGACCAAAATGTAATAAGCATCGAAAATAGTGAACCAGAGGGCATGGAATTAGCCCGAGTGAGGGAATATGGAAGAAATTGAATCAGAGGGCGTGGAACTTAGCCGAGTAAAGGAATATTTTAATGAGCGAGCGGAAAATTGGGATGATGAAATATTCCATGATCCCATGAAATTAGAAAAAATTAGCGCGGAATTGGAAATAAGTCCCGGGTATGACGTATTAGATGTTGGAACGGGAACCGGCGTCATGATCCCTTACTTACATGACAAAGTCGGCACTTATGGGAAAATAGTAGCGGTGGATGTTTCTGATAAAATGATCGAAATTTCGCGCAAGAAATATCCGCAGAACTTGTATCCCAATGTAGAATTTCGTATTGAAGATATTCACGAATGTCAATTGGAAGAGAAGTTTGATAGAATTTTATGTTATTCTTGTTTTCCCCACTTCATGAAGCAAGGAGAACTTGTGAATAAATTAGCTGGCAAATTGAATGTTGGGGGAAAATTAATGATTGCTCATTCAGAATCCCGCGATGCCATCAATAATTTGCATGGTGCCATTGAAGGGGTTGTTTCAAAGCATAGATTACCGCCCATAAGTACCCTCTCAAAAATGATGAGAGATGCTGGGCTGGAGATCAGCACATATTTAGATAATGAAGAGATGTTTTATATAATCGGAGCATTGCAGCAAGTAAAGCAGCAATAATCTTTTTTTTTTAAAATTTGAAAAGCATTTGCCCTTAATTGAAAATCTCATTCAGAAAAAATTGCAGAATAACTGCCAGAGCAAGCGCTATTTTATTTGTTTCCTTAATGTAGGTTAGTTTATTACATCTTTAATAATATGAATTGAAAAAAATTAATGGAATAACGCATTCATTAAATTCAGTGGACTAAAAATAGTATCTTATTTAATAAAAAAGCAACAAGTTTTTACTTGAAATAATAGAGCGACCTGATAAAATGGGAAATGAGAAAACGAATAAATTAGGGAATTTAGACCTTAACAAGATATATTGCATGGATTGCATAGAAGGGATGAGAGAATTACCGGAAAATAGTATTGATCTTGCCATCACCTCTCCCCCGTATGATGGTATAAGAGATTATGAAGGATATCATTTAGATTTGCACGAGTTAGGCGAGGGAGTATTTCGGGTTCTTAAAGAAGGAGGAATGGCCGTGATGGTAATTCAGGATCAGACTCAGGATTATGGAAAGACGTTAACTTCTTTTAAAACCATGATCGATTGGTGCGATAATATCGGGTTTAAACTTTTCGAATGCGTGATATACCGGAAGCATGGTTCTGAAGGGGCGTGGTGGAAATATCGGTTTAGGGTGGATCATGAATACATGCCCATTTTCCTAAAAGGAGAAAAACCGATGTACTTCAATAAAGAACCTTTAAAGGTTCCTTCAAAACATGGTGGGGTAATGATGTCTGGGAGTGGAAACCGAAGAACGGATGGAGAAACCAATCCCACGGTGAGAAGGAAAATAAATAAAATGAAATGTCGAGGGACCATCTGGAATTATCTCATGGCGGGAGATAAGGATCCCATTAAAAGAAAACATCCTGCTCCGTTTCCCGATCAAATTCCCGTTGATTTTATTACTTGTTTTTGTCCGGAAGAGGGAATAGTGTTAGATCCTTTAATGGGCAGTGGGTCCACCGCAGTAGCCGCTAAAAGGTTAAATCGTTCTTACATCGGATTTGAAATTAGTGAAGAATATTGTGATATAGCAAAAAAGAGATTAGAAGAAACGATAAGACCGATTACCCGATTCCTTTAGGTAAGATTTTGTTTTGATTAAATCGCTTTAATTAAAAAAATAATAAAATTAGGAATAAGATATATATAAAAAAGAAAGAATTATTCGGAAGCTTTGAAAGCTTCGAGCACGTTGGCTTGAATGATTTCTTTTGATTTTGTAGAGATTAGTTGCCGTCCCAGGAGCATTTCGATACCGTCGATGAATGCGTTTCGGACTTGCTTTATTTTGAGGAAATCTTTTTCTCCAATATCTTCTTCCATTTGTCGCTTGGGCTTGGTATCTTTTTCTAAAAAGGTTTGAAACATTTGTTTTAGGTGAGGAATGAATAATTCATTGTAGATTTTCACCGGGATTTCATTCTGACTCAATCCATCATCGATGATTTTTTTCGGTAAAATTCTTGGTAAAAAAACAGGGGGCAATACCACGTAGCGAGTATTTCCTTTGGAATGGAGAAATTTAACCATCCAGATGGGCACTTCCAGTTTGATCGGTTTAGATAATGCCACGTTGGTAGCGATAAGATCCTTCAACTTGGTGAGAGAGTCATCCAATTGGGTATTGAAGGAAGCAGTTAATTGATACAAGTGATCCTTTCCCTTTTCCAAGTCGTCCATTACATCCTTTCGAGCTTGGACTTTACTTGCCTTCTCGCTTTCTAAGCTTGCTATTTTCGCTTCTTCTTCTTGAATTTGCTTGTCATGTTTGGAATTAACGATATTTTCTTCCTTGTCATATTTTTGTCCAATTTGAGTGAAGCGTTCGGCAATTTTCTTGATTTCCATGTTAATGTTGGTCAATTCATTGTCAAATTCTTTGATGCGGGTTTTAAATCTATCAATGCTCTCTTTTATTTCCGTCAGTAGTTTATCCGATTCGCTAGTATTGAGCACGGTGTTCTTATCTTTTCCCCATAAATCGTTTAGAAGAGCTACCTTTCCTTCTATGGGTTTGAACGATTCCTTGATGAGGTTCATGGTTTGGGTGATCTCCATGTTCCTTTCTTCCTTGAGATGATTAATTTCCTTTTCTCTTTCAGCATTGATAGTTTTCTTGCTTTCTTCGATAATGGGGGCGAGATCCTGGATTTTTTTATCATACTCTCCCTCCAACGTTTTAATTTCTTCCGTTATGGTAGAATTTTTCCTTGCAATGACCTGTTCAATCATCTGATTTTTCTTATCCATGCTATTTTTTAATTCGGTGATGGTGTTCGCATAATTATTAACTTTTTGGAATATTTCAGTAGCCAGAGATTCATCTAAAGTTGGGGTGAGAGAGATTCCCATGTACCCTTCTGGTTGGCTAAAATTGCATGATTCAATCAAGACTTTGGTGAATTCGGGAGGAAGGATTCCATTAACGTTTTCTTTATCGCCCAAATATTGATAACTTGATTGCAAATTCTGGAGGCCTTGAATTAGTGCATCATCTTCCAAGCTTTTTAATTCATTATTTATCTGATCATCGTTTATCGTTAAGTTCTTAAATATTTGATAAGGGGTTAACGCCATCCCATCGATCCCGAGCACGGTTTCTTCTTCACCCAAGGGAATCAAGTAAAATGGCCAGTATATCTTTAACAGATATTGGTACTCTTCCTTGGATTTTTTCTTAATTTTTCCTTCTGGGTCGCGTTGTTCCTCGAAATAAGAAAGAACTGAGGACACTTCCAATTCGGTCTTAACGGAGACTTGAGATTCCGATTCATTCCATAAGGTTTCATCTATTACCGATGGAGAGACTTTCTTTTCAAATTCCATTGTCTTTCACTTTGTTTATAGTTATTAACAAATAAAGCATTCTGTCTTTTAAAGCATGACTTATAAAATTAAAAAGTGATATTTACAAAGTTAATATTTTCAAAACCCCTTTATCATCTTCATATTGGCTTTCTACCATGGGCGTCAAATTCGGGATTAGATTGCAGATTATTGGTCAAAAACCTAAGAATGATAAAGATAGTTGCGCTTGAATGGAAACCTTGTTATAAGTACTTATAATTGTTATCCTTCCGAACTCCATTGTTCTATATTAAACGAGAGAAAGAAAAATAAAATTAGCTAACATGAGTATACTAAGATTTACCGATTCTGATTAAATTTTTAAAGTGATCTTAGTTCTAAAAGCTCAATCCTTAAATTTAATTATTTTTTTTCAAGTTCCAGGTGTAATTCACTTAGCTTGTTAAGTAGATAAATTTAATTAAGGTATATTCAATAAGACCTTATATAAATAATAATAAATGGTTAAACGTGAAAGAAAATATAGAATTAAGTTTAGAGGAATTATTGGAATTGACGAGATATGCTTTTCTCAGGTTGGATGGCGCCTGGTTCATGGCTTCGGTTGAAAAACTCGGTTTGGAAACCGCGACAGAATTAGATGTAAAAGCATGGGAGATGTTTTCTGAAAGGTTGGGAAAGAAAATTGCTTCCCTTACAGATTTGAAAGGTGATTTCTCTCAAACCTTGCCAAAACTAATGAAGATCCATCACGTATTAATGAAAATGAATTCAGAAATAGAGGTTATTAGTGAAAGCAAAATGGTTCACAGAGTTTTAGAATGTGAAGTTTGGAAAATGGTTCAGAAAGTATGGCCTAAGGATGCAATTCCTTGTCATAAAGTGACACTAGCGAGTATTAGGGGTTTACTAAAGGGAGCTTTTCCAGAAACTGAGTTTATATTAGAACATACGAAGAAAATTCCTCTGGGAGATCCCTGCTGTGAGATTGAAATTACCGTTAAAAACTCATGACCCCCTTTCATTTTTCAAGATTCTTCTATTCTAGTTTCTAATTGTTCTTCTAACCTTTTTTTCAATTTTCAGGTCATCCATGTAGTTTTTTTCCCTACTTCTCAATTCTTATAAGAATCCGGGCTGGGTTATGCAAATAATCAATCTTTTTTGGGTGTTTATGAATTCTTTTATAATTATATTTCTTAGTTTATCACTTAATATTTAAGAATTAAATAAAATCTAATAATATTGTTATCATAAACCTAATGGATAATAAAATAATTAAAAACGCTTAAGAAATATAATTAATCTGATGAGCAGATTGAGAATTAAAAATGCACCATGAAGAGGATATGGTAGAAGAGACGTCTAAACGGAGGGCTTTAGGAGTACATTTAACCTCGCAAGAGACATTTAAATCGTATATTCTTCCCGAAATTAAGAATATCCTTCATGATCACGCTTGGATTGATTTATATTGCGGAGAGGGTAATTTAATTTTCCCGATCCTGGAAAAAATTCCCGACGGGGATAAAGTGGATTTTTTTCGAGATCATCTTTTTCTTTCCGATATTCAATCAAGCATGGTTGAAAAGTGCCGGCAGAAAGCCGATTCCTACGGTATTCCCCAGGATCTTGCGAAAAAGAACATATTTAAGAGAGATAATTTAGAAGAGTTTCCAAAACGCCTAAAAAGTGCACGATTTCCTCTTTTTCACGTGACGAATCCGCCTTATCTCTATTTAGGATACATAAGAAAGCATGAAAAGACAAAGCGGCATTTTAAATATTTTGAAAATGAAAATGAGGGGTATCAAGACCTCTATCAAGTTGCAATGATGAATGATTTGCGGAACGATCTTAATAACTTGATTTATATCATTCCTTCGAATTTTTTATTTGGCTTTTCAGTTTCGAATAAATTTCGCGCGGATTTCCTTCGACGATATGAAATTACAAAAATGCTGGTTTTTGAAACCCAAATTTTTGAATTTACGGGAACGAATATCTGCATCGGATTTTTTAAGAGGAAGAACCATTCCAGCTCGGAGCCACAAAAATTTATTGGACTCAAGTTCAAGAAGAATGACAGAATATTGAAGAGGGAATATGATTTATTGCCGGAGTTTAATTATCGCGCGGGGGCAGAGTTCGATGAATTTGGTAAAGAAGTTAGGGCAATCCATCCCTTAAGTGTTAAATATTATTTATTGAACGAGGAAGTTAGAAAAAATCAAGGATCCCATGAAATAAAAGTAATCGATACCAATAAGTACGTTTCAAATGAGTATGCCAAGGAGACTCTAGGTGTGAATGAAGAGTTAGGGAAAAAGGTACAATCTAATATTCTTTACGTGAGGACTGTTGACACGGGTTCTCGAGATGGGCGGGCGGGATTATACGTGATCAAGGAGGATTTTGGCGTGGATGGAATTTACGTGTCAAAAGCCACGTATCGAACGTCCCCCATTCAGCTTTTTCTTACCCCATCGCTTTCGCGCGAAGATCAACTCCTATTAAAAGATTATTTTAATGTTCTGTTAGAATCTTTTAGGGCAAAGTTGGATAGTGAATTTTTAACCACGTATAAATATTCGGATGCGGATTATACAAGAAAGTATTTGGGATTAACTCAAGTTAGGAAGCTGATTGAAACCTTTCCTATAAGAGATCTGGATGAGGAAAGTAAGGACGAGCTAAAAAGTGCTATAAATTCTAATCAATCAGATGAAATATTGGAGGTTCTTGCTAGATTGAAAAAAAGAGTGAGAAATAGAGATCTGAATTGCATGGATGGTTGGCTTAATGAAAATTCTTGAGTAATTATTCATCACATATCTTTCTCTTCTAAGTTTCTTTTTGCCCTTAACTAAAGGTTTGATTTAAGGGGGAAAATTTTATAAAATTCCATGACATTCCACGAGATCTAATCGATTTGGAACTAAAAAGTAATTTTCTCAAAGAATTCATGCCAAGAACATTTAAATTTATAATCATTGAAGGGGAAAAGTGAAGTTTTTATAGGCAGTTGATTTTTAACACCGATTTATCTTGTATATCTTAACAAGAGAAAAGGTAGACTTTTCATATTTTAGCGGGAGTACAAGGAGTTTAATGGGATAATAGGCATCGATGGGTTAAATTCTCATCGTGGTACATCGTTATTATACCTTTTAGTGAAACGGGGTTGAACTTTCAATTTTTACAGGTTCTGAGTACTAGATCTTGTAGCAAGTATTATACGATGTCGATTCAACCCAAAAAATGAACGAATTATTCAGAACTCCTTTTAAAATAACTTCAAAAACCTTAATATGCGCTAAACGTGCGAATCAAGAAGAAATAATGGATATTTAAGGAGGTGAAAAAAAGTGGAACATCAAGAATTAGAAGAAAAGCTAAGTGAGAGGATTCGAAAAGATAATTTAAAATTGCTTGACGAAGAACTAAAGAAGGAAAAAGAACGCAAGGAGCAGATTAAATTGGAAGGAATCCTTCAGGGAATTATAGTTATTAAATTGGATGATACCGTAAGCTATGTCAACCGGGAAATTGAGAGCATCACGGGCATTCCTGCCGATCAAATTATTGGATCTGACTTTCGGAAAGAATTTCTTGAGGGTTTATTGTATAATATTAAACCCTACTATCTTGAAGCAAAAAGAAATTTAAAGCCCGTATTTTATAAAGTAACGTCTCCCATGGAACCCTCAAGTCGGTTTTCCTATCAGGTGGGGTGGAGTGTTCCTTTAATGTATGGCAAGAAATTTGTCGGAATGATCGTCACGATTAATGATCTTTCTGCACTCATCCAAAAAATGGGCACTTTAGAATTCTCAAAAGAAAAATTAGAAGAAGAAATAACGGAAAAGGTCAAAGAATTAAGAGATTTCGAGGAAAAATATTACTTTTTCATGGATAATCTTCCCGTTATCGCCTTTCGAGGCACCTTAGATTACATCCCGATCTTTTTTCATGGTGCAGTCCAAGAAATTACGGGATATAAAGAGTCGGATTTTCTTATAGGTCGTCCCAGATGGGATAAGTTGATTTATCCCGAGGATTTCGAAAAAATTGTGAAACCACAATCGGAGTCCATCCGAACCATTCCTAATTTTTCCGAGGAGCGAGAATACAGGATCATTCAGAAGAATGGAGAGCTAAAATGGGTGCATGAATTTATTAGTAATATTAGTGATAAGGCCGGTAAACCGTATCTTGTCCAGGGCGTGATGTATGATATTAGTTACCATAAAAAAGCCGAGCAAAAAATTAAAACAGCGGAAGAAGAATGTATTGTGGCCTATAACCACGTGAATTTTTATCAAGACTTATTTTCCCATAACTTATATAACATACTTTCGGCTATTCAGTCAACGGGAGAATATTTATCGACATTCAAGGATGATCCCGAAAAATTGAAAGAAGTGGGAACCGTTGGCAAGCTGATAAAAGACCATGTCAAGAAAGGATTAGATATAATCGCTATTGTCGAGAAATTAGCTGCAGTGGAGAATTCTATTCCAAAATTGCGTCCCATATTTGTCAAAGAGGTATTAGATAAAGCAATTGACAAGATAGTCGATCAGTTTAAGGACCGGAACGTGCGCGTGAACGTGGAGGGATTATCAAGGGATATTAGGATCCAAGGAGATGAGTTTTTAACGGAAATTTTTGAAAATCTTCTTAGTAATGCGGTGATATATAATGATGACAAGGAGGAGATCCAAATTAGAATAATCCTCTCTAATGCTAAAGAAAACGACACGGATTATCTCAAATTTGAGATGATCGATAATGGAGTAGGTATCTCAGATAGGAAAAAGAAGATTTTACTGGAAAAGACTCCGATAGACTTAACTCAGAGCGGGTTAGGGCTTGGTCTTTCCTTAATCAAGCGGATCGTGGATAGATATCGAGGAAAGATTTGGATTGAAAATCGTGTCGAAGAGGATTATAAGAAGGGAAGCAACATTGTTGTCTTATTTCCAAGAATCTGAATGAGAAGAAAACGGGAAGCGATTTAAGTGAGAATCATCAAAAGCGTCCCGTTTTTGGATCAAAAAACTATTTTTTTTTAAATTCACACTAAAGTATAATTTTATAAACCTAAACTTTTATAATCACTAATGATAATGATAGACTGATTCACGTTGCATGCGATTTTTCAAGCGATAAAATTGAATCACAAGTGACAATAGAAGTATTTCTCATCGCACATCATCCTCCGGGAATGCGCTGAAAAGATCTTATTGAATATTTAAATTTTTTTACTACAAATTTGACTATTGAAAGCATTGCAAACCTTTCAAAAAAGTAAGTGAGGGTAAAAAAAAAGCATGACAATGAGATAAAACTTGTATACCTATTAATGGGATGAACATCATGAAGAGATTAGAAGAGATTATATTAGATACGATTATGAATGGGGTATGGGTAGCGAATGCTGAGGATACTATCTTTTATGTCAATAAAGGTTTGGAAAAAATTTCGGGACTTAGAGAGAAACAATTAGTTGGATCTCGCATATTGCTTGATTTTCCGGAAGAGACGATGAAATATTTCTTACCCTATTATTTAAAAGCAAAAAAGATTTTACAACCAGTAAAATACGAGGAGATTCCTGTCGTGACTCCCGCGGGAAGGCGTTCCTATCAGTCGGGATGGCTTCTTCCCTTGGTAAAGGAGGATAGAACCTTTGATGGGATGATTTGCACGGTGGAAGATGTGACAGAGCGCGTGGTTGCATTGCAAAAGTTGAAAATCTTGAATGAAGAATTAGAACAGCGCGTGGAAGAAAGAACAAGAAAATTGAGTGAATCGGAGAGTAAATATCGCGAACTTTTTAATAACATGAGAAGTGGGGTGGCCGTATATGAAGCTAAAGAGGAGGGAAATGATTTTATCTTCACAGATTTTAATATAGCAGCAGGAAAGACGGAACGAATAAAAAGGGAAGAAATAATAGGGAAAAATGTCCTTGAAGTGTTCCCTGGGGTCCGTGAATTTGGTCTTTTTGACGTGTTCCAAAGAGTGTGGAAAACGGGGAATCCGGAACATCATCCCATCTCTAAATATGAAGATAAACGAATAGTGGGGTGGAGAGATAATTATGTTTACAAATTGCCCACGGGAGAAATCGTTGCCGTGTATGATGATGTTACCACGGAAAAAGTGGCCGAGCAAAAATTGAAGGTGTCCAAAGAAAAATATCGGAATGCATTTAATTTAGTTAAATTTTATCAAGATTTGTTTGCTCATGATATGACGAATATCCTTCAAGCTCTGCTCTCCATTGCAGACTTTTACGCCATGGTGAAGGATAGCCCCAAAAATCTCGAAGAAATGGGAAATGTCGATGAATTAATCCGGGAGCAAGCGAAAAGAGGGGTGGAGCTGATCTCAATGGTATGGAAATTATCCCGACTGGATGAATCTGGGCTTGAATTGCGTCCCATGAGGGTGGTTCAGGATTTACAAGATGCAATGGATAACATTATTGACGTTTTTAAAGAAAGAGAGATAAAATTTAATGTAATAGGATTAGATCGGGAGATGATGGTTTTAGGGAGCGAGTTATTGTTTGATACTTTCGATAACTTGCTTAGTAATGCCATTAAATTTAGTCCTAATGAGCAGGAAGCTAAAGTGGACATTATCCTCTCAAGAATACTTCAGGATCAAGTTCCTTACTTAAAAATTGAATTTCAAGATCATGGAATAGGAATTCCTGAAGATAAAAAAGAATATTTATTTGAAAGGTCCGTTGCTAACGATGCCAGTAAAAAGGGCATTGGCTTAGGGCTCTTATTGGTAAAGAAAATCGTGGATAATTTCGGGGGCAAAATTTGGGTAGAAAATCGAGTGGAGGGCGATTATACCCGGGGAAGCAATTTCATCGTGATGCTTCGTGAAGTATAAATTCTTGTCTCTCTTCATATAATGAGAAGTTTAAATGATAAACATGAAGATTGATCCCATTGATTACTTGAAATTAATGTTTCAAAATATCATGATGGGATTAATGTAAAGAAGTGAAATATCTATAGAGTTTAAACTTCATGAGATATCGGAATTTAAAGAGTAAAAAATTTCAATGTATTTTTTATTATTGGTGATTAACATTTTTAATAAGTTTCGGGGTTAAGATGACTGCTATCTTTATTGCTGATGATGATCCTTCCATCGTGGATGTTACACGGATCCTTCTGGAAGGAATGGGATATAGCGTCGTAGGAACGGCATTTAATGGAAAAGCAGCAATCGATGCGATTAAAAAACTAGCAAAAAAACCAGATATAGTTATTATGGATTATCGGATGCCCATCCTGGATGGATTTGAAGCATCACTGGAATTAAAGAGGGAAACCAGTATTAGCTATATCATCTTGGCAACGGCTGATGAGGACGTTAAATCCAAAGCCTCGGAACTAGAAGGATTTAAAGTCATAAACAAGCCTTATGATTTCGAAAAATTGATAGATGTATTAAAATCTTGTGAATAGTTTATATGAAGATGATGACAAACGTATAATAGCCATTTAACGAAAAATGACTCGGACAAGAAAATCCCTAATGACGAATTGAAAATCCCCTTTGAACTAGTTAAATACCTTGCAGAACAGTCCCTTGTGGGTATTATATTGCTTCAAGAGGATAAGATAATCCATGCAAATCGGCGGATAGCAGAAATCATGGAAACAACACCACAAGAAATCATGTCTTGGTCTGCACCTCAGATATTTGATTATGTTCATCCTGATGTAAGCGACAAAGTGATGAAAAATTATGTATTGAGAATTTCTTCTTCGGAAAGGGTCGAAGAAAATCACCCCCTCGCCCAGTTGTTAGAGCGACGATTAATCACGACTAAGGGAAAAACAAAATGGGTTCTTTCCAGTATCAAAACATGTGAGATAAATGGAAAAATAACACTTCAAATTCTTTTTTTTGATATTTCCGAACAAAAACAAGTTGAGTTAGGATTAAGAGCACATATTAAGGAAAGAGATTGTTTGTATGCTATTTCACAGTTTGGAGCAAACGCCCCTCCCTCTATTGATGCCTTTCTCCAAGGCATGTTAACTTTAATCGCCCCTGGATTTCAATTTCCTTCTCTAATCGCAGTGAAAATATTGTTTGATGATATATTCGTTCAATCAGAAAATTATATCGAGACTCCTTGGAAATTAATTGAAAATGATATAATAAATGGTAAGATTTTAGAAATTACAGTAATTTATTTGCAGAAAAAATCATTCATTCAAGAAGAAAAAGAAATGTTAAGAGTGATCCTACGTCGGGTAAAATCCATGATTCATCATATTGAAACGGAAAAAAATTTAACCAATTCCGAGAATCGGTATCGAGACCTTTATGAAAATGCCCCCATTGCTTACTTTTCAATAGGAAAAGATAGAAAGATTAGAAATTGTAATAATGCTGCCACTCTCCTTTTGGGCTTTAGTCGTGAAGATCTCTTTAATATGGAAGTTTTTGAACTCTATGCGGATACAGTGGATGGTATACAAAAAGCTCGGGAATTATTCGCTCGTTTCCAAATGGGAGAAGAGTTTGAAAATCAAGAGCTTCAAATGAAGAAGAAGAATGGAGAAATTATATGGGTGAGCTTATCGGTTAAACCAATAAAGAATAAAGAAGAAAAGGTAATTGAATCTAGAAGCATTGTTCTTAATATAGATAAAGATAAGAAAGTACAACAAAGATTGAAAGAATCTGAGGAAAGGTTTCGTAATATTATTGAAAATGCCCCCTTCGGTTATTATCGCATGGGAAAGGACAGCACGTGGCAATATGTCAATCCCGTATGGGAAAAAATGATTGGTTATTCCTTAGAGGAAGTAGTAGGCAAAAGTTTGGAAATCACGCAGCCGGAAAATGCTCAAGAAGCAGCCAGGAACATCATTAAAAAGTGTTTGGCTGGTGAGTCCGTGTCGGGTGAACTCGCCCGAACTCGAAAAGATGGAACTATAGAATACCACATGTTTAATGTTCAACCTGTTTATCATAAAAATGAGGTCCTTGCCATTGAAGGATTCATAAATGATATCACCGAGCGAAAAAAAGCAGAGTTACTTGTGAAAAAATCCGAAGACATGTACAAACAAGCATATACTCTGGCTAACCTTTACAAGGATTTGTTTGCTCATGATATGAGTAATATTCTACATGCGATTCTTTCAATTGCTGATTATTATATTATTTTTCGCAATCAGCCAGAGAAATTAGATAAAATAGGAGATATTGCAGAGTTAGTAAAAAAGCAAGTCTTGATAGGATCTCAATTAATTTCCAATGTAAGAAAGTTAGCAAAAGTGGAAGAGACTAAATTGAAGTTAAAGCCCATGGAGTTTAAAAACATTTTGAGCGATTCAATTAATCATGTTTGCTTGAAGTTCCAAGATAGGAATGTAAATGTTACGGTGACTGGCTTGATGAATGGCATCAGGGTACTTGCTAACGATTTTTTGGTTGATATTTTTGAAAATCTGTTGGATAATGCTGTTAAATTCAATTATGACGAGAAGGAGGTCAAGATTGAAATCAACATTTCAAGAAATAAGGAAGAAAAGATTCAATATATCGTGTTTGAATTTAAAGATCATGGAATAGGTATTCCTGATCATAAAAAGGAACAATTATTTACCCGAATTGACATTAATGATGTAACTCTTAAAGGTATGGGATTAGGGCTTTCCCTAATTAAAAAAATCGTGGATACTTTTAAAGGAAAAATTTGGATCGAAAATCGCGTGAAGGAAGATTACACGAAAGGTAGCAATTTCATTCTGATGTTGTGCGAAGCATGAAGTTCATTTTTTTACCCTTTTTCGAGAAAAGATTAGAGGATCCAACAATTTAAGGTACAAGTTCTAATCACATTCTAATTCAATAATAAACTGAAAGAAAAGATGAAATCTTTGCCATGGCTAAGTCGATTTAAAAGATACTCCCCAATCATGCTATTCCGGACTTTTGTTACAAACAACATTAAGGATTGTATCGGCTAAGTCGATATCCTTCTTGGCGATCGAAAGAGTCGTGCCATTTGCAGTGATTTTTAATGGGAGCTCTTTTTTATCCGGTTCAAGGCATGCTTTCTCAATAGTGCCCCACGTTTGTTGAGAAAACGTAATTGATATATCTTGTTCGTTAAATCCCGTAAAATTGATAACGTGAACGAGTCTATTGGAATAATATTCCGTTCCAATGGACCCAAAATGGGGATCATTTATCGCAACACCGGGAACACTCTCTCCTTTATAGCTCATGGGAATAGCTTCTCTAAATAGTTTTCTTCTCTTTTCATACCATTTACCAAATAGTTCCACATTTTGAGCGGGCTCAGGATATAACTCTCCATTCATTTGGGAGGGCAAACCAAAGCAGTATTTTCCCCCACTAGCCATTACTATAGATGCAATGCGAAAAATCTCGTGAGGATCGGGTCTCGCAATGGGAAGATCCCATTCATAAGCTGCCGGACCACATAATTCCCATGGCTTGTTCTTATGTCTATATCTCTGGCAATTTTTCCACGCAGTATTCACGTCATGGGCTTCTCCTGCCAAGTAATGGGCATATTTCGGTCGTTTGTCTATGCTCATGTTAAAGGCAAGGACCGTATTGGGATAATTTTTCTGCATGAATTCCATGATCAAGGACGTGGATGCATCATTCCAGTACCAATCCATCCACATCCCATCCGGTTCATAGGTATCTATGAGTTCCTTCATTTGTCCGAGTAAATATCTTTCATACTTTTCGGGATTATAGTGATACTCATGGTATTCAACAGGTTGATAGAATTTTCCCTCAACGGAGAATTCTCCCTCGTAAGGGATTTCTCTTTCCTTGATTTCTGCTTGATTAACCTCCCAGATTAATTTAATGAAATTCAGGCATTGTTCTGCAATGGCTTTTTTATCTTCTCCGTGCATTGCAATAAAGGAAGGTGTTATTTCTCTTACGGGCTGTATCTCATCAAATTGGGGATTGTGATCGAATATATTGGAATAATAAAATAGAAAAGGGATCCCCGCTTTTTTGCTTTCTTCGGCAAAGATCTTGCAATAATCAATAGGGGTTTTCCATCGCGTAAGCTTGGAGTTCCAATAACAAATCCCATCATGCCATTTTGATTCAAACACGTGATAATCCACCCCGACTTTTTTTGAAAACTTGACCCACTCTTGCATGGTACAAAAGGGGCCATTAAATTGTAAGTTCCCTTGATCATCCATCATGGAGGTGTTAAATTTAACATAATTTCTGTTCCATAACCATCCGGGGCGCGACTCGATTTGATATTGAATCGAGAAACCGGGCTTTTCCCACCATTCTCTTACATCTTCACTTTTTTTATTATACATGATATAACTCCTTGCATTATCTTGCCTCGATCGTGGCCATTAAATATGATTCAAGATTATTAATGCTCGTTTTATTAATAATTGATAGAGGACTTTAAATTAATTATAAGATGATCTATTATAACTATTTTCTCTTAAATGAAAGTAAGTGTTTAATGATATAGAATTACAGTATTCAAAAAGAATAGAACCATGTCGGATAAAGATGAAGTGTTGATAGATGCGGATCTCCTTGAAGAGTTCATGAGAGTGGTGTTTCAAGAGCTTGGAGTTCCCGAAGAAGATGCAAAAATCATTGCGGAAGTTTTAATTACCTCCGATTTGAGGGGGATTGAAACCCATGGGGTTCAAAGATTCAAAATGTATTACGACAGGATCCGGGCAGGCATGTATGAACCCATCACTAAAATCGATATCGTGAAGGATGGACCAACTACTGCCTTGTGGGATGGTAATAATGGAATGGGACATGTCATTGGCTATAAAGCCATGAAAACGGCGATTGAAAAGGCCAAGAAGTATGGTTTAGGTGCCGTGGCGGTGAGAAATTCCACTCATTTTGGAATTGCGGGGTATTATTCTCTCATGGCAATAAGGGAAGGCATGATTGGGATTAGCAGCACGAATGCCCGTCCTTCCATTCCCCCGACATTTGGCTGCGAGCCCATGCTAGGCACGAATCCTTTAACGATAGGGGCTCCCACGGATGAAGACTTTCCCTTCTTGCTTGACTGTGCCACATCCATTATTCAGAGGGGGAAAGTGGAGGCATATGCACGAATTAATAAAATTCTACCTGAGAATACCGTTATTGATGAGAAAGGCGAGGAATTAAGAAATCCCGAGGAAGTTTTAAAAAAAATGCTTGAGAGAAAAGCTTGCCTACTACCATTGGGCGGAAAAGGGGAGGATACGGCAGGATACAAGGGATATGGATACGCTACCGTCGTGGAACTTTTGTGTGCAGCCTTGAGCGATGGAATTTACTTGAGAGATACATTAGGAATCACTGAAAACGGACAAAAGCGATTGAAAGTGGGACATTTCTTCTTAGCGATTAATCTTGCTAATTTTACGGGAGTAGATTCCTTTAAAGCAACGGCGGGAAACATTATGAGGGGGCTTCGCGGATCAAGGAAGATTCCGGGAGAAGAACGGATCTATACGGCGGGAGAGAAAGAGCATGATATGACCATGGGGCGAAAGAAAAGGGGGATTCCCATAAATAAAAGTATTCAAACCGACCTCTTGGAAATGCAAAAAGAATTGGGATTGATGCAATATAAGTTCCCTTTCTCTGAATAGAATTATTTTATTTATACTACAATTTCCTCATTTATTTTCAGTTTTTAAAAAAACACCATTAGTACGTCCAATAAATGGTTCGGAATGAATGATGATTTCGATGAATTCTTCCAATTTCAATTCATTTTTTATATCTTGTTCCAGTTGAGTAACTATTTCATGTACTTTCGAAATGTCCAAAGTCCCTTCGAAGAAAACATGAATCTCGAGAATGTAATAATCAAACGACTTCCAAAACTCCAAGCCATGATATCCTTTCACGAATGCATTTTGTTTTAATACTTCCTCTATTTTTTTTTGAAGCTGTTCTTTAGTTTGTTCACCGTTTAATCCAAGAGAAATTTTTTCCTCTCCCAGTTTTTTATAGGTAGTGAGGGGTTCTATGTGAGTAATAATTCTCGTTACTTGGGGTGCTTGTTCTTTAATCCTATTTTCAAATTGGGTGGAAATATCGTGGGCTTGTTGAAGAGAGAGTTCCGGATTCATTAGAATTGTAAAGGAGAGAAATAATTTTTCCTCTAAGGAAAGCAGGTTAAAGTCCTTGAATTCCATGATCTGAGGATATTCGGGAATCGTAGAGTAAATGATGTTCATGAGATTTTCCTTGTAGGAGGTCTCACTCCCCAAAGGATTCATTTCTATGATCATTTCAATATCATAGTTAGGAGCCAATTTCTTTGCTAATGATTTTACTTCATTAGGAATTTCATTGGCTCTTGCTATCGAAATGTGGTCCTCTACTGAAAGAATTAAATCTATGAATAGTTTGTCATTATCGCTTCTCAATTTCAATTCTTCCACCCCGTTGACATATTTTATATCAAAAATCTTGGATCTAAACTCCTCCATGACATATCTATTTATGGGATTTACGTCCATTAGGTTATCTACCCCTTCTTTTGAGAGCTTGGAGGCTCCTCGGATGATCCAAATGGATATAATAATGCTAATAATCGGATCGAAAATAACAATTCCAAAAAACGTTAGTACAAAATCAAACATCACCAAGAGTGCTCGAAGAGAATCCTGAAATAAATTTAGTCCCTGAATCTCTAATGATAGGCTTTTTCTCTTTTTTCCCTGCGATATGAGGATCCTTGAATAACTCACATTTACCACAAAAGAAATTACCAAGAGAAAAATCCCTGCTTCAGCATTATTGATTTCTATAACTCCGCTGATTAATACTCGAATTGCATTGTAAATGAGAAGACCATAAATGATAATGATGACAATCCCTTGGATTAACGCCCCTATGGAATCGATTTTTGCATGCCCGAACATGTGGTCAAAATCAGCCGGTTGCTCGGCTTGATAAAGAAAATAGATTGTGAGGGCGATAAATCCTATATCTACAAAAGTGTCCACGGTTTCGGAAAGAAAGCTTAAACTATCGGTCAATAACACCCCAATTAGTTTCAAGACAGACTGAAAAAGGATCACGCTTAGGGTGTAAAAACCGAATTTTATTTTCGTGTTCAATGCTTATCACTCCTCTATCATTACAATTTAAAATTTTGATTGGAAAGGAAATGAAAAAAATAGTTCCTTGCTTTTTAAATTTATCACTGAAATAAAAATTGAAGATTAGAATGGATGAGCCTCTAGGCTTTATATTGATCCTTGAGGAAGTTCATGATAAATCCCTTCACCTTGTCCCGGTCAGGCAAGCTCGCTATCATGCCGTACATCGCTGCTTCCCCCTCATCTATTTTTCCCGGATTCTTTTTTGTTTCAATAACCGCATTTTTTAGATCGTTTAAAAATTGATCGGCTACTTCCGCATGATGAGGATTGACTATCATGTGAAGTGCCGGGGGGAATTGTAATCTATCAAGATGCCATCCCTTCGAATCCAAGACATCCCCTAATTGAAAAATGTTAAATTCATCAGAAGTAAACGAAAAAACACTCATTACGGGAGTTCCCAGGACGCGGAGAGAATCGAGGTGATTAATTCCCGTTATTAATTTTTTCGTGGTCTTCATCACGATATCCGCTAAATTGAGATATCCCTTCCGCCCTAAGGCTTTCATACCTGACCACGTGGCAGCAATCGGTCCTCCTGCTCGGGTGCCCCGCATTGTTGGCGCAACATACACCCCGCCCGACCAATCAGCATAGACATAGAGCTGATATTTCCAAATCTTATCGCTTCGATATATAATGGTTGACGTTCCTTTCGCTCCATACCCGTATTTATGCGTGTCTGCCGAGATGGACGTGACTCCTGGCACGGAAAAATCAAAATCGGGAACAGGATACCCCAATTCTTTTACAAAAGGGAGCATAAATCCTCCCAGACAAGCATCTACGTGCATGCCTATATTACGTTCTTTTGCCAAGGCCGCAATTTCAGCAATTGGATCGACCACGCCCCGCGGATAATCGCACGCGGATCCCACTAAAAGGATGGCATTTTCGGTGATTGCCTCTTTCATGGCTTTCACATCTGCAAGATGGGTTTCTTTATCAACAGGAACCCTAATAGATTTTACCTTGAAATAATCCGCTCCTTTTTCAAAAGCCGGATGTGCGGAACTGGGTAAAATCATCTCCGGTTTTTCTATATCGGGGTATTTATCTTCCGCCCATTCCCGGTATGTCAAGAT
This sequence comes from uncultured archaeon, assembly GCA_964388035.1. Taxonomy (GTDB): domain Archaea; phylum Asgardarchaeota; class Lokiarchaeia; order Sigyniarchaeales; family SOKP01; genus JALGVJ01. The sequence goes on from CAYLZE010000069.1 coordinate 23,077, forward strand.
GGCGGTCATGATGGATTCCGTGCCGCCAGAAGTCATGCTCCCGCAACACTTCTTATCTCCTTGAAAAAGATCGGCAACCATTGACACCACCTCCGTTTCATATTTTCTCAAGCTCGGAAAGGCTAAGGGACTCAGAGCATTCTCGGAAAAATATCGATTATGCACCTTTTTCAGAAACTCGGTATGTTCATCGGTGGCATGATATACCAAGCTCCATACCCTTCCTTCTTCCCAATTGACATCGCCCGATTCACTAGCATTCATTTCTTCGAGAATTTTATCATGGTCCATTCCTTCCTCAGGTATGAGAATTTTAGGTCTTGTCATTTTTTTAATACCTTCTTTTTTTCAATTCGATCATTTCTCTAATAAGGAGATATTTGGTTGAAAGGTTTTAAAATTACACACTAGAAAATTTATAAAGATCAAATAAAAAAAATCATTTTTCCTTTCAATTGAAGGAAGCACGATTTTCCCATTAAACTGAATAGAGAAAAAAGAAGAAGATTACTTTAAATTTTGAATTTTCAGCTTTCCTTTTTAAAGTACCTCTCTGGGAACAATTAATTCCAAATCAGAGGTGGGATAGGAAGAGCAAGGATGGAAAAAATTGAATTTTTTGTCTCCCGCTCTTCTCCAATCGGAGAGGGGATTCACGTACACGGTTCCCGAAACCAAGAGGGTGCGGCAAAACCCGCATTCTCCCGAGCGACATTTGGAAGGGGGAGCCAATCGAGCCCGTTCCAATGCAACCAGCACGGATTCTGTTGCTATTGCGGGAAGTTCCTTGGTTAGATTACCGATCGTAGCTTTTACCTTGAAGCTTTTCTCAGCAAGCTCTTGAGGAAATCCGGGAAGCCCTAACACATCTTTAGTTTCTCCAAATGCCTCGCGTCGGATCCTTTTTTTCGGTAAGGAAAATTTCTCCAGTTGCTTCTCCACGAAATTATACATCACTTGAGGACCGCACATGAAATAAGAACTATTCTTAATGTCGGAATGTTTCTCGATAATATCTGCCGTGATGAATCCCGTTTCACATCCTTCCAAGGTGACTTCCTCGCAGCTTAACACGACCATCATCTTGATCTTGTCCGGGTGTTCCATTTCCCACTTCTTGAATTCCTCGTAGAAAATAATATCGTCTTCTTCACTGCTACCATATAATAAGGTCAATTTGGCATCTATCTTTCCGTCTACGATATCCCTTGCCATGGAGCGGAAGGGAGTAATCCCAGATCCTCCTGCCAATCCTACGATCTGCCGAGCGTCTCTCATGGGTTCATAATAAAAAAGTCCCTCTGGTCCTGACGTTACTACCTTCGTACCCACTTTCCAAGCGTCCCAAATATAATTCGTTAAGAATCCATGCTGTTCCTTCTTGATGGTGATATCATAAAATCCTCGCAGTGCTTCGGAAGGAGAAGAAGAAATAGAATATGGTCGGGTGATTTTTACTCCATTAACATTAACTTTAATGCTTAAATATTGACCCGCTCTAAAAAAGGCGAGCTGCTGGGTCCCAGATTCCGGATCGGGTACCATTCGATAGGTTTTCGTGGATTTTGTTTCGTCTTTTATCTCGCTGATCTTTAAATATTGTCTCTTGGGATGCAGTTTTTGGGTTAATTCATTCATGGGGTCCGTTCTAATAGGTTCACTGGATGCTTCTTCAATGCGTTTTTTACGACCAGGAACTAGTTTTGTAAAAAGTAAGATGTCCTTGGTATTGCTCTTAACCGTGATTTTAAATTCTTGATCTTGCTTTCCGCTCATTTTAGCTCACCTTTATTAATTAAATCTTGTAGAGTTAGTAATCCTGCGGTTTCGCCATCTTTCATGGAACTACTGTAACCGTGACATCTCTTACCAAATCCACCACAAAACTCTAGCCCATCAATGTATTTTTCATCTTGCATGGTCATTAATCTGGGAATAACGGAATCCCATGAATCAGGTTCGTAACCATACACGACCCCATTATAAGATCCCGTATATCGTGCAAAAGTCTCCGGGGACGCAACTTCGATTTCTTC
>CAYLZE010000069.1:25212-26756 GCA_964388035.1 uncultured archaeon
CCGATTTATTCAATCCCATATAGACCACGAACGTAGAAACGGCGTGGTGCCTAGCATTGACTTCTTTATATGCAATTTCGGGAACTTCTGTTTTCGGATAGATGAGTTTGTTATATACCAGAGTAGGAGAGGCATTCGAAATGACATGATTAGTTTTAATTTTATCTCCATTAGACGTTTCGACACCCACGACTTTTCCATTTTCCACCAAAATCTTCTCAACTTTAGTATTATATTCTATTTTTCCACCCATTTCTCTAATCTTGGCGTCTAATGCCGTGGTATATCCGTTTGAGCGATTTTTAGGGATGTAAGCTCCTCTTCTTACATATAGATAGGTCATTACCGTAAAAATCATTGAATTTACTCTACTTGCGGGTAAGCCTAAATATACCCAATATGCGTTTAAAATTTTCCGAGCTTTTTCAGGAATCCCTAAAGCATCTTGAACTTCTTGAATGGAATACCCTACCGTCTTTAGAAAATTAGAATGTTCCTGCATCAAGACTTTTTGATCGGGATTGCCCCTTGATTGTCCTAAATAGGTGGTAGCATCGAGGATATTATTTCCTAATTTGAAGAAATTTTCTACCGATTCTCTGCTTCCAGGAACTTCCTTTTCAATAGTATCTAAAAAATTATCAATTCCAAAAGGCATGGTAACATCTAACTTCTCATTGGGATTTGTTAGGATTAGGCGATATGCTTCGGGAATGGAAATAAATTCAGCATCAATATTGAGCTTGTCTTCCAGCAGTTCTCGAATCCCTCCTTTATCTTCGGCGGGACCATAATCGCATAATTCGTGGAGGGACGTCTCAAATTCAAATCGCCCCCGCACGAAACTCGTAGCAAAACCTCCCGGTAAGTTATGCTGTTCTAAAAGAAGGACTTTTACTCCTTTCATCGCTAACTGAGCGGCTGCTATTAATCCACCATTTCCTGCCCCAATTATGACTACATCATAAGAAGTACTATATTTTTCTTGTGTTATTAGTTCCGTCATGATAATTACCCTTTCTGATAAAAAGAGATTATTAAAGTATATGATGAAGAATTCCTATAAAAGTCTTTTTTATCGGGATTATGGAAGAAATCCTACTCCCAAGATTATTACATTAGAATTAATTAAACCAAATAAGAATACACGAGATTAGAACCAGAGTATTTTTCAAGAAGAGCTAACCATGAGCCTTTTACCCTAAAAATCGTCGTATATTCGCAGCCATTAAGATTTGCTCAGAAATATCTTCATTTTTGAGTTTCTTTATAGAATTAGAGATATAGGACGTGAGCTCCTCGTGTTCTTCATTGATGGCATGATCGATTGACAACTCTTTTATTCTTTTTTGTAGAGATTCGGGTAAATAATCAAGTTTTGGATTATAATATTGTAGCGCATCGCTGAGATCTTTTTCCATGCTCACGTATATCTCTTGAATATATTCCATCTCTTGATCACTTAATGCATTTAAACCTAAAATTTCAGGAGGAATTCCTATGGAATAGAGCGCTGCGGTAAAGGTGATAGCTCTGGGAAGTTG
>CAYLZE010000070.1:0-26446 GCA_964388035.1 uncultured archaeon
CTCCTTTAGGATTAACAATTTGCTCAAACTCCATTGTTCCCATCCTCAAGAGACGAGGTTCAAATATCACATCTAATCCTTTAACTGTTAGCATTTCCTCCTTAAGTCTTTCATCAATTTTTGCTAATTCATTCCATCCCTCCGCTAGTATGTCTCCAAAGCCTTGCCGAAAAGCGATCATTTCAATTAATTTCTTTAAACTGGGAAAATCCGTGTTCCATTTTATACCCATCATTTCTTCTGTAAGGATTCCTTTTTCTTGCATCCTCGTCAAAAAATCAAGTAAAGCAGTTAGTGTTAATGAATCCAATCCGTATCTATTGATTAAGTCGAAGGCTTTTATGGCTTCATTGTAAGTGGTTAATCCATCAAGAGTAAACATCAATAAAGGATTAATAACGGAGGAGGTATAATCAATTAATCCCTCAAATTCATTTTCTTTTATCATTAAAATATCCTTATCCGCCATGGGACAAGAAGGACAAGCAAACCGGCGTTTCTTCATTTTGTTTAAATAGATCCTGTCACTCACTTGTCTAGCTTTCTTTTTTTGACCCTTTAAAGTTAGTAGCATGCCAATTGGCAAACTCCTTAACATCCCCAGATTTAACCAAGAATCTCTCTGAGGATAATTCTTTATTCGTTTCATTAAGTTTTCATATAGTTTATTAAATTGTGAGGGATTTGCTATACTTACTCCTCTCGTTCCCTTCACTACGATTGCTTTCAAGTTTTTAGATCCGAATATCGCTCCTAATCCCCCTCTACCCAATGTACTGGTTTTATCTATCAATGTCATGGAGGACTTCACCAGATTTTCTCCTGCTTGCCCTATCGAGATAACTCCGCTCGAACCATGTTCTTTTTTTAATAGATCTGTACTTTCCACGATGTCTTTTCCCCATACATTTGAAGCATCATTTATTCTCACATTTTCATCAAATATCGTGATGTAACATGGTTTTTCTGCTTTTCCCGAAATGATAACATGGTCATATCCTGCTTGTTTCAGCTGAAATCCGAAGCTCATGCTCCCACAAGAATTTGCTATTGCTCCAGTTGCGGGAAACTTTGAAATCACCACGGTCCGTGAAGCCCCAGGTGTTATTGTACCTACTAAAGGGCCAGTTCCTACAATAACAATATTTTCCGGTGAGAGAGGATTAGTATTGGATTTAAATCGATCGGCAAAAAGTTTAAAATTCATTCCAATTCCACCAATAAATTGCCGAAGATCTTCTTCCTTCTCCTCCATGAAAGAAATTTTCTTTCGAGTTAAATCAATATCTATGATATTTCCTGCATAACCATTCCAATCCATTATTCTTTCTCCTCCTTAATTATTAGCGCACCATAAGGGCAATGTAATGCACATTGTCCACATTTAGTACAAGTATCTAAAAAATGTACATTGGGAACAAGGTCGTATTCATTTTGAATTATAATATTGGCTTTTGAGGGAATGAATTTTTTAAAAAGCATGTAAGAGCACCACAACGCACATACGCCACATCCCGTGCATTTCTCTTTCTCAAAAATAATTTCTCTATTGCTAATTTTCAGTTCCGACAATGAAATCCATCAACAAGATAAGGATTATTAATATATCTAAATTAAACTAACAAATAATTATACTTTTCTTTAAATTTATCTGTTCCTCTTAATTTTTAGTTTAAAAAAAACCCCATTAACTTTAAATCAAAATTTTGAAGTCATAACATAGAAATAATAAATAAAATTGTATTTTCGATCATCTTCAATGAACGTAAGATCATTCTCCTTGTATTTGAGTTAACTTTTTATTAAGCAATTTGCCTCTCTCACAAGATCATTTCCTATATATGTTGAATTGCGGGAAGAGTTATTGCATGCTTTTCGTCGGATTAGTTTGGGGCAATTTCGATAAAACATTTAAATATCACGGTGATATATATGATAATTATATAAAATTGAGATATATTACAAACGGAAAAGTGATTAAAAAGAATGAAATTAATTTCCCTAAACATTCCTGAAAATTATCTGAAATTGTTAGAAGTTTTGGTAGCCGATAGGAAATTTCCAAATCGTAGTGAAGCCATCCGAATGGCAATTCGAGATCTGATTAAAATAGAATTTCGGATAGATGAAGCAACAAAAGATTATAAAGTTTCATCCAATGAGATAGAACATGAAAAGCCGGAAGAATTATCAGAAGATATGATAATTTAATTGCTAAATTACTTAACTCTAAATTTTTTTATTCAATTTCTTTTTTTTTTAAAAGATCTAATATCCGTTTTTCTCTCATTTTTCTTCTTTCACTGACTTTTTCTATTAATTCCTTTTCACTAATTTCAACCTTGCTCTCTTTCGGTTCCACTTCTAATTGAATTTCCTTTTCCCTTCCCAACTCCTTGTTGAGCTCATTTATGATGCGAACAATTCTGTTCAAATATTTGTCTGAAAATTGAGTCTGTTTTATATTGAATAATGCTTCATTTAATTCGGAAATAGCCTTCATGGTCATATTTTTAGTTAATGAAACTTGAGCATTATCTAAGGCTTTCCATGCTGTAGTAAATGCTTCTTCTTCTGAAGTTTTATTTTTTTCTAAGGTGATTAATGGAATTCTCGATTGTTCACTTATCTGGCTGATTTGAGTCATAATTTTTTCAACTTCTTCAGATTTCTTAGCTTTTTCTAAGCGAATCATTATATCCTTTAGAATAATTATTCCCTTGTTAAATTGATAATTATTAAGGTAATTTTGGGCTGATTCATAATCTTGCTGTATGGTTTCATCAATTTTATCCATGATTTGTATTTTTCTCAACTTCTTAAGCGCTTCTTCCCTGTTTTGCCTTTGTAGTTCTAATTCTTTTTCCCTTTGTTCCTTTAATTCTTGTGCTTTTCTTTGTTCTTCTTTAGAACGTTCGTTCTGAATCTTCTTACGTTTTAAATTCAATAATGATTCATTATTAATCTTAGAAACTTCTCGTGTCCATCCCAGCTTGCCGAAAATCTCTCTTGCCTGTATGTACTTCTCTTCTGCTTCTTCAAATTTGTCGTAGTCTACATATCGTGTACCTTCTTCTAAAAGAGAATAAGCCTTATTTGCCATATCTCTTTCCTCTTTTTCTTGCTTTTGCTTTTCTTCTAATTCCACTTTTGTTTTTTCCAGTTCTTCCTTTTTATTTTTTTCAAATTCGGCAATTTTCTGTTCTAAATCTTCTTGAGCTTTTTTCCTTTCTATCTGTCTTCTTTCTTCTTCTTTTTCTTGGTTTTGCCAAGCTATTTTCCGCTTTTCGATCATTTTAAGAGATTCATTAATCATGACAATACCTTCTTCCCATTCGATTTCGGTAAAGAGGTCTCCCGCATCTTGATATAAACGATGTGCTTCATCATAATTATGATTCGCAAGTTCATTTTTAGCTTGGTCTAAATACTCAAATGCTTTATTTTTCTTTTCTTCCTGTTTTTTTGTTAATTCCTTAGCTTTTAAAAGTAATTGTGTTTCTCTTTCTTTTTGCAGTTCTTCTTCTATTTTGGCAATTTGGTTCAATTCTTCTATTCTTTTTAATTCTTTTTGCTCTTGTCTTAATCTCTCATTCTCTAATTCTCTATATTTAACGTCTGCATCTAATTTCTCCTTGTAATAATTAATCGTTTCTTGTAAGGTGGTTGCTTCTTTGGTCCATTGAATTTCTTGTAATAATTCACGAGCTTTATCATATAAGTCTATTATATTATCAAAGAGTTGTTGAACTTTATTTAATTGGATATTTGTGTCAAGATTATATTCTTTGGCCAAATCCTCTGCTTTATTGATGTATTCATAAGCTTCTCGAGCTTTAACGCTTTCTTTTTGCTTTTCAATTTTCTCTCTTTTCTTTTGTTCTCTTTCTTGTTGTTTGCGTTTCTGTTCTTCATTATATTCTAATGTTAATTCTTTCTGTCTTTCTAATAATTCTTTTTCCATTTCCTTGCGATACTTTTCTTCTTCTTCCAAAGCCCTTATTTCAGCTTCTTTTTTCTCTTGAATCCCTAAAATTAAATTTTCAATAGTTAATGCTTCATGTTCTTTTCCTATTTTTTTATATATCTCCACAATTTGTTGATAATTGGTTATTGTTGCTTTATAATTACGTTTATTAAAGAAATCAGTCGCTTGTTCCATTAATTCATGTACTTTGTTAAGTTCTTTTTCCTTGCTTTTTTGTTCAAGTTCTAATTGTCTAAGAGCTTCCTCATCTTTTTTCTTTTGAGTGTATAGTTCAATCGCTTCAAGAAGTTTTCTCTCTTCTTCCTTCCAATTAATGCTTTTCAACTTTTCGGCTGCTTTTTGATATAAAGATATAACTGTATCATAAATTAATTCAGGACTTTCTCCCTTAGTTACTTTTATGTTGTAATCCTCGACCAACATTTCTGCTTGATTAACTAAGGAAAAAGCTTCCTTTGAGATTGCTCTCTCTTTTTGGACTTTTTGCTGAATTTCTAACTCTTGTTTTCTTTTCTTCTCCATTTGCTCCTTTAATTCAAGTTTTGCGGCATCAATTTTTGAATCATATTTTTCCTTTTCTCTCTGCTTTTGAAGCTCTTCCATTTTCTTTCTTTTTAAATTCAATAATTTTTCCTCATTGATCCGGTTTAATTCTCTAATTGATGCATCGATTTTTTCCATTTCCAAAGGTCTATTAATAGATTGAAAGATTTCTTTCGCGTTTTCATATAATTTCAGAGCTTCATTATATTCTTGAACACCAACCAAAGAGATAGCTTTTTCCATCAACTGATACGCCTCAGAGGCGGCTTCACCTTCCATCTTTAACCGGGATTCATTTTCTCGTATTTGCATGTCTTCCAATAATTTATCCTGATAATGAATAATCGAACCTTTTAATTTCAATTTTTCCTCATTCCATCCGATATCCTCCAATATTTCAGCTGCTTCTTGATATAACCTTACTACTTCTGGATATGCACATTCAGGGCGCTTCCCTTCATTAAATGCAATTTCATAAGATTGTGCCATTTTTTCGGCTTGATTTACCAATGAGAGTGCTTTTTCAGACTTTTCCTTTTCTTCTCGTGCTCTCTCCTTCACGGACAAAAATTGTTCCTTTTTTTTCTTTAAATCTTCTTGAAGTCTAAGACGATCTAATTTAACCTTTTTTTCCATTCTCTGTTGTTCTAAAAGTTCTAATTCTTTCCTCTTTTTTTCGGCTTCAAGTTTCTTTTGATCATTTCGTTGTTCTTCTTGCAATTCCATTATAGAGATTAAAATCTTCTCAATTTCTAATTCTCTATTTATTGATTCAAATAGCGCTAATGCTTTTTTATAAATCATGATCGACTCATCGTAGCTTTTCATGTTTGCACGGGATATTGCCTTTTCCATTAAGTTGTACCCTTCGGCTAAAATTTCTCCCTCCTTCTTCTTGGTTAATTCATGTTCTCTTAACCTTTCATCTTGTTCAAGTTTCCCCTTGTAGTATTGAATAGCATTTTCGATTCTGGATGCTTCTTCCTTCCAATCTATATTCCTTAATAGCTGAAGTGCTTCTTCATGCATCCTAATGACTTCAGGATAAATGCTTTCGGGGTGTTTTCCTTCTTTTATTGCTACTTCATAACTCTCTGCAATATTTTCAGCTTGAGATATTAGCGATAAAGCATTTTTTGAAATCTCCTTCTTTTCTTGCTCTTTTTTGGTCAATTCTAATAATTCGCTATTTTTTTTGGTCATTTCTTTTTGAAATTCAATTCTAGACGCCCTTGCCCTATCTTCCATTTCTTTAAGGTCTTTTTGCTCTTTTTCTCTTTTCTCTCTTAAAGATTCAAGTTTTATGTAAAATAATTCTTTTTCTCTCTCTACTTCATTAATAGAAATATTAATCTTTTCTATTTCTAGAGTTCTATTAATATTCTCAAATAAATCCTTAGCTTCATTATAATAAGAGATGGCTTGATCAAAATCTTTCATGTTAACTGATGTTATTGCTTTATCCATTAATTCAAACGCTTTAGAAGAAATTTCTGCCTCCTTTTTTATCAAATCTTCTTTTTCTCTTAATAATTTCTCTCGTTCCAATTTATTTTGGTAAAATGTAATGGAATTTTGCATTTTTTTTGCTTCCTCCATCCAATCAATGGATGTAAAAAGCTCAATGGCCTTTTGATACTTTTCTATTATAGTTGGATAAACAGATTCAGGTCGCTTTCCTTGTCTCATGGCTTCCTCATATGTATTTGCCAAGGTTTCTGCCTCCTTAATGAGAAAAATTGCTTGATTCGAAACCTTTTTCTTTTCCTGTTCTTTTTTTTGTATTTTTAATACCTGTTCGTTTTTCTTAGATATTTCTTCTTGAATTTGCATTCTTAAGGTTTTAGCTTCCTCTTCTAACTTCTGCAATTCCAATTTTTCTTGTTCTTTTTCTTTTTTAATTTGTTCAATCCTTTCTAAATAGTTTTTATGCTCTTTTTCTACTTCTTCCAAAGATAAATTTATTTTCTCTATCTCTAAATCATGATTAATTTGTGCAAAAATTTCTCTCGCTTGTTTATAGAAGGCAATAGATTCCTCAAATCTTTTCATCTTATACGATGTCACCGCTTTATCCATAAGCTGATAAGCTTGATCCGTTAAATCTCTCTCTTGTTCAGAAGTTTTTATGAAAGTTCTTAATCTTCTATCTTGATCGATTTTTTCTTGATAATATGTGACTGCTTCTTTTAATCTCTCTACTTCTTCCATTTGATTAATCATTTCAAAATTTTTGATTGCTTCCTTATAGAAATCGATGACTTCGTCATATACACTATCTACAAGTTTGCCATTTTTTATTTGCTCTTCATAATTTCGAGCTATTTTTTCTGCTCTATTAATCATTTTTATAGCATTTTCATAAATCTCTTGCTGCTTTTTATCTTCTTCTTGAGTTTTTAAAAATTCTTTCTGTTTCTCTTCTAATGATTTTTGCATTTTTAAATTTTGAAGCTTAGCTTCCGCCTCAAATGATTTTAATTCCTCTTCTTTTTCTTGGATTCTCTCTTTTTCTTCAATCAGTGCTTTTTCATAATTATCTTTTATTTCTCCCAATTCTGCAATCGACTGGGTTACCTTTTGAATTTCTAAATCACTATTTATTTCTTGAAATAATTCTTTTGCCTTTTCATAGAGTTTTAGTGATTCTTCAAAATTTTTCTTTTTCATCATGCTAACAGCTTGATCCATGTATCTATAGCCCTCCTTTTGAATTTGAGCTTCTTTAAGAGTTAAATGCTCTAATTCTCTATACTTTCTATCATTTTCTAACTTCTCTTCATAATAATTAATAGATTCTTGTAATTTTTGAGCTTCTTTATTCCATTGAATAGATATCATTTTAGAGGCAGCTTCTTGATATAAATGAATTACTTGTTCATAAGGACAAATTTCAGGTCGATATCCTCTCTTGAAATTTTCTTCATAGGATTTGGCAATCTCTTCTGCTTGATTTATTAGGGATAGGGCTTTCTCGGAGGTAATTTTATCTTTTTCTTCTTTCTCTTTTAATTTAAAGAATTGCTGCTGTTTTTCTTCCAATTCTTTTTTAAGCGTTTTTCTCTCAAGTATTGCCCTTGATTCCAATAACTTTTGTTCATTTATCAGTTCTTGCCGTTTTCTCTCAACTTCTTCTGCTTTTTTCAGGTATCCTTCCCTTTCTAATTTGAGTTCTGAAATAGATTGTTTAATTTTTTCGACTTCAAGATCCCTATTTATTTTCTCAAATAGTGTTTTCGCCCTTTCATAGAACTTTAATGATTCTTCAAAATTCTTCGCCCTCAGTAAACCATATGCTTGGCCCATGTAATCATAGGCTTGTTTTTCAATCACTTTTTCTTCTTTTTTGAAAAGCTCAACATCTCTAAATCTTTCATCTTCTTCGCATTTTCCTTTATAATATACAATAGAATCTTTTAATCTGATGACTTCATCTTCCCATCCAATGGTTCTTAATTTACTCAAGGCAGCTTCATATAATTCTATCGCTTGATAATATGCACACTCTGGTCTCTTTCCCTTTTTTAACTCCATTTCATAATCACTTACTATTTCTTCGGCCCGATTAACGAGGGATAAAGCCTCACTAGAAATGGATTTTTCTCTCTCCTCCTTTTCCTTAAGTTGTAAGAATTTCTGCTGTTTTTCTTGCAATTCTTTCTGAAGATTTTTACGTTCTAACGCTGATTTTTCATCCATTAATTCTTGTTCTCGCTTCAATTTCAGCTGTCTTTCCTTAGTTCTTTTTATCTGTTCATCATATTCTTCCTTGCTTTTATTTAAAACATTTATTGCTATTCTAATCTTATCCAATTCTATATCTCTATGGAGCTTTTTAAATATTTCTCTTGCTCTTTCATATAAACTCAATGCCCCTTGAACTTCATTCGATTCTACCAAGTCTAATGCTTGGTCCATTAAATTATAACCCTCCTCCAATTCTTTATTTTCCTTTATCTTTTCTTGGAATTGATGCTTTAATTTATTCTCTTCTTCCACTTTTTCTTTATAGTATTGAATTGATTGATTTAATTTATTGGCTTCTTCATTCCATCCTAATTCTTTAAAGGCAGCTCTCGAAGTTTCATAAAGTTCAATAACTTCTAAAAATTTGGAAGGTTCGGAAAAATCCCCCGATTTTACTTTTAATTCATAATCTTCTGCTAATTGATTGGCTTGTTCGATGTTACTAAATATTTTTTCCGCTTGAGCTAAATTCTCTTTCTTTTCTCTTTCTGTTTCAAGAAATTGCTTTTCTCTTTCTTTTAACATGTCTTTCGTTCTTGCATCTGCTCTTTGCAAACTTTCAAATTCTTCCTGCTTTTTGATTTTTTCAGCCTCTATCTTTCTAATTTTTTCGTCTTTTATAATTTCTTGCTTATATTTTTCCACTCCCGTATTATAAAGAGAAGCTTCCCGTAGATTTCCTTGCTCTTTAAGATACTCTTGAATCGCTTGATAAACCATTATTATTTTTTCATGGGGTCGTTGCATATCAAAATTTTTTTGCTTGATTGCTTTTTGATATTCTTTTTCGCTATATTTCAATTCATTTTCAATGCTTTCGATGATGATATCAATTGAAGCTTGTTTTCCTTTTTCCCTAAGCTCATTAAGGATGTCATCCTTGGTAGATCCCTCTAAAATTTTAAGAACTTCACTTAAGAGCAGCTTGCGATAACCTTTATGCTTTTGTTGTTCTTCCTTTTTTTGCTTCTCTATTTTTTTGACTTTTTCTTCACTTTCCAGTTTTTGCCGATAATTATTGATTGTGTCTTCATATACTTCAATTTGAGAGGTCCACCCTTTTTCTTTTAAGAGATCGATGATTTCTTCATACTTTTGAATAACTTTCGGATATTTACTTTCTTCTAAAACTCTCCCTTCATTAAGCGCTTCATGCATCTCTTTTTCATGCTCTCTCGCTAAAGATTCAGCTTCATCCACGATGGTTCTAATCTTTTCTTCAAATTCAGTCTCTTCTAACTTTCTTTTTTCGAAACTTAATTCATGACGATCTGTTAACGATTGTAATTCCGAAATTTTTTTATCAATAGCTTCTACTTCTTCCATCCGATTTATTTCTTTAAAAAGTTCCTTAGCTTGCTCTACAATAATTAGAGCATCTTCATAAAAGTTAGAATCAATTAATGAAAGGGCATGCTCCACTAAATCAAATGCCTCGGCGGCAACATCTTCTTCCTTATTGCTCGAAACTCTTTTTTCCTCCATACTAACTCCACCCTGTAAAAACCTTTATATTATTTTTAATAATTAATCTTGAATGAATATTAAAATTTTAATTAGATTACAATTTATTTTCTAAACGCGATTAACTTTTGTTTTAAATGTGATTAGGAAAAATACTCTTTTTATTATCATAAATCAAATTTTACTATTTTTTTATTGAGGTAATTATCACAAATATCGCCTCCGCTCTCTGTTAAACTCCACCCACTTGATTCTTTTATAACGAGCTTTAACTTTTCCGCCTCGGATAAAAGACTGAGCACTTCTTCATTTGATTTACGAATACCAAAATCTTCTTTTAAGCTAAAAATAATCTCTTGAATCGGTACGGGTTGACCCAAATCATCTTCCATGACTCCTAAGGCAGCTAAAACCTGGGACTGTTCTTGCAAATCATCATTAATATCCTCCGATACTTCTTCCATTAACCAAGGATGTTCATCTAACATTTTTTTTATAGCTACTTGATCTCCCGATTTAAAAACCTCATCAAATAATTTTCTAACTTTTTTCTTTTTCATCATGATATCTTCATTTTCACTTTTTTCAATTATCTCAATAATAATATTAAAAAATTATTCATTTATATTAACTACTTTTTATACCATCTTTTATTCCCAAATATTCTTTTAAATAAGGAATGCATTAAGAAGCAACTAATTGATTACGTGTCTATTTGGTAACAAACATTCTTGTAATTAGAGAAATAAAAACCTTACTCCTCAACTTCTTAATGATTTAGAAACATAAATGTTGCTTCTCTAAACCTTTTATCATTTAAAATAGAAGGTATTAAAGAAATATAAGAAAAAAATTGCTTAACGATAAATCGTTTCAGATCATAAATCCTTTTTTTCCCCAAAATTTTTAAATTAGCTATATGAAAAAAAAGAAATTAAAAAAAGGGAAAATGCTAACTACAAAGATTTGATGAAATTATCTACTTCTTCTTTTGAAGAGGACTTGAAACGTTTATCATCAGATTTAATATATGCTAGCCTGATATTATCCTTAGAGATGTCTTCATCAATAGATTCTTTAATCGCATTTAAAGCTAACTTGACTAATTCTTCAAAGCTCAATTCTCTCTTATAATTGTTTCGAATATAATCTCTCGCAGTTGCCTCACCACTCCCCAAGGCATACGCTTTAAATGATCTATAGATTCCGCTCGGAGAGGTGGTGAATATTTGCGTCCCTCCCTCATCTATGCCAATGAAAAAAAGTGCACAACCAAAGGGCCTAATCCCCCCGTATTGACTATACATCTGGCATAAATCCGCAAGAGTTTTTACTAGCATGTTGAGCCTCACGGGTTCATTATAAGTTAACTTGAAAGATTGTGCCTGTACTCGAGCATGATTAATCAAAATACGTGAGTCGGCATGTAGACCTGAAATGGCGCATCCAATATGATCATCAATCTGGAATATCTTATCAATCGAATCCGGATCCATGAGTTTTGAAGCAACCTTAATCTGAGCGGCTAAACAAACATCATTTTTTGATTTCACCGCTACGGCCAGGGTGCCTCTCCTTACGGCTTCTAATGCATATTCTACTTGGTACAAACGCCCCTCCGGGCTAAAGACGGTAAGAGCCCTGTCATATGCTCTCTGACCTCCTCCGAACATGTTCTATTTCGACACCTTATTTTTTACTATTTTAACGTAAATTAAAAGGTTAAATTAAGCGTGTTATAAAAATTTTTTTTAAATAAAATATTAAAATCCCCCTATTAAATCAATTCAAATATCCTATTCAAATGAAGCCATATAACGAAGATTCAATCAATGACTTTATTCTAATCCTTAAAAAAGGTCCTCAATTCATGGTTATTATCACTAAAAATTAGTTGCTATAATTTCTCAAAAGAACTCTCATTCCTTTTTAATAGAACATTAATGTTTCCAGTCTTTTTTACCATATTTCTAGAAATTATTTATATCTTGAAAAGGAACAGTTATATCGAAACCTATAATATCATGCAAAAATAAGTTAAAAAGAAGTATATAATAATAGCTCCGCTGTATAACTCCTAAATTTTATTAGATGCTTTCAAAATCCCTAAAGTAAGTTCTTTAAATACAATCTCAACATTTAAATCAACTTTCGCACTCGTCTCATAATACCCAATCGATTGAAATTCTTTGGATAAGGATTCCCCTTCTTTATTCCCTATTTCTCTATACCCTTCATCTGCTAAATCTAATTTGTTCCCCACCATGACATTGGGTTTCTGTTCGCCTAATACTTTTAGTGCTTCTTCTTTCCAATTTGTCAAATCGCTAAAGGAACTCCTTCTGGTTAAATCAAATACATAAATTAATCCCGAAGCTCCACGATAGAATGGAGGACGGACGAAACTAAAGTGCTTTTGCCCAGCGAGGTCCCAAATTTGGAGATTTATGTTAAAATCAGGATAATCTTTTAAAACGACTTTCTTCGTTGAAAAATTAGATCCTATAGTCATAATATAATTTTCTTTAAATGAATTCTCGCAATAGCGGAGTACCATCGAAGTCTTGCCCACTCCCCCATCTCCGAGTATGCAAATCTTATATATAAAGCTTTTCTTACTTTTCTCCGTGCTTGACATCGTTAAAGACTGCTATAATAAGTAAAAGAAATGTAATTATTGTAAGTTAAAAAATATATAAAATTTAATGAATAAAAAAGTTTGCAAATCTCAAGAACCTTTTTCTTTATAGTTATATTTAAAGTAAGTTAGCTTTTTATAGGGATTTGCTTATACTTTAGATAACAATGATCTTTTCTTGTGATAAATTTAGATTGTTTTTTGCTACAAATCTAATCAAAAAGATCACGTACTATTAGAGATTGAATCTTTTTAAACAAGGAAAATATATTATTAAATAGTTAAAATTAATAAATACGAATTTTATTTCAGTTTATTAATCGTGATATTATAAAGTAGAAGGTGGTAAGAAATTTTCAATAGAGACAATTCAAAATCAATCGAAAAACTCGCTAAGTTAATTCTCCAATCAAAAAATATTGTTGTTTTAACCGGGGCAGGCATGAGCACGGAATCTGGCATCGCCGATTTTCGCAGTCCTGGAACGGGGCTTTGGACAAAGATTGATCCTGATGAATTTGCGAGCATTCATTCCTATGTATCGAGCACTTCTAAAAACATGCAATTCATGTTAGAATTGGGATTGACAATTTTTAAGGCAAAACCGAATAAAGGGCATAAAACATTAACTAAACTTCAAAAAATGGGGAAATTGAAGGGGATTCTCACTCAGAATATTGACGGTCTGCACCAAAAAGCGGGTACCAAGAACATTGTTGAGTTACACGGAACTGCCAATGAAAGTAAATGCATGAGATGTAAGAGGGTCTTTCCTATTACTGCACTTATCAATCAAGTTGTAATCAAGAAATCTACTCCTTCTTGCGAGGTATGCGGAGGACTATTAAAGCCAAATGCGATTTTTTTTGGAGAGCCATTAGAATCTAAGGCACTAAAAAAAGCAGAAGAGATGATAGATGACATAGATTTAATGATCGTGTTAGGAAGTTCTCTTCTGGTATATCCCGTTGCGTTTTACCCGAAAAAGATACTTGCTTGCGGAGCTAAATTAGCAATTATCAATATTCAGCCTACCGATGTTGATGAGAAAGCAGAAGTGGTAATTCACGATAAAATAGGAGATGTTCTGCCTAAAGTATTGGAAATTGTTAAAGCGTCGTCAGATTGTTAAAAATTCCAATTTCGTTTTTTAGAGTTTCTATTCAATCTAATCTAAAAAGATAGAGAAAACTAACGATATGAATTAAAAATTTAAGATTTATAAAAAATCACCCTCATTTTAAAATCTACTTTCCCCCTAAAAGTGATATATTTAATAAATAAAATGATGCGTTATCATTCTAAAAACACATATCCAGACATTTAGAATAATGCCAAAAAAGGGAAAATCATGAATGAACGAAAGGATATCTCTTATATTGAAAGCCATCTTGAGGCCTTGAAAGAATTCCATGGGCATTTAGGACCTCACGTGATCTTAGGAGCACGCATGGCTATCATATCTAATAGGTTATTAGGCGATGATCCTTTCAAGAAATCGGTAAGAGTCTATTGTGGGTTAACTCGTCCTAAATCTTGTCTGATTGATGGAATTCAATTTTTCTCGGGATGCACGTTCGGAAAGGCGAACATTGAGATAATTGATGAAGGAATATTAAAAGCAATTTTTAAATTCGAGGAATTGGAACTAACCATCAAGTTCAGAGAACTTGATATTCCTAAAGCAACTTCCAGAGAAGAATTAGAGACAATAGCCAAAGAGTTTCTCATGACAGGAGAAAAAGAGTTGTTTGAGATTCTTTTAAGATAAATAAAAAAAATTGAAATCTAAAAAAAGGTTCAATTTTTATTTTCTAAGCGCCTTTTTATCAATCTTTCCAACCGATGTTAAGGGGACTTCTGATACGATATGAATTTTCTTGGGGACCTCGTAAGGAGCGCACTTTTCTTGGGCAAAAGTAGTGACATCATCTATAAGAGCATTTTCATTCCCATCATATTGATAATCTGGATCGAGTTGAACGTAAGCATTCACGATTTCCGATCCGGGACGGTCTGGATTCGGTTCACCAACTAATGCAATCATTCCCACTGCGGGGTGTTCAGAAAGCACATCTTCCACTTTCGTGGAAAAGACTTTATATCCTCCGACAATGATCATGTCCTTGGTTCTGTCGACAATTCTTACATAGCCCCCCTCATCCATGACCCCCATATCTCCCGTGTGCATGAACCCATTGGCATCAATTGCCTTTTTTGTTTCTTCAGGTTTATTATAATACCCACTCGTCACCATGGGTCCTTTCACTAAAATTTCACCGGGTTCACCAAGAGGTACTTCATTACCCGTATCAGGATCTGCCAGTTTAAAATCCACGTTAGGAAAAGGAAGCCCAACACTCCCTAACTTCTTTATTCCTTTAAAAGGATTCCCGCAAGTTAGTGGAGAGGTCTCTGTCATTCCATAAAGCTCTATCAGCTTGCCTTTACCAATCACACTTTCTAACACTTCTTGCGATTCTTTAGGAAAGGGGGCTGCAGCAGAAACAACGATATCGATCATGTCTTTATCGATTTCCATGAATTTAGGATTCTTCAATAGCATCTGATACAGAGTTGGGACATTAGCTAAGACAGATGGCTTGTATTTCTTTATCTCCTTTATAATGTGATCGGTATCTCGAGGATTGGGAATTAATACTTGGCTCCACCCCAGAATTATGAAATTTTGACACGTGAATAATCCCGCAATATGAAAAAAGGGAAATCCTGATAACCCTAAACCTTTACCGAATTCCCAATTAAGCCATCTCTGAAAGATTACCACGTCAGAAATAGAATTTTTGTGTGTTAATATGGCTCCTTTTGGTGGACCCGTGGTGCCTCCCGTATATTGAATGAAAGCTATATCTTCGGGAGTTATTTTAACATCTGGTAATTGATTAGAGTATTTATTGATAACATGCTTGTGATATTCTAGCACCGTCTTTCCTTCAAGGGGAGTCACCTTTCCTTTAGGGATCTTGCCAACTAGCTTTCCCAGTGTTCTAAGCACCACCGGCATGAATCCTCCCACGCTCGTGGTAATGATTAGCTTTAATTGGGGTACTTTTGACGCTATTTTAACAATACGCCCCGCAAAGATCGCATCGAGAGTAATTAACGCGACTTTCTTTCCTCCCGACCCTAAATCACTGAGCTGGTATTCAATCTGCATTTCAGAAAGGAGAGGAGATACACCCGATATGATGCATCCTGCTTTTAAACCTCCAAGAAGTGCAATGACATATTCTGGAATGTTAGGCAAATTAATACCCACTACATCTCCTTTTACAAATCCGTTTTCCATTAATAAGTTGGCAAATTGATTTGAATAATTATCTAATTCCCTAAAACTAATCTCTGTCCCCATGAACGCGAATGCCATTTTATCGGGAACTTCCTCGAACGTGCGCCTTATAGCTTCAGTATAGGGCACGCTAAACTCTTTGGGATCTAAATCACTTACGTGATCATCCCACTTTTTTTTCCAAAATTTCGTTTCATAAACCATTTTAATCAATTTTCTGATAGAATTTAGTATAAAATCGAATGTATGATAATAAATATTAATTTTATTAATAAATAAAGGTTAATTTTCGTCGTTTTTTCTTAGTTCTTACATCTACTTATTCACATTTAGAAATATATTAACATGTTTAATGTTAAAAAATGCTCATTCTTATAAATTAAATTTAATTTTTTTGATCATTATACTGCAGATTTCTCGAATTATTCTCAACTGAATTATCTCATATTTTTAATCATTTGGAATGAGAAACATGAGAAGATATTATTGCTTTTCGGAGGATCTTTTCTGCAAGGTTTACATTAGAGATATATCTGATTAATACCCTCAAAGTGATAAACATGTTTATATATAAATGATTACCTTTTTCAATAATTTAAAGAATTTTATAATTAAATCATCATTACATGCATAAATAAGGTTTCTAAGAAGATATGAAAAAAGAAAGAAGCCGAAAAAAAAATCCTATAAAAGAATCCTTATTATATATCGTTTGTTTACTTCCAATTTTCTTAAGTCATCATCCCGATTGCAAAAAATTTAAAAATCATACCTTTAAAATCGGCGAAATTAGACTTTGCGTGGGATGTTTCGTGGCTTATCCTGTCGGAATCATATCCATGCTTTTTTTTAATTATATTAAACTGGATCAGGAATTACCTGCCCATTGGATATTAACGTTATCCGGATTATGCATGTCTACAACGGCATTGAGTTTTACTGCTCTAATAGAAATTAAACCTATAAAGGTTTTTCAAAAAGCTACCATTCCAATAGGTGTTGCCTTCTTTTTAATTTGGATAAGGACTCTCTCTCTCTCTAAAGAAGCTAAAGTTTATTTAGCAATGAGTACCATCGGAATTGTTTTATTATTATTTAATCTTAAACACATGTATGGAATTTTAAAATCCTGCTATTATTGCGAGACCACTTTTGCTTGGAGTACTTGTGAGGGATTTGAAAGAATAAGAATGAGAATGGAAAAATTTCATATTGAAAATTTGTTTGCCGGATTTGATGCTCTTGCTCAAAATTTAGAAAAAAGAAAACAAGCGGGGAAAAAACTATTCTTCTAAAATTATTCTCTGGGAAGTTCTTAAAAACTATTTAGTAAATTAGATAACGTGAATTCATCTTTTCCTTTTTTTTTCCAAAATCAAAAGATTTAAAAATTTATCTAATATACTCATATTAAATCACAGAAATTTATGGTATAAATAAAAAAGAGAGTATAAAATGGTAAATTTTTGTCCTAGTTGTGGTCAGCGAGTAGAAGATTCATGGTCGGTTTGTCCGAATTGTGGGCAAAAATTAGGGTCCCTTAGAGGAGCACCTGCGCAAGGCACGCAATATCCGGGAAGCCCTCAATCTAGTCAACCACCTACACCAATGTATGGTCCAACGGGGGTTGAAGGAGCGCCTATAAGAACGAGCAATGTCTTTGGAATTATTTCCTTGATCATTTCACTCATTGGATGTGGGGTCATTTTTTATATAAGTATGCTTTTTGGTGTAATTATAAGTGTTGTTGCTTTAATTTTAGGGATCTTGGGCATAAAAAAAGATATGAATAGAAAGATTGCAATCGCAGGAATTGTACTTGCGGCAATAGGATTGACGATCGGGCTGGTTACTATGATTATTATCTTTGGTTTAATGTTTCTCTATTATTAAATTTTAATCTTTTTAATAAATTTGGATTAATACAAAAATAACAATAGTTTTTTTTCTGAACTTTATTTAAAAGTTTAATAATCTTAATAATTAAATCATTTTCTAGTTAAAACTGCACTTCATAATGAACTATTTTCTTTTTAAAATAGTATAAATAGAAGAAAAATAAATTTATGAAAAAAAGAATAATTTTTAATTTAGAAATTATTTGAGATTCGCTGTTTTAGATTATATATAGTACAAGTCCGGTTAATAGCACGATTAAGAATATGATCACGATGAAAATGACCAAGGCAAGAATTGATACTAATATTGCTTTCCCATAGCTTATCTTATGTCGCAATGCGAGAAATAACCAGTAAAGAATAAGAGCTGCCACTAATGCTATCCAGAAATAGATAATAAGGAAGAGAAACTCAATGATAATAACGGTTATGAGCGCCGTGACGAACACAGCACCAAAATTCTCGTGTTCCGCTTTCACGAAACCAAACGTAATCTTTAGCACAATAGCCAAGATGACAGTTAAAATGATGATAACGATAATGAACATTGCGATGCTAAAGAAATTTGTAAAAGTATTCATCCAGTTTGGGTTTATTAGTTGTAAAATCATGATTACACCATTTTATTGGATAATATATATTAATTGCTTCAGTTCTTTTTAAATCTTATCGTTCAGAATCATTAGACTTAAAAGTAAATTAATAAAAATTTGTTAATTAACATTTAAAATTAAAATATCTGAAATTCAAGTCCCAGTATGATTGATATTATTGATAGAATATGGCTATCCCTTCCTATTTCTTCTTTTTATATAATAGTAGCTCTCCATATATTCCGTTTTTAGTGGAAAATAAATGAATTAAATCTTTTTGTCGGCACGATCTAAAAATCTAATCATAGTTATTAAATCCCATTTACTTCCACTCTCCTCTCTCCGTCACCATGGTAGAATTATACCTTTAAATGAAATGGTGTTCTATTGAAATGTAATCCTCAGATGGTTTCTTTTTATAAAAAACGGGATATTCAGAAAATTGTCGGTGTCCTGCACTTTTATACTGAGAGTAAATCATTTTTTGTGATGTCATTTCACTCGGGATTTACCATGCATGAAAAGTATTCACGACGCCCTCTTCTTTCCAGTGGGGATAAAACCCTTGACGAGCTGCTTTCGGGAGGATTCCATCGGGATCTCATTTATCTATTATATGGTGACCGCACTTCAACCACGAACGTATTATTAACCACGGCGGTACTGGCACAAAAATCTCCCATGAATGGTGGGTTGGGAGAAGGAATAAGAGTGGCGTTCGTGGAGGCAAATAATCGTTTCAATCCCTATACCGTGAGCAAGTTCGCCGTTTCTCAGAGGCTTTCCCCCCAAAAAGTCTTGGAAAACATCTTCATAGCCCGGGCTTTCACGTGGGATCAGATGGTGGAACTTTTAGAAAATCGTCTTTCGAAGCTCGAGGAGGTGAAGGTCGTCTTAGTTTCAGGAATTACCACTTTATTTCAAGGGCATGAAAAGCACACGTTTGAAGACTTGTTGCGAGCCATTGGCGGAATCAAAAGAATATTAGAAAAGACCAAACCCTTGATTATATTAACAGCCCCCCTCCATGAATATTCGCTTTTTAGACCGAAAGGGGGAAAGATTCTCACTCATTTCGGAAACGTGCTGGTTTTAATTAAGGAAAGCGACCGTTATGTAGAGTACACGTTGGTGCAACACCCATTCATGCCTGAAAAGCGGCTCTTGAAATGGCTCCTTAGAGAACCAAAAAGAAAACTTTCCAATCCCTTAAAAAATGCGACGCTAGATTGTTGGTTTTGATTAATTTAGAAAAATCGTTCATTGGTTCGAGCTTTCGCTTTTTTCCTTCTTTTTATAGAGGTTCGGGTCTTTTTTCTCAAGGGTGAGGTCATCGCCCCCGTATTTAATTTTCCTGCCCTTATAATACAATTCCGTTTTTTCCTCGCAAATTTCATTCCATTTTGGTAATCCAACTTTTTTAATCATTAATAAATTGTAAACTTTGGAATTATGGGGCGCAAAAATCTCAAAGTTCACGATAGGTTGAAGTTTTTCACAAGGAAACTCATCGCATTCATGACAAAACTTATAACCTTTAGATGTAACGCATTCATAGGTCTTGCAGGTGGAGAAGTTTCGAACTTGTCCTTTTTGTTCCCGGCATCCTTTACAATTATAAACTTTTTGTCCAGGACACCGCTTACAATAAATTCCACAAGGAGCGTGATCTTTTAAATAAATTGACATGAAACAATACCTAAGGCTCATTTTTTCTATTTATAACGTATTAAATTATAGAGATCTTAAATTCTTAATTCATGTATGAGATAGGATCATATATTTTAATTAAAACAAACGGATTCTTCCACATTTTTTTATCAAGTTATAAAAAATATGCATAATTCTTGTGAGATTTATCTCCTTTTTTTTTAAACACCCATTTTTCTTCCCGAGATGAATTATAATATTGAGAATGTTCTCAACTTAATTTTATTACAGATTGGATGCCTAATAACTTTAAAATTGTTGTGAAGTCTTAAAATACTTTAACTGCATAAATAATTCCCTAAAATAGGTTGTGAATGTGAATTCATAAACCTTTTAACCAATTTATTTCTCTAAAAAAATATAATGGAAGTATCTTCGCCAAAATTATCATTTAAAGAAAAATTCTCTTATGCCATCGGACAATTACCGGGATCTTTTTACGGGTCATTTATAGGGCAAATTCAAGCATTTTATTACGCTTGGATGGGATTGAGCGTCTTTTATATCATTATTGCTCAGATTTTTTATGGCGCGTGGAACATGATTAATGATCCCATATTTGGATTACTTCAGGACAGGACTCGGACTCCAAAAGGACGTTATCTGCCATGGATTAAATGGTTTGCTCCTGTATTTACGATTGCATTCATTTTAATCTTTTTTGTGCCTAATGAGTGGCGTTTTGCATATTCTGGCAGTGAAACCCAGTTTTTAGTTTTTCTCTGGTACTTGTTCTCGTTATGTCTTTATGATCTTGCTTTTACGATTGTATATTTAGCACTTGCGGCTCTCCTCCCCCAAATAACGGATAATTTTGGCGAGCGCACGCAGATCTCAGTTTTGGGCATGTTGTGTGCCGTTTTAGGAACTCTTATTTCTGGATTGTTTCCCTTAATATTTTTAACCAATCCGACCGAGTCAAAAATAGCGGATTTTAGGATTACCGTGTTAATATTTGGAATCCTTTCAATAATTCCTTGGATTTTTCTTTACAAGTACGTCAACGAGCGGGTTGAATTAATACCCGTAAAAAAAGAATCTTTCATCGCTAATATTAAATATGTATTTAAAAATCCCGCATGCCGAGTTTACATGGTTTATGATGGAATAACTGTTGGTATCAATATTACTGTACTGACTTCCATAACCTTTTTCATTGCCTGGACATTTGGGTTTGAAAACCCGTATGGCTCACAAACAACGGGTATATTAGGACTAATTGGTTATTTCCTCATCCCTTTCATAGGGGGATCTATCATAGGGATATGGTTGCAATTATCTCTTCCAAAAAAGAAAGATTTGAAAACACTTTTATTGTGGGATTATCTTTTCATGATTGTTGGATTTTTATTGGCCTTTTTCGGTGGTTTGCCGAGCGCAGAGCAGTCTAATAGTGTTTATGAAGTACCTCCAATGTTATGGATGGCAAGTATTGGCATGTTTTTTGTGTCATTAGGATTTTTTGGAAACTTAATTTATTTAAGTCACTTGAATTGTGATGTAGTCGATTATTATGAAATTTTGAAAGGAAATAGGCGAGAAAGCATTTATTCGGGAATAAATTGTATAATCAGTAAACCGATGAATTCCGTTGCATTGGCCGTTTTCCCTGCAATTTTATCCATTTACGGATTAGTTGCGGCCTCCCCAGAAGATCCAACGTCCAATGCTTTAGTCGTTGCACATGGTTTTAAAAATGCAATAACAGGCGTATCAGTGGCAAGTTTTTTATTTCCAGCCATTTTAGCCATCATCGGATTCATATCATTTTTATGGTATCCTTTAAATAACGAAAAATTGACTGAAATACGAGAAACGTTAAGTATAAAGCATGCGCAACAAAGAAATGAAAAAAACAACCAGAAATCTGAAGAACTCTAAAAAGAGAGAGATGGGCTCAATTTTGGGTTTGATAAAAGATATAGAGAGAGATTCTATTCCATAAAAAGGAATCACGGAACTTATTAAACTTCTTTATTATTGTCCTGTTCAGCAACTTCATAGAGACTATTCATGTAAAACAGCAAGGGCAAAGTAATTAAGTATAATTTCTTCCCAATAAATGATAATTTATAAGAAACTCTCACGGGATAAGTTTCGTGAACTATTCGTTCCACCATTGCATGTTCTTCCAAGAGTCTGAGGCGATCTGTTAAAATTCTTGAACTCATCTCAGGAAGAGCCGTTTTTAAATCATTAAAATATGGATTTTTAAGAATGTGCAGCGTGTGCATTATTTCAATGGTGTACTTTCCTTTAAAAATTTTAAAAATTTCTCTAATTCTTTTAGATTCCGCCTTGATTTGAGGCACGTCATAAGATATCTTTTTCCGATATTTTTCAAAATATTTTATGGTAGTTCTCTGAATCTGCCGAATCAATTTGAAAATCTGTCCCAATTCTTCTGCGGGATATTTACTTTTTTCGTTCATGGTAGAATTCTTAATTATCTATTATAGTGCAAAATTTTACACTTGTGTTATTCTTTTTCTCTTTCTCATTTAAAAAGTGAAGAGAATTACAGTAACTTAATGCATTTTACCATCAATTTATTTCAACTTATCACTTAAATGAAAGAGTTCGGAAAATAATGTCAAAATACGCACTATCACGAGTGAAAAAGGATGATGGTACTATCATTTCTAAATATGGAAGTAATTTTCTCTTGGAATTTCCTCAAGATGAATTCCATGCACCCATATTGCATTTGCAAGGTAAACCATACGAAATTGGGTATGCACGCTCTATTTTAAGTGCACATTTGTTCCAAGATTTACTTCATTTGGAACTAAGTCCCATGTATGCTATTGTAGGGGGATGGAATCCATTAGTAAGAGGGTTACCAACGCTTGAACACATGGAAGCAGGACGCGAAAGATTGTTTGCTCTAGCAAGTAAAAATATTTTACCTGCTATTGAAAAGCAAGCTCCTGAATATTTAGAAGAGTTGAAAGGAGTACATGCTGCTTATGAAGATATGGGAATTCCTCTTACTTGGGAGGACATTATTAATGTGCATTGTGATCCGGAAGGTATGTTAACTGCAGGAGCGTGTTCTAATTTTGCAGCATGGGGAAAAGCGACATTGAATGGGAAGTTAATCCGGGGAGATAATCTGGATTTAAGACATTTTGGGAACATGCATAAAGGAGTGGGCGTATCCGTCGTAAAACCTCACGAGGGGTATTCCTACATTCAAGTTGGTTTACTTGCGACTATCACTGGTTCTACTTATTTAAACGAAGAAGGATTAAACTACGGAGAAAATACCTCTCCTTCTGATAATGTAAATTGGCCCCAAATTCCCCATCTAATGCATGCTAAAAAAATTGCGCAATATGCAAAAAATATTGAAGAATCATACGATATTTTAAAAAAAACAGGGGGTACTACCGGCTGGAATAACTTAATATGTGAAACCAATTCATCTTATCCGCATGCGGTAGTAATTGAAAATACGGGAAAAGAAATTGCGATAAGAGAAGAAGATCCTGAGTTATTAAATGTGATTTGGAGTACTAATTTCTTTAATTGCTACCCCGGATGGCAAGGGTATGAAGGGCCTAATTTGATACCCGGTCAAATTGAATACTTATCACGGCATCTGGATTATCTCAAGATTCAAGATATCGATGATTCTCCTCTTTCTTGGGAAGATGTGAACACGCTTGAAAAATGGAAAAAAAGATTTCAATGTCCCCGCTATAATCAATACCGGAAATTATTAAAAGAAAATTATGGAAGAATAGATGTAAATAAAGCCATAGAAATTCAAAGTGACCCGGAATTTACCACTAAACGGACTTCTCCGCTCCTTCAGCTAACACCTATCGTACCGATGCTTTTTGGAAGAAAAGGTGCAATCCATTATCAAGCCTTATTTAGCGTGTACAGTGCTATTATAGTTCCAGAAGATAAAGACATCTGGGTGGCAAATGGTGCCGAATATGCTCAAAAAGCAACGTGGTGGAAAATTAACCTTGATGCACAATTAAAATTGATGGAAAAATTAGATGATTAAAAATTAAAAAAAAAATTAAACGAGAAAGATAAAATTGAAAATGAAAAAGGACAATAATAAGGATGAAGCAAGTCTTCAAATAACAGAAGATAAGGTCGATTTTAATAAGATGGAAATTGTCCCCAAATCTAAGACTTATTTAAAGTATTTACTTCTTGTCTTAGTATTTTGTCAAATCTTAGATTCATATACTTCTGATAGCGTTCCTCAAAGAATTACTGCGGTAGTCCTGGATTTTTTTCCCAATGTGCCTTTTGAGGTTGGTTTAGCAAATTACCAAATCGCAACGTCATTTATCTCATTAGGGTTAACTTTTGTAATATTTTTGCAAATGATGGCTGATCGCTCGGGACGGAAGAAATTATTATTAATTACGACTTTCCTCATGGGTTTTATTCCTTTATTACAGGTATTTATTCATGATTTTACTCTTTACGTGATTGCAGCATTCTTCTTAGCTTTAGTAACTCAAGCAGATATTTGGGCGATTTATGTGAATGAGGAAGCTCCTAAGGGGAAAAATGCAACTTGGACCTCCCTACTCTTTCTTGGAGGTACCATAGGAGGACTTTTCATTCCTATCATGAGGGGAATCTATATTACTAATGATCCTGCAACCTCAAATTGGCGAGGAATGTTATTTTTCTCGATAATATTGGGATTTACATTAACCGTTATCATCCTATTTACTATTAAAGAAACCACGGCTTTTGAAATTAGACACTTAAATCTCAATCAATCCATGGATGCACAAAAAAACAAATATTCTATTAAAGAGATTTTTTCTATCGTATTTTCAAAGGAAAGAAGGAAAACAATGCTGGGCATTTATGTAATAGGCATCGCATGGGTCTTTGGAACCATTTTTCTTCGACTTGCCGAACCTTATGCCATGAATTATACGGAAATAACTGTATCCGATTATAATATCATATTGATTCTTGCCATTATTGGCTCCAGTATCGGTGGCATCCTGACAGGATTAATGGCAGATAAATTTGGAAGGAGAAAAATGATCATGCTTTATGCTTTCCTAATGCCGACAGTTTCCCTCATCGCAATACTTTGGACAATGAATCTTCAAGTTCAGATTTTACGGATATTATTAACATCAATAATGATGATGCTTGCATTAACAACAGGATATGGATTATGGGCACTGATTATAATCATAATAACAGAAATGGTTCCTACTGAAACTAGAGGATTTTCTGCTGGATTGAAGATGTCCATAATGGCGGTAACGTCATTCTTTGTCAACTTAATTATTGGAAACTTGCTTTTAGTCATTCAACTACTTCAAATACTGTTAATATTTAGCTGTACCTTATTTATCATCATTCCAATAACGTACATTATACTGCCTGAAACAAAAGGAAGAAACTTGACAGAACTCAAGTAATTAATGATTTTTTTTAAATTCTTATCATTTTCTCTGTTTGAAGGTGATGTAGTATGAGCTTAAATAAAAAAGATCCCGTGCCAATAATATTCGATACAGACATGGATTTAGATGTTGATGATGTGGGTGCTCTCGCAGTTCTTAATGCACTTGCAGATTTGGGAGAGACTAATATCCTTGGCATCATTTGCGATGTTCCCATTAAGGCGAGTGCTGAATGTGCAATTGCCATAAATAATTATTATGGGCGTAAAATCCCCGTGGGATATATAATGGACGAGAACCTCAAAACTTCACCTAAATATATACATTATAATAAACTGAGATCAGAGAGAAAACATTTTAAACTTTACAATCAAGAAATTGCGAAGATTTTTCTTTCAGAAGAGAGTTCAAAGCCTCCAATTTGGGAAGCAGTCTCCCTATATCGGTATCTATTATCTAAAGCAGACGATTCAAGTGTAGTGATTGCAACCGTTGGATTATTAACAGTTTTAAGTAAATTATTAGAATCCCAACCAGATAACTATAGCCCATTACCGGGATTCGAACTCGTTAAAAAAAAGGTAAAAAGTTTAATTACGATGGGCATTGGTTTATTTCCTAAATCAAAAGATATCTTTAATTGGATTATTGACTGGGAATCGGCGGTAAATGTTATAGAAAAATGGCCCACAAAATTAGTAGTTCAACCCTTAGGTTCTCAATTTTTAACAGGTAAATCATTATCTTCCAAAACTCCAAAGGATAATCCCGTGCGAGTAAGTTACGAACTTTTATTTGAGGGAAATAAAATGGGTAATTTTAGTTGGGATCTCATAACGGTGCTCTACGCTGTAAGGGGTGCTGAACCGTATTTCCAAACACTAAACGGATATAAATTAGTCATGGATTGTGAAATGGGGATGAATTATTGGGAGAAAGATGATAAGCGAGATCCTCCTCATCACATGTTGGAATTAAAAGGAAAAAGAATGGTGGTTGCCAAATTACTTGAATCATTACTAATACAGCCACCAAAAAAAACGTAAAAGCTGAATTTTGATGATTTAAAGCTAATTTATTCCAAATAGTTTCTTTCCATTCTCAAATAACCATTTTCTTTTCGTTGAATCTTTAAGGGGCAGTTGCA
>CAYLZE010000071.1:0-21648 GCA_964388035.1 uncultured archaeon
TACTCTGTAAACAATTAAGATGTTAAAGAGTCTCGATGCTTTATTTCTTTTTTAATCGCTAATTACAGTCAAAAATCTAAAAAAGATCCTTATATTTCTCTTTTATTTGATCTAAAAGAGCTTTTTTAACTTTTTCATTCATTTTATAAAGCCTTTTTCTTATCTCAGGAATTTCTTCTAAGGATTTTTCTTCCCTTAAAAGACCATTTCCTCGGGAGTACATGTAATTCATATCTTTTTCTTTTAATTTTGTATTTAAGTTTTTAAGTCGATATATTGTACTAAATTTAACAATATGAGTTAAATTCCAACTTACAATTGCGTCCAATTTATATTTAGTTGCGATAGCAATATGAAGTGCGTCATAATAATATTTCTCAGAATTGAATCTGAATTTAAAACTAAGTAATTTGAATATTGAAAAATAATGGGATTTAACTATATTAAGTAAAAAATGTAAGGATCTAAGAATTCCTCTTTTCATTCGTAGCACGGGGAAATATTTTTAAGAAAAAAATCCACCGAGTTCTTTATAATCTTTGCTGAATTTTCCCAATCACAACTGAATTATTTAGAGATTAAGAATGCTGCTGATAAAATGCATGAGGATAAAGACTGAAACTTTTGAAATCATTGAGTAAGAATTTTGCTTCTCCTCTTAATTAAGGATAAATTTGATTAAGTAAAATGCAATAAATGTAAAGCATCATTGATTTATTTGCGAATTAATTGTTCAAGTTAAAAACTATTTTATCAGAATTTAACCAAAGATGATTTTTATGAGTTTTTTTTAATTACTAATATCGATATCAGTATTGAAAGGAAAAGCTATTCATCATTTCTTTAAATCTTTAGCCTTGTCCAACAGTTTTTTATAATGTGATTTCTCCAACCATAATCCTGTTTCAATCATCTCATCTAATAATTCCTTAAACTCTTGAATATCATTTAGAATTTCCATTTCGAGAGCATCAAGAAGAATTTCAGAACTCCATTTAGTCTTGATACCTTTTGATTCCGCGATTAATCTAGCTTTTTTATCATTAATGAGAAGAAAATCTGCATTTAGCTCCAAACTAAGAGCTATAG
Source organism: uncultured archaeon (assembly GCA_964388035.1). Classification (GTDB taxonomy): domain Archaea; phylum Asgardarchaeota; class Lokiarchaeia; order Sigyniarchaeales; family SOKP01; genus JALGVJ01. The sequence goes on from CAYLZE010000071.1 coordinate 1,090, forward strand.
CATATGCTTCTCCACGCCCTAACTCTTTAGTAAGGTTTAAAGCAATTTCATAATATTTTTGCACATCTGGATCTTTAACAATCAACCATCCCTCTTCTTTAGCATTGATTTCATATTTAATATCTTGTGGTATATCCTCTTCTGCTCTAAAAAGAGGATATATTAGTTCATCCCAAACGGCGAAAGGAATAAAAATACTTGAATATAATTCTTTTAATAATGATAGTTTCCCAATTTTTGCATAAAATATTAAAGGTGCAGTATCGGAAACTACTATCATTATAATAATTTAAATGTGAATTGGGATTCTTGCTTTAGCACGGATACTGTCCATTTCACGATATGATAATCGTGCGATTTCAGAAGCCTTTCCGATGGATATCTCTCCTCGCATGTATAATTCCAAAGCATCTTGGGTGGCTTTTGGAAGCGATTTAAAGTATTCCCAATCAATAGGTTTTATTAAATCCTCTTGATTGAACCAATACTGTGATAAATTACTTTTTTGAACCATTATAATTATCCACTATTTTTGTTTAATAAATAATAGACAATTCAAGTATTAATTTTTTATGGATAAAGTATTTCAAAGGCGAATTTTTACATCAACTGCATAAATTTAACTAATTTTGTTCTATCAAATCAATCAAGTTAAGAATTTAGCCCCTGCCTATTCATATTCGCATTTTTTTTTGGTTTTACAATAGCCGAGATTTATTGAACTTTTCTAATTTTTCTTAAATGAGCCTATACTAGATTACAATTTTACTGAATTATATCCTTATATATAATTTATACAACACCAATTTTAATTGATTATAAAAGTAGAACTAGAAAGCACTTCTATCATTTCCCACTTAATAGAAAATATCCAATAATAAATCAAAAATTAAACCTTTCCTCGATTTTCAATCAATATAATCGCTCCGATAAAGGTAAGTGATTTCCGGATATGGCTATGTATCCTTAGTTATATAGTTCCCCTTGATTAAATCTAAGATCTCCGAGATATGTTTGGGATCAATTTCTGGAAAAAAACTATAAATAAGTTTTACCAGAGTTATCTGAATATGTCCATTGCCGGGTATCCCACTCATTTTTAATACACCCCGCATTGCCCTACATAATGAAATGTTGTTTACCTTTATCCTTAAGTTCTATTTTTTCAAATTCCTCAATAATTGCATTCAACTCTTTATCAGCATGCCACATTAATTTAGGAATCGACCACCCTTCCATTTCCTTGTATAAATTATAATTATGCACATCCATAATCGCTAACTCATCCATTCCAACCTGTAAATCACCATAATTGCCGATTTTTATACCCTTAAAGACCAGAACATCAACATCGGCGATGCAAAATGGGTAAAAGATTATGTTTTGCACGATCTTGCTGAACTCTTGAGAGAGAAAGATGTAAGGGAATAAGGTGATGTTCTAAGCGATCTTTGAAGTCTGGAACCCTATATTCATTATAAAGGAGATGTTCATCTTTCTAAAAACCTAATCCCATAGAATTTAGGAATATAATCTCCCTAAATAAATTATTTCCGCTGACAAAAGTACTCTTTAAATAATTAAGATTTTTATAAGTCTCGATTCTTTATTTCTTTATTAATTGAAAATTATTATAAACAATTCTGAAAAAGATCCTTATTTTTCTCTATAACTTAATCTAAAAGATCTTTTTAAACTTTTTCATCCATTTTATAAAGTTTTTCTCTTAACTCATGAATCTCTTCTAAGGATTTTTCTTTCCTTAAAAGATCATTCCCTCGGGAGTCCATATCATCAAATCTTTTTCTTCATTTTCAAAAAAGTTTAAAATATATACTTTTATTTTCTAAATGGCTAATTTTTTTAGATATAACAAGTTCTAATTTCTCGCAGAAAGGGATTTTAGGTTTATAATCATACGGTGAAATTTATTTGATTTTGTAAAAATCATAATTGTACTAATATGTTACTATTAGAAGGGAGTCTTGTGATCTAGTTAGATATTAAAAAATATAACCCCTTCTTGTAAATTATTAAATTTAATAGATGAAGGAGCATTAGAATTTTCTTTATATAGAGGGTTCATTTAATAAATCATTTATCTGTATTACTAGATGCAAATTTAAATTTCTATTTTTAAAAATTATTATACTAAATTTAGAATAAATGCAATTTATATCTCTCTTAAATTAATTTAAAATGTGAAATAGATGGATGAAGAAGAACTAAATGAACAGGAAGAAGAAAAACCGAAAGTTGAAACAGAGAAAATAGATAAGAATGGTTTGATAAAAGCTAAAGATTCAAGAGATATTATTGATCAAAATTTGCGAACATTAGAGGATAATGTAGAACAGATCTCGAAAAGCATAGAAAAAGGAAAAAGTAATACTGAAGTTGCTGAGAAAGATGAATCCTCGGAGAAATCACTTGAAGAAAGTCAAAATATTAAAAAGCAATCAGAAGAATTGTCAAAAAAAAGTGATGAAAAAGAAGAATATTTGAAAAGTTTACAAGAATCTATCATGGACTTAGAAAAAGAATACAATAGTAAAAAAAAAGAGTTAAATAATCTTGAAGAAACCATTAATATCACAAAAGAGAGCTATAATAATCTAAAGGAAGATTATGATAAATTATTAGAAAACAACGAACAATTAGTTAAAAATTATGAATCAAGACAAGTGGATCTAATCGTATTAAATGATGATGTTAAAGAAAAAGTAACTCAACGTGATGAGTTGCGTCAAAACATGCAAAAAATTAAAACACAAATAGAAGACCTTGAAAAAGAAAACGATACAAGTAATGAAGAAACTAAAGCTATAAAAACCAAAATAAACAGTTTAAATGCAGAAAATGAAACGATAAAGGCATCTTTAGAAAAAAATCGCGTGGAATCAGAACAATTTAACAATTTAATAAAAGCGAAAGAAGAAGAATTAAAAAATTTAAATGATCAAATTCAAAAAAGAGAGAATAGGTTAAAAGAAGTGGAGGATACTCTTACAAAATACAAAGAAGGATTTCCCGAGATGGAAAAGCAAAAGAATACATATAATGAATTAATTGAAAAATATAAATTACAGACAAATGAATTGCAAGAAAAAGTTCTCGATTTTCAGTCAGAAATTGAAGATTTAGAAAAAGATAAAACTTCTCAGAAAGAAAAATTAAAGATTCAAGAAGATCTAATCAATGCAAATGAAGTACAATTAAAAGAAATTAAAGAAAAAATTGAAAATTCTACGTTAGAATTTAATGAACGTGAAGAGCGATTGAAAGCAACTCGGGAAAAACTTACAGATTTAACAGATGAATATAAAAAGCTTCAAAATGCAAAAGAAACGACGGAAAAAAGTATATTAGAAACAAGATCAACATTTCAAGATCTTAAGAAAGAACTGGATAGACAAGAAAAAGAAATCCGAGATAAGGAAAGCAGGATTCATAGATTAGAAGTATTATCAATAATTTATAGGTCATCAAAATTTTTTGGAGGAATTTTAATCTGTGGGGCTATATTTCTACTTTTAATTGGTTTTTTATACTTCTTTGGTATTATTGATTTAGGGCAATTAAATGTTCAATTGATATTTTATATTTCTTTAATCAGCTCAATTTTGATGCTGATAAGCGGAATTTTTCATTTGGAGAAATCTTAAGTTAGATATGTTAAATTTAATTAAAGAAATAAAAAGATGAGAGATTGGTGTAAAAATTATTACTCAAAAACCAAAAGGAGTAGAAGAGATAAAAGAATATTCTTTTTCACACAAAATTTCTCTTTTTGATACTATTATTTTAGGCATAAGTTCTACAATTGGAGCCTCTATTTTTACTTTAATTGCCCCTGCAACAAAAATAACAGGACCTTCCGTAATTTTAGCTTTTATTTTTAATTTTTTAATAGCAATAATTATTGCAGGCAATTATGCAGAAGCCGCAAGTCTAAATCCAATTAACGGCGGTGGATTCAGCTTTATAGAAGAGGCGTATGGAGAGAAAGCTCTTTTTTTAGGATGGTTGATATGGCTTGGTAATACGAGTTATGCAGCTTTAACTTCATATGTTTTGGGAGAATATCTTCAAATATTATTTCCCCTAATCCCTCATTTAATTTTTAGTATTTTATTTCTATTACTTTTTACCTTGATTAATTGTATTGGATCAAAAATAGTGTCAACTGTTCAGAAACCTCTTGCTATAGTTTTAATGATAACACTTATCATTGCTGCTGTATATCTATTTTTAACTCCTATTGATGGAGGATTCGAACCTTTTTTCCCCAATGGGGTTATAGCGATATTTCCCGCAACGGCTCTATTATTTGTAGCATTTATTGGGTTTGAGGGCATGACAACGATATCTGCTGAGATTGAAAATCCCAAAAAGACAATCCCAAAAGCGTTATATTTAACAATTATCATTGTAGCAAGTATTTATCTCACTGTTGTTATCGCAATTTTCTTTTCTACAAATGCGGGAAGAATATCGGGAAGTTATGGAGCATTAATAGAAGCTGTTAAAAATAACTTTTTTATATCTTTTTGCGTATTTATCGGAGCTATTTTTGCTTTACTTACTTCCTTAAGCGTAGCATTATTGGCAGCATCGCGAAATATCTATGCACTGGCTAGAGATGATTTTTTGAACAGAATATGGGGTAGTATTAATAAAAGGTATGAATCTCCAATAAAAGCTTTAATTCTAACTGCCGTTATGGCTATAATGATATTATTTACTGGAGAAGTTGAATTTATTGCATCAATTGCGGATATATCTTATATTTTTGTAGTTGCTGGTGTTGGTTTAGCAGTCCTTAAGTTTAGAAAAAATTTAAAATATGATGAACAAACATATAAAGTCTTTGGATATCCTTATACCTCATATTTATGTATAATCCTCCCAATAATGCTAGTTTTTTTTTTAGAACCCGCAAGTCTTTTCTTAGCATTAGCATGGTTTTTGATTGGAGCAATAATATATTTATTTTTTAGCAGTCAAAAGAGGATTTTTGGAACAATATTCATGATCGCAGCTTTTCTTTTTTCTTTGATCAATATCATTTTTGGATTAATTGTTCTATCAGTGGGATTAGTGATGTATTTAATCTCCATTACAGACAGATATTCAATTTTAATTTCATTATCTGGTCTAAAATTTGTAGCTTCTCTGGGGCTTTTGGGAATTTCTTATTTAATATTAAATAATGGAATAGTAAAATTAACTTTTTTTCAAAAAACTCCCTTATTATATGCGTTAATTTGGATTTCTATCGTTTCACTCATTACCGTTATTTTTGACATTATCCCATTGCGCGAAATTTATTACAGAATAATAAAAAAGGTTAAAAAAGAAAAGGTAGCAATAAATGTTGAAGGAAAAAGTATTATTGATTCTAATACTTTAGGAACAAAGATTGTATATATCTTAAATTCTTTAATTGGGATTATTCAGATTATTTCGGCTTGTCTTATTTTTTTTGTAGCAATTTTAATAGGATTGGAATTAATATCAATATTGCAAATAAGTATTGGATCTGCTATTTTATCTCAAGTAGCCACAGAATATACTTTTATCACTGTTTTAATCTTAGTAGGTTTTACTACTCTATTAAGTGGATCTTCATTAATTTTTTTAAATTTTGAAATAAGAAGATTGAACATTTAGGATTAATTTGTCGAATTAATTTTTTAATTTAGGATTTCTTATCAATAAGAATTCATTATTGATTTATTATTAATCTCGATATATATATCAAAACTACGATTTTTTAAGAATAAAATTGAGTAATCAAAATTTTGAAGACTTGCCAAATAATCCCACGGAAGCCCAAGGAATGTTAATAAAAGCAATGTACGCAAAATTTGGAAACAAAGCATTGCCTATTATCAAGGATATTTGCCGAAAACAAGGCCATGCCTTAGGATTAAAAATAAAGAAAAAACTGCCGGACTCTAAATTATCTACCGTCGCAAATGCTTTTTCTAAAAGCTTCGATCCTGAGCATGTTCGGGTACTCGAGATCTCTAAAGATGTCTTTCACATTCAAGGGAATAAGTGCCCTTTTGGGTTAGAAAATACCTCAAGAGAGCTATGTGAAGCTGTCATGGAAATCGACCACGAATATTTCCGTACTGCCGTGAACGACACGATTTCGCTTAATATAAAAGCAACCGTCGCCGAAGGAGATGCTTATTGCGATACGATTTATGAACTTCATTCAAAAAATAAAGTAAGATATTAAGTTAAACCCCAATTTTTTTGATTTCTCTATTGATATAAAGAGAAACCAACCCGCTTAATGTGAGAAATAAGGCATATATTCCAAGTATTAAGAGAAACAAGTATTCACTCGTTCCTTCCAAGAGGAGGATGCTTCCGAATTGTATTTGTTCAATAGAAATTACCCCGAAACTAAATGTTAAAATAATAATGACAAGAATTACGGGACATGCCAATTCTATTATTCCTAAAAGAAGATCTATATAGTAGATGATCTTTCGTTCTGTTTTATTAAGTTCGATAATTTGAGCATTCCCTAATGACATGGCAACTTTATCTTTTTGCATTTTTTTAATAAAGAAAAAGATAATTTGATTAAGGGGGACAATATCGAAAAGAATCGTAATGAATGTAAAAATTACGATGAAGATGACCAATCGCAACAAAAAGCTTGAAAAATAAACGTTAAATCCCAGAACTGGGGTGCTTAATACACTCAAATTATTTAAAATCAGAATAAAAATACCTACAGCAAGAGCAAAGAAGAATTTTATTCCAGCAAGGGTTAAGACGATAGAGGATCGATCCGCAATTGTTATTAAATAGTAGGTCATTCCAATAGTAAAAACCAGCATTCCAAACAACACCGCCGTAAAATTTAACGTGAATGCTAAAATCAAGCACATTATCCCTACACCGATGGGCAAGTAAGGAAAAAATGGCGCTTTAAAGGGACGATCTAGCTTTTTACGGTTATATCTTAAGCTCACAGCCGCAATATTCACAAATGCTAACCCTATAAAATAAATAAAAGTAGTCATCTCTGCTGCAAAACCAACATTGGTAAAAAAAGTTAAAATTATGCATAACGCAACCGTTAATAACAAAGCATAGGTTGGAACGTCTGTTTTTTGATTCACTTTTCTAAAAATTTTAGGGACGTAATGATCACGGGCTAATGCGTGGAAAATGCTCCCTGCAGAACTTAAAGCAGCATTCATGGACACTAACGTGGCAAGAATAGCGGCAATTACCATTACATAAAAACCGATAGGACCCAAGATTTCACCAGAAATTTCAGCTATTAAAATTTCATGTCCCGATAAATTCGCAGAAATTTCTCCCAAATTTAGCAAAACAGCAGATGTTACTCCAATATAAATTAATAAGGTTATGAGAATAGCCAATAAATTTACCTTCGGAATATTTTTTGATGGATTTCGTAAATCAGAATTAAAATACGCTAAATTAGAGGTTATGCTGGTAAAAAATATGAATAAAGCGGCAAACATTTGAATTACTCCAAAAAAATTCGTTCCCGAGAAAAAAAATTGGGGTTTATATCCCTCAGGGTTTGTAATGGGAGCTATAAATACACCCAAAATAAAGAAGAAAGAAAAGAATATAACTAGAATGATGGTTGCTCGAATTAATACTTTCGATCCCCCTTTAGTTGTAAGGAGAACGATGGTACTAATGAAAATTATGGATAGAAAAGCGAGAAAAAATGAGTATTCAGAAGAAAAAGAAAATATGGAATTAATAACTAAGGCAAATGTTAACGCGGAAAAAGTACATGAAGCTACATTGGCCAACCACAGGAAAAAACCGATGACAAAAGCCAGAAAACCCCCAATTCCTTCCTTGGTAAAGTTATAAGCCCCCCCAGCAATAGGCAAGCTGGTTTCAAGTTCAGAATAATTCAATGCGGTGAAGAATATTAGTACCCCTCCAAGAATTAAACTAATCAATACACCAGGTCCCGCAATGTCGATTCCTCCGCCGAGAAGTATAAAGATGGAACCACCTACACCGCAACCTATGCCGTATAATACTCCACTTGCTATTCCAAATGGTTTATGGGGCTTCTTTTTTTCAACTTCAGTCTCAGTTTCAGGCAATGTGGTATCCTCAATTTTACTATAATTTACTTTATTCAATAAAAATAGTAATTTTAAAAGTTAAAGACGAATTCTAACTCTTTTCGAGATGGAAGACACCCGAAATAATAGAGAAAATGCCTCCAATTAGGGTAATGACGATGGCTAATGTGTAATTCGTTTGATTTAAATTAATAAAACCAGAAATATATCCAATGCTCAATATCAGGAAAAAGATTCCAACAGCAATTAATATTCCACCAAAAAATTTAGACGCTTTATATATGAGAGAGAGTACTTCTAATCGATTGATACGGCTTTCTTTATCACGTATTTCTTTTTCCTGTCCTTGTAATTCCGTTTTGAGTTTTTGAAATAATATTTTTGAATCAGTTATGCTTGTTTCAATGACTTCTTTTGCATTTTCAAGTTTTTCGTATTCTTCTTCCAACTGTTCATATTTTTCAGTAAGACTCGTAAGTCTTTCCTCCCTTTCTTGATATTCTTTATTTGAGATCTCGATATTTGTCTTTAATTCCTCTATTCTTTTTTCATTGACTTCTATTTTCTTTTCTTCAGTCGTAATTTCCTCTTTTAAGGCGTCATGGGTTTCATTTAATTTTTGAATGCGGGATTCTATTTCGATGGCCAGTTGTTGCTTTTCAGTTAATTGAAACTTGTATTTTTCTAACAATTCTTCATAAGTCTTTGCCTTTTCCTTCATTTCAGGAAATCCTTCTTTGAATTCTTTAATTTGATTTTCCGTTTCCTTTAATCGTAATTCTTTTTTTTCTAATTGCTCATTCAGGAGTTTTAATTCATCCTCTTTAGCATGAATCAAGGTATTGGAATGATCCAGTTCTAGTTTATTTTTTTCGACGGTAAGTTTCAAGGTTTCATTTTCGGTTCTGAAACTATTAATTTTCTTCTCAAGCATTTTTAACTCCTCATTCTGAGATTCTATCTTTCCTTTCTCTTCCCGAATTTGTTCATTTAACTTCGCAAGTTCTTCTCGTAATTCGTCTTTTTCCTGTACCTTCTCTTTGACACTATCCGTGAGAACTATGAGATCCACTTGCCTTGATTCATAAGATTTAATCAATTGCTCATTATTCTTGATAAGCTCCTTATAATCCTCTTCTAAAGTTTCCATGCTTTGCTTTGTAATCTTTAAACTTTCCTCTAAAGTATTTAGTTCTTCATTTTTCCGTACATATTTATCGTTGAGGGAATTAATATTGTCTTCTAAAGCTTTTTTAAAATTATCTAATTCTTCAATCTTCTTTTCTAAGGCTTCCAGTTCTTTTTGAGCTTCTTGGACTTCTTCATCAATCTCTTCTTTTGCTTTCTTTTCCTTTTCCTTTTTAGCGGGTTCTTTTTCGATTTCTTCCACGCTATTTTCGAATGTTCGCAGCTTTTTATCTATGAGATCTCTAGAATCTTTTGCTTTAGTTAAAAGCTCTCTGTTCACCTTATCATCTTCTTTCTCCGACTTTGCTGCTTTCTCCTCGTCTTTAATTTCTTCTGACATTTTAATATTATTATTATTAAGCTGGATTAATATGTATAATAAAGTATAAGAGTATTATAATAACTTTCTTTAAAAAATGAAAATTTTTTTTTATAAAATAATCGTTGAATTAAATAGATAATACTTTATACTGCATTTTTTAATCAAAATTATTTTTATAATACATAAGAGATGACTCTATTTTAAAACTATCTTTTTTGACATTATTTCCTATGAAAATCAGAACAAAGGTTTAAATACAATGGATTCCTACTCGCTATTTCTGCTAGAAAATGAACCTCATGGGGAGTTACAAGGGTCATAGTTAATAGTATTAATTTTATACTCACTCACTTCTTTTAAATTGCAAATATCTTAGAATATTTTTTTAAGATTTAATTTCTTGAGTTTATAAGTTATTTTAAAAAGATCATTTCTGATGAAAAAACGTGCTTCAGTGATTAGATTTTTCATGGCTTAGCAAGTCTATTTCTTTTCTCGTCAAAATATAATACATAGTTCATTCCTAATATTTTTACGATTCGATCAATATACTCCGGTTTTTTCTTCTTTAACCAACGCATGGCGTGCTTGATGGTCCATATCAATCTTTTTTCTTCATTAGTTAAACCTTCTTCCGAAGCGAGATCTTCCCGAACTTGTATGTTGGAATCAGTTATCCATTTATCAACTAAATCTAGTATTTTTTCGGGCATGTATTTTGTTAAATCTTTAAGGTTATTTCCCACGGATTTTCTGACATAAAGAGAGGAATCACTATTCAATAGTGTCAGAATTTTCAAAACTTCTTCATTCTTATCGGGATCTCGTAGCCATTTTATATCGCTCATTGGTCTTAAACTTTCAGAAACCAATCTCCGATAATTTTCATTTTTACTCCTCGCTAATTTAAATAAATAGGTTAGCGTGTTCGTAATATTATTTTTTAATCCCGCTCGAATTGTAAAAGTAATGCTTTCCCTTATTGTCCAATCCTCATGATTCGCATAAAATTCAATTAATGGGGTGATTTGTTCAAAATCATCGGGGTGATTAAAAATATCCTCTGAGAGGAGAAGTAAAGCGAAATGTTGCAAGAGTAGTGATTGCGTTTGCTCGCCATAATTGAAGATTTTTCCAATCAGTTTGGATATATAATTACTCTTAACAAGTTTCTCTCCCAGAAAGAAAGCATACATTCCTTTCGCAACATATTTCGAAACATAAACAGTCCCCTTCCCAATTCTTTCTTTCTCTGGGATTTTTCCATATTCTTGTTCTAAAAAGTCTTTAATAGAACTCAACAGTCCATCATTCTCATTCGATAAGAACCATTCTTTTATGTTAGTACAATAAGCTATAGTTCTATTTTTAATATTTGTACCCGAACTAATAGAAACCATTTCAGATTCTCATCTCAATTTTTATTGAAAAATAATAAAAATTATCTCATTGAGAATTCTCTTTCAGCAATTTTATCTTAATGAAGAGATTAAAAGTTCTTGGCCCAAAAGTGACGAGCACGTAGAATTGCTCCCTACTTCCAATTTCTAATTTACGATTTACAATAGGAAGTATCATTTGCTTCGTACCATACGTGCTAGCTAATTCATGATCATAATGATTAAAATCGGCCCTATTTTCTAAAGCTCTTACGGTATGTAAAAAGTTTTCGGAACCATATTTTGAGATTTCTGCAAATTTATAATGCAAGTCCAAATAATTTCCCCACTCATGTTCATTGTTTATGAATGTCGTCGTGGTGTGGTATGTTCTCATGAACAATTCCCCGTGTTTAAGGGAGGGATACTTTTCCAAAGCTTCATTTAACTGTGTTTTAATAATATCTGTTAAAAACAATAATTGAGTTATGCTATAACTTCTTAATTTAAGTTGATAAAGCAAATTGACTTCGTTTTCATTTTCACTTGTAGGTAGATGTTTAACTTCCAATAATGTTTTATATAATTCTAAATCTTTCACGAGGGGAGTAAAAATTGAGGGACTTACTCGATTCACGTTTCTAAACATCCAGGTTCTTAATAGCATTTTCTGAGAAAAAGCTAATTGTTCGGAAGCTTCTAAAAAACCTCTCATCATTTGGGATATCTCTAAAGTAGGTGTAGCACTTCCAACTTGCATTTTATACCAGGCATTTTGAATAAATCCTTTTGTTTTAAAGAGGGTATTAAAAAGGTCAGTTGGAGTCATTCCTCCTAAACAACGCGGGTCCAATTCCAGCCAGGCGTTATTGAAGGTTTTCAATAATTGATAATATGAACGATAATCTCCAGAAATATCTAACCCACTCAAGATGAATATATTCTGTGGATGCGTTGAAATTAAGGTTTTCAATTCTGTAATTCCAGTTCTTTCAGTATAAATTTGAGGCAAATACGTATTACCTAAATCAATTTTAATGAAATATTTTTTTTGCTGGCAATGAATAAGGAAGTCATGAAAAAGGTTATCATTGGTATCGGTTAGGTCAATATCTGCTTGAGACGGGTATAGGACGATACCTGCAACGGGAATCTCTTTTTCCTGGCTCTTTAATTTTTCAAGGGTATCCGGGTTTCTTGGATCAAATGACAAAATACCCTTGAATAAATTTTTATCCTTGGAAACCACGTTGATAACATCCTCATTATCAATTCCATGATCCTTGTTGAGTTCCATTCCCTGTATTAATGCGATTTGAATATCGGAACATTCGAATTCCAGTTTAACATCCTCTAACGTTATTTTCCTGCAATAAAAATAATTCCTTCCCTCTTGATTCTTCATGGATAAGAGTTTTTTCAGTTTCTCGGACATTTCAATATCCTCAAAAATAGGCCACACGAGGGAATCTACTCTTCCATAATAAAAAGCATTGGCATACTCATTTCCAAAAATGCACTTAAAATCAGGCTGATATAACCTTTCTTCTGACATAATAATTATATTGTTAAATTTGGATGCTGGGGATCATAATGATTGTTATTTTAGAAATCTTTGGATGCAATAAAGAATTTTTGAGATTAATTGTATTAGGGAATTTAAGAATTTATTTCATTAAGTTCATCAATAAATCATTAATCTTTCATGATTTTTTTCAATGAGTTAAGAAAATCCCATGATTTCCACGATCACAACGTCCTATTATAAAGCTTTATATAACAAACAATTTAATTCTTCATTAGATATTAATAATTTAAAGTGATGATCTTGAACCAGCAAAAAGATTACGTACCTTTGGGAAAAAAAATATCGTGGGCGATTGCCAATGTTGGAGGACTCGCGATAGGTCAATCAAGTATCCTGCTTTTATATGCATACTACTTCCTATATATTGGAGTTCCCCTTTCTCCCATTGGAATTAGTTTGATTTTAGTGATATATGGGATATGGGACGCATTAAATGAACCATTAATAGGTCATCTCTCTGATATAACAAGGACCCGATGGGGGCGAAGAAAACCATTTATTGCATTGGGAATAATCCCTTTAGTAATTTGTTCATATTTGATTTATACACCTCCTATTAGCGATCCCGTGATTTGCACCATTTATTTGATAATTATTTTGGTATTATATGAAACGTTTGTAACGATGGTACTTACACTGTGGTTCTCATTATATCCCGAATTGACCTTAGACCAAAATCAACGGTTAGCAATTTCGAGATTTAAAGAAATTTTTGGAGTCATCGGTTTAATTCTCGGACTTGGCGTTGCTCCTTTGATCGCAGGTTCGTTTAGCAATCCGATGGTGGGTTTTTCTTTAATGGGATTAATTTTAGGTATTATCACTGCATTGACAATGCTACCAACCCTACTTTTCATAAAAGAACGAAAGGAGTATTCCGCTATTGAAAATAAATACAAATTTTTCACTTCAATGAAAATCGCCTTAAAAGGCAAGAGTTTTATTTGCTTTATCATGGTTCAATTTTTGTTACAACTTTCTTACTCCGTTGTGCTTTCTGGACTTCCCATATTTTTTGAAGGAATTTTAGGCATGGGCTCTTCAGAATGGGCGATAGACATGTTGCTCATCTTTTGCGTTGTGATTCCGGGATTATTTGTATGGATCAAAATAGCTGAGAAAAAAGGAACCAGATATGCATTGTTTATCTCAATGCTTTGTTTCTCTTTAACTTTTCCATTGGTTTTTCTCGTATTTACACCAACTTCAATGTTAGTAGTTCTTTTAATCGCAGGATTCGGGTTAGGAGGGCTCATGCTGTTTCCCACGATATTATTAAGTGATGTCATCGATGAAGATCATACCAAGACAAATGAGCGAAGAGAGGGTATTTTTAATGGTGTTTCAGGCGTTATTGTTAAGTCATCAAATGCAATTAGTTGGTTGGTGTTAGGCATTGTCTTAGCTGTATTTGGAATTGACCGGGAAAATGTAAGTCCCTCCACCATTACTCCATTAGGCGAAGTGGGTCTTAGAACCTTAATTGGGATCATTCCCATAATCTTTATTGCCGCGGGATTGCTTTTCCTTTATCTTTATCCTTTAAATGGAGAAAAATTAGAAGAAATAAAAAATCACGTCAGGACTCTTAATTTAAGCATATCAAAAACAACAAAATAAAGTTTTTTTATTTTTTTTTAAATCTCTTACATTCTATCCATAAAATCCATGTAAAATTGAAATTGAAATAGAATTACTAAATGGATTTTAATTTAGAGAAAAATTAGCCTATTAAAACTTCTATGATTATAATTTTTTCGAATTTATTAGCTTAAAGAAATATTAGTTCCAACATTTATTTCAATTAAGAACAAGTCATGAAGAAAGAAAAAAGTTTAATTCTATTAAAACCAAATTTAGGTCAGCCGGAATTAATTAATTTAGTAGAGTTTAGCGATGAAACTCCCGAAAAGGGTAAGAAAGTAAGCTTTCGAACATATTTTCTTTCAAATATTAAGCTTTCTTCGGAAGATTTACAACAGAAATTGATATCTAACGTTTACATTCAACCGATTCTAAAAGATAGTGGTGATTTTTTAAAAAGGAGGGGGCAATTACAGAAACTAGAAATTTCTAAAATTACTTTCATTAATTTGGATGAATTAGGGCCATTAATGGATTTAGCATTGAATGAAAATGAATTAATAATACGGGACATTTACAATACCCTTTTGAAAATAAATAAAGGTATTTTGAAGGATAAGTACTTATATTGCGTAAACGTTCAACTCGAGGGTCTTTTAAAAATTAGAAATTTGTTAGAAAAACAAGAACAATCGTTTATTTTATTTGATCTTATCTATCCAAATTATGATTCAACAGAATCCTTAATAAATTATCATAGTATAGCGATATTTAATAAATCAGCAGAAGATTTTAATTTTATTCATGCCACGGACCTTCATATTGCTCGTAGAAATGATTTTATTTCCAAGCATTTAAGAAATAAAGCAAGGAAGAGGGAATCAAAGAGTTTTCATGGATCTGAGATTAACAAGGGACCTCCAATTTTAGAGAGAGATTTCATCATAAAAAAAGGATTCCAAGAGGAAAAATGGAATTCATTGCAATTTGCTAAATATAATTTTAACTATGATTTAAGGCGTTTCATTAAATTTGCGAATGATAAGGCAGCAAAGAAAAAATTAGACTTTATTATTTTAACAGGTGATTTGATAGATTTCCGTGAAATTGTAATGGGAAACGATATATATGTGAATAATTTTGAAGTGTTTATCTCAATTTTATTGGGGGTGAATAAGAGGGTTGAAATTCCTCCATATTTAGTAGAGGACGAATATTTAAATCAGAATGAAATAATGGTACCAATTTTTACTACTACTGGTAATCATGATTATAGAATTGGGCATTATAGCTTATATGCGGGCAAAATCCGTAAAATATTTGGCATGACAAAAGAGGATATCAAGAATTATCACGATTTAAAATTTTTCAGCTATTATAATACGATTCGTTCAGGTGCTAAATATTTAAGATATTATTTTGAAAATATTAATCCAAACTTAAATTATACTTTTCAATTTGGCGAAAAATGGTTTTTTATTTGTTTAGATACGGGAGAAGATTCAAAAATAAATTTGTATAACTTATTTCGAGGAGCTCCCAAGTCTAAAGGTTTATCTAATTATCAAATTGAGTTATTGAAACAATTTATCAAAAAAAGTAACAACAGAAAAGTAATAATTCTAATGCATGCTCCACCAATATCTCCTGCAACTAAATATTATAAACAAAAGAAATTAAAAAAGTTATTAAATTCTAAAGAGAATGTCAAATGGGCGGATCTTTATGAAGATAATTTAAATCATTTAATTGGTAAAAGAGAATTAAATGATATAATTGATTTAAATCACCAAACAATAAAAAATAATAGAAAAAACTTCTTGAAAACTTGTTTAGGCTGCTTTATGGATATTCAAAAAAAAGTTGAAATAATTTTATGTGGGCATAATCATACTATAATAGAATTAAGAATAAAGGCTTTTAATTCCAATGAAAAAAATCATCAAAGGAATAATTGCAATTCAATCAAATTTTATACTAATAAATACGGAGAAATTATCAATAGTCTTAATAACAATAATGATTTGGAAACTTTTTTTAATGAAAATCGACCTTTCATTTTCCAAACTCAATCATTGGGACCAATCGCTAAGAATCCTTTCAAATTCAAGCCCCCTGGATTTCGATTTATTTCAATTATTGAAAATCAGATAAAGAAAATAGAGTTATATTCGTTATATCTAATCAAAAAAAAATAAGACTCTAATTTATTGATTATATACTTTTTTTAAATGATAAGAGAGCAGAAAAAAGAAAAAGATGCAATATATTTAGATATTGATCATTCTCTTCCATTTTCCATTAATATTACAGCTTCTTCATAAGTGCTATTGGGCATGGGACCAAAGAATTCTACTTTTAATGCTCCTACTGCATTCGCAAATTTTGCAGCTTTTTCTATTTTCCATCCTCCAAGGTAAGCAGCAATAAATGCCCCTCCAAAAGAATCGCCAGCACCCGTGGGATCAACCTCCTTTGCTTTAAAACCGGGGATTTGGTGTCCATTAGGATTTTCTTCATTGAAAATTTTACACCCTTCTTTTCCTTGCTTTAATATTATCGTTTTGATACCATTTTGCATTAAGGTTAAACACGCTTGATCTCCTTTTTCCCCGGCTAACATTTCTGCCTCTTCCCCACTAGGTAATAAAATATTTGTGTTCTCTAAAATGGGTTGACAAATTTCTAAAATTTTCTTAATAGGAAGCATTTCAGGTCTTAAATTGGGATCGAAAGAAACGATTACATTGGGATTTTGGTCTCTTGCTATTTGGAGTGCTTTATAACAGGCATCCTTAGAGTTCTCACTTATAGATAAAGCACTACCCATGATATGTAGACTTTTAACCTCCTTAAAATAGGAGGGCTCAAGATCATTGATCGATGTATCACCCGCAGCTCCAGCGGCGAATATAAATTTCCTCGAACCATCAGAATTATATTGATTAAATGCTATTCCAGTAGTTTTACCCTCTTCTACTCTTATTTTAGAAATATCCACCCCATCCACGCGTAACTTCTCCACTATTGATTTACCAAAATCATCTTTACCTACAACTCCTATAAAACCAGTACTCTGGCCAAATTTGACGCCCATACGAGCAGCAGAATCAATAAATATAGCTGGAGCCCCACTCGGATAAGGCCCCCTGTATAATTTCCCAATCTCTCCATGAGGAACATTAACCTCTGTCCTCATGATTTCCACTAATAATTCTCCTAAAGAGATAATCATTGGCGTCATGTATCTTAATAATTATATTTTAACAAGGATTAAAAACTTTTAAGCAAATATCAATGTCTCGAAATTTAATAATAAAACTAACTAAAAAATCGGCATTGATTTATATTTATTTACAAGATCCTTTGAGATTGAATAATCAAATTCCCTATTTAACATACTTCTTTTACATGCTAAGAAAGTAATAATTACCTTGTATTTTAAAGTAAAAGATTATGAATTAATTATTTTTAAAAAACAGCAAAAATTATTTATTAAAAGTTAAATGAAATATGATAATTAAAAATACTTTAATTCTAATTTAGAAGTGATCAACATGGTTTTAAAAACAAAAGTAACCGAAATGTTGGGGATCAAGCATCCCATAATTGCTGCTCCGATGGGCCCCTTTTATACCACGGAATTAACCGTTGCCGTGTCAGAAGCAGGCGGGTTAGGAGTATTGAGCCATACCAACCTTTTTGGAAAGAGTAGTCTCCAGGAATTAAAAAATAACATGGAATATGTGGTGGAACATACGGACAAGCCATTTGGTTTTAATGTCAGAACATCTAGATTACAAATTGATGCCCCAACTATATGTAGATCAATTCCCAAGTTCATTCGAGATAATCCAAAAATAAAAGAGCAATGCATGTACGTGGTTACTTCTGCTGGCACACCAAAAATGATACAAAATAAAGCTTTTGAGAAGTTGAAAGAAAGTAGTTCTCAAATCAAACACTTTCATGTGGCGCCTGCTTTATGGCTAGCTGGAAAGTGTGTTGAAGCAGGAGTAGATGGAATTGTTGCTACGGGATATGAAGGAGGCGGACATCAGTCATATGAAAAAATTACGACCTTAGTCTTAATGCAGGAAATTAGAAAAAAATATCCCGATATACCCTTAGTAGGGTGTGGGGGTTTTGCTACAGGAGAGAGCTTGGCTGCAGCATTAACAATGGGCGCGGGAGGTGTAGCCATGGGCTCGCGTTTTATAGCATCTAAAGAATCCGAATTTCATCCTAAATATAAAAATATTATTCCCCCTGCAAAATCTACAGATACCATGTATTGTTTAGGCGTATTAGGTCCCATTAGATTATGGGCCAATGCATATGCATTATCTCATAAGCCAGTTCAAAGCAAAGAAGAAAAATTAGAATTAGAAAGATCCATAACGCCTGAAAAAGCTTTAGAGGATCAAAAGCATTATGAAATGACTTATGAGGGAGACATTGAGTATGGAGCGGTCTTATTAGGGCAAAGCATTGGACTAATTGATTCTATTGAAGAAGTATCATATATAATTGATAATATCATCAATAATGCCGAAAAAAGCATAATGAATGCTTCTCTATTAATAAAAGAATGAGAAAATAATATACAATATTTTTTTTTTAGTTTTTCACTTTTTATATTGTTTTGATCTATAAATTAGAGGAAATTCTTGCTATCATGTCAGAAAATAGAGTAGAAATTGGACCATATGATTACATGGAGCACTTTATGAAGAGAGCTGCGCTACTCGTCTCCATGGATAAAGAAGGAAAGGCTAATGTAATGACATTGTTGTGGAAAACAATAGGAGAATTATGGATGATTCCTGTCATTACTGTTGCAGTGGCCCCAAACAGATATACATTTCAATTATTGACCAAGGGTATTAGGGAATTCACGGTAAATATACCTTCAGAAAAAAGTTCTAGAGTCTTAGACATTTGTGGCTCTTTATCAGGGCGAAATACTAATAAATTCGAAAAGGCAAAATTAGTGCAAGTTGCGGGAAAAAAAACCAAGGTTCCCACGATAGAAGGTTGCGACCTCATGTATGAGTGTCAAATCGTTCATGAAACAGATTCTGGACAAATGGCAGGCCACCATTTATTTTATGGTAAGATATTGAAGGCTTATGCTTCTACTAGCATTGCACATTAACTCCTCTTGAACATAAAATGCATTTTTTTAATTAATTGCTTTCTCATGATAATAATAAAAGATAACCTATACATGCTATTATTTAATTAACTTTATAAATACTTGAAAATAACGAACAATTAACAAATTGTTATTAAGAGAGTAAGTATATTGAGTTATATTGAAGAAAAGTCTAAAAGGATCCCTATTCTAGCAGAAACAGAAGTTTTAGTGGCGGGTGGAGGACCAGCGGGTATTTCAGCAGCACTGGCTGCAGCGAGAGAAGGAGTTAAGACGTTATTAGTCGAAAGATATGGCTGTTTCGGAGGAGTCATTACCCAATCAATAATGGGTTCGATTTCTTGGTATCGTTATGCTCAAACAGTTGAAGCGGGAGGAATTGGAATGGAATTAGAGCGCAGGGCAAAAGAAATGGGTGCGAGCATTAATATCATGGGCAAAATAAAGAATAAGGAGATGATCGAGGTTCTTGAAAAAGAGGGATTAATGGTAAATGGAGAACCAACTTTTGAGATTTTAGATCCCGAAATGTTTAAATATGTTGTTGATGTAATGATACAAGAAGCAGGAATTACACCCTTATTACACTGTGCCGCGGTAGATGCGATAATGGAAGGAAAAGTAATAAAGGGTGTTATTACAGAGAGTAAATCGGGTAGACAAGCCATTTTAGCTAAGCGAGTAATTGATGCAACGGGTGACGCGGATATCGCATGGCATGCCGGAGCATCCTTTCGTAAAAGTCCTAAAAATGAATTAATGGAAGTTACCACTAATTTTGGTTGTAGCGGAGTCAATATCGGTAAATTCTTAATGTATATTTATACACACCCAGGAAAATTTGGGGAATGGGGTGAGGGTGCTGGCAAGGAAGAAGAAGCGTTTAGTACTTATTTGGTGGAACCCTTTAATAAAGCAAAAGAAGCAGGGGAAATACCTAAAGATGCAAGAATGGAAAGCTTCTGGAATTGTTATACGGAAGCTGGCGAAATTCCTTCTTTAAATGCAGTGCACATGACGGATATTGATTGTACGGATGTATGGGATCTCACCAAAGCTGAATTAGAGGGAAGAAAGCGGGTGATGTGGGCTCTTAACGCATTAAAAAAGTATACCCCCGGTTTTGAAAAAGCTCGATTAAGAACATTAGGACCCTCTCTGGGAACAAGAGAATCGAGAAAAATAATTGGGGAATATGAAATTACGGAACAAGATGTTAGAAACCAAGC
>CAYLZE010000071.1:21748-26344 GCA_964388035.1 uncultured archaeon
ACAATCTGCAGAAATTCAAAACAATTAAGCAAGATATTAGAAATTGACCATCTTTACTTAAAAGATGAGACGCAAAATCCAACTAATTCTTTTAAAGATCGAGCGGCCGCATTATTAATTTCTCATGCTCGGAGTTGGGGTCATCATAAGGTGGTATGTGCCTCAAATGGAAATCAAGGGGCTTCTATCTCAGCATATACGTCCCTTGAAGGCATGGAATGCATTAATATCATTCCAGAAGAGATTGATGTGGGAAAAAAAGCTCAAATGATTGCCTATAACTCAAAATTAGAAGTAAGAGGGACGATTGTAGATGATGCATTAAAAGAGGCATTAAAAGAAGTATATCAGAAGGAGTATTATCAATGTACCCCAGAATTTAATCCTTTGACGTTAGAAGCAGAAAAAACCATAGCTTATGAGATTTTTCTTCAAGTGGGTCTTCCTGATTGGATAATTATTCCAATGGGAAGTGGTGGACTATTTACAAGCATGTGGAAAGGTTTTAAAGAACTCAAAGAGATGGAAATAATTAAAGAACTCCCCCGGTTTGTAGGAGTTCAGTCTCAAACTTGTTCTCCCATAGTAAACAAATTTAATAAAGATGTAACGGCAGTTCTAAATTTAAATACCGTTAAATCCCACGCTTTAGGAATATTAGTTAAAAATCCTCTTTATGAAGATGTAGTAATAAATGCCTTAAAAGAAAGTAATGGAAAAGCAATCGCCATTCCCGAAAATCTAATTTTAACTTCAGCCGAAGAACTGGCAAGAAATGAAGGGATCTTTGCGGAGCCCTCTTCTGCATTAACCATTGCAGCTCTAAATACTCTACTGCAAAATGGAGAAATCCAGAAAAAAGATTCCGTAGCATGTATAATTACGGGGAGTGGGCTAAAAACTCCTTATGTATTAGAGGCACTGTCCTCCAGAACAAAAACGGCGGGAATGGGAGGAATTCTTAGTACAAAATTAAAAATTCTTTCCCAAATATCATTATCCAATCAAAATGGTATAAATGGTACTAGAATAAAAGAGATAATAGGGTCCATTTCCCTTCCCGCAATTTATCAACATCTGAGAGAATTAGAAACAAAGGATCTCATCCATCGTGAAAAACAAGGAAAGAACGTTTACTATTTTATTTCTGATAAAGGGAAAAAAGCACTTGATGCTTTAGATATTTTAATAAATCTACTTTAGAAAAATCACTTCTTATTTATATGTTGAGGATATATTGAAATTAATTATCATCCCTTAGATTGAAAGTATATCAATCGTCTTTCAATTGTTTCATAATTTAATTAGGACCGTCCGAGAATAATTACTCAAAAATAATTATTCGTAATAATTTTTTTATAAGACCATATTTCAGCTAATGAATGATTGTAATGGTTCAAAAAGGTAAATTTTTAAAATTTTTGATTGAAAGAAGGAATTCTTTATTCTTTACGAGTTCATTTAATTAACTTTTAATATAGATAATTCTTCAAAAAGTTTAAATTTTAAAATTAATTTTGTTAGTTATAACTAAATAGTAATAAGTATGTATACAAAAAATGAATCGAAAAAATCAGGCAATTGAATATAAACCATCTGAGACAGCAGGTTTTACTACATATTTTCGAGCTTGCTCAAATAAAGAAAAGGAAAGGCAAATTCGGGGTCCTGACTATTTAGCAAAGATTTTTCATGTCGGTTCCGCTAAATGGAAATTAAAAATGTCGCGAATTTTATTACCAATCTTGAAAAGATATTTACCCGGGACTTATGAATGGGTAGCAGCTAGAACTTTTATGCTGGATGATATCTTTAAAAAAGCTTTAATAGACAATTGGGATCAAATTATTATATTAGGAGCTGGATTTGACTCTCGAAGCTATCGTTTTAAAGATTTGATTAAGGATACTAAATTATTTGAGATTGATTTACCTACAACTCAAACCATGAAAAAATTCATTTTAGATAAGATAGAAATCGAAATACCTGAACATTTACATTTTATACCAATTAATTTAAATAAAGAGAATTTAGATCAACTTATAACTGGAGGAGATTTTAAACCGAAGGCAAAAAATCTATTCATTTGGGAAGGTGTAACAGAATATTTGACCGAAGAATCCGTTGATGATACGCTTTCCTTTATTAGAAAAAACTCCTTACCCTCAAGTCAACTCGCTTTCACCTACATTTATAAAGAGATTTTAGAAGGTAATTTTAAATATTATGGTTCCCGAGAAATTGTAAAAATGGTATCCAAATTCGGTGAACCCTATCAATTTGGAATATATGAAGGTAAAATCGAACAATTTTTACGGGAAAGAGGTTTTAAATTGGTTAAGAACTATTCTGCAGAAGAATTGGAGGAGAAGTACTTTCTTGATGATAAAGGCAAATCACATGGCAAAATTAATGGAAATAATGCGATAGCGTTAGCAGAAGTCATCTAAAGGATGCTTTAGATAATAAAAGAATGGTTGCAGTAAATAATACCAACTAATTGGTAATTGATCTCCAAATATGAATTATTTTAATTTAAGGTCTGCTCAATTATAGTATTAACCATGAGGTAAAAAAAACCTCATTTTTATTTAGAATATATTTTCAACCATTTATGGTTTTAAATTTCCTGATTTGAACTCTCGGTTATATAGACTTTAGAAAATACTTGAGGAAGGTTTTCAACTATGGATTTACGCGTGATCGCAATAAAAATGCATGCAACAGCCGCACCTACACCAAATTGTATTATTCCATTAAATATAGATTCATATATCGCACCAGGTACTCCAAAAATTAGCACTTCATATAAAAAATATCCAATAACCATTATCAATCCGCCTATTATGACGGCTGCAATATCTCTTAGTTTTAATCCTAAATGATTTTTGATGGGATTTGAAATTAAACCCACAATAAATCCTTCTAAACCCTTAATAACCAAGGTGGCGGGAGCATAAAGAGTGTATCCAAGAAATAAATCTGCTAAGGCAGAACCTATTCCTCCAGCTAAACCTCCTATAATTGGACCAAATAGTAATCCTGTTATCATTACTCCCGCATCTCCAATATTAATGAATCCTTGTGTAGCAGGAACAGGAATGGAGATAATCATGGTTAAAATGCAATTTAATGCAGCAAAAACTCCAATCAACGCAATGTTCAAACTATTAACAGGTAAAATATACCCTAAGAAATGCCTGACTTGAGTCTGAAATTGCTTTTCATCTTCTCTCTTTTCTTGCATCATTATCGATACCTCTCATGTTTACTTCTCTTCATTTAATTATAAATAAATCTAGGTTTCAACTTATGATTCAATTATATATAAGTTCAAACTTATATAAATATTTTTGTTTTTTAAAAATTTATCCTATGAATATTCTTATATTCTGTAAATATTTTAAATTATTAAAACAAGAAGGGAAAATCAATGAAAACAATTGGATTAATTGGGGGCATGACCTGGGTTTCATCCATTGAATATTATAGGATTATAAATGAAACCGTGAAGGAAAAATTAGGGGGGCTCCATTCTGCAAAAAGCATAATGTACTCTGTAGACTTTGCTATAATGGAAGATTTGATGAATAAAGGGAATTGGAAAGGAATTGCCCAAATTTTAACAGATATAGCAATTAATTTAGAAAAAGCGGGGGCGGATCTAATTCTTATTTGCACGAATACAATGCATAAATTGGCTGAGGAAATTGAGGAAAAAATAAAGATTCCCCTCATACATATAGCAGATGCTGCTGCAGAAAAAGTTAAAGAAAAAGGATTGAAAAAAATAGGTCTCTTGGGTACTAAATTCACCATGGAACAGGACTTTTATAAAGGAAGGATGAATCAGAAATATGGGCTCGAAGTTCTCGTTCCAGAAGCAGAGGATAGAATAAAGATAAATGACGTTATATTTAAAGAACTTGGATTAGAAATAATAAAAGAATCTTCAAAAAAGGTGTATCTGGAAATAATCCAAAAACTAATAAATAAAGGCGTAGAGGGAATTGTCTTAGGGTGTACGGAAATTCCTCTTTTAATTAAACAAGAAGATGTGAGTATCCCTGTGTTCAATACGACGGAAATACATGCTAAAAAGGCTGTTGATATTGCTTTAAAATAAATTAAAAAAAAATCTTCAATACATATATTAATCCTTTCATCCTAATACTGCATGAGTATTGGTAATAATACGAAAAAAGAGGTAATAAAAATGCCCTTAGCACAAATTTTCATGTGGGAAGGCATCTCAAAGGATGCTGTTGAAAAAATTATCGTTGGCGTAACCGATGTTTTTGTAGGATTAGGTATTCCTAAACAAGCCGTGGAAGTACTTGTACATGAAGTTCCTAAAGCACATTGGGGAATAGCGGGAGAACCTTCTACAAAGGCAAGACCAGAATTCCATTCTCCCTAACTTTTTGAAACAACATTTTTTTTCTTTTTCTATCTGAATTTATGGAACATGTACATGATTTTTGATATTTTCTTTTAAAAGAAAGATAAAAAGTGAAAAAAATGTATTTAAGGTTTTTTCTTTTCCTTTTCCAAGTATTCTGGTTTAATTTTTGTTACTCTTGAAACGATTTTCGC
>CAYLZE010000072.1:0-25698 GCA_964388035.1 uncultured archaeon
GGACCATCGGGATTAGGAACTCCAATCACCCCTACTTCCTTTATAGGTTCATATTGATACATTAAATTCTCAACCTCTGCCGGAAAAACACCATGCCCTTTATACTTAATCATGTCACGCTTTCTATCCTTGATATGAAGGTATCCCTCTTTATCTATACAGGAAATATCAGAAGTATAGTACCATATGCGCTCTCGTGCATCTTTTCGCAAGGCATATTTTGTATCTTCCGGCTTGTTCAAGTAACCTTTCATGACTTGCGGCCCACACACGCATAATTCTCCTATATATTTTTCAGCTTCTTCCTCTCCACATTGATCGCAAGATTCTCTAGGGCAAATTCCCTTGATGATTTTCCCCTCGTCCGCATCCATGATTTTAATTAAAGTATCGGGCATGGGAATACCCGTAGAATTAATTTTATATCGATGGAAAGGACCTCCTGTAACAATCGGCGCGGTTTCGCTTGCTCCGTATCCTTCAATAATAGAAGCGCCCGTAAGGTCCTCAAAAATTCGTTTTACTTCTTCCGGTAAAGCAGAGCCCCCACTTAAACACGCGATTAAGGAAGTTAATTTTCCTTTATATTTAATGGAATCGGGATCTTGATTGATTTGATTATAAAGAGTGGGTACTGCGGGAATATAAATTGCGTTCTCCTTCATGAGATATTTTAAAACATCCGATCTTTTTTCGGGAGGAGAGGGAAATAGAATAAGCTTATAAGCATTTGCGATTCCTAAATTCATGCCTGTAGAGATGCCAAAGACGTGTCCAAAAGGGATCAAACACCCAACTCCCCCTTTCCCCCTATATTTGATAGTTTCTGGTAATTGCCCTTCAATCCAAGCAATACCTTGTTCAGCATTCACGGAAAGGTTATAATGCGTGAGTTCTACACCCTTAGGTACGCCCGTAGTACCCCCCGTATAGATAAGAGTGGCAGTATCGATTTTGGGATTTATTTCCACTTCGGGTAACTTAATGGGAGTTCCATTTTGGAGTATTTCTTGATATTTATAAAAGGTAATTTCCCCAACTTTGGTTGGCCACTCATTCTTTTTCATGTGAGGGACTTTTCCAAGTGCTGTTCCTAGCACCGCTTTAACTTTAGGAAGATATTCAGCCAATCCTGTTAAGATAATGCCTTGTAAAGATTTCATTCGGGAGAGTTCTTTCCCTTTTAGGTATCCTTCATAAAGGGCATCCAACATGATCAAGACTTTACTATTGGAGTCATTTACTTGATACGCAATTTCAACAAATTTGTGTAAGGGAATAATGGGATTCACAATTCCCCCTAATCGTACAGTAGCATAATAGGCAATTACAAATTGTGGCGAATTTGGTAAATCTATGGCAATGACATCTCCCTTCTTTATTCCCATCATAGAAAGCCCCGTTGCAAATTGATCGACAAGATTATTTAACTCTTTATAGGTACAGCGCCATCCTTCAAAAAATAGCGCTTGGGATTCAGGATAACTTTCTGCTGATCTTTTTAATAAATCCCCGAGGGGAATTTCTTGATAATCAATATGTTGTGGTACGCCTTCTGGCCAAAAATCAAGCCATGGTTTTAGAATTTCTTCACTCATGATCATTCCACTTAAGAAATTTTTTACAATTTTTATGAATAATTATTAATTTGATTTCTATTTATTAATTTAGCATTTTCATTTAAATAATTTTATCCGATTTAAAGAGATTTTCAAAAAATATTAAAATTTTAAGGAGAAATTATTATGAATATGGTACTTGATAGACGGAATTCAAAATTAACGATTGCAAGCTATAGTATCGGCATTTTTGCATTGGAGTTCATGAATTTCTCTATAAATACATTATATGCTTGCGCTATAAAGGCAATTTGCTGAAAATAGTAGAAAAGAGAGAAATTCTAGATTAATTGACTTTTTTAAAGTAAATTGTTATAATGTGTAGTTTTTGCATGTAATTTAATAAATGAGAAAAAGTCGAGTAAAATTTGAAAAAAAGAGAATTGGGAAAATAGATTATCATTTATTAAAATATTAATTCATGCTTTCACACTTTATGCGGAGGATGGTGTCCGCTAAATCGAGATCTTCTTTCTTGAGTTGTAAGATTATCTCATTATCTTTATCTTGGAATTTCAGTTCCTTTTCATGTGGTTCAAGGATGACTTTATTTATATTTTCCCAGTGGTCTTTAAAGAAAGTTATCATCAAGTCTTTCATTAATCCCCCAAAACTGATTATATGAATGAGGAAATCGTCTTTAAATTTAGAACCAATGGTTCCAAATTGCGTTTCTTTTAGCGAGACACCCGGAACGGAATCTCCTTTATATTTCATGGGAGTTGCTTCTCTGAACAACTCACGCCTTTCCTTATACCACGTTGCAAACATTTCTACATTCCTTGCAAGTTCGGGAAATAGTTCTCCGTTCATTTGGGAGGGTAATCCAAAACAACACTTTCCTCCGCTTGCCATTATTATTGATGCGATGCGGAAGATTTCATGGGGATCTGGGCGAGCAATTGGAATGTCCCAGGCATGTGCCACAGGACCACATAATTCCCAAGGTTTTCTTTTATTTCTATACCGTTGACAATTTATCCATGCAAATTCAACGTAATGTGCTTCACCCGATAAAAAATGTGCATATTTAGGGCGTTTGTCGATACTCACGTTAAAAGCTAAAGTCGTATTGGGAAAATTTTTTTCCATGAACTCTTGGATTAAGGTCGTGGATCGGTCATTCCAATACCAGTCCATCCACATTCC
Source organism: uncultured archaeon (assembly GCA_964388035.1). Taxonomy (GTDB): domain Archaea; phylum Asgardarchaeota; class Lokiarchaeia; order Sigyniarchaeales; family SOKP01; genus JALGVJ01. The sequence continues at coordinate 2,769 of CAYLZE010000072.1, forward strand.
ATCAGGCTCGTACTTTTCAATTAACTCCCTAATTTGATTGGTCAAGTACTCTTCATATTTCTCGGGATTATAAATAAAATCGTGATATTCAACTTCTTGATAAAATTCTTCTTTATAAGGGGGTACTTTTCTTTCTGCAAATTCTTTTTGATTTGCTTCCCACACTAGTTTTAAATAATTCTTAGAGAATTCCGCTATTGCCTTTTTATCATCATGGTGCATTGCAATATAAGAGGGGGTTATTTCTCTTACGGGTTGAATGTCGTCAAATTGAGGATTATGATCGAATATACTGCAATAATAAAAGAGAAAGGGGATCTTAGCTTTTCTACTTTCTTCCGCATAAATCTTGCAATAATCCGTGGGGGTTTTCCAATTGGTAAATTGCGTATCCCAATAGCAGATACCATCACACCATTTGGTTTCAAATGCGTGGTATTCTGCACCTACTCTTTTTGAGAATTGAACCCATTTTTCCATTTTGCAGAAGGGTCCATCAAACTTTAAATTTCCTTTCTCGTCCATCATGGAGGAATTAAATTTAACATAATTTCTATTCCAGAGCCATCCGGGGCGGACTTCAATTTGATACTGAATGGAGAAGCCGGGCTTTTGCCACCAATCATCATTTTGATCTTTATTATTTTGAGAATTCATGGGGTTTCTCATTTAAATTAATTCTTTTTTTTAATGAAGGAGTTTATAGCTTAATAAAATAACTCTTCCTAGGATCTTATTTATGATATGATGGAATCCAAGAAAAAGATCACGCAAGAGCTATTAAGTAAATTAAATTTCTAATCTATTACCAAATTATGTATTTTCTATCCTTTTTGAGTAAGGATATAATCAAATAGTAAAATAAATTAAAATTTAAATAATTAAATTATTATTACTACCTTAGTGTTGATGGAGAATTTACGAGAATTTTAACTACTTTTTAAAATTTCCATGAAAGATAAAAATGAAATTCAAAGGGATTATGGAATCTTGGGGTTAACGGAAGATGCTTCCGACAATGAAATTAAATTAGCATATCGAAAATTAGCCAAAAAGTATCATCCCGATTTGAATAAACAAGATCCCGAAGCGATTAGAAAATTTGTGGCGCTCCAAGATGCTTATGATTCAATCATTACTTACAAGGAAAATCTAAGGAGTGGAATTGAGCCCACTGAATTCAAGAACAGTACATATGAGGACTTTATTATGAGAGACTTTATCAAAATAAATGCTTTTTTTGATTCCCTTTTTTCAAAGTATGAAAGTAGTTTTTTCAACCAATACAGAAGCATGAATATCTCCCCATTCGTTGATATCAGGGAAGAAATATATAGAAAGCGACTTGAAAAACTATTTTCCTCCGTACAAAAACTCGAAGGGGATTTTAGAAAAATCATCAAAAGATTCCTAAATGATTTCTGGTAATATAGCTTAGTGATTCGTCTCTTTTATGAGAATGGCTGATTTAAAGATAAATTCATGATGTTCTTTCTAATCTCTGTTTTTGTCTCTATTATTTTCTTGATATGTTGCGAAGTTTCCCTTCTTTTTTCTTTATCTGCAGGCATGGGAAGGATGACCTCCATTATTCGATTCCCTATGGAGGCAATAGTACCTTGAATAAACGTTATTGCCTGAATCTGCTTTTGTACTACATCCAGATTCAATAGATATAAAATGAGATAGGGATCGATGGACAACGAATTTTTTAATACTTTAAGTTGAAAAATATGACTTTGAATGATAATTTTCGTATCTAACTCCGTGATAAAAGCAGAACTTCCGATTAAGTTGGCACCCCCATCTTTCACCAATAATATATCTCCCACTTCTACATTTTGCTTCTCTTTATATAACTCGTAGACTTCTTCAGAAGTCTTTTTATTTGAATTTAAATTTATTTCCCAATTAAAAAAATCACTTGTTCTAATGAAGGGAACTTCTCCTAAGCCATAAACTTTGGAACCTATCTCGTCTCCTCGAGGCAAATGTCCATTATTTTTTGTATATAAGATTTTGTTTTCTATTAACTCCTTGATGGACATTAATTGATAATCAGTATTATTTGCTAACTCTAATAGAGTTTTTTCAACGGAGAGATAATAACCTGGAATAAAAATGTCATTTTTTACTTGACTTAATTTCATTTTAAATACTTTCTGAGATTCATGGATATCGAAGGGTTCCGCGCAGTTTATTCTGAGATGCAAGTCGATTAATTCATCATTAATAATAGAATTTCCATCAGAATCTAACTTCACCGTTCCGTCTTTATTTAATTGATACAAGATCTTACCATCTTTATCATGTCCGACAGTATCTACAATTGCAAAGTCAATCTCATAATCTCTTGGAGGATTCTTTAATTTTTGAAAAAATAAGATACTTGCTTTATTACAAGTATAGGGTTGAAATGTATTCTGATCAAGGCTTATAATCCCTAATATTTTACCACTTTGTTTCAAATACTGCCAAATATATCGATCCGTCAAATTTCCAAACAAGCCTTCGGGTAAAATTATCCCGAGTTTGCCCCCATTATTTAATAATTGAATAGACCGTTCAATAAATAAAGTTTGAGGAGGTTGCTTCTTGGTTAATTTATCTTGCATCACCCACTCATTATCTTTAATTGTCCAAGAATGGGCAAGCTTGAAATTGTTTAAAATTTTCTCATCATCAATTGGAATTTTTACTCCAAAAGGAGGATTGGTTAAAATAAAGTCAAACTCATCATCCTTGATATATTTTTTAGTTTCTTGATAATAGCGTGCGGGATCCAAGGAATCTTCGCAAAATATTTTGGATTGACCTCCACTTAAAATTTCTAAATATAACTTGCATATTCTGGAAAGAAATAAATCTTTATCGATACCGTGGAGATTAGAAATCACTTTTTCTTTTACTTGGTCATTGTTCTCTCCCACTTTTTCAGCAAATTTTACATTCTTCCAAATGTAATCCTTGAGTTCAAGCAAGAAGCCACCGTGTCCACAGGCGGGGTCCAATATTTTTGAATTTATATCCGGCTTTAAATATTGGATCATGAATTTAATAATATTTATCGGCGTAAAGAATTGCCCACCCTCATCCTTTAACAATTTGCTAACGAAAATTTCAAAAGCATCTCTTAAGATATCCTTAGAGGATTCGATTAAAGAAAAGGGCTGCAACTCTTCAATCACCAGATAAATTAAATCATCATTAAGAGTTATTTGCTCATTCTTATTTATCAAGTTGGAGTATCTCGCTTTTACTTTATCATTAAAAAAAGCATGAATTCTGCGAGCAACGGATTCCTTGCTCTCTCCTTTTTGGATGCAAAATTCAACGGGTTCATTGGGTTTTTTAGAAATCTCATCTACTAATTTACACAACAATAAATTAATGATTTCTTTTGAGCGGGCTCTGGTATCGGTATCCGTGTACTTCAATTTACCGTATAGGTGCTGATTGATTAAATTGAAAATCTCTTTCAAGTTCGGAGTTCTTATTAAGTCTTTTTTAAGCAAGAGAGCTTGAGAGCTTATATTATTCAATGTTCAGATACCGCTCCGATAATATCATGTTTTTTTTTCTATTCCTCTTGTGAGGTTACTTAATAATTTTTCGTAGAATTTCATTATAAAAGAATACTTTTTTCTTTTAAAAATAGATCATTAATAATATACCTTCATTAATATTCATGTAATTTTTAATAAAATATACTAATATTTTAAACGAATATTAAGAGTTGTATATAATTAATGAACGAGGAAACCAAAAAATCACCTTGGATAAAAGTATTTTGCATTATTGGGGTAATCGGAGCATTACAATTCATCATCATCACGCTCATAGCGATGTTGACATATCCCGATGGATATAACTTTTTCGGGCATTATTTTAGCGATTTAGGTACCACCGTAACGCGAAATGGAGTACCGAATCCCATTTCAAGAGCTCTTTTTGTCATCGCGAGCGTCGTTGCGGGAGGGGCTTTAATCCTCTTTTGGATCGTTATTCCTACCATCTTCAAGGATAGATTAATTACCAAACTGTTGAGTTGGATAGGCTCAGCCATGGGAATCATTTCTGCACCCCTTCTCATGTTATTGGCCATCTTTGCGGGAAATGTTTTTCCTAATGAACACATGTATACTACCTTGTATTTCTTCTTGCTCTTTGCTCTGGCCATCATAGTATACTCCATAGCTATCATATTAAATAAGAATTATCCAAGTATCTATTCAATCATAAGCATCGGATTTTCCGTTGTCATCATCTTATTTATATTTGGATTTTTCATGGTCATTAATGTCCTCATGCAAAAAATTGTCGTCTACGGATTTTGTTTGTGGACCACCTTGCAAACTTACAAGGTATGGAAAACACTCAACTAATTCATTCCTTTTTTTTATCATTAAATCTTGAAATTCAGAAGAATCTAATAAAATAATATCAGATAACTTCTTTCTCCTCCTCCCATTATCAAAAGTAATTGTATTCATCCCATATAAATTGGATTTTAGGTCGACTTTTAAGTGATCATAAAAAGTAAAAATTAGTATCTTTTTTTTAGAGTTAAAAGTATAAAAGGAATCACAGCTAATATTTAAAAATAAAATATATTAAAAATCATTATAATCCAAAAATGTTTTAGGTGAATAAATTTGTCAAATGAAGAACCTATTATCCATCACGGAAAATTGAACATGGCATCTTATGGCTGCGGCAGTTTCAGCAGAGAATTCGTCCAAATGGCGTTCAACGTGCTGGTTTTTTTTTATTATGAGGTAGAAATTGGCCTGAATGTCTGGTTGATTGGCGCAGCGCTTGTTATTTTCGCCGGCTATAATGCTATCAACGATCCCATACTCGGATACCTGACCAATCGTCCCTTTCGTTTTACTAGAAAATGGGGAAGGCGATTTCCTTGGCTTTTAATAGGAGGCTTACCTTTAGGAGTTTCCTATTTTCTCATTTTTACGCCTCCCTCCGTGGATCCCAACTCAGGAGCACTCATTATATTTGCTTGGCTACTCTTTAGTACATGCCTCTTTGACACCTTTCATAGTTTATACTTCGTAAATTTCCAATCCTTATTTCCCGATAAGTTTCGCTCGATTAACGAGCGTAGAACGGCCACGGGATACCAAATCGTTATAGGGGCGTTAGGCGTGTCATTAGGAGCGATGCTCCCGCCATTGTTCATTACTTACGGTGATTTGGAAAGTTATGTCATTCAAGGATTGATTGTCATTGGCATTACGGTAGTATCCATGCTTTTGGCCATCCCTGGATTCAGGGAAGATGAAGCAACCCTTAAATCTTATCTTGAAGCCGAAGAAAAAAAACCCGAACGAAGTTCATTCCTAAAAGCCATGAAAATCGTCTTTAATCAACGATCCTTTGTAGCTTACGTTTTTTTGTACACAATGTATTGGGTGACCATCAATTCCATGGAAGCCTCTATTCCTTATGTGGTAAAATTCGTACTTGGCATGCCTTCGAGTTCCACTACTCTATTAATGGCGGGGTTCTTGGGAGGAGCTATTTTCAGCATTCCGGTTTGGGTCATGTTGGCTAAAAAAATAGATAATAACGGAAGAGTAATGCTAATCGGCTCGATATTTATGGGAATTTGCCTCATCCCCATGATATTTGAAGAAAATTATATTTTCATCATTATCAATGTTATTATTTGGGGAATAGGACAAGGAGCGTATTGGGCAATGATATTCCCAGTGTTCTCCGATGTGATTGATGAATCCGTGTTGAAATTTGAGAAGCGGGAGGAGGGTACCCTGATCGGAATTCAACAATTTTTCGGACGTTTAGGATACATCCTGCAGGTCATGAGTTTCGCCATAATTCACGAATTGACCGGTTTTAATCAAAACTCCGATATTCAAACACCCTTAGCTATCATGGGAATCCATTTACATCTGGCTTTAGTCCCGGCAATTGCAATTCTTATCGGAGGACTCGTATTTTGGCGTTTCTACGATATTACCCCCAGTAAAGTGGCAGAGCATCAATTAAAAATAAGAGAATTAAAGTTATAATAGTAGTAGTGTTTTTTTTTTCTTTTCTAATTATTTCCTCTGAGTTATTTTAATTTTTTTTAAAAAATTTTGACAAATAACGTGACTATTTCTTTAGAATTCTAATAAAATGATTGCTCCAATAAAATAAGGAGTCAAATCTTACATTTTTGAGTTATTCAAAATGAATTATGTATAAATACTATTCCATTCCTATCTACTATTTATACCATTTAATTTTTCACCATAAAAATAATTAGGTAGGATAAAAATGGAAGAAAGTAGTATCGATATAAAACATAGCATGGGAAATATGGCAAGTTATGGCTTTGGATCCATGTCCCGCGAATTCCTGGGAATGGCTTTTAATACCTTCGTGTTTTTTTTTTATGAAAGTCAAATTGGTCTGAACGTATGGTTAATTGGTATTGGTCTGACCATATTCTCAATTTACAATGCGATCAATGACCCCTTGGTCGGCTATCTGACCAATCGCCCCTTCAAGTTCACCAAGAAATGGGGACGGCGGTTTCCGTGGATCCTTATAGGAGGCATCCCCATGGGAGCGTGTTATTTTCTATTATTTTCCCCGCCACAGGTCGATCCTCAAGCAGATGCTTGGATTCTGTTCTTATGGTTAATCATGGCTACGGTGTTGTATGATACGTTTCAGACAATATTCTTTGTTAATTTTCAGGCCCTTTTCCCGGACAAGTTCCGCTCTGTTGAAGAGAGGAGAAGTGCCACGGGGATTCAGATTAGTTTAGGAATAGTTGGTGTTGCTTTGGGTTCAATCATACCCCCTCTTCTTATCGACTTTGGAAATTTAAGTTCCTATATGCTTCAAGGGGCAGTCTGCATGATCATTAGCACGGTAACCATGCTTATCGCAATTCCGGGAATTAGAGAGGATCCCCAGACAATTGAGCGATATCTTACCTCCCAAAAAAAGGCAGAAAAACGAAAATCTTTTGCTAAACAGACCATGCAATCCTTTAAACAACGTTCATTCGTTGCTTACATCTTTCTCTACTTGATGTATCAAACATTAGTTCCATCCATGACGGGGTCTCTTCCGTATGTAGTTCACTACATTTTAGGCATGCCGGCAAGCGCTACGACCATCATCATGGCTGCAATGTTAATCGGAACTCTATGTTCCATTCCTTTATGGATCAGATTAGCGAAAAAGACGAATGATAATAGAAAGGTAACCATAATTTCCGCTTTCTTAATGGGAATTTTTACAGCACCCTTAATCTTTATAAATACGTACATTCCTTTGATCATAACCATGCTGATTTGGGGTGTTTCTTTGGGAGGTTTTTGGAGCATGATATTCCCCGTTATGGGCGACCTCATCGATGAGCACGTCTCTATCTATGGGACGCGGGAAGAGGGTACCTTAACGGGAATTCAACAGTTTTTCGGCCGTCTTGGGCTCATAATCCAGTCTTTCAGCTTTGCGCTTGCTCATACGCTCACGGGCTTCGTGGAAAGCTCTGAGACTCAAACACCTCTTGCTATATGGGGGATTCATGTCCATTTAGCCGTTGTTCCCATGATATGTATCCTGTTGGGTGCATTTGTTTTTTGGAAATTTTGTGAATTAAAGCCAAATAAGATTGAAGAACATCAAGCGAGAATACACCAATTAAAACTCTAAATTTTTTTTAATTTTTTACTTCTATTTTTAAATGCATGATAATTTCAAGTTTCAAGATTGAAGCACGAGTATGCTTTTATACCCATAATATCATGAGTTAAGTTACTTGATAACCATGGTTGTCGTAAAAATTAAAAATAAAAAGGCTCTTGAACAACTTCAGGCAAAATTAACCATGAGGATGGGTAGAAAAATAACTCAACAAGAAACCCTCGATTATTGCATTATATTAGCCGATCGAAACATTGATAAGTTGGTTCAGTTGGCGGAAAATATTCCTACTCTCACGCCAAGTAAATTTGATTACTTTATTGAAAAACGGGATAAATTAGTTGATGTACCCTACGATATTTCCAAATAGATTCAAAATTTGGATGATGAAGAGATGTATAATCTCTGAGGAACATAAAAAATGGCAATTTTTCTTGATACAGGTTTTTATTTGGGATCATGTCATCCGAAAGATAAAAATGCAGAACCAAGGAAGAGAATTTTTAAACAATTAAGTGAAGGCGTTCATGGACCTTTTTTTATTTTATTATAATTATCATCTTTTTTAAAGTCGTAATCTTTAATTATATTCATGTCATCAAGCAAATTCAATTTTGGTGAACATATTGAATTTGAGGTTCAAAAAAGATTTGGGATAATTACCCTCAATAGAGTGCATAGATCCAATGCGTTTACCATTGATCAATTAAGATATCTTAAAAAGTCAATAATATATTGCCAAGAAAGTGAAAAAGTAAGAGTTTTGATAATTACCAAAAATGGATATTCATTTATTACGGGTATGGACTTGGGATTCATTGACGGAAGCAATAATGAGGAGGTAAAGGAATTGGAATCGACTGCGGCAGAAATATGCGAGTTATTATTTAATGGAAAACCGGTAATTTGTGCAATTAACGGACGTGCCATGGGTGAAGGGGTGGTATTTATTTCCTGCTCGGACTATAAAATTGCGGTTCAAAATAGTTTTTTTCAAATGCCCGAGATTTATTCGGGAATCTTTCCAGGGACGGGATGTACAATTTTATTCTCGAAAATCCTGGGAATAAACTGGACGAAAAAACTATTAATGTTTGCGGAGAAAATTGATGCTCAAAAGGCGTTAGATATAGGTTTAATAGATGAAATTGTAGATTCAAAAGAAGAGCTAATGAAGAAGGCATTAGATAAAGCGAGATTTCTTTCTACCAAGCAACAAGCGGTTCTTAATGCGATTAAATTGTGCTCGAATCATTTTTCCTCCATGGCATACAGCAAGGCATATGAATTAGAGAAAGAAGCTTCTGCTTGGTATGAACATGAAGATCAAGCTCAATTTGTTGACAATTTCAGAAAGAATTTTATTCAATAATTTGCTTATTTTCCTTTTTTTATTAAATTTTAAAAAGAAATAGATTTTAGTTCTGAAAATTATAATTGATACAGGTCTGTTCTTCGATCTTTAAAAAGATCATTCAATTCATTTATTTTCTTATTTCGGGCATCCATGACATTTATGGCTACAAAATCGACATGTGATGTTTCTTTCGGTCCTGACGAAAGGATCTCTCCCTTAGGCGAAGTGATTTGACTCTTTCCCGTAAATTCAAAATCATCCTCCCCCCTTTTTTCATGCCCTATGCGATTGGCGGTAATTGCAAACACGCGATTCTCAATACATCGGGTGGTCATGGCTTTTTGGCAATAGGGGAGAACGAGATTTGCCGGATGAGCGATGATTTCTGCTCCTAAAAGGGATAAGGTTCTTGCTACTTCGGGGAAAATCCAATCGAAACAAATCATTATTCCTATTTTCATTCCATTTGCTTCAATAACCTTTAGTGGTTTATTTCCCGGATTGAACCATGAATTTTCCTTGTAAAACAATTGGACTTTTCTATAAACATGCAAGACTTCGTTTTTATCCACTAACATGGCTGAATTATAGAAATTATTTCTTTCTTTTTCTGCAAATCCACCCACAACCAGTCCATTAATCTTACTTGCTATTTTCATTAGAAACGCGGCGGTGGGACCGTTGACTTCCTCGGCATATGATTTCATCTCTTCTTTAGAAATGAAGGTATAGCCGGTTGCGAATAATTCGGGCAAAACTAAAAGATCTGCCGTACGTCCTTTGATTAAATTTTTTATTTCCTTGAAATTTTGTTCTTTATTTCCAAAGATTGGGTTAGTTTGAACATATGCGACAATCATTGATCTCATTACTTTAAAGAAAATTATAAAAATTTTCTAATTTACTGATCCTCATGTCATTAAAAAATATTGATTTTGGAGCTCACATAAAATTTGAAGTGAAAAAGAGATTTGGCATCATTACCTTGAATAGACCCGAGCGAGGAAACGCTTTAACTCTTCCCATGCTACAAGATTTAAGGAGGGCCCTCCTCTTCTGCCAAGATAACGAAAAGATCCATGGAATCGTGCTCACGGGAGAGGGGAATTCATTTACAACGGGGATGGATATAGATTCCATTGATGCTAATAATCACGATATGGGAATGGATTATGAACGCACGGCGGCGGAAATCGCAGATATCATTTTCAATGGAAAACCATCCATCTGTGCAATAAATGGAAAAGCAATGGGTGATGGTGTAGCTTATTCTTTATGTTCCGATTTTCGCATGGCCACAGAAGATTGTTACTTCCAAATGCCGGAAATATTAATATCCGTGTTTCCAGGAGGGCGCACCGTAGCTCTGATGGCAAAAATAATAGGAATCCCTTGGACAAAAAAGATTTTAATGTTTGCAGAAAAAGTGGACAGTGAAACTGCTAAAAGAATAGGTTTAATTGACGAGATAGTAAAAAGCAAGGAAGATCTAATGGATAGAGCCTTGCAAAAAGCTAAATTTTTATCCACAAAGAATCAAATGGTATTGAACCTTATAAAATTGAGTAGCAATCACTTTCTTGATAAATCTTATAGTCAAGCATATGATTTGGAGAAGGAAGCATTAATTAATTGGATGGATGCAAATAGCACCGAGGAATTCATTAACACCTTTAGAAGAAAGGTTATATAAAAGCGAACTTGTTTAAATTTTTAAAGAAAAAAGGGTTTGCAATATTTTTCTCATTCCTTTGTTTTAGAAATAATTTATTCATTAATATCATAATGTTTAAATCTTGAGTACAAATTATTTATCATAATTATCTATAGATAATACTTCGAAGAGAAACTTATTCTCAGAAAAGAAAAAAAAAAGATCAGTAGAAATAGGACGATTTAGAGAGAAAAGGTGATTTTAAATGACCGATTCGGATTCGGATTCTAAAGTATTTATAGGCAGGAAGAAATCAATGAGTTATGTCATGGCTGCGATGGTAAACCTTGGAGCTGGAAAACCCTGCAAGCTGCTCGCACGAGGAAGATCCATCACTCGAGCGGTAGATGTGGCGGAAATTCTGCTTAGAACATTCGCTCCAGGTTCAAAATATGGGGAAATATTCATTGGTACGGAAGAAATAGAGAATGAAGATGGCTCCAAGTCGAACGTGAGCTCCATTGAAATTGAGATTCTGCCTTCAAAAGCAGGCAATTAAGCAAGCAATCAAGTAATCATTATTAAATGATAAGGTTGCGAATAAATCTTAATAACCATTTGAATTAAGAATCAATCTTAAGGATTCATAGGAAATCAGGAGATTTTCCGCTTTTTTTTCTTTTTATAATTTAATTTTTGCTTTTTGGAGTAGAGAAGATTTAAAGAACTTAGCCATTTCTTTAAGAACATTTGGCTTTTAGTTGTTCCAAGGAGGCTTGCATTGCTGTAATATCTTCTGAGTTTAAAGTTCCTCCCGCCTTTTTTGTTATTAAGGTTAAAAATTGGTGGATAAGAGGATCTTCTTGAACAATTAACGTCTGATTCATGGTATTCACGCTAAGAATTAAAGCAGAATCCAATTTCGTCCCCATTCCCATAATGTCCTTTAATATCAATTCATTATTTTCCGTGTAGTTTACAATTACTACATCTTCAGCCAATTGATCATGATCTTTATTTCTTAATACTTTGAATTCACACATGATAATCACGAAGTTACAAAAATTTGTAATCTATTCATTAGAAATAATACACAAAAGCTAAAAATTTTTATTAAAATAGTTAAAAATTAGAGAATTATTTTGGCAGTATCGTTTACACGGGATTTTGTGATCCATTCGCATGCTTTTGAATATTATCCAATAACCTTTGCAAAGGAATGGGCTTTTCTTTAAAACTTTTAATACCTAACGAAAGGGCTTCTTCCCTCACGGTTTTATCGGCTGTAGCCAAAATAATTCTGGAAGTATTATCAATATTTAATATCTCTTTCGTTGCTTCGAGACCACTCTTTAAAGGCATCCTATGATCCATTATTATAATATCAGGTTTTTCTACAAACTTTTTAAATTGATCAACAGCATCGTTCCCTTCAATGGCAGTTCCAATTATTTCATGACCGTTTAATTCTAATGCCATTTTGTATAATCTTCTTATGGATTCATCATCTTCCACGATGAAAATTTTAACCACTTTTTTCAACCTCCGGAAAAATGATAATAAATTTCGTCCCTTGCGTGTGATCTTGGGGTACTTTATTTTCTACACTGATAGTAGCACCATAGATGTCTAATATCTTTTTAACCAAAGAAAGCCCTAAACCCAGGCCACTAACACTTCGATCTTCTTTAACACCCCGTATGAAGATGCTCTGTTTTTTCGCATCGGGGATGCCGTTTCCATTATCAGCAAATTCTATCTTGATTGCTTTTGATCCCAATTGGAGAATGAATGATGCTTTGATTTCAATTTGGATTTCTGAATTATCATTATGTTTTATAGAATTTATCAATATATTCTCGAACACATCAATGAGAAAATCATCGGCGAGAACCGGAAGATCTTCGCTCTCAAGGTCTAACTGTATCTTTATTTCTTTTTCGAAATACCCTTTTTTTATTATAGTAATCGCTTCTTTTAAAGTCTTGCTAACATTAATCGGTTCCAATTTTTTTTCACTTTCATCTAACTCAGAAAACTTGGTTACATTATTTATTAGACTAGTACCGCGATCTACTTGTCGTTTCATTTCGCGCAACATTTCTTTTGGTTCTAATGATTTATCTGAATCCGGTAATTGTAAAAGCGAGAGTTCAAGCGCGATTAAAATGCCTTGCAAAATATTATTCATGTCATGGGCAAACAAATCTTTATAAAAATTTTCTCGTTCATATGCATTTCTGTATTTCAATTCTGATTCTTTCAATAACTTTTCAGTGTTTTTGCGCTCTGTCATGTCGGTTGTAAGAATGAAAATTAATTGACTTCCATCATTTTTCGTTAATTTTGTGTAGCGATTGTTTATATAACGACGGTTTCCATTTTTTGTTTTAATCCAGTATTCTAATTCTTTAAATGAAGCATCATTATCAATGATAAATTCACTAGTCGCTTCCATTATTCTCTTTTTTCCATCCGATGCCACAAAATCGCTTAAATCCATGAGTTCAAGTTCTTCTGCGGAATATTCAGTTATCTGGCAGATTTTCTTGTTTACAAACACGACGCTATCATTTTCTATCATCATCAAGCCATCTTGTATATTTTCTGCCATTCTTTTAAAATTCTTTTCGCTTTCTTTTAGTTTTTCTTCTGCTTCTTTCCTGTCAGAAATATCAATGAAAATCACTAAGGCCGCAGGACGCTTCTGATATTCGATACCTTTTGAATATAAATTTGCCCATCCAAGGGTTCCGCTTTTACGGATAAATCTTATAATATAATCATGAATGCTCATATCATAGTTCAATTGCTTTATTCGTTCTTGATTTTGGACAAATTCCTTGTCTCCGGGAGGGAATAAGTTTAGATATTCCAATGGTTTCCAATTTTTAATTTCCTCGAATATATATCCAAAAATGTCAAGCAGGGCTTGATTTGCATATTTTATTATATTATCTTGAATGATACTTATGCCCATAAAAGATTGCTCTGCAATATTGCGAAACATTTCCTCGGATTCTTTTAGTTTTTGCTCTGCTTCTTTAGTTGCAGTTATATCCTGAATAAATCCTTGTAAATAATCCTTGCCTCCCAATTTTACCCTAGAAATTTGACTTAGAACGATTAATTTTTTTCCTTCCTTTGTTACAATATTAAATTCAGATGGTTCTAATCTTTCTCCTTGTAATAAACGTTTGAATCTTGTTCTTACTTCGGGTAATAAATCTTTTGAAAAAGTTGAAAATTGAGTAAAATGCTTGCCAATCAATTCTTGTCTTTCATATCTAAATTTTTTGACTGTCGACGAATTTGCATCTACGACATTACCTCGCAAGTCATATAATATGATCGAAAAAGGCGCATTTTCAAACAAATCACGATATTTTTCTTCCGATTCTTTTAATAATTTTTCAGAAATTTTTCTTTCTGTGGTATCCGTCGTTAAAATAAAAGTAATTACAGTATCTTCATCTTTTTTTAAGTGCGTGTATCGATTGGTGATAAAGCAATATTGACCTCCTTTTGTTAATATCCAAAATCCTAATTCCTTTCGTGCTGTATTACTTTTCCAAACTTTATCATATGATCCTTCCAACTTTTTCTTATCTTCTGGAACTACTAAATCAAATTCCGTCATTCCTTTAAGCTCTTCCCTGGAATATCCTGTAATTTCAACAATCCGATCATTTAGAAAGATAATATTGTTATTCTCTATAATCGTCAATCCATCGTGGATATTTTCTGCCAAGCTATTAAAAGTTAATTCACTCTCTTTTAATCTATCTTCTGTAGATTTTCTACCCGTGATATCAATAAAAATTCCTAAATCTGCCGGTTTGCCATTATAAACTATGGTATGACTATACATATCAGCCCAAAAGATGTCCCCATTCTTCTTAACTCCTCTAAACTGATAATTCTTAACAACGTCTTCATCCCCTCTTTGCTTTTTAGTCCACTGCTCCAAGACATAATCCCGATTATCGGGATGAATCAATCTAGCGATGTCTTTTTTGTTCCAGTTCATTAATTCTTCAATAGAATAACCAGTTATATCCGTAAATTTTTGATTAACATATTTGAACTCGTTATCTTGACTAATAAAAATGCCCATTATGGATTGTTCCGCAACGGATCGAAATTTTTCCTCCGATTCTTTTAAATTCTGATGAATTAATTTCCTTTCACTTATATCTAAAATTATCCCTTGATAATGGGTAATCAATCCCTCCTCATTTCTCCTAATCCAGGTATGATCTTCCACCCACCGAATGATTCCATCTTTAGCATAAATTCTATATTCTTGAGTGAATTCCTTTACTTCTTGCTGCGAATATTGGAGGATCTCCGCCTTTATTCGCTCCCGATCCTCAAGATGAATTACGTCCTCATAAAAATATTTCTGCGAATAAAAATCTTCGGGTTCATAGCCGAATTGTCTAACATTATCCGATACAAATTCTACCGGCCATCCTTCAGCATTTTTCCATAAGAACACCACCGCAGGACTTTCACTCAAAATATTCTCTAATTCTGCTTCCCGACTCGATAGTCGCTTTACTTTTTCCTCCCCTTTTTCATTTAAACTTGAACCTATACCTCCTTCTGGAGACTCCTTAAAAATTTCACTAGATGGAGAAATATTATGTCCAATACCAAGAAACACCTTCAAATCGCCATGAGTTTCGAGGGGGATAACGTTATATTTCATGGGAATTAATTTCCCTTCTTTATCTTTTAAGGAGAGATGAAGAAATTTGGTTATAGTTCCCTTTTCTTTATACTCATCAATGAAAGAAGAATATTTTTGGCGATCACTATGAACCAGAAAATCAGAAAGAGTATGACCTATAATTTCTTTTCGAGAATATCCCAGTAATTTAGTACTTATCTTATTCAAATCTAAAATCATTCCCCCATGATCATGGAGAATCAGAAAATCTAAAGAATAGTCAAATAGCGCACTATATCTATTGCGAATTTCTAATGTGTGATCAACCATGGGTAACGAACCCCGTTTAATTTCTAAGGTGATTTAACTTGACGAATATACATGAATTAATTGAACATGTATTCAAGATGTTGTTTCTATTAATTTATATCCCTAATAATTTAAAAAAATTAAAATCTTTGGAAAATGTGTAAAGCATTGATTCATAATTAAATCACGCCTTTAGAATAATAAAGACTATTTTAAACCTTACCCCATGCCACAAAAAAGGCAATCATGAAATAGAGTAAAATTTAAAGCAAAACCGTTAAAAAAAGAAAAGATGACCGATGTTAATAATAAGAAAAAATGCATTATCATCTCCTACCAAAAAAGAAAAGATTAGACCCTAATTAATTTTAAAATGTCAAAGAACAGATTACTTAATTCGAAATAAAAACAATTTTTTTAAACAATCTCCTATTACTTTAAATATAAAAATCATTATAATCAAAACTAGTAAAACAGAGGAAATAGATTAGGATGGCCAGGCCATATCAAAAAGCAAACATTCCCGGCCCAGAAATGGGCGTTTCCGTTTACGATCCTGCTGTAATGGCAAATATCTTAAAAGCACCTAAGAAAAAAGTATTTGTCATCGGCTCGGAAGCTCTTAGTAAGAATTTCACGATAGACGGAAAAGTTGTCATGGATTATTACGTTGAAATTGCTAAGAAATTAAATTGCCACGTGGTTTCCACCGGACACTCATATAAATATTTAAAAGATAAAATCCCCAATGAATCCTTGTTTGACATGTCTCTCATCAATATTACCAATAGGTTGTCAGATAAAGATTGGAAAGGATTAGATGGAGGCGGTCAATACAGCATGGCGATTTTTGGTGGACATCAAGTATTTTATGTGAGTCAAACATTAAGTCGACTGAAGAACTTTACTAATTGGCTGAAAACTATCGATTTAGATAAATATTCTCATCCTAACGCTCGCTTTAGTCTGCCAAACTTAAGCAATGAGGATTGGAAACAATTTTTAGAAAAATTAATCGAAAATTTATAAATTATAATTAAATTGAGGAAATAACTAAAAAAGAAGAGGAGTAATGAGTTATGAGTTTTTCAGATATGCCTGTTGATGTAGGCCCCGTTTATGAAGGAGAAAGAATCCGAAGCAATCAGATGTACGTGGAACTTGGTGGTCCAAAAATAGACAAGCATTTCGAATTAGTTAAAGTGCGAGATGCCAAAAGCATTAAGGATGGACAAGTAACGCTTATAGGACCTGATCTCAAGGACATGGAAGAAGGTTCCAGGTATCCCATTGGAATTTTGGTAGAAGTAGCCGGCGAGTTATTAGAAGAAGATCTTGAAGCCGTATTCGAACGAAGGATTCACGAGTTCTGCAATTTCGTGAATGGCGTCATGCACCTTAACCAGAGGTACACGAATTGGATGCGCGTGTCAAAAGCGGCCGTGGAAAAGGGTTTTAACTCATTTCAAATGTTAGGAACGATTTTAATCCGGCTTTTCAAGGCAGAGTTGCCCATTATCAAACAAGCGCAAGTTACAATCATAACAGACGCCAAGGAAATGGAGGAACCCTATGAAATGGCGATGGAAACATACACGAAAAGAGATGCAAGAGCGCGAGGACTACACGATGAGGATGTCGAGATGTTTTATGGATGCGTTCTTTGCCAATCTTTTGCTCCTACGCATGTTTGTTGTATTACCCCCGATAGAACCTCATTATGCGGTTCTATTAACTGGTTTGATGCGCGAGCGGCTGCAAAAGTAGATCCAAAAGGGCCTATTTTTGAGATTCCCCCGGGTGAGTGTTTAAACCTTAAAGCCGGGGAATACACGGGAATTAATGAAACCATGAAAAAGCGATCTTTAGGAGAAATTAATCGGGTATACCTTTATTCCGGGATGGAATTTCCCCACACGTCATGCGGGTGTTTTGAAGCCATTGATTTCTTCATTCCTGAAGTAGGCGGCTATGGAATCATTGATCGTGGACACGATGGTGTTGCAATTAACGGGCTTCCCTTCAGCGCAATGGCAAATCAAACTGGAGGTGGAAAACAGATGCCGGGATTTAATGGAATTAGCATTCAATACATAATGTCTCCCAAGTTCCAACAATATGATGGGGGTATTGCTGATGTTGTTTGGATGGGTAAATCGGTTAAAGACAGAGTGAATGACTTTTTACCCGCAGATATTAGAGACAAGATCGCTACGGAAGAGGAAGTTAATGATATCAACGCGCTAAAGCAGTGGCTAATTGATAACCAACATCCCATCGTTCAAACGTGGGAAGAAGAGGAAGAAGAAGAGGAAGAAGAAGAGGAAGTGGGTGGTGCCATGATCCCGATGGGTACCCAAGCATTTACGGTACCGGGGGCAGGCGGCGCGGGAGGTTTCAAGATCATCTTAAAGAACTGCAAGATTCACGCTGAAAGCATCATCATCAAGAGGCTCGAATCTAAAGGCAAGAAGAAGTAAAAGAATTTTTAATTTCTATTTTTTATTTTTTTGATTTTCTTATTTATTTCTACATGAACTCATTCATTTAAATTTCAAAGTAGGAAAAATGTCGGGATAAAAAGGGAGTTTATTCTAAATATTTCGGTATGACTTCATTGTGCATTAAATCCTCGTAACTTTCTGCTTTACGCACGATGTACGTCTTTCCTTGATTAATTAAGATTTCCGCGGGTCTTGGTCGGGAATTGTATTGGCTGCTCATTACAAAACCATAAGCCCCCGCATCTAGAATGGCCAGATAATCTCCTTCTGAAAGCAAGGGAAGTTCTCTGTCCCTTCCTAAAACATCCCCGGACTCGCAAATGGGTCCTGTAATATCATAGATCTTGGTACCCTGTATTTCCGATTTGGCACAGGGAATGATGTGATGATAAGAGCCATACATGGTGGGCCGTACCAAGGTATTGAAGCCCGCATCCACTCCTGCGAACATTTTATACCCGTTATCTTTTATGGTATTAATTTCTACTATCAGAATACTGGCTTCCGCCGATAAATAACGTCCCGGTTCAATTTTAAACTTTGGAGGTGCTATATTCATGGAGGTAATGAATTGTTTAAAAGGTTTAATGACAGAATCCTTATATAGAGTTAAATCGAGCGGGTCTTCTTCGGGTCGGTAAGGAATCCCTAACCCTCCTCCAAAATCCACGAAATCAAACGTGACATTCAATTCTTCAACAAGCTGTTTAATAAAGGAGAGAAATTTGATTGCTGCTTTTTCGTAATCCATTGCATTGATAATACCGGAGCCAATATGCATGTGAATGCCGAATTTAGTAAATCCTTCTTTTTTAGCCATGGAATAGGCTTCGAGTACTTGATCATCAAGAATACCAAATTTAATGTTTTTTCCCGCCGTAATCGTATGCACGTGATGTCCCGCGCCAAATTCCGGATTGATTCGAAAGGATATCACCTGATAGTTCGAAGCGGGAATATTGTTCTTTTCATACGCTTTCACTAATCTTTTTAACTGGCTGATACTATCTAAATTCACGATAATACCGTGTTTAACAGCGAAATCGAAATCCACATTTGTAAACATGTTCCCGGTAAAAATGATTTTTTCGGGGGAGATGCCCGCTTTCATGCAGGTCAGGATTTCTCCTTTTGAAGTACAATCAAAGTGCGAGCCCTCAGAAGCTAAAATTTTTAGAAATGCTAAATTTGAATTAGCTTTTACAGCAAAATGGATAGTATTATTCTCATATTCGGAATTTAGCATGGTTTTTAATTCTTTATACCTTTTTCTCGCTAATTGTTCATTAATCACGTAAAGAGGGGTTCCAAAGGTTCCAGCCAGCTCAACCGTGCTCATTCCAGCAAAAAATAATACTTCATCTTTATATTCCAAATCCTTTCTCTTTAACCACTCTTCATATATCACGAGCATCAACTTTAATTATTATAAGGAAAATAATAAATGATATCCAATTTATTTGAAATAGTATTTAATAAGTAATTATTTTTGTTATTCCAATCAAAGGAAAAGATCAAATGGATTAATATTATAGATTCATGATAGGTCCCGAAATAAATGCTTTTGCAAACAAAAAGAAAATTAAAAAATTTTTAAAAAGAGATTTATTCCCTAATTAAAATTCTCGCTATTCTCTCGGGCAGTATCCATCCTATATATGACAATACCGAAGCCAACATCAAAATTGTTCTCGTTATGATGAGTGTAATGGGGGTCAACGAAACAACGGAGTCAAGAATCGCCCCAATTACATATATAGACAATGCCATGAAAATAATCTTGCCTTTCCATCTCACGCGAGGATCTTCGGAAAGGAGTGAATTCTTCATGAATAAAAAATTAGTGATCAAGGAAATTGCAAGCGTTATCAAAACAAAGCTGGATACAAAGAGCTGAGTTTCGCTATCAAGCTCGCTTACCCTTATTGCCAAGAGGGAAGGACTAATGTTTAATAGATAGAAAAAGATTATTAGATACACGAGATTAAAAGCTAAATACACGAAAAAAATTTTCCGCCTGGCATGGGGATAGACTAATAGCCCAAAGGAATACATCCAGAGGAGACTTGTTATGGGAATTAATCCATAACTAATAACTATATATGCTGTATCTGAAAGATTTACATTAAAGAACAATAAAGACAAGAACGAGAGCCCAGAGCCCCACCAAGGAGAAGTAAGAAAAACCAACATGAATCCAATGGTGATCAATTCAATTCTCTTAAAAGTATAGTATTTCGAGACGATTCGCAATCCTAAAATGAAATTTAGCGTCAATTGTGTAATTCCTATAAATCCTTGAAATAATTCGAAGGACGTAAAGCTCTCAATTCCCATTCAATTAATCACCTAACATGTAATTCTCCTCTTATATTAAAGTAAAGTTATATTAATTTAAATATTTCTATTGAATTAAAAGGGGGGGAGAATTTTTGATTTTTAAGGAATTCTCTACAATGCCCGATTTAGATTAACTTTTCTTAAAAGTTTAAGTTGTTATTAAAAGGATTTAAATGTTATGCAGATATGAATTTAAAATGAGTTTACTTCTTTCTAGCACACGAAAGTTAACTTTTTTAATGAGAGCATCTAAATGCAATTATGAACCTAAAATCAGCGATTAAAAACCATAAATTCTTTTTTTTCACGAGTTGCTGCTTTATAGTTTGGTTCGGAATCCTCGCGATTATTTCCTTAATTGCCGTAAGAACAATAATATTTTATGATGCGAGATATCAAACAGACGTGAGTTCCCAATTTTCTTCCACGCTACCTATTGGACGCTATTTGCTGGAACCTTTTTATGGAATTCCTTTCATTTTAGAAACAAATATGGAATATCTTATCGGCTTCACATTGGTGTTTATCGTTTTCCGAGTAATCTATTTATTGTTAAAAAGAAGGGGGTTAGTATTTCCTGAAAGATTTGTACTTGCCAATTATCTTCTCAAAGATTTCCTGAGATCCTCCTTTATCATCATGGGTACAATGGTTCTAATTGTTTTTATAGCTATAGGGATTGGGTATTTTGTAGCAGGGTTCTTTTTCATCAATAGATATTGGAACCAAATCCTTCCCATCGGAATCTATGCCAGTGTGATATTGATTATAACCAGAACAATATATCTCATATTTTCAGTATTTCGCCCTAATTATAAATTCAATTATTCGAAAAAAAAGCGATACCAACCACCTTTAAAAAATAAAAATTTAATAAAAAATTGGAGATTCGTGCGAAAAGAATCAGTATATTTAATTGGTACCATGCTACTTTTAGTCGAAGCTCATATATTCTTGATGTATACCCGCTTTCCAAATCATAGAATCGAAACTAATTTGGAAGAGAATGAATTTTTGTTCGATTTTCACGTGCATACGATAATGTCGGATGGATGGTTAACACCGGAAGCTAGAGTTCAGTGGTATATAGAACAAGGGGTTTCGGGGGCAGCTTTTTCCGATCACGATAATATTCGCGGAGCCACTATTGCTAGCGAGTATGCTGCTCGCAATAATTTGGATTTTACTGTCTGGATTGCGGAAGAATGGACCGATCATGAACACGACATTCACATGAATATTTTTGGGCTTTCAGAAGAAATTGTCCCATTAGAATCTCAAGTTGAGGGGGGACCTCTCGCGTTAAACGCCTCAGATATGATAAAATATGTAAAGAATAAAGGAGGTTATGTAACGGTAAACCATTATAATGATCAAGAAAACATAAATGGAGGCATAGGAGTACCATATACTTACGAACAATTGCGTGATTGGGGCGTGGATGGATTTGAAATAGTCAATGGACCTACCGTGCAAGAAGATGAAATTCGTCAGTTTTGCTTGAAAAATAATTTAATATGCATGGGAGGGTCTGATACTCATACTAATGAAGATATAACTACTTTAGTCAAATTAAAACTGGAAAATCCCCAAGATAAATCTCTTGATAATATTTTCAAGAATTTGAGAAAAAATACTCATGAAGTGATTGCGATTCAATTGTACCCCAATAAAGTCAATTTTCCCAATATAGCTGACGACATTGGAGGAAATGTGATTCAAGGTTTCTTCGAATATATCATAAATTTGAGTGTCTTTCAAATATTTTCTTGGATGGGGTGGTCTTTGATATCTTATTTAGTCGTTGTCATGAGTTATAAAAGGCTATTAAAAGTCGATTTAAATCATTTAAGAGAAAAATTCAAATGATCGATCGATTCCTTTTTATATTAAGAATCTTAGCCGTGATACTGATTATTTAGATTATAGCTTACAATTACTATCAAACGGTAAAATAGAAGAATCCTAAAATGGGGTTTATTACAAATTTTAACTTGACAAATGAGAATAAAATTTATATATAATACCCTGTAGTGTCTTCCCTATAATTATCGTCCCCTTCATCATTATCGTCATCATCGTCATTATCATCATCATTTATCAATCTTTTATAAATGTTTTTCATGAATTTTTCGATATCTCCATCAAAGTCCTTTAAATCACGGGGATCAATCCGTATAATTCCTCCTTTTTTCAAGGGAATAACATTTCCTTTAAATTTATTATCGTTCCGTTCTGTCTCTCTCTTAATCTGTTCTAATTCTTTTTTCATCAATTCGCTTAATTCATCAGCAACGAGTTGTTCTAATTCATGAGGTTCCAATTCTAAAAGTACTTCCGTCGTGTATTCTTTCGTAAGTCGCTTGATTGCTTTTTCCTTCTTATCTTCGGGGATTTGATCTATT
>CAYLZE010000073.1:0-25237 GCA_964388035.1 uncultured archaeon
GCCCTCTTGGTGGTACTAACTTAAGAGCTTGTTCCTTCGCATGAGATAACAGTTGATCGTGAAGGACTACCTCATTTACCAATCCGAGACGTTTTGCCTCTTCAGCTGTGATTTTGTCACCAAAATAGATGATTTCTTTTGCCTTTTGAAATCCTACATAAAAAGGAAGCACGAAGGAAAGTGAAAATTCCGGAATTACAGCTCTTTTTACGAAATAAAATCCCAACCACGCATCATCCGCCATATAAATTAAATCCGCTCCAGCTAGAGGCATGGTAATTCCGGCACCCACCGCCAATCCATTAATCGCCGCAATGACGGGTTTATTGAATTCCCAAAATGCCATGCATAATTTTTTTTGAGCAATATCCGTTAAATCAATTTCATCTAAGATCTCCTTCGACCACTTTGTCACTGCATTCATATTAAAATATCCTCCCGAAGAAAAAGCATCTCCTTCCTCACTACCCGTAATGATAAGAACTCGAGCTTTCTTATCTTTTTCCATGTCTTTTAATACCGTGTACATTTCAAGAAAGGTACGGAAAGACATTGCATTTCTTCTCTTGGGTTGATTAATCGTGATAGTACATATTCCGTTCTCCTCTTTCTCGTAAATTATATCCTCAAAATCCTCTACATTCATTTTAAGTCCTAATGATTATAATTGTAAATGTAACATTTATACTGATAATATATTATTTTGTGGTACAGTAATATAATAGTTATTGTCAAACCATTAGTTAAAAAGCATCGGATTACCTAGATTAAACAGATAATATGAAAAAATTCGAGAAATATAAAATGATTCTATGACCTTGCTCCTAATAAATAGAGAGAGAGACATTAATTTTAAATAAGTTGTTAATTTGGTTTACCGAAGAAAACAAATCATTAAGTTTTATAAAAAAATTAAGTAAAACAAAAAGAATTTAAATTTCTCAAAAAGGGTCAATTTTCATATAAGAATAGGGTTTAAATGCCTCGGAATCAACTTCTCCAACGATCTTTCCCGGTCGCATGGAATTATCTGAGACTAAATAGAGAGCCCCTAGCTCTCTCACTACTTCAATCTCACTCCATGGATCTTTTTCTGAAGGATTTAATTTAACCTTTGCTTCACCGATATTCATGATACTTGGTTTCATGGTGATTTCTTCTCGCATGAGGCGGGGAGCAAAATCAAAACTGGTTAAATCGGGAGCTTGGAAATATTTGAAATTATACACGATAGAACTCGGTTTAGCGGGATTCAATCCCAATTGTAATAAAATTTTCATGGCATCTCCTGTATTTGGTTTATTCGTTAACTTTGCACTTGCTTCAAACACGCGGACTCCGTGCCTTTCAAACCAGCCTTCCACCCTGTCGCCCTCTTTTTTCACGTGCATTGTTGCAAATTTTTTAGGATAGCCAAAAGTTTCCCTTCCTAAAATCAATGCAATATCATTATCTACGGGCATGGATAAACAATACATTCCCACGATACCTTTATATTCCGCAAAAATGAACAAAGCTGCTTCTTTATAAGTCACACCGAAATTTGTCTTTGGATAGTTCGCGACAAAGGCACTTGCAACGGGAATTTTTGCGGGTTTCAAGGGAGGCGGAAGCAATTTTTTAACAACCTCTTGTTTTGTTTCCCAATACGTCACTAACATTTCTGCATCATAAAAATCTCCCGATTCCATTTTGAAGCTTGTTTCCATTTCTTTTTTTGATTTAACAAATCCCATTTGAATTCTCCCATTATTTTCAATTGATGGCTAAATATAAATTGTTTCTGTATCTTTATGAATCTTTCCATTGATAACCTTCACTATGCATTTATTAATAAAGATCTACTTATTCCTCAAGAAGAAAAGAATTAATAATGAACGTGATTAACAACAATATATAGAGATATCTAAAAACCATTTATTTGATCTAGTAATGTCTAAAATAAAAGAAGCATATGGAGAATTAGAGGGGGTATTGGGAGGAGAATTTATCACAGATAAGGATTTCATGAAAGCAGCTTATTCCCGAAACGTTGACCCTGCATTTCCCGATAGATGGGCAGATATGATTGTTCGTCCGGAATCAACAGAAGAAATCTCCAAAATAGTTCAGATTGCAAATAAATATAAAATTCCCATGGTCCCAAGGGGCGGAGGTGCCGATTTAGTGGGAGGATCGGTTACGAAAGGAGGAATTCTCATCGATCTCACGCGCATGAACCACATCCTTGAAATTAATGAAGAAAATTATTATTGTGAAGTGGAATGTGGAATCACGTGGGGGGCTTTACTTTCAGAATTACAAAAGAAAGGGCTAACCACGGGAGTGCTCGGTCCGGGGAGCGGTTATTCTGCAACTATAGGAGGAGGTTTATCGAATAGTACAGCAGGTTTTGGCTCTACAAAATACGGTTTGGTACCGGATATATGCTTGGGAGTCGAAGTAGTATTGCCCAACCCAGAAGGCACAATAATTAAAACGGGAGCCGCATCGAGCAAGTTTGCGAAACCATTTTGTAGATACGGAGTGGCTCCCGACTTCACGGGATTATTCATGGGGGATGTGGGCACCCTTGGAATTAAAACTAAAGCTTCTTTAAAATTATTTCCCGATCCACCCTATAAGGTTCAAAAGCTTTATATTTTAAATAAAAATGATTATGAAGTAGTATTTAAATTAATGCACCTCTTAAGAAAAAGGATTTCCGATGGACTCCATGATCTTTTAGTTGTACCCTTGAGAGTCGTCCAAATGATGAATTTCATGGCAGAAAATAAACCCGCGAATAAAGCACGATTGAAAGGTCCCGTTTTTACCATCCTGCTGGAAGCTAGCGATCAGAGAATATTAGAAAGGTACGCAGAGATTTCCGATGAAATCATGAAAGACAATTCCAGACCATTCGAATGGAGAGAAATAGATTTAGATGCCGAATTATCGGGTGAATGGAAATTCAATTTGAAATATGCATTTAATTATTTTAATAAGTATATTTCCATTGTCCCTAAAAAGATATCTTGTACCACGTGCCATAAGATCGAGCTAACTGCACTGCCAGAAATAGAAAAATCAAGCGTGAATTTTGACAGGCAGCATCTTAAGGACTTTCCCCCAGAATCGATTTCGCTTTTTGCAACCGTGATTTTCCTATTACCGAATGGAAATTGCGTGGTGGTGGGTGGATTCAATGCTGATAATGTGGACGAGCAACGTGAAGGCGCGATGAAATTGTGGCACGAGAAATTGAGACATCAAGTTAAATACGGCGGAGTACATTACTGGTTGGGAGAAGCTATTTCCCAATCCATCGTTGAAGCGGACGCTTATACTCCCGAATTCATTCAATTTTTCAAAGACATTAAGAAAACAGTAGATCCGAATTTTTTACTAAGCCCAAAAAAATTTCACATGTATAGCTATGAAGATGATATGAAAAAATACATAATTAAAGAGGAATCACCAAGATAAATTCGGAAAGGAATCAGAATAGTGAAGTATCATTCGTGACCTTTCTCAACTTAATTCAGCAAGTTTAAATTATTGTGCTTTTTAAGCTCTTTTTGTCTTTCTCAGGAGATTTTAAAATAGGATTCATTTAATAAGATTCAATCCACAGAGAAAAATAAGAAGGTCTGACTTTTTTTAGTTGGGCCTTGTTATTTCAAAGGCAAAGAGTCTACTGAAAGGTAAGAATCTTCTAATAATGAACACATAAAATTATTATTTATATTTATGGACACCTCTACTCGTGCTAATTTTAAAGGCTTCTCCCCCACAGGTTTCCATTACCTTTTTCATTATTGTTTTCTTATGGGGGGCGAGTGCAAACATGGTTCCTCCAAATCCAGAACCATTAATCTTTGCACCTAATGCTCCTGAATCCAGGCAAGCTTTAATAATGGTATCAATTTTTTTAGTCGATACCTTGATATTGTTTTTAAGTTGGTACTGATGTCTATTTAATAAATTTCCTAAAGTCTTATAAAAATAAGTATCTCTTTTCATATTTAAATGACGAGCCTCCTTGCGGTTATCATGATTTTGGATTAATTTTAAGGCATTTGAAGTTAAATCTCTATTAATGATATTTCCAAGAATTTTTTCTTGATAATTAAGAGCCAATTTTGGTAATGCATCCTCCAAGTCTTTGAGAGTACTAACATGTATATTGAAGCCAGGGAAAAGATCTTTTAAAGCGGTGAAGGATTCAATCGATAAGGATTTCGTTTTCCTTAAATCTTCAACCGTTTCTTTTTTTTCCTTTGAATTACCCAAAACCAAGCCTTTGAGTTTTAATGGAATTTCAATTAATTTTGGATGGGATTCCGTGGGTTCTAAATAAATCATTTTTCCAAATACGGACGTGAAGAAATCCATCTTACCTCCGGATTCCCCGAACTCCCTTACTTCCGTGTTATATCCTTCAAGAGCGAGTTCGTATTTAGTTAAGGGAAAACCACAAAGAAGATTTAGAAAGTATAACCAGGAAATTACGAGGGCAGATGAACTTGATGCCCCCGCATTAATTGGAATGTCTCCCGATATTGTAATGTTGTAACCCTTATTGAATTTAAAGCCCTTTCTAATAAATTGATTATATCCGCTTTTGATATAATCCCGTTTAGAAGAATATTCCAGTTCTTGATTGTTTAAGGGAATTTCCAAGAAATCTCCTATATCAGGAAAATCAATAATAAATTTTGAACGAGTATTCTTGGCAGCCCTTAAATAAATATATTTTGAAATCGCCATTGCAATCACGGGCAAACCTAAATAATCTTGATGTTCTCCGAAAAGGCAAATTCTACCCGGTGCTTTTATTTTAATCATTATTCTATCTTTTAAGTTATTAAAAAAACAAGATAATAGTTATGGTAAAATAACCCAGATAAAAATATAATGTGCTTATAAGTAAGGAATAATACAAATAAATGCAAGGGTTTCTTTACCGTCATTTATTATCCCATGGGGTTCATTTGGAGGAATATAAATCACATCATTAGGCTTCACGTTTACTTTATTCTTTTTATCATCGATGAATTCTGCAGTGCCTTGGAGAATGAATACTTGATGATCTTCGGGATGAGCATGAATCCCCACTTGTCCTCCCGGTTGAATTTCAAAGCGTCGAGTTGCTTCATATTTAGCACCATCCTCTTTGGTTATTAACCACCGAACTGTCGTTTTCGTGGAATTTGCTTTTGTTACTTCTTCTTCTTTTACATCTAACATGCTTTTTTTAATCATTGGTAAAAACCACCTATAAAAGAGAATAGGATTTCAAAAAAATAAAATTTTAGCAAAAAAGAAAAATCCTATTTAGTTTGCTTTAAAATAGCTCGTTATTTTCGAATGGCTTGATGTTACATGAAATTAAATGGAGAACTTAATAAAAAATTATAACATTTGAAAGATGCGCCTTAAAGCATAACTCATGAGTAATTGCTGAATTTGCCTCGTTCCTCCGCCCATTTCTTGTATTCTAGAGATTCCCACGAGATCTTGCATCAATGTATTATCGCAAGCCCCTGCTCCTCCCATCAAATTCATGCATTCATAGCACACTCGCTCTGTCAATTTTGCGGATTGAGACTTTAATTGAGCCGCATTAGCACCTAAGGCTAAATTTAAATTCTTAGGCAAAGTCCCTTTATATTGTTCCATTTTCTTATCAATTATTTGACAGATGTGCAGGGTCGCTAAAGTGAGATTCATAGTTTTAGCCCAACTATCTGCTAGAGGAAATCCCACACCCTGGTATTTCAAAATTTCTTGGTCAAACTGCCTGCGCATGTTAGCATAAATAGCAGCATGGGAAAGAGCATTCCAAGCTTCCGAAATATTTAGGATTACAATCCCCAGTCTTTCCAGATTCAGTCCTTCAAAAAGATGCTCTCTTCCCTGTCCGGGTTGAGCAAGGACATATTCTTTAGGTACTCTAAGATTGGTGATTGTTTCTCTTCCCACGTGCATTCGCGGGGTCCAAGGAATATTCACCCTTTCTGCTTGCCATCCTTCCCAGGAAGTGTCGATTAAGAACTGTCCCATGGTATTTCCGTTGTTCTTTTCAGCGACAGCATATAGCACGGCCCAATCCGCTTTTGAGCCATTGGTTTGGTAAATCTTTTGCCCTGTAATGATAAAACTTCCATCTTCTTGTTGTTTACAGGTAGTTTGCATGTGCACCGCATCAGAACCTCGTTCAGGTTCCGTGATACAAATGCATCCAATCTTTTGTCCCGTAACCAATTCCTTAAGGACTTTTAATCGAATATCCACGTTTTCGTGATGAAGGAGCAAGGGATTCACCGCAAGGACTGTGGCCCCCATTCCCATCGCAAGTTGTGGATCGAAAAAATCCGTTGAAATCGTTCTAACCAATTCTGCGGTCATTCCGTGAGGCTGGTAATCCATTCCTATAACGTCAAATTTATTTACTCGAGTTACTAATCCTTCTTTTCCAATTCTGGGAATCCATGGATAAAAATCTTCCTTATGGGTAATTTCCAGCTCCTTTTCCAGATTTATATAAAATTTTTGAGCTGCTTTCAAAAAATCAAGATACTCATCATCCAAAACAGACATCAAATTCAGGTTAAGGAATTTATATCTATTTTTTAAGCTCATTTTTTTTAATATATCATCTGAAATGCATTGCACCCAAAAACTTTCCTTCTCCTTTTTTTGATCTTTTTCACTTTCCATAATGATCTTTTCTTTTTTTATCCTTATAAATTCTCCAATCAAAATTAGTAAGCAAAAAATTCACATTTATTTTAGAAAATTGGGATTAAAAAATAAAAGACAACAAATAACTAGGGTTTAAAAATTATTGGTGAACTTAGAATATTTAATATTTAAAAATAAGACTAAAAAAAATTTAATATTGAGCTAAATTGAATCCTCGGGGAAGATAACGGCCTATCTTTTCCCACCAGCTTTCTTTTTCTTCTTTTTTTTCTTTCTTTACTTCTTTTTGGGACATAAATATTTCCTCTTTAATTGTAGTTTTATATATATACTTTAGAATCTTAATTATAATCTAGTAAGAAGCATATAATAAAATGCGGATAACAAATAATAATATTTTTTACTTATTTTTTTTATTGAATTAGGTGAGCCTCAAAAAATATTGATAGAATTTAAATTCCCAGCACGAGAAGTTATGCACTCAAATGTTTATTTTAGGAGAAAAAAAAAATAAAAATGAATATAATGAAAGAAAAATTAACTTGACCTTAATGCTTTTTTATCGACTTTTCCAACTACCGTAAGAGGAATATCCGGAACGATCTCAATGATTTTGGGGACTTTATATTTGGCTAAATTTTCTTTGGCATAATTTAAAATATCCCCTTTAATCTCATCAGATGGTTTTATTCCTTCTTTTAGCTTCACGTATAATTTTACTATTTCCGATCCCGGACGATCTGGATCTGGTATTCCCACGCAGGATGCTAACTCTATGGAAGGATGCTTGTTCATTTTATCATCCACTTCCACGCTAAAAACCTTGAATCCCGAAACGATGATCATGTCCTTGGTTCGATCTACTATTTTTATGAAACCATCTTCATCCATCATCCCTACATCGCCAGTATAAAAAAAGCCCTCTCGAAGCGCGTTTTTGGTCTCTTCGGACTTATTCCAATAGCCTTTAAAGACCTGAGGTCCTCGTACCGCTATTTCTCCCGCTTCATTGAGGGGAACCTCTTCACTTTTATCAGAAACGTTCACAATTTTAACTTCCGTGTTCGAAACGGGAGTTCCCACCCATCCGATTTTTCTTTTCCCTAAATAGGGATTCATTGTAACGATGGGGGCGGCTTCTGTCATGCCATATACTTCTAATAATTTATGTTCTCCAACGATTGATTCAAATTCCTTTATGGATTCAGAAGGAAATGGGGCTGCTCCTGAAACATAAACTCTTATGGAACTCAAATCAAGTTGCTTGAATTTAGGTTCTTGCATTAGCATTAGATAAAGAGTGGGGACATTAACTAATATTTGCGGTTTCCATTTTTCAATTAATTTGACCATGTGGGAGGTATCCCGGGGATTAGCTATAAGTAATTGACAACTTGCATAGGCAATTGCTCCCAGATTCATGAAAAGTCCAGCCAAATGAAAGAATGGAAAACCGGATAAGAAGATATCCTTTCCCTTTTCGACGTCTACTTCCCACCAATGCGTGACTTGCCGGATATTTGCAATTTCATTTTCATGGGTTAGCATGGCTCCTTTAGATTTTCCCGTAGTACCCCCCGTATATTGTAAAAACGCTAAGTCTTTTTTTGGGTCAATTTTTACATCGGGAGCTTTATCATTTGGATATTCCATTGTTTTTTTAAACTGAACGAGGTTGATTCCATTAATTGGCTTAATTTCTTTGGCGTATGGTATTTTATTTAGTTTTTTCCCTAAAAATTTGAGGAGTGGATTTAATTTAATCATATCCGTAACATTCGTAGTAATGACCGTTCTCACGTTTGTCTTTCCGGAAGCTAAAGCATCTCTTATTGATTCTTCATAAAACGCATCCAATGTTAGCACGACGACTGCACCACAGTCTGACAATTGGTATATCATTTCAGCGGAAGATAATAAAAAATTCATTCCCGATACTATTAATCCTGAATAGAAAGCGCCGAATAACGCTATTACGTATTGAGGGCAGTTAGGCATGCTTATTGCTAATACATCTCCCTTCTTAAACCCGTTTTCTACCAAAAAATTTGCGAAACTTTTAACATGAGTATCGACTTCTTTATAGGTTGCTGTAGTACCCGTAAATTCATAACAAAGAGAATCTGGATATTCTGTTGCTGAATTTTTTAAGATGTCCGCAAGAGATATATTATTCCATTGAACTTGAGGTCTTACTTCATTATCATAAGATTTAATCCAAATTTTGGATGCATAGGGTGATTTTTCTAATTCCATTAATATAACCTTTTTTTTTCTTAAAATTGATTTTAATTTGAAATTGGATAATTTCATTTTATGTAACTATCCTATTTAAAGGTATTTCTAAAATTCTAAGTAAGATGTTAAAATTCTTTTCAAAAATGGTAACAAAGAAAAAAATACGTTGCTATTTTGGTAAAGCTCTTAATAAATCTTGTTGGAAAAAAAGGTTGTTTTAGCAAAATTGAATTCCATCTGTAATGCTTTCAATTCGGTGTCTTCTTAAATCATAAATTATGGCATTGAAATTCCGAAAACATTGACAATATTTTTTACTCTCCAATCATCCCGATCTATATAATACAATAGATATGAACTA
This sequence comes from uncultured archaeon, assembly GCA_964388035.1. Classification (GTDB taxonomy): domain Archaea; phylum Asgardarchaeota; class Lokiarchaeia; order Sigyniarchaeales; family SOKP01; genus JALGVJ01. The sequence goes on from CAYLZE010000073.1 coordinate 9,290, forward strand.
AATTAGAGGATATTTACAGTGAAATTTGGTATAGCACCACTAACACTAGAATTGATCATGGGAATTATCCTTCAAAAAAAAGGATTGGATGGATTAAAGGACTTTAAGTTCTCTAACATTATTCGAAGAGTGGCAGAAGCAGGATATAGGCATTGTGAATTGACTTTAGATATTTTTCAAATTTTCCCCATTACAGTTAGCAATGAAGAAATTGCCCAATTGATAGAGATTAAAAAAGAATATAACATGACTTATTCTGCTCATTTTCCCTTACTAAGTATTGACCTCGCGTGTCCCAATCAATTTACACGACAAGGGAGTATCAATGCTACGATAAATTCTTATGAACTTTTTAAGGGATTAGAAAAAGAGATTGATCTCTATGTAATTCATCCCACGGGAGAAGTGGTGTCAGATATATTACAATTCATGGGGCAATATCCCGATATTGGCTCCCTTGCTTTAGATTTATTTGCAAATTATTCCATACAAAGCATTAAGGATATCATGAACATTTCCAAGATAGACAGAGAGAAATTAGTCGTTGAAAACGTGATATTTCCATTTGCTCCTACAATTGACATTATAAATGAATTGAACGTGGGCCTATGCCTTGATACGGCTCACATTCTAGGGGGCTTTTCAGGAGAGGTTGATTTAATCGAAACAACAACTAAATACTTAAATATCACAAAAGAAATTCATTTACAGGATTATTCAGCAAATTATGTTAGAGAACATTCTCCCTTGGGAACGGGAAGTAATTTTCCTTCTAAATTCTTGAAAATTATACATGATCAAGGGTTCAAGGGTCCCATCGTGTTTGAATTATTTAACGACGAGGCAATTGCTTCCATTAATTATATTAAAGAACATGCTCCAGAAATTGATGTTCCGAATGCTAAAAACATCTCGTTTTCTCCTCCATAGTCAATGCTTCCAACTCATCATTAACAAAATGGTTCAACTTAAATCAATAGATAAATCTTAAGCAATCTTAAATCAGGGGATTTTATTAATTTATATTTACCTAAAAAAAGAAGAAATAAATTATAATTCAACAAGGACTTTAATTTCATCGTGCGGAGGATTTGCTAATTTTTCGAACATGGTTGGTACATCATCCAGCTTTATAATGCTTGTAATTATTGCTCGAGCATTAACTTGTTTACTTGCTATAAGTTCCATTGAGGCTTGAAACACTTCTGGGGTGAAACTATATATGCCTCTGATTGATATATTTTTTAAGGGTATTTGCATCAATCCGCGCATTTCAAAGGGCTCCGAATGGATTCCGATAAGGGTAATATGCCCTCCTTTTTTAATTAAAGTAAGGGAAGTCATGATCGTATCTGGAATCCCCACACAATCAAAAATGTGATCAGGACCTATTCTATCGGTCATTCGCGTTACTTTTACAGATTGCTTAGGATGGAGAGCTTCAGTAGCTCCCAATTTTAAAGCTTTTTCCTGTTTAGACTCAACCGGTTCAATAACAAAAATTTTCCCCGCCCCTGCTGCTTTTAAGGCTTGAATCGTCATGAGACCAATGGTTCCCGCACCAAAAACAAGGGCGCTTTCCCCTAATTTAATTCCAGATTCTCTCACGGCGTACACGCAATTTGCTAAGGGTTCTACACACGCCGCTTCTTGAAATGAAAGTTCGCTTGGTATTTCAAGCACGCGATCCGATTTTACTTTTACATACTCTGCCATTCCTCCATCTTGTGTTGTCCCTAAAGAACTATTGGATATTTTACACATGTTTTCCTCATTACGGTTACACCAATAACAGTCATGGCAAGGTAAGATGGGATTTACCGTGACGTGTTTTCCTGATGTTAACTTTTTCACGTTCTTTCCCATTTCTACCACTTCTCCCGAAAACTCATGACCCAAAATTATTTTGGGCAAATAAACTCCTCCCGATTTATATGACTCTACACCTGATCCACATATACCACAATATTTCACCTTAACCAAAACTTCATCAGCATTCAATTCTGGTTTTTGCAAATCATCCTTTACTACTACACTCCTTTTATCTAAATATACTGCACCTCTTATGATTTGAACACCTTCATATTGTTCATCCTTAATTCAATTTTCTTTCTCATTATATAATAATATTACAAATAAGAACTGATGGATTTTTTAATCATATTTTAAACAGCGAAAAAAGATTTTTTTCACCATTCTTGATTCTTGTAAGAATATTTAAAAAGAATACTTAATTGGTCCAGACATTTTCAAAATTGATTAAGTGTTAATTTCTGTTGGATTTTCAAATATCTCACAAAAAATGTGAACTTTTATTTTAGTTGTTAAATGTATTGAAGTCATCAATTTAAATAAAATATTAAATAAAAAAATTAAGAAAAATCATGGAACAAGTAAATAATGATAACCAACCTGTCATGGATGATAGTGCAGAATATTCAAAACTAAAAATCCTTTCATATACTTCCACTTGGTACATGGACTCCATTTTCATCGGTTTTTTCGGCGCAGTGGTATTTTATTTTTATGAAGTGGAAGTGGGCCTTCCCTCCTAATTTAAAAGCCATAATTGAAGTCGGAGGACAACATCCCTCGCCCAAGATTCTTGACTATGAAACTTGTTTTCAAAGGAAAATTCGAGTTTTGAGCTGTGCTCCAGCTTTTGCACCTATGGTTGCAGAAATGGGCCTCGGTTTAGCAATTTCTGCGGCAAGGGATATCACGCAAGCCGATAGAGATATAAGGGTAGGCATGGAAAAGTGGCAATTTATGTACGTGTCAACATTATATGATCAATTGATCGGGATTATCGGTTATGGTAATCTTGCAAGAACATTAAAGCCTCTTCTAGATCCATTTCACTGTAAAATCCAAGCATATGATCCCTGGCTTCCCAAAAGTTATCTAAAAAAGCAAGGCGTTGCATCGGTTAGCTTGGAAACCCTTTTAGAAACCTCCAAGTTTATATTCGTTTTGGCCATACCTTCTGCAGAAAATAAAGCGCTCCTTTCTCGGGAGTTATTACTCAAAATTCAAAAAGATTCAATTCTAATCCTCTTAAGCCGCGCCCATCTGATCGATTTTGATGCGTTAATAGAATTCACGAACGAGAATAGGTTTAAGGCTGCCATTGACGTGTATCCCATCGAACCTTTGCCAAAAGATCATCCCGTACGCAGAGCTAAGAATGTAATACTCACTCCTCACCTTGCTGGTTCTGCATTACAAGCCCGTCGCAATATTGGACGCATGGTAACCGACGACATCGAAGCAATGCTTTTAGGATTACCTCCGATGAATTTGCAAACAGCTCAACTCGAGCTCATGCATAGATTCAATTAAATTCTAAATTTTAAACAAATAAATAAGCGAGCATTCAAAAAAGTGTTTAAAAAAGCTTTTAAACAAGTGAATAAAATTAATCTATTAAAATAGAATTATGCATAATTAGTCAAATAATGCCATGAATGGATAAATAAGGAGTGTTTCTAATTCACTTTTCTTATATTTTACTTTTAAATTATAATTTTTCTCCATTTTTATAGTAATGTTTATGGTTAATTTATATACTTTTTCGCTATGCATTTCATAAAAGGAGTTATTCAAAGAATACCATTTCTCCATTATCAAGAAAAGGAATGCAATGATAAATGATATTATCATTAAATTCTAAATTTATCAAAATAAAAACCTTTTTTTCCATTAATCGCATATAATAAAATTAACACGAAAAAATAGGATTAGAGATCAAAATGGAAAACCTTGAAAATGTTCCTGCTTTATTTTATTCCGCCTTCTGGTCCACGCGGGAGATGGGTTTTTTAAAACGAATATTAACGGACTTAAAGATTGATAAGATGAAGATTCTGATATTCATGCAAGATTATTTGCCCGGGGCTCTTATTACATTAGATGGGCAAAAAGGTGATTATTTAATTGAACCCGTAGAAAATCCTGAATCTGTAGAATATGATGGAGCTTTCATTGGTAACATGAAAGATATTATCAATTTATTACAAGGAAATATGATTTTAAAAGGAATTTCCTATCTTATAACTCGGAGAATTAAAATGAAAGGAATTGGTTCTTTACTGAAATTTTTAAATTTATTAGGGAGGGTGGCTTTATAAATGAAAGGTGCATTGGAAGTAGTATGGGATGCACTTGAATGTAAGACACCCAGCCGGATGCCATCCTTTTGCTTAGGTGCGGATTGGGACTTCATGGAGCGCTATTACGCAGAGGTTGGATTTACCTATGAAGAATTCCAAGAATATAAAAAGGATAAGTTGCCATGGCTCTGTCCCACTCTTATTCCTTTATCCGTAAAATTGGGAGCAGATCTCGCATGGGTTACTATTTCAGGTCCTTTAGTCTGGCTGGATCACTTAAATTTACCCGCTCAAACGGATGGCGGACTCTTTAAAATCGTAACTCGTATCTCGCCCTATAAACAACCAAAAGGTCGGGAAAAGCATCCGATTCCTCACTGGTGGTGGATTAAGGAAGGCCTAACTTCGAAACAAGTAATAAGAGATTACATGAAAAGAGATTTGAAGATTTCTAAAAAGTCATTTGCGAAATATAAAGAAATAATTGAGACTTGTGAGAGAAAATATAATTTGGTGCTCTCGATAGGTTTAACGGGTCCTTGGGAATTTCTTCATTTTGGTGTTGGATTCGGCAACATAGCCAAATTATGGAGAAAAGACCGGGCATTCCTACATGAAATAAATGATTATTTTTGCGAAATTGCGCTGGATGGAATGAAAAAATTAGTAAAGGAAGCTCAGCCAAAAGTGGTCATGATTGGAGATGATTATGGTTTCAATCAAGGGCTTCAAATGAGCGTGGAAATGTGGAAAGATTTAGTAAAACCTACCTTAGCAGAACATGTAAATATTGTCCATGATTCTGGTGCTAAATGTTTGTTACATTCATGTGGTAATATAGGAGATTTATTTCCAGAATTCATAGATGTTGGATTGGATGGAGTAGAATCTTTAAAGCCTTTTAATAATGATTTAGTAAGCATTAAAAAAAAATACGGGGATAAAATCGCGCTGATCGGGACGATTGACGATACTAATCTGTTAAAAAACGCTACGCCCCAGGAAGTTAAATTATCAGTTAAAAAATCCATAGATGAGCTTGGTCCACATGGGTATATTCCGGGAGCCACGAATTTTCTGCTCGATCAACCAGTTGACAACATTCTCGCCATGTTTGAAGCAATAAATGAATACAAAATTAATTAAGGGAAGAAATACTGGGATAATTAATGGTAGATCCTTCTATACCATGGTGGAAAAAGACCGTTGTGTATCAAATTTATCCACGCTCCTTTCAAGACACGATGGGAAATGGGATTGGGGATTTAAGGGGTATTGTAGATAGGATTGACTATCTCAGAGATTTAGGCGTTGAAACTCTATGGATCAGCCCTTTTTATTGTTCTCCAAGTGAAAATTGTTATGGAGAACATGATTGCGGGTATGATATCACGGATTATCGAGAAATTAATCCCGAATATGGCACGATGGAGATTTTTGAAGAACTAATTAAGAAGTCTCATGAAATGGGGTTGAAAATCATCATGGACATGGTTTTGAACCACACCTCCAAGGAACATCCCTGGTTTAAAGAATCCCGTTCCAGTAGATATAATCCTAAACGAGATTGGTACATATGGAGGGATGGTAAGAAACCGAACGGTAAAAAACCCCCCAATAATTGGAGATCAATCGGCGGTAGCGCTTGGGAATATGATCCTAAAACTGACCAATGGTATTATCATGCCTTTCTTCCCTTTCAACCCGACTTAAATTATAGAAATCCCCGGGTGAGGAAGGAAATGCTAGATATTATCCATTTTTGGTTGGAAAAAGGAGTGGACGGATTTCGACTGGACATTATAAACGCTTTATTTGAGGATCCTCTTTTTCGAGATTCTCCGATTACGTATAAACTCTTCTCCGAGGATTTAGATCTATTTTTCAGGAGTTCTCAGATGACGCTGAATCACGGCGATACGATTAAATTTTGTAAGACTTTAAGGAAGACTATTGATAAATTTCCGGGAAAATTTCTGGTAGGGGAGATCAGTGCTTCTATAAAAACTTTAAGAAAATACTTGGGAAATGTAACACGAGATGGAAAAAATAATGATGGTCTTAATCTCGTATTTCTTTTTAAATCAATGAATGTCCCACTGAAAGCCTCATCAATTAAAAAGTTGATCAGTTCATATGAAACTCATTTTCCCGTGCCATTTTTGCCAACATGGGTATTTAGCAACCATGATACGTATCGCAGGATTTCAAAATTGGGAAATAATAAAATGAAAGCAAAATTAAACATGGCCTTACAATTAACCACCCGGGGAGTTCCCTTTATTTATTATGGAGAAGAAATTGGGATTGAACAAGCAAGATTTCATAAAAGAGAGAGTAAGGACGCATTATCTATATTTTATAATATAATCCCGCAATTTTTACGCAATATTTTATGGAGAACGGGACGCTCTCTGAATCGTGATGAGTGTAGAACGCCCATGCAATGGAACGGATCTAAAAATGCGGGATTTTCCCCTCCAAACGTGGAACCTTGGCTTCCCGTGAATTATTCTCATAATATTAATAATGTAGAAAAAGAACTAAAAGAAGCAGATTCTTTATTGAATTGCTACAAAAGATTCTTAAAAACTAGAGCCCGAACACCCGCACTTAATTCCGGAAGTTTTACATTTAAGAAAGTAGAAAATTCTCCTAAATCTCTCCTTGCATATGAAAGATCATTTATAAATAAACAAGCGACCGAAAAGGCTCATGTCTATCTAAATTTTTCATCTAATACGCTAAAATTTCAAAATCCTACTCCTAATCTGCGCTTGCTCGTTTCTACTTCCACGAAAATACGACCTTTAAATCAAGACAATATCATTTTAGGTCCATGGGAAGGAATTGTTTTAATAGAAAGATAGAAATTATTATGAGGAAAATTACCACCATCCCTTAATTTTTTTGACGCAGGGGAAGTAATATAAGAACCTCCTTGATGATTTTAAATAAGTAAATGGGCTCAAAGTAGGTAGCTAAAGATCCAATGATAATATAAAAATTACTTACTACCCCTAAGAAATTTTAATTAATCCAATAATTTTTTCAAAATTTTTGAGATATATGTTCTTAACATTATAATTGAGAATGTAATAATGGAACTCGAAGCAGAATCTAATCATAAAATTATTTCAATGTTATTCCATAAATTGAAAAAAATACCCTTAATTAGAGCAAATATTACTATTAAAAGTGCTATTTTAACTATTCTATCTAATGCGATAAAATTTTCACCAATTAATGGAAAAATTAATATAAATATTGATTATTTCTATCCAAATATCTATTTTGAAGTCGCCGATCAAGGAAAGGGAATTCCAGATCATCTAAAGCAAGAAGCTTTTGAGCCACTATTTTCTTATGGCGAAGAAAAAGGAATGGGCTTAGGTTTGGCAATAACTCATGAAGCAATTCAAAATTTTAACGAAAAAATATGGATCGAAGATAATAAAACTGGAGGAACTAAAATATGTCTTAAATTGCTTGCTTATTCCCGGGAAACACCATGAATAGAGAATCTTGGTATACTGCATTAATAAGTAAGATTATTATTCAGTAGGTTCTATCTCATTTATCTAATTTCTGTTAAATATAATGCAATTGGAAAAAATTAGAGAGAAATTTGTTCAATAGTTAAAAAAAAATAAGATTTCTTGAATTTTTTATAAAATTCCCATTGATAAGAGAAGTTTGGTAGCATCTGGGGTATCAAACGCGATTTTTATATCAAGGACTGCGGGTTTTCCCGAATTTTTAGCTCGCTCTAAAGCAGGTTTGAGTTCATTGGGATCTGATACTACTTCTCCATAACATCCAAATCCCTTAGCACATTCTGCATAATTGAACTCGGGCAAATCTACATCGATAAATCGTTTACCCATCGCTAATTTCTGACCGGACTTTATCATTCCCCACGCATTGTTGTTTCCGACACAATAGATTAAATTTTTAAATCCACATCGAACCGCCGTTTCTAAATCTTGTATGTTTATGAGAAAACTTCCATCTCCCGATATTGCTATGACTTGTTTGTCTGGTCTTGCAAACTTTGCACCAATACCATAAGGAACAGACGTGCCTAAGTGTCCCATTCCAATAGCTTGAACCGTGGATAGTGGTGGACGAGGTTTATAAAAGTCAATCTGCTCGGCAGCGTATGCTGCTATATCTCCTCCGTCTATGATTAAAATACCATCAGCATCTATGAATTCTAATATATCCTTAATCATTCTCTGGGGTAATATAGGACTCTTATCTTTGGAAGATTTCTTGATTGAAGTTGCGATCGTTTTAGCCCTAATATCTGCTAATTGGTTTAGCCAATCTCTCTGTTCAACCTTATTTTTCTTTTTTGCTTCGGAGAGAAGTTGTGTCAAAAATTGCTTGCAATCAGCCACAATGCCTAGAGTTATGGGTTTTGCTCTTCCAATAATGCTGGGATCTAGATCTACTTGAATGAGTTTTTGACTATCATTCCAGAATGGCTCCTCACCATGCCCAAGGATGTAGGAAAATTTTGTGCCTAACGCTAATATTACGTCTGATTCTCTAGCCGCCATTAATCCCGGCCCTGCAATTGAAGCTCCAATTAAGCATTTGGAAGTATTAGGAATGGTTCCCACACCCATTAAGGTGGTCAGCACCGGGATCTTTAAATATTCTGCAACTTCCTTGAGTTCGTTCCATGCCCCAGCTCGGGATACTCCTCCTCCTGAGATAATTAGAGGTTTTTGAGCCTTCAATAACAATTCTAAGGCGTTTTGGATCGTATCGCTTGCCACGGCGGGCTTTGCCATGGTCCGATATTTCTCAGAAGAGAGGATGGGAATATCCTTTTCATTGGCTTCTCCTATAAATGCATCCTCATAAATTTCAAGCAAAACGGGCTGTGGTCGACCTCCCGTTGCCTCTCTAAATATTTTATGCACTGCATCGGGAATTTCCTCTATTTTTCTGATAGATTTTTGATATTTAGTAATCGGCTTAAACATGGTGATTTGGTCGAGATTACCTTGAAGAGTAAACGAATCCGCAAATCGAGTGTTTACCTGCGGAACAATAGCAATCACGGGGATGTTATCACTCCATGCCGCGCCTACACCGGGAACGAGATGCAATGCACCTGGACCCACAGTTCCGAAGCAAATTCCAGGACTATTCGTTACTCTTGAATAGGCATCTGCAGCATGGGCGGCGGCTTGCTCATGTCTAAATAAAATCGTTTCAATCCCTTTTTCTTTTCCCCACTTATAAATTGCATCATACATTGCTAAGAATTGTCCACCGGGAATGCCAAACATGTATTTCACATTTTCTTGAAGAAGACATTTAATTAACAAGTCTCCCCCGTTAATTTTTTTCTCTTCTGCCATTTACAACACTTATCTAATTAATTGAATTTGTTACTATACATTTTATGGTTCAAATATAAATAATTAACTAATTGGTTGACGATTTAGACAATCTCAAAGGGGAAGATTCATGCTAAAAGTTAGAGGGGATTATTCTCAAGATACAATCGAAATTTCATAGTTTCTTCATCCATCCAGGGAGGATATTTCTTAATTTCATTATAACTCAAATTAATATCCTCCAATAGGGGAAAATTTTGAGATAAATTAGGAATTTCACGTATTTTATTTTGACTAAGATCTAATACCCGTAGATTTTTAAGAATCAATATTTCGGGGGGAAATTCTTGAAATTTATTATTTTTTAGAATTATTTGGTCAAGTATTTGAAGATTTCTAAGGGATTCGGGCAATGTATTTAAATTATTATGACTCAAATCTAAATATTCTAAGCACCTTAACATTCCAATTGAATTTGGGATTTTAAAGGGTTTAACCGGATACAAATTTCTTTTTAAAAGATAGGAAAAATATAGATCCAAATAGCTAATGTTCAGGAGAGAATTAAAACTTCCTTCCATTTCCTTCAAATATTTCCAGCTTTCTCGATTGAAGGTTAAACGTATAACGTGTTTATCTTTAATTACCAACCAGGGTCCATCGTTTAGGAGGTTAGTCATGGTTTGGCAAAAATTATAAATTTCAAAAGAAAATTTAGCGTTCTGTTTATTTTTAGAAAAAAGGGCTTCTAAATCTAAAAAAAATCTTGCTTCTTCAGGAACGACCCCCACTTGTGAAGAAAAAGTATTCAACCAATCAACCAATTCTTCATAAAACTCACGTTCAATTGCTGAATTTCCGAGAAATTTATCAGCAGAATCAAAAATTGCTTTAATAACTAGAGGTGCGGAATCATGATTTAAATTCCATTTTAACGATTCGAATCCCTCTTTAAAGTATAATTTTATTATGATTTTTGCCGCAAGCTTTCTAACTCGTGGATTTTCATCGGAAATGAGCAAATTTTCTAAAACTCTGAAGATCTTTGGTAATTTTAGTTCCATCAAATCCAAGATTTTTAAAACATAAATGCGAATACTTGCTTTATTGCTTTCTTCGATAATCGATAGTAATAAATTCCCTGCACGTTCTTTATCAATCTTGCCTGCTTTAACACCGTTGAAAATCTTATTTAAAGTGGAATTCTCATTCATTTAATAATCAATTAGGGAAAGTTTAATCTCACGATCTCTAATTCCTAATCTTAATTAACTATATCCTTTTAAGCTTTATGAAAACTAAATGCATATTTAAAATAATATTTTTTATTCTTAAAAAGGTAAAAAATTGATTTAAGATGTTCATATAATATAATCTTAAAAAAGAATAGAGAGGATCTATAAATAAATATACATTATTTTAAGCTCCTAAATGTTCTTAAATTAATTTCCTTTTAGAATTAAAACCGTTCTAATAATACATTGAACCATTAGGGTGGTCGCGATAAACGAAGTAAAATTTCTAACTTTGATTGAAAATCTACCTTTCGATGTTTTTGTAATCAATAAAGAGGGCAGATATTCCATTATCAACTCCGAATGTAAGGGGCATTGGGGGGATGTGACTGGAAAATATCCAGAAGAAGTTGTAAATGACTTAGAAACTATAAAAATCTGGAAGCATAATAATAAAAGAGCATTTAATGGAGAAGTCATAAAAGAACAAGTATCTTTCGACGTTAATGGGAAAAGAAAGGTATTTTACAATATTATAACTCCCATTAAAACAAATGGAAGCATAGAAAATATTTTGGGCATCAATATTGATATAACTGAACTGGAAGAGAAAAAAAAGCAACTACAAAAATCAGAAGATATACTTCATATTATTAGCAATAACATAAATGATTATATCTCAATCGTAGATCAGGAATTTAAAATTGAATATGTAAATGAACATGCTCATGAAAAAAATTTAGGTTATACACGTGAAGATAATTTAAATAAAAAGGTATTTAAGTTCATGGAAGACGATAAGATTCCCGAAGTCGTGAAATTGTTAAAGGAACTCTTTAAGAATGGAGAAGCTATAGAACAAATAAAAATAAAGGATAAGGAGGGAAATCCAATCTGGTTGGAAGTCAAGGGAAAAACATTCTTAGACGAAAATGATGAAAAAAAGGCGGTATTTATATCTCGAGATACAACCAAGCGATTAAAGGCGGAGTTATTAATAAAAGATTCTGAGGCAAAATATCGTGCTTTATTTGATAATTCACCTCATGCCCTTTTTCTATTAGATAAGAATGGAATCATCCTAAAGATTAATTCGTCGGGTAAAAATTTATTTGATCTAAAAGAGATGAAAATGATAGGGAAAAGCTTCATCAGCTCTGAAATAATTCCACCATTTTATACTACGCAAATAACTCATTTAATCAATGATCTTTTGAATGGAATTGTGGTTAAACCTCTAACTTTCGAACTTTATAACAACCAACAAGAATTAATTTGGATAGAAATACATGTTTCTTTGGTGGAATTAGAAAATGAAAATCTGATTCAAGTCATCATCAATGATATCACCGAGAGAAAAACCACAGAATTAAAATTAATAGAATCAGAAGCAAAATTTCGAAAATTGTACGAAAATGTCGCAGGAGGAACATTTATTGTTAATAGTGATTTTGAAATCGTGGATGTGAATCAAGTTACTTGTAGAATGACGGGATACGAAAGAAATCAACTTATTGGAAAACGTTGTGATATAATTTGTGAACGAGGAATCCATCCCAAAAGCTGTCTTATTTGGGAGGAGGATAAAGAAGGTTTCCAAGGGATGGATACTATAATTAGAAATCAAGACGGAAGTGTAACGCCCATCCTTAAGAATGCCAAAAAAATAAATCTTAAAGGAGAAACTCATGTCATTGAAAATTTTCAAGATATCACGGAAAAAAAGAAAATCGAGCTAGAATTGAAAAAATTAAACGAGTTAAAGTCCGAATTATTGCGAAGAATTTCCCATGAATTAAAGACTCCTTTGGTTTCTATCAAAGGATATACGGAACTACTATTGAAAGAATATAGTAAAGATTTTGATCTTGATTTTAAGACCCATTTCCATGGAATTCAAGAAGGCTGCATGAGATTAGAAACGTTAATAAATGATTTATTAAAAACAATGAGATTGGAATCCGGAGAAGAAATTTTAGACAAGAATAAGGAAGATCTTATTTTTTTAATAAAATTTTGCATGAATGAATTATCTCACTTAGCAAAAAAAAGAAATCAAAAAATCTTGCTCCATTTACATGAAGAATTAATATTAAAATTTGAAAAGGAAAGTATCTATGAAGTTATAACGAATATTTTAAGCAATGCAATCAAATATACGCCCATGGATGGGATTATAGAGATCTCCTCTGAGATAACAGAAAATTTCGTAATCATTTCCATTAAAGATAATGGAATCGGATTTACTGAAGAGGAAAAAAATTTAATTTTTAAGCAATTTGGGAAAATAGAACGTTTTGGAAAAGGATTGGATGTGGTTTCGGAAGGAACGGGATTAGGGTTGTATATCTCTAAAAAAGTAATAGAAAAACATGGGGGAAAAATGTGGCTCGAATCAGATGGAAAATTTAAAGGATCGACTTTTTATTTTTCACTGCCTCTTATTACTTATTAAGGGATCCAAAATTTGAGAGTTTTTCTCTAACTTTCTTCTTCCATGGACTTTTTTGCTTGTGGGTTATAGGGTTTTAACCGTGGAATCCAAGCCCTTACACTTTTTTTATAATCCAAGAATTCTTGTCCAAATCTAGCTTTTAAATCCTTTTCTTCACTTAAATAAACATAAACGATACTTATAATTAAGCATATGATGCTATAAATGAGAAGAATGAATGACCTTAAAAATAGTGACTCTCCAAAAAGAATAACCATTAGACCAAGGTCCATAGGGTTTCTCACATATTTATACGGGCCAACTATGACTAAATGTTGCGTGTGCAAATTTGACTGGGACGATAATGTCCCCTTACCAATCTTATAAAAAAGATGCACGCAATAGCTAAATAAAATAGTACCTAATCCCATTAAGAGAATACCAATAGAAATTTCAACTATATATGGATTATATAAGGGAAAAGTAATAGTATTTATAATACCAAGTATCAGAACTAAGGGTATTAAAATAATCAGAATTAAAGGACGCCCTAACGATATCATGACCTGTTTAATGCTCGACATGCTCAAATGAGTTAATATCTAATAAGATTATTGGTTAAATAATGAAAAATGAGATTTAAATTTATTTCAAATTAACTGTCAGGACAATGGATTTCACCCAGGGGGGGCGTTCCCATGTGCATGTCTCAAGGCCGTAGATTAGTGAAATTAATTTGCAATAAAGAGCAAAAGGAATCTATTTGAAAACTTGTCTACTAACAATTACTTAACCTTTATTTTTTTATTATTGAAATTAATAAGAGAAAATCTCCTATTTGCAAATCCCTTTAACTTAATAATGTCATTTGTAGAAATCATTATCAAAAGTTCATAAATCTCCGATATAATTTCATAGAAATTGTAGTAAAAGACCTCTAGAAGAGATGGATGACGGGAATAAAAATTTGTAGATTTTATACAAATTTATAATTTTTTATAAATAGTTATAAGGTTGTAAATTAATGAATTCTCTTAGATAGAAGAAGAATTAATATGGAAGATCTATCATATTAGTCAATGAATCTTTAATCTCGTTAATTATTTTTACTATTTTTCTTTTCTTCAAGGAAGAATTCTGAAATAACCACAAAATATCCTTGAGGAAACTAATCCGAGGTTCGATTTGATCCCTAATAGCCAAGGAATTAGTCTTGTAAAAGATCAAATTCAACTTACTCATGCTCTCCTTCAAATAATTCAAGGACTTTTTAAAAAATACCGGTGCGATTATCTGTTTCAAATAATTTGCTATCATTTTTTTTTGAAATTTTACACAAATTATTTATTTTATTATTAAAATTAATTATTTTTGCGGTATTCATTCACTTTCGTTTACACGGATGAATTATGATCGAACTTCAATTTAAATTTAATGTTTATAAGTTAGTACATAATTATAGGATAGTACTTTTATTTTTTCGACTTTCTATGGGTTTGAACGTATCAAAATTAAAAATGTTCATTAATTATTAATAACACTCTTTAAATCTAAAATATTTGAAGGACAAATAAACCATTTGGAGTCCATATTTTGACGTTCCTTCAATTCATGGTTATAAATAGTTTATTGATAATTTGCAACGAATCCACGAGTAAAAATAATTAGTATTAAATAGTTTAACAAATATAATTAGAATGATTAGTCTTATAAAGGAGTGCAAATGATATTAGAAGTCATTTTAGGATTCGTGATGATATTTATTATTGGCTGCTTGAGTCTTTCTGGTCTTGCTATGATCTCCTTAAAAGAAAAAACATTAGATGAAATTTTATTCATTCTAGTCGCTTTTGCCACAGGTACTATATTAGCAACCGCACTTTTTGATCTCATCCCCGACTCTCTTCATCATTTAGAGGAATTAAATGCTGAAGGTCTTGAACTGGCAGAGACTTTACCTTTTGGAATGGTTATTTTTGGATTTGTAGCTTTTTTCATATTGGAACGTTTCATTTATTGGTTTCACGGTCATGCTCATGAAAAAGAAAATCAATACGTTTGTTATAGTGATTTAGGGGAAGCTAAGGAATTCACCATTGCTGAAGGAGGAAGTATTAAGACGGTTGCGCTTTTAAATTTATTTGGTGATGGCTTGCATAATCTATTGGACGGAATTATAATAATGGTGGCATTTATTAATGATATTGGAAGCGGAATTATCGTGACGCTTGCTGTCGCATTTCACGAACTACCTCAAGAAATTGGAGATTATGGCATCCTATTATACGGAGGATATTCCAAAAAAAAAGCTCTTACCTATAATTTTATCAGCGCCATGGTTGCCCTTCTTGGCGGATTAATCGCTTTCATGCTATCAAGTACCGTGGAACTGTTCAATTTGTTTTTCTTGGCATTTTCAGGAGGAGGATTTTTATACATCGCATGTGCAGAATTAATGCCAGAAATTATTAAACAGAAGCATGTGAAAAAGTCTCTCGTTCAAACATTAATCTTTATAGGCGGTATCTTGTTAATTATCATCTTAATTTCTATATTACCCCATGAGTAAGTACAATCCTGAAGAATTTACTTTATACTTTTAAAAAGCAACTATTTTTCTTATAGTCGTAGAATAAAAATATAATCTATTTAATTCTTCATATAGAATTAGGTTTGATCTTCAATTTAAATCCTCATTTTTAATATTTTTAAAACTAGATTTTGTCTATTAGTTTTATTAAAAAGTATCTAATTATAATTGAGTGTATTTTTGATTTTTTCCTTTTGACTGAAATTTAAAAATCATTTAT
>CAYLZE010000074.1:0-24698 GCA_964388035.1 uncultured archaeon
ATTGAATTGTCATCGTTGATAGTGATAAATGCATTGGGAATGTGGAATGCAATTCTAAATGTTTGAAAGCATGTCCATACGATGCCCCTCAATTTGGTCCCGAGAGAGGTTCTAAAATGAGAAAGTGTAATTATTGCGTGGAAAGATTCGAACAAAATCTTAAACCTGTTTGTGTGGAAGCATGCAGGACGCGCGCATTGGATGCCGGATCCTTAGAAGAATTAAAGGCTAAATACAAAGAAAATCATAATGCAGTAAAATTCGTGTATTCAGAAAGGACCAAACCCGCAATAATTTTTAAACCAAAATTAAAAAAAAATAATATTTAATTTAATATAATTGATTCATTTTTAATCATACATAATAACCTGATAAAGCCATCCTATTCCTGTCGTGATTAGAGCAATTAAAAAGCCTAAACCCAATCCATTCCAGAAATATAGTAAAAAAAACTCTTGAAAAGTTAGCGTTGAGAAATTGCTAAATATTAACATCAAGATACCCGACCACATTAACGTAGACCATACTAAAATATCAAGAATCATGTATATCCTCGGTATATTTTCTTTTATAGCAAGAATAATGCCAGGAAGGATAAAAATCAGAGCCCAAAACAGAAATAATAATGAGGATAGAATTATTGCCACGTCATGCCATTGATAGTAATAAAAGTACCAATTAAATACAAGATAACTAGAGAATATACCTATAAATAGTCCAATTCCTATAAATGCGATGCCTCGATTTCTTGGATTCAAGCCCATGATAAAGAATGCTAGTCCAATCATATATAAGGGAATTGATAAAAATATAAATAGTATATATATATAATCCGTTGCTTGTGGATCTATACCTAATACTAAACCCAATATGGTAAAAATCCCCGCAATAATTAATAGAATCAAACCTCCTTTGATTTTACGGTGCATGAATTTGATCTCGCGAAGAAATGTTATTAGATATAAATGGATCAAGGATCTTTAAATACTTTTATACGATTTCTAAAGAAAGGAATAGTAAAATTAATGAAATCCTCAAGGATGATAAATTTAAGATTAATATCTAAACTATAAGGTTTATAAAAAGATTGTTCTTCTCAGAAAAAATAAATCCGAGCCTGCATGTCTTTTTTGTTAATCCTAAATGGATTCATTTCTACGATAATTATTTTTATCTTTCTCTAAAGTTCTATTGATAAAATAATTTTGAAAAAGGAATAAGCATATTAAATCATTGAAAAAAAAAGGTAAATTTTTTATTGTTAAATGTTAATCTTTCTCTCCAGATGGTTCACGTTTTAGAAGGATTCTAAAGAAATTTCCTAATGCACCGCCTAATGCTCCAAATATAGTACCCATGCCAAGAATGTGTATCAAAATCAACCAGCCAAATCCCATGCTGATAAAAAGGGCGCCAACCTGATCCAAAATAACATAGGCATTTATCGCGATCATGATATAAATTGCATAAATTCCCCAAAATATAAGGATTCCTAGTGCCCTACTCAAAATTCTTTTCTTCATTATCATGCAATGATATTGAATACGGAATAACGAATAGAACCTTAGGAGGAAAATGTTGTAAAAGCGTATTATTCCAGAGTAACAAATAAATTATAATGTAACATCAATGTAAAATTCATTCTCTTAAGGATTTCCCGTTTTCATTTAATTTATTTTTACAAGACCGTTTAAATAGATTAATTTATTGTAATTTAAATAGAGAAATCTAATAAAAAAAAACGGTGTATAAATTGACATATGTAAGACCATTATATGTACTGGTAACAGGTGCTACTGGAAAGCAAGGTGGTTCCGTCGCAAGAACACTTTTAGACTATGGACATAAAGTGAGAGGACTCACTCGTAATCCAGAGTCTGAGAAAGCGAAACTACTAGCAGAGGAAGGGGTGGAAGTTGTTAAAGGAAGTTTTGATGATCCCGATAGTATTAGAGAAGCAATGAAGGATGTAGAAGCAGTTTTTCTCATGGGTACTTCATTTGAAGGCGGTGTTGAAGTAGAAACGAAACATGGAATCACGGTTGCTGATATCGCTAAAGAAATGGGAATCAAGCACTTAGTTTATACGTCAGTAGCGAGTGCGAATAAAAATACGGATATTCCTCATTTTGAAAGTAAATTCAAGGTTGAAGAGCATATCCGGAAAATAGACGTTCCTTATACGATTGTGCGTCCTGTATCTTTCATGGAAAATTATATTGCGCCTTGGGTCCTTCACAAGCTTGAACAAGGTGTAATAGAATCACCATTAGATCCCGATAGTCAAACAGAATTAATAGCTGTGAAAGACATCGGAAGATTTGTTCTGCATGTTTTAGAAAATCGTGAGCAATTTCTAGGAAAAGAAATTGACATTGCCTCTGAAAGAATATCGGAAGAAGAAATCACACACATACTTTCTGGTGCACTAGGACGTCCTGTTCATTTGCATGAAATAGATTTAGATAATCCCGAGACATTAGGAGAAGATATGACTAAAATGTATAAATGGATAAAAGAAGTAGGATATCGAGTTGATACTGAGAAATTACATGAAGAATATCCTCAAATTGAATGGACAAGCTTTGAACAATGGGCAAATGAGCAAGATTGGGAAATGTTTAATCGACCAGTAACAAGAGTAACATCCCAATAATTTTTTCTTTTTTCTTTTTTTTCAAAATCAATTGTTCATCATTAAAATGAAATTACTTCAGTATTTTATTTACTCTATAGATTTTTAGTTTTAGATGATTGTTATATAAGTTTTAATTCAATTTTCAACAAAAAAGAAAATTACTATAAAATTTGGAAAAATAATTCTTCATTGAGCTTGTTTTCTGGACACAAAATAATGGTGTAAAAAGAAAAAAAAGGAAATTATTTTTCAAGATTAGGTTCCTCAACGGAAGGTTTTTTCCCGCGCAAGATTCGAATGTAATATCCTAACGCTCCACCGAGAGCCCCGAATAAAGTACCCATACCAAGAATGAGTAACAAAATCAGCCAACCAAATCCCTTACTGATAAAAAGAGCACCAATTTGGTCCAATATAACATAGGCATTGATTGTGATTATAAAATATGTAACATAGATTCCCCAAAAAATTAAGGTCCCTAGGGCTCCACTAAGGATACTTTTCTTCATTTTTACGTTAAAATAACCGCCCACAATCCCAGCGATGATTACAAGTTGCCATAGCGGTATCAAGCTTAAAAGGCCCGCTAAAATAGCTGTAATTAAAATTCCCAAGCCGAACATTTTGCGTTCTTCGTCCATATTCAAGCACCTCCATTAGGTAAAAAGTATATAGTGGATTCAATTTCTCTTCGTGGAAAATTTGCTGCTGTGTTTGTAAAGAATTGATAATGATATTTACCGTTTATAAACAATTCTTCTAATTGATCAGCATAATGTTTTGAACTGGTAATGCCTCTTTCGCCCGAAGGAATGACGCTTCTGGAATTATTAAGATCACTAAGATCGACAATTAATCTTTCAGAAGAACCTCCTCTAGCAGATCGTACACTAGTAGCCCCTATACTGATTGCAGAAGGAGTAACCGTGTATCCTTCTCCACCAAATTCAAAGGGTCCTTCACTTAATGCTCTGAGTCCGGTTATGTGTAAAAATTCTTCTTTGTGAATCCTTCTATATATCCAATCAGAGGGATTGTCTGAACCATAATAATTCTCTATCCAATCAATTGCAGAATTTAAAGCCGTTAAAATAATATAATCTCTTGTTTCCACGGTTCCGTTTGTGTTCACATTATCAAACCAATGAGAATTTTTTTGCTGTTTCATCAAGTATTCCAAGACATTTAATCCGGGGCCGCGCGCAACCCCATACTTCGTAAATTCATCATCAAAAGTATAATCATAGAAGTAATCTCTGAACACGCGATATATTGTAGGGGCAACTTGATCTTCTCTCATCACATAATCCCACCCCAAGAGTTCATTTAAAATTTGTTGTATTTGTTCTGGTGCATTTGAACCATATTTTTTCTGTATTGCTAAGATTAAGTAGGGAGTATACGCTTCAGCAACGGAAGATTTAATATCAAGTTGATAGGTCATCATTTTTTCTACATCTATACTAAAATCGGAAGCAGTAGAAAGCATTTCATTGATTCGCCTTGCTCGATATCCCGCAGCATATTCACTTTGAAGTTTTGGATATTGAGGTCCTGCCACTAATTGATTAGCTGAAGCGAGATAATGTTGTTCGGGGTTAATTGTGTTAGGTAATTCAGAAAATGGAACATAACCAGTCCATTCTCCTTCTCCCCTCGAACCATCATATGGAAAACGCCCGTCTCCTGAACGAATTGGAACTTTTCCTGTAGGTCTTATAGCAATATTTCCCTTCACATCTGCATAGACAATATTTTGGGCAAGACCTGACCAGTATCTTGATGCTCTATCAAAATCTGCCCTATTTTTCGCATGATTAAATCCATATCCGGCAAGGAAATTATAAAAATAGTCTTGTGAAGTCCACTTCACAGCGATTACGACATCACCCAGACGGGAAGAGAAACCAAAATCCTGTAAATCACTTAATACAGGACCGTGTACTGTTTCTTTAACTGTATATTTTACTGGAGCTTGCCCTTTCACGTTTATCGTGTAATTAATTGTATCATATTTGGTGACTTTCTTATTATAGATATAATGATTTGCATCAACCTTGTCATAGTAATAAAAATCCATCACATCATAACCCGTATTAGTAAAACCCCAAGCAACATTTTCATTGTGCCCAACTGCTGGTAAAGGCATTCCTGGAATAGCAAATCCATAAGTATTCAGCCCCGTATCGTTCGCAACCAGGTGCATTTCGTACCAGATTCCCGGCATTGTCCAAGACAAATGCATATCATTGCATAAAATGGGTGCGCCCGTTGTGGTTTTAATGCTATCGACTACCCAATTATTAGAACCTACTAATTCTTCATTCTCCATTTCTTGTTGTCCCAGGTCTACTTCTTCCATTCCTTCTAGAAATGTTGAAAATGCACTTCCTAATGAATCGTCTGATTGCGTGCTTACTTGACCAGTTAAACTTACAGTTTGTTTTACTTCAGGAGAAGCGGGAGCCTCAGGATATTTCCCATAATTTGGACAGATTGGAATTTGATAGGGAGTAGGAAGTCCAAATAATTCGTTGTATTTTGCCGGACCTAATGCGTTAAGATTAAGAAAGCGGTATACATCACCATAGCTCCAGGATAAAGTGTAAGCCATTAATTGTACGAGACAAGAAGAATCTAAGGTTGTCCAATTAGTCGGTTTAAAATCTAATAAACTATATTCAAGAGGTATATCATTCGGATGGCTATTAATATAATAATTTATCCCCGCAACGTAATTTTCTAAACTCGGATAAAATCCCATGTTACTTGCACCTTGCATCTCCTTTAATTTCAAGTCGGTTTTATTCGCCCAATATTCCATTTCCGTGGATTTTAAAAATTTATCGGTCTCTATATAATCGGGCCCCAGAACTTCCGAGAGCATTCCCCTGACCTCGCGGCGCATCATATCCATCTGAAAAAGCCGATCTTGGGCATGTAAATATCCCACCGCAAAAAACATGTCATGTTCATAATCCGCATAGACATGAGGGATTCCCCATTGATCTCTGATCACGATTACTTTGCCTTTAAGATTAGGAAGATCTAGAGTTTCTTCCTCTGGAACTTCGCCGGGAGTTTTCCAAAGACCATCTCCCGGAAAAAGAAATTTACCTAACGGAGGAATTAACCCTAAAGGTATGGAAAAAACCGTGAAACTGATGATGGTGACTGCGATGACGAGTACAAGTTTTTTTTTCAACTTACTATCGAGATTTTGCATGATTTTAACCATATATTTTATAATTTGATTTTTTAGATTTCTTGAAATTAATTGATTTATTTGTAAAATTAAGTTGAAATAAAATAGATCCTATCTTTCATATAAAGATTTTTATTAATCTTTATAGATGGATGGACAATGAAAAAAGTAGCAAGCTATTTTATTAGGTTTGAAATTAAAATATCGATAAACTCCAATTTTGCCTCATCATCACAAAAGTCAAAGCAATAAGAAATGGGACTTGATTCCTTTCTCTTTTCTGCTATCGAATATTTTCCCGGTATTTTTTCGGTATCAATTTCAAGAAATAAATCCGTGCTCTTAAAAAGGTGAGGTTCAAGGAGAAAAATGGGAACACAAGTATCAAAAGGGAAAAATCCATTAATACCCCAATAAGATTTCTGAAGCTTGATCCAAGGCCTCACGTTTTTCGCAATATATTGGGGTATTGGTTTATTTACCGCTTCCAATTCTTTTACGTGTTCCTCCGTAATGATCGCCTTACAACATACTTCTAAGCCCATTTGAATCCGAGGAGTTTTAGTCTCGACTTCTAAAGCTATTTTTGTGGCTTGAGGATCCCTGTAGCTGTTAAACTCGCATAGAACTTGCTGTAAGGGAGCTTTTTCATAGAAGTTATTAAAGCTTGGGCTTACTAAAAAAATCGGAGCTAAGAGTCCCGCCATAATAACTACCTGTTTGAGATCATCAAAAAATTCGGGGTATTGCATGAGGGCAGTAGCAACATTCGTAAAAGGGCCCAATGTAAGAAGCGTCAATTCATTTGTATTTTCTTTTACTTCCTTAATTAAGAAGTCAGAGGCTTCGGTAGATACTCCCAATTTTCGGTTGTTTTTTGCCCCCAATTTAACAGGAATATCAATTCTCTCAGCAAGAGTGAGGTAGTCTTTCACCAAGGCATACCCTTTATCTACGCGCGTATTTCCAAATACGGTAGTAATTCCTTCAATTTCAAATTCCGGATTGTTCAGCATTAAAAATAGGGCTAATCCATCATCCACGTCTGCTCCTTGTTGACCAAGGCCAGGATCAGTATCCACTAATATCCGCATGATATGGGTTACCAAATGATCCACTACATTTAAAATGTCACGGTAGTAGCGTACCGAAAAGGAACCTTTTTTTATAATACTTTCATGCTAGTCTAAAATTGAGAGCTTTATTAAGAAATTAATCCCTTCTCCTTAAATATTAAAAAAAGTATTTAAAATATTGAATATATTGAATTTCTATAATAAAGCGTTGTAAGAAAATGAGCAAACAGCTTAATTCAAAGAAGGAATATTATTTAAAGACCATTAGTGATTTACAATTAGAATTCGAAACAAATATAGAATATGGAATTAAAGCTTCAGAATTGAATGCTAGATATGACAAATATGGTTTCAATGAATTACCAAAAATCAAAAAATCCCTTTGGAAAATATATTTAGCCCCGATATTTAATATTTTAATCATAATTTTATTGGTCTCAGCTATTTTCGTAGTTATTTTAGGCGATATTAGCTCTACAATAATTACATTTAGTGTGGTGATTCTCAATTCTGTCACCTTGATAATTCAACAATATAGAGCACGAAAAGCGTTAGAATCATTAAGAAAGATTGCTGCTTTAAAAGCGAATGTTATGAGGGATGGAAGGGAGCTTGAAATTCCCACCAGAGAACTCCTGCCTGGAGATATCATTTTAATCAGTGAAGGAGCTAAAGTTCCTGCTGATGCCCGAATAATTGAAGCTGTAAATCTATCTCTTGATGAAGCACCCTTAACGGGAGAAAGTGAACCCGTGGAAAAGGACGATATGGTGTTGAATAAATCTAATTTACCGCTTCAAGAACAATTAAACATGATATTCATGGGGACTTTCGTGGATACGGGACGGGCAAAAGCTCTGGTCGTTGGAACCGGCCTTAATACGGAAATAGGGAAAATATCTACCCAATTGAACGAGATGGGTAGTATTGAAGATATTCCCTTAACTCACAAATTAAACCGACTTGGCTACATCCTCGGAACCATGGTGGTACTTATTCTTATCTCTTCAGTGATTGATAAACTAATCTTATTAGATTTAGAAGGAACCTTATATGGTGAGTATATTAATAATGCTTTAGTAGATTCTATTTTAACGGCAATGAATATTATGCCGGTTAATTTACCAATCTTAGCCACGTTAGTGTTAGTAACGGGAATATTAAACATGGCACGAAGCGGAGTAATTGTTAAAAATATGGCCGCAATCGAATCATTAGGGCGGGTTTCTGTGATAGTTTCCGATAAAACAGGAACTATTACTCGAAATGAAATGACGGTAGGCTTTTTTTGGATTAATAACCATGAATTTTCTGTTTCGGGGACGGGATATGAAGCGGATGGAGAAATATTTGATGACGGAATGATAGCAGATTTCACTCATGATTTGACTTTCAAAAGGTTCATTGATTCGATTATTATAAATAATAATGCGAAACTAATCCGTGACAATGTAAAAATACGCGCAAAAGATAAAAAGCAAATTTCGGTAAGAAGAGCAGTAGGTTCTCCAACTGAAGCAGCTTTATTAGTTTTGGTAGAAAAGGTCAACATTATACCTCAAGATGTAAAACAAGATTATACCAATCTTAAAGAATTTTCCTTTAATTCAGAATTAAAGCAAATGACAACGGTATGCAAGTTAAATTCAGACGGTGAAATTTATGCATATTCTAAGGGTGCTCCAGAGAAAATCTTAGATCTTTGTTCTAATATTGAAGCAAACGGTAATTCTATTCCTTTCTCTGCTAGCTCTAAAAATGAGCTAATAAACAATATTCAAAATCGTGCTCGACAAGGTTACAGAATCCTAGCTGTTGCGTATCGGAAACTCAATCATTTTGAGAATGAAAAGAGGAAAACGATTGAAAATAATTTAACTTTTCTAAGTTTTGTTTCGATATTGGACCCCCCACGTAAAGGAGTTAGAGAATCAGTTGAAGAAGCTCAAAACGGTGGTGTGAAAGTGGTCATGATCACGGGTGATCACCCCGCAACTGCAATGACGATTGCATCCCAGATGGAGATTTATAAACCAGGAGACTTAATTGTTGAAAGCTCCGAAATAGATAATTTATCTACGGAAGAATTTAATAAAGTCTCTGTTTTTGCAAGAGTAAATCCTTCAGATAAGCAAGTTATTGTTAAACGCTACCAAGAGCAAAATAAGATTTGTGCGATGACCGGGGATGGAATCAATGATGCTCTTGCGTTAAAGCTTGCTAATGCAGGGATCGCCATGGGTATAACCGGTACAGATGTTGCAAAAGAAACGTCAGACATGGTAATATCCGATGATAATTTTACGTCGATAGTTAATGGAATTAAAATTGGTAGGGGTTTATTTTCTAAAATAAGAACGATAATTTATTTTTTTATCAGCCTTAATATCATGGAAGCATTTATCTTTTTTACATATGAATTCATCCCTTCTATTCAGTTATTTAGTTCTCAATGGCAACATGTTTATATATTTGCAATCGCTCATTCTTTTCCCTCTCTTGCTCTCGTGGGGGATAGAATTCCATTAGGTGTAATGAAAGAACCCCCGAGAAATAAAGAAGAACTCTTAAATAAGAACATGTGGGTCATGCTTATTGTTCAAGTAGCAATAATGGGTTTGGGACTCGTGTTAGCCTTCCAACTCACCCTTGAAGGCGTTATTCCATTAAATAAGTGGAATTTAAATCCCTTAATTAGTTATTTACCACCTGGTTCTACTCACGAGCAATTAATAGAACAAAAAGCACGCACGATGTTCATTACTTCCTTATATATTGCGGAAACCACTTTTATTTGGACTTTTCGTAGACCGAATAAATCAATATTCCAGAGTCTTCGAAATGAATTATCGAAATTAATATTAGTAGTAACTATAGCTACTTTGGGATTACACGTATTATTTATAAGTTTCTCGTATCCCGTAAATCACTACGTTAACGATGTGCTGGGATGGAACTTCCAATTTAATTTCATGTATCTAAGTATCACTGATTGGTTAATTTGTATCGCATTGGCGATTCCTGGTCATATGGGGATTGAAATATTTAAACTATATGCACGTAAGCGGAAAATCTTCTTTTAAGTGTTTCCTTTTTTCCCTTTTTTCTCTCTTTTCATAAAGAGACGGATAAATATGTAATAGGAACCAACTATTACGCTAAAATTATTAAGAAAAAGTTAAGAAAAGGTTTTTTAAAAAAAAAATTATTTTTTGAATTCGATTTGAGTGGATAATGGAAGAGCACGGGAGGAGGATCCCGCCCAAATTGTGAACATTCCCGTTTCAGCGATAAAATCATGGTCTTTCTCTGAGTAAAATTCGAATGCTGTCTCGTCCAACTCAATGGAAACGGTTTTTTTCTCTCCGGAATTCAAAAATACTTTTTCAAATCCTTGTAATTCTTTGGGCGGGCGGTCAACGGAACATTCATCATCTCCTACATAGATTTGAACTATTTCTGCTCCCGCCGCTTTTCCGGTATTATTGACATCAACAGAAACCGTGAAGTTTCCCTTGCCTTGAAGGTTTGCTTTATTAACCCGGATATTGGACATCTCAAAAGTCGTATATGAAAGCCCATATCCGAAAGGAAAAAACGGTTCGACTTGCTGCTTATCGAAAAATCGATATCCTACATAAATTCCTTCCCCAAAATATATTTTCAAATTCTCCAAATCTCCTGGAAAACGATTTGGGGATTTATGCGCAGGATGGTCTTCCAATTTCTTTGGATATGTTACGGGTAGCTTGCCTGAGGGACTTACTTCACCAAAAAGCACGCGAGCAAGTGCTATTCCTCCCATCATGCCGGGATACCAAGCATTTAAAATGGCGGGAACGCTGTCATACCATTCGGAACAATCGATGGGACTGCCCACTATCAAGATTAACACCGTATTTGGATTTTTTGCTGATATATCTTTTATTAGTTGTACTTGATCCTCAGGTAATCCATAATGCGTGCGATCTTTTCCTTCTGCATCCGCTTCAGTATGAACAAAAAGTGTTTTGAAGATGCTTCCGCCGTGGTCAAGACCCACTATCAAGAAAACAACGTCAGCATTTTCAGGTTCATCCACGATCTCTGCTTTTCCAGACACGTAATCGCTTATTCCTTCAAAAGGAGTCACAAATTTGGGGGGAATAACGGCAGAACTTCCTCCATTTAAGGGCTTTCCAAACTTTTTATCTGAATTCGGACCGAGGATAGCAATCTTTTTGACTTCATTAAGATTTATAGGAAGCAGATTTGATTCATTTTTAAGCAATACCATGCCTTCTTCTGCAATTTGTTGGGCAATTGCTTGATGTTCTGGGATATCTGAAACTTTTTCGTGGATGTCTTGTTCTTGTTCAATCAATCCGACGCGAATAAAACTAAGTAGAAGGGGTTTTATCACATGATTTATATCTTCTTCACTAATCTCTCCTGAATTTAACGCACTTTTAACTTTCTTGGGGGTCATTACCATGCTTAAAAGGTTTCCTGGCATTTCTAAATTAAGGCCCGCTTTTATGCAAGATGCCGCCCCAGCGGTATTTCGTGCCGCCCCCCAATCTGAAACAACATGACCCGAGAATCCCAGTTGGTCTCTTAGGATCTCGCGGAGCGCATGCTTATTTTCAGCACCATATACTCCATTGATTTTATTATAACAGCACATCAAACCCCAAGGATTTGATTTTTCAATAATTCGCTTGTAATTTTTAACGTAAATTTCTTGGAAGGGGCGCTCTTTAATTTCCGTGCTAATTGTCATTCTCTTGGTTTCAGAGTTATTAGTTATATAATGTTTAATACATGCAGCTATCTTTTGAGATTGAATGCCCTTAACTACTTCTGCAGCAATATCAGAAGATAGGATGGGATCTTCGCTGAGATATTCAAAATTACGCCCGCACAAGGGACTGCGAATTATATTCACGCCAGGCCCTAAAATTTGATGCCGTCCCGCTAACCTCGTTTCCTTACCCAATGCTACCCCCATCTGATATGCAAGCCTTTTATTCCACGTAGCAGATAATCCGATTGTTGAGGGAAATCTCGTGCGCTTTCCTCGATGGCTGGAATGCCACGCCACCCCCAAAGGACCATCCGTCATCCCAAAGGGTAGAATTCCTAATCTTTTGATGGGATGGGTAGTCCAGAGGCCTCTTCCTCGGAGTAGTAGAATTTTCTCCTCTAAAGTCAGCTGTTGTAACAGATCCTCCACTCTTGCTTCCTCATCCAAGTTCGGGTCTAAATATTTCGCTTTTGTTTCCATAAAAATCACTTAAAAGAGTCAGTTTTATACATGTTACAAGAGAACTAAATTTTTTTATATATTTAATTGTTTAGATGAAAGTATTGAATTCTTAATTAATTATTCAATATAAACTAAAATATTGCCTTTAATGACCAGCTGATGAGCATCAAGCTCTTTTAATATTCAATACAATGAATTTCTCTAACAATTCACTATAATTAGCTAGGCACGTAGAATAAATTTAATAATGTCGAGGAGGCTCCCCTCTCATATCAGGAATCTTTCCTTTTAGAATGGGATCCTTAGTGTTTTCCATCCATTTTCGAAGCGTGTCTCTTAACTCATTTATTATCGATTCATTAGCAGGATTATGAATCCGGTTATCCATTTCGTTCGGGTCTCTTTCTAAATCGTAGAACTCTTCGTTAGGGCGTGGATGTCTATTCTGGGATCCCATATAAATCCCCGAAGGTTCTTTTGAAATATCTCCAGGAATCTGATAAAGGACCTTGGACTCCTCGCAATTCCAGATATATTTATAATTTTTTGTTCGGATTCCTCTAATGGGATCATAAATTTCATGGAACGTTTTTTCCGCATAAATTTCCTCCCGAAAGCCAAGATTCTCGTTTATCAACACGGGAAGGAAACTTTTTCCTTCTATCTTCTTAGGGGGTTCTCCTCCGATAAAGTCTATTAACGTTGGAAAAAGGTCAATATTGCTAATCATCTGATCAATTATTTTTCCTCCACTGAATATCTCGGATGATGGCATGTTCATTAATAAAAGGGTTTTGATTCCGGGATCATATAACGTGCATTTTGCTCTTGGAAAAGGTAACCCATGATCCGTAGTAAAGATAAAAAGCGTATTCTCTGTCAAGTGATATCGTTGCATATCATCCCTGATCTTTCCGATAGTAGCATCTACAAGCTCGATAACGGCATAGAATTCTGCTAAGTTTTGTCTTATTGCTTCATTATCCGGTAAAAAAGGAGGTACCATTACGGTCTTAGGATCGCCAGGTTCCGCCCATGCTTGAAAGGGTAAATGGACTTCAATCGTTCCTATTTTTAAGAAAAACGGTTTTTCATCATCCTTATGTTGGGAAAAAAAATCGCTATATTGTTTTTCCATTCTCTTGCAAGAATACTTCCATTCCGCGCCTCGCTTACTCACGGTATCATAGCCCAGAGAATAGGCATCATTACTCTCGTGCTGCAATCCCAATAAATGCGTGCTATATCCATTCTCCCTCATGGCTATTGCTAAGGTTTTATTTTCTCTTGGAAGAGACCAGCCTCGATTCACTAAACCCATTAAACCATTCTGATGAGGATAGAGAGATGTAATGATGCTCCCCCTGCTCGGACTGCATTGAGGTGCTGTACAAAAATAATTCGTGAATTTTAATCCTTCCTTGGCAATTCTATCTAGATTAGGAGTATTGAGAGTATTAGGCGTTTGGGGAGAATCATAGCATCTTAAATATTGTCCTTGATCATGAGTGATGAATAACACGATATTTGGTTTTTTTTGACTTGACATTTGAACATTACCTTTCCTATATAATTAGTTTAAAGAAAATAAGATAAAAAAATGTAAAGGAATTCTAACAAATAACTTCTTACTATTAATATATTTTATATACATTCTTTCCTCATTTTGTAAGTTAGAGAAAAAACGTCCCTTTGAAATATCTTATACATAAAAAATTAATACTTGAATTGTCTATTATCCATTAAACTAGAATATTGTATAATTATTATGGGTCAAAAAAGTAATTTGACACAATATTGGTTCAATCAAGAGGATTTAATAAAGCCTATTGATTGGGAATACTTTAAATCACTTTTAAAAGCCACCCAAGATGCTTTGGAATTATACATGCGAGGAAAAATATCTATTGGAAAAGCTTCTGAAATCGCGCGATTATCATATCGCGAAATGGACAGTATTCGTGCTAAAGCAAGAATCCCAATTCACATTTGAATTATTATGATGTAAGTAATTTCCGATACTGCTCCTCTAATATTTCAGGCAAAAAATGAGGAACTTTTATCATTTAAGGAATTGTATATAAGTGTCCTCATTCTATTTTTATTATACTATATCCTAAATTATTATGAGAAATACTTAAAGAAGCGATTAAAATTAAGCAATAAGGACATAATTTTCATTCAAGATTGTCCAAAAGTTTCAGTTTTTTATCCTCGTGCATTTTATCCACTGCCGTTCTAATCTCAAGATATCGCTCTTTAGTTATAGGAAATCGAGACATCATTATTAATCCAATAAATAAAGCACTCATGGGGAATACACTCAACAATAATCGAAGTCCAAGGATTGTGTTGGCTCCGGCAACGGGGTTAAAAACTGCCCATCCTGTACTCGTGAAAACGGTGCTAATAGACAAGTAAATTAAAATAGTCGAGAGCCGAATTATCAGGGCACTTACTCCATAATATCCTCCCTCTCTCCTGACACCCGTTTTTAACTCATCATCATCAGCTATTGTTGATATTATCGGATCCCTGAAATATAAGGAACCTGAAAATCCTATTCCTATTGCAAAAAAAGTAATGAAACCAGAAATAAGATCTGATATGAAAAGATTTGGGATTAAAACGAGAATGAATATACTCATGCTGAGTATTGCTCCTCGCTTTAAACCAACTTTTAGTGCAACCCATTTCCAAAAGAATATGAAAATGACCGCAGAAATAAACGATATCCCTAATAATAAACTCAATAAAAAACTTTCCCCTTCTCCAATTCCCAGAACATAAGAACCATAGAGAGGTATGATCGTGGGAAGCATTCCAAATACATACCACGTGGCTAAATCAGGTATAATCCAGTAGAGGAACGTTTTGTTTTTAAGAGTGAATTTAATTGATTCGAAAAACTTAGGAGCATTTTTTGCATCTTGTATGAATTCTTTTCGTTCCTTAATGCCATACTTGATAAAAATTAGTGATGAACCGATTATAACGCAAGCCATGAATAAAGCTGCGAAGATATAATTAGATGCATATTGGGGATTATCATACTTCGGAATGAAAAAACTGGGAATAATGAAAGCAAAAATTAGTGCAATGATAGAAAATATTTGTCGAATAGAGTTAGCTCGGGCTCTATCCTCAAGATTTTGAAACATTGCGGGAAAGACGCTTACTCTATTCACGGAATAAATTGTATATACTGTATCGAATAGGATTATAATGATTAAGAAATAAAGAAATAACGGTAATTCACCATTATTAGGAGGCGTCCATAATAAAACCATCAAAATAGCTAGTGGAATAAAAGCGAGCATGATGAAGGGTTTGCGCTTTCCAAATCGAGTTTTGGTACGATCGGATATAATTCCAAGAAGAGGGGCATTAAAAGCGCTCCATATTGACCATAGGATAAAGCCTAAAGAGATTAAAATAACATTTAACTGCTTTACGGCAAAATAGAATGTAAAAATGAGAAAAGTAAACATCTGAAACGCAGACACATCAGCAAACTGCCCAAAACTATATCCTAAAGCGTCTCTGGGATTATATTCGCTTTTAATTTGTTCAGAATCTCCTTTCAATGATTATCCTCTCATCTGTGTATTAATTAATAATTATTATAACATGGTCTTGCGATTTAAGTTTCCTAAAATATAATCGTTGATACCACGGGAAGATGATCAGAACCATATTCAGCAGGACAATCAAGGTTAGATATCATATCTTTTATAACATGATAATCTTGGATAGATTTATAACCTTTTACAAGAATATAATCAATACTTGCCCGATTATTTAAATCTACTATCGTTCCTGTATCAGTGAAGTATGTCAAAATAGGCTTTATCTCTTGAGATGTCCTTCCAAGATTTAAATCACCCGTTAGAACTGTAGGGTAGCTAGCTGTTGATAATTCCATGATTTTATTCATCAAGAATTCCACCTGAACAAATTTATTTTCATTGCGAATGCCTAAATGCGTATTAAAAACATCCAAGGTAAGAGAAGGGCTTACTTGGATGACGCAATGGATGAATACTCTTTCTTGTAACATGCTTGGGATTGGATATCCTTGGGCAGAAATTATTGGAAATTTGCTAAGAATTGTGTTACCCATGAGATGTTTATTTTCGGGAGGATTATAATAGAAATAAAACATGTTGAGTCGTTTAGCAAGCCAAAATGCCATGTCCACACCTTGTGAAGTGATGCGCCCCGGTTCTACTTCTTGGAGTCCGACTATATCAGGATCTCCAACTAATATATTCTGAGCAATGCGTTCCAGGTTTAATAAGTCATCTCCACCTTGCCCAAAATGAATGTTGTAAGTCATGAAAGTAATCTGATTTTTACTCGGAGTTTCTGTCGGACTTTTAGCAAATCCCCATATCAAAAGAGAAGTAAATAGAGGTAACAGAAAGATGCAGATAAATGCTATTTTAGCGTTTCTATTCATTAATTCTACCCTCTTTTTCCGTTTTTATATGAATTGAAATAATGGTAGTGATAGAGAAAAGGATTCCAGCAATTAAAACTATAAAAGGGCCTGTTCCTTTCAATATTTCCAGTACATATGCCCAATCTGTGGACAAGATATGCATTATAATGAAAATTAAGTAAAAAACTAAACTTAGGGATAACGCATTTGATATTGTTTTAACTTTTTCCCATTTTAAGGTAATCTGCGTTATTTGAGCAAATAGTAGATAGAAATTTAAATACATTATTATTAATGAACCAGAAAGCAAAATACTAATTAAAAAATTAGCAATTCCCTCAAGAAATAGAAATAAGAATAAAATGATTAGCATTAAACTATTTAAAATAACCATTAGTTTTATATTGCTAATAACAGTACGGTCTATTTTTATTACAATAATGAGAGCTATCATGAGAGAAATGATATTAAAAATAGTATTCACATAATAATTTGTTTGGGTATAATGTGAAATAATATTGGGATATAGGAATAAACTAAACATTAAGAAGAAGAACATGCCTATTCCTACAAAAATGAATAAATAGCGGGATGATAAAGGTTTCTTTTTACTTTCTTGAGAAATAGGTTCAAGAGAAAAGTTTAAGATACCACTTTTTGTAAAATATATAATGCCTATCGCTAAGGGAATTTGAATAATCAACCATAGATATTGAGTTAGATACCAATAATCAGCAATTAACCCCGGAGGCAATAATGAAATATCTTCAGTAACCCCCAGAGATCGTATTAAATAATCAATGAGAAACGCACTGAAAATAGAAAACATGACAATTATTAACTTGTTTTTTTTTTCTACGTGGATATCTTCTTCCATCCACTGTGATAAAAATATACTAATAAAAATGCAATAGAAGAGAATAGTGATACCGGAAAGAATCACCTGCCAAATATTAGGAAAATGGAAGGCGAGTAAAGTACGAGCTATTGCCGTTGTAAAAATAGAAAAATTCAATGTTCGTTTGACTCCCCACTTCTTACAAATAGTGTTAGTTAAAGCAGGTAAAATGTAAAATATTAGAGTAATTAAGATCATGAAATTTATAATAACGTCTTCTCCAAAGACTACATGAAACATGGCCACGTATACTCCCGGCACATAAGACCTTAAAGCTTGTATAAAGAAAAGAGTTAAAGAAATTAATATAAAAAGTAACTTGTATAATTGTTGAGAACCAATTTTCTGTTCAAATTCAGAAAATGAAAAATTTGATGCGATGGAGTCGTTCATAAAAAAACAATAATCCGATTCAATTCAAAATAATTAATGTATAAATATTGAATGCTATGTATATAAATAGTCATTTGTTTTCATGATAATTATAAACTTTATTAATTAAAAATGCTTGATTCTCTAGGAGATAAGTTTAATCAAACAATAATTGCAAATCCCGAATCAATATATTTATTCAAAGTACCATATTATTCATTCTTGTACTTTAAAATGTTCTCCTTTCTATTAAATAAGATTAGTGATCAAATATCTTAAAGCAAGATTTAAGTAAATTAGATTATTATTGTTTTTTAGCATGAATGACTCTGATTATGAAAGGCGCATTATCGAGCGTCAGAGAAATCTTTCTGAAATCCTAGGGGTTTCCGGACATGAAGAAAAAGTAGTTAAGTTCATTGTAGAGGAAATCGATCAATTCGTGGATAAGCATTGGATTGATTCGACGGGAAATCTCATGGCAATTATTAATGGCCCTACTGGGAGCCGAGGAATATTGCTTGATGCTCACACGGATGAGATTGGATTTATAATTTCTCACGTAGATGAAAGAGGATTTGCATATTTCGTACCCATGGGTGGATGGGATGAGCGCGTGTTATTAGGACAGAGTATAATCATAGAACCGAATGAAAAGCGGATCTATGGAGTAATAGGAGCATTACCCCCCCATATCGTGCCAGAGGAAGAGAGAAAAAAACCCGTTCCCTTAGATAAATTATTTATTGATTTTGGGTTTTCTTCCAGAGAAGAAGCGGAAAAGAAAGGTGTAAAAATTGGCACGGTAGGAACGTTATATTCAGGATTCCAAGAATTAACGGGAGGGCGTTTAAAAGGCAAGGCATTTGATGATAGATCAGGATGCAATATACTAGTTCAAACGTTATTAAATGTTTCTGATAAAAAGCTTCCCTATACTCTCTGTTTTTCTTGGTCAACTCAGGAAGAATTGGGCCTAAGAGGTGCTAGAACCTCCGCATATTATTTGGACGAAAAATATCATATCGAAATGGGAATTGCTTGCGAAAACACGACAGCTGGAGATGTTCCCGGAGTTCCTCCCCAGAAATGTCCCTCTATACTTGGTAAAGGCCCCGTAATTACAATAATGGATTCTTCCATGATTGCATCTAAAAAAGTAAAAGAACGTTTGATAAAAGCAGCTGAAAAGAATAATATTCCCTACCAGTTTAGAGTACCATCAAGAGGAGGTACGGATGCTGGCGTCATGCATTTAACCCGAGCAGGCATCCCTTGTGGGGTAGTTAGTGTTCCTGGAAGATACATCCATTCTCCAAATACAATAATAGATAAAAATGATCTAATCAATGCAATCAATTTAGTAACGGGATTTCTACTTGATACCACTTAAATGCTAGGCATGAGTTAAACCATATTTTTACTTAATTATCTAAATGGTTTTTTTTCCCCTCGATTCTCAGAAAGAACTTCTTGGAAAATTATCTTTTAGACTGATTTTTATGTAATGCAAGAACTTGAAAAGTGGGATTTTAAGGGGAAAAGATGAGTAATTAAACAAAAATGTTTTATATAAACAAAAATAATATCTTAATCATGTCTATTAAATTGCCAACGCAGTTAATGAATTTATTAGAAAATGAAATTTCGCAAATGATGACACAAATGCACGTCCCGGGGGTGGCTTTAGCTTGTATTGCTGGGAATCAAGTAATTTTCGCCAAGGCATTTGGTGCGCGTAACTTAGAGAAGAATTTACCTTTAACTGTGGATACAATTGGTCCGATTGGATCTTGCTCCAAATCTTATACTGCACTTGCCATTATGCAATTAGTGAGTGAAGGAAAATTGGATATCAATGACCCTGTGAATAAATATGTTCCTTTCAATTTAGGGAAGCCAGATAATCCCATTAGAATTTTTCATTTATTAACTCACTCATCGGGAATTCCACAACTTGGCATGGCGGATGTCATTATTAATAGATTGAGCCAACTAGAAGAGACTTATATTCCAATGAGTAGTTTAGAGGATTTCTATACTTTTGTGAATGGAGCTTCTCAATGGGTTACAGATAAACCAGGAGATCGATTCTCATATCTCAATGAGGGATATACAATTCTTGGTGAAATTATAGAGAAAGTTACTAATATGAGTTATGAAGATTACATTAAAGAAAAGATATTTAATCCATTGGAGATGACCAGAACTACTTTCGATGAAACAGAATATTTAAATGACCCAAACAACACGAAGGGATACATTCCAAAAGCAACAGATCATCATGTAGAAATGATAGCAAGACCACACTTATTCGGAAAATTAATCAATCCAGCAGGCGGTATCATGAGTTCCGTAATGGAACAAGCAAATTATTTAAAAATGTTAATTAATCAGGGAGTATCAGAAGAAAAAAAACTATTAGACACTCGGCTATTTGAAGAACTGATGAAAATTCACATAAAGGTTTCTACAATGGGAATGTATATTGATGGCGTTGGTGATGAGGGTTATGGATATGGGTGGATGATTTCTCATTATTTCGGAGAAAAAATAATTATTCATCCGGGAGGAACTGACACAGGGGTTGCTGTCTTGGCTTTCGTTCCTGATAAAAAGGTTGGTTTAGTGACTATGTGCAATTGTCGGGGAGGGGAAGCATTGATGCTTTTCATTGGTTATGCAATTTTAGCTGTGTTATTAGGTAAAAATCCAGTTACCGATTTACCATTTCTAAATTTAATGCAAAAATTAAACACGTTCACAGGAGTATATCATACTTATAGAGGTATTATGAAAGCGAGAATTGAAAATCACGGATTCTTGCTTCATTTTGTACGAGACGCAACAAAGATTAATCCAAGAGTGGATATTCCTCTTATCCCTGAAGATAACGGTTTTGAAACTAATAAATTTTATGTCGTTACTGGTCCTGGTGGAAAAATGCCTGTTGAATTCTTCTTTAAAAAGAAAGAGCCTGTTTCTCTTTATTTCGGTCAAACCTATTACAAAAAAGTCAAAGACCTATAATTTATTTACTATAAACAGTTTTTTATACAATCAAATCAAAGTATTTAAATATTTATGGTTAAATTCTCAAAATTAATCTTTTAATGATTTAAAAATGGCAGATGGTAATATAAATATATCAGAAGTTGAAAATTATAAAGATACCACTTGGAAAAATTATTCTACTAAAAATATGATTTCATATAATTTTAAGTGGTTGACTACTGCGATAGTAGCAGGGATGATTTCGACGCGTCTTTTGTTTTTCTATGAAGTCGAAATTGGTATGCCTATATTTTTATTTACTTTAGGATATACTATTTTTACCGTATGGGATGCGATTAATGATCCTTTTATGGGTTATCTATCTGATCGCCCGAATCGATTATGGAAGCGATGGGGAAGACGATTTCCATGGATCATAGGTGCCTCATTACCCGTTTATTTCTGTTTTTTGCTTATCTTTCTACCTCCTGATCCTTCAATAAATGTTTGGATGACATTTGCGTGGTTTTTAATAATGATAAGCCTTTATGATACTTTCGCATCACTTCGAGCGACCAATTATAATGCATTATTTCCGGATAAATTCCGTTCAGCTGAACAACGCACAAAAGTGTCTGGCATTTCAATGGTCTTTCAAACCATAGCATTATTCTTAGCTTTTATAATACCTCCTATGCTCATAACATACGGAGAACCTAGTTCATATGTTTTTGCAGCAATCGTGATTGGACTGATTTCTCTTGTATTCATGGTTTTAAATATTCCTGGCATAAGGGAAGATAAAGACATGATTGAACGTGCAACGCTACTTGCAAGAGAACCAAAACAATCGTTTTTAAAGACTTTGAAAATGGCTCTACGTCACAAAAATTATAGAGTTTGGATAATACAAAATCTCTTAACTGGAGTATTTGATACTTTATTGGTAGCTTCGATTCCATACTTTGTTAATTACATTCTAAAATTATCCGCCGATGCAGAATTAATGTTATACATACCATTTCTAATAATGGGCATATTAACAGTACCTCTTTGGATGAAATTGGGTAGAAAATTCGGACAGTTAAAAATCTTTATCGTTGGAATGTTCCTTGTGCCAATTTCATTGATACCGTTAATGTTTATTGATAATTTAATTCAGGCTTTTATATGTCTAGCGATAATTGGAGCGACGGTTGCTTCTCATAATATAATGCAAGGTCCAGTAGTAGGGACTTTATATGACGAAGCTGCGGTTCTTAATAAAAAGCGCTTGGAGGGTTCTTACACGGGTATTAACACTTTTGTAGCAAAATTTGCAGCTATAATTCAAGTATTTACCATCGCAATTGTGCACACCCTTACCCAATTCGATCCTACTCCTGAAGCACCTCAAAGCCCTTTAGCATTATTTGGGATTAGGGTCCAATTTGCCTTAGTTCCCATGATTTGTTGTTTTCTTGGTGCTATAATTTTTACAAAATATTGGGATCTTAAATCCGAAAAACAAATAGAAATTCAAAAAAAATTGAAAGAATTAGGAATGTAATCAATTTTTAAAATATATTTAAAGGGATATTAATAGTATTTCCCGATTCTTCCTTTTTATTTACTTTTTAAAATTTATTACAATATATCTAATTTTATCTATATCTTTATTAAAACTTTTTTTTTAGAGAGATTTTTTTTTAGAATTTCAAATTTTGTTTATTCCAAAAATAAAAGTGGTTATTAAATTTTAATTAACCACGAGAAGTTCTTGAAGCAAGGAACATCGAATTTAATATAAATTTGTAGGCATCTTGATAATTGTTAGATACATAAGAAATAGTTCTTGATCCCTCTCTTTTAGTTCCAGGAAGCAGTTCCGCTGAAGCTGCCTGCGAAGTGTTCATGAAATCGATTTCCATTTTAATTGATCCTTCAATTTTAACGGGCTTATAATTTTTAATATTTTTCAGTGCTCTAATTGCCGCTTCTTTAATCATATGAGAGGTTTTTGTTGGAGTTAAACATTTAGCTACATATCTATCAATACCCACTTTCACTTGAGCCGTTTCTACAAAAGGTATAAACTCTTGAGCTTCTGCACATACTTTATCATCCCCACTAACCAATATTACAGGGACTCCAAATTGACCTGCCATTAGCACGCTTAACCCAAGTTCACCAATTAAATTACCATTTAATCGTATATTATAAATTTGACTTCCAGAAATAGTATGATTTAAAACAGCGGCTTGAGTACCACCTCTAGCATGATATCCTATTAAAAATACACCGTCAAAAGATTCATTTATTCCCTCCATCATGCATAAAAAGCGGGTAGGACCAGAGATCATTTCTGCCTCTTCATGTAGTTCTTCTAATAAGATATTGCGTTTATTCGCATGTGCTTCATTTACCACGACATTTTTTGCGCCACCTTCAAATGCTCCTTCCACTGCAGCATTAACATCTTTAGTTAATAATTTTCTAAATCGCTCATAAGCAGGCTTGTCATCGCTTACATCAGCAGCCCCTGTCACACCCGTGGCTCCTTCCATATCAGCCGAAATATATATTTTAATAACTATCACTCCTTTAAAGTTCTATTTTTATTTCTATTTAATATAATAATTTATAATTATAAGGTATGATTTAATTATTTGAAACTTTATGTAAATAAAAGCGATCTGTTTGAAGATAAATCCTTTCATCTTGATAAATTGCAAAGTTAAGCCAAATTTTATTATCCGGGTACACTACAAAAATAAAAAACCCAAAATTTCAAGATTTTGAGGAGCTACGGCAAAATTTATTGAATTTGGGTTGCCGACAAAAGAAAATTTGCTCGTAAGAACCCTATTTTTTAATTTAACTCATGCCTTTGTTAAATTTTTATATCCTGAATACTTATCTTCAATTTGCTTAATTTTTTTCTGAATTTTTAGCATTGAAGCAACTTCATTCAGATCTCCTCCTAAAAATGTTCCAATAATTCCTTTTGCAATAAAACCTCATACTTGGAAAGCATTATTCTGCCCGATAATTGTGCCAATCTTTAAATCAAAATATCCATAATATTTGGTTAAATGCTTTTAAATGAACTTTTTTCCGTTCTTATGCCCATTTTTTATTCTCTTTTATTTTTACATTTAATTCCGTGCAGATCTTTGAGATGAGATGATTTAAATGTCGCTTAATAGCTTTCTTGAACGTTTTTGCCAAACATTTCTTAAATTTATCTTGATATTGCCGTACATTGAACCCCAAGAAGTCAAAACCTTCATTCCGATGGATTATCTTCGTTTTAGCGTCATTCAAATTCATTCCCCTTTCCGCCAAGAACTCTCGTAATCTGGGAAGGATAGTCCTTATCACGAGTTGCACGAAAGATCCGTTCCTGAAGCCGTCTTACATGCTCTTTGGGCACCTTCTAATGGATGGCTTCCCAATCCTCCGTATATCCGTTGGATTATTCAATGAGTACATTCATCATCTAACTTCTCCTTCGGTTGAGACTTCTCAAGACTTTCATTTCGTTGAGACTTGTTTCGAAAGTTAACGCTCTTTCAGGATTACTTGGATATATTAGATTCAGAATACAAGGATATCTGGGGTGAGGGCGCGGACTTTAACGGAAATTTCTATTTATTTATTAATGGACTGAAAAAAATATGGTATCCTCAAATAAAAGAACCATGGTTCTTAAATAATCCCAGAATCAAGCCACCCAGATAAGGAATTTAAATAAATTTACTCAAAGATAAATCGTTTCAGATCATGAATCCTTTTTTTACAAAAACTTTGTAAATTAACTAATAAAAAAAAGAAATTAAAA
>CAYLZE010000075.1:0-24237 GCA_964388035.1 uncultured archaeon
GAGAGCGTTTTTTCTAAAGAATTTACCAGGAATCCTTGTATTAAATCACATGCATTATCCAAATTGGAGCAAAAAACACAATTTTCAAGAATTAACGTGATTTCATTTTTTTTTTTCTCAATGACGTGAAGCTTCCAATCGGTTTGAATTAATTGATTGAGCTCCTCTATGCAATCTTCAAAATCTTTACCAAAAGGGAATAAATAAAATGAAAACTTCTTTCCAATTAAAAATAATAACTGACTCGAATGTATTAATAAAATATTCTGTGCTGTAATAATTTTTTTAAACGAGCCCATATCGGTTTTTCCATCTGAAGATATTTTTCTTAAATCAATTAGATGTTGCATTCCTGCTTCTCTTAAAATGGAGTTCAAGCCATCATAATCTAGCATGTCAAGATATGCTCGAAGAAGTGCTTTTATCACCTTGTTTTCCACTTCTTCTGGATGCTGTTCACTCAATTTTGATTCACCAAGATTATTTAGAAAATTATTGCCTTAAAGAAGAGATAAAGACATTATTTATCGGACTCGCATATTTAATCTTTCATTCCAAGCGTAATAAATCCGCATTAAACATGGACTCATGTTCTCTAGTTAAGATCTTGTTAACTTCATGAATGTAAACTTCCGCTGTGATAGAAACTATGCTTGGTTGGCTTAAATGCCCTCCCTTAATTTCAAGATTGTCTAATCCAATGGTAACATGAAGGTGAATAATAGGATTACCATTTTTATAAGAAATATTTCCCATGCAAGATACTAATTCCACATTTTCATCAAAAGTTTTAAACTGATAATTCTTATCTATAAGATTGAAATAGCCGATGGTAACCTTTTTTAATGCTCCTATCACGGTGATTAATCCCGATTTGACTTGATGTTTTTTTACGATTTCTGATATTGCATCTATTAAATCTTCATCTGGCATCACTCGCCCTATAATAACTCGTCCTATTTTAGTCTCAATACTTTTCATTAATATAAAAACTGGTGAGGATATACTCCTAATATTTAATGATTGTTCACTATATTCTTAAACAAGAAAATACATTAATATAAATATATCATATAAATATATCATGTATGAAAATGAATTAAATCCTAATAATTATAAAATTCATCTCATCCTCGATCCAAAAGAAGAGTTTAATTTTCAAGGGATCACGGAGATCAAAATTACACCAAATACGCCTGTTGACTCTCTAACTCTGAATTCAGATAATTTAGCAATATGGAATTGCATGATTAAAGCAGAAAAGGATGAATGGAACTGCACATTTAAATCAAACCCAAAAGAAGATCAGCTCATCATCTATTTTCCAAAAAAGGTTGCCGTTCCATTTACTGTTATCGTAAATTATATGGGTAAATTTAGTAAAGATTTACTAGGATTATATCGCTGTAAATACGTATATAAAGGAAAGGAAGGATTTGTTTTATCCACGCAATTTGAAGAGCATTACGCCCGGAGAGCTTTTCCTTGCTTTGACCATCCCTCTAAAAAGTCCGTGTTTGATATTGAATTTGTCATCGATAAGGACCTGATTGGGGTGTCAAACACCGAGATAAAGGAGGAAAAAGAATTAGAAAATGGAAAAAAGCTCGTTATATTTAAACAAACTCCTAAAATGTGTACCTATTTGCTCTATTTTGGAGTGAGTGAATTTGAGAGTATCGAAGATACTTCGGGAGATTACCTGATTCGTGTTTTAACGACCCCGGGAAAAGCTCAATATGGTAAATTTGCATTAGAAACTGCAAGAAATTCATTGGATTTTTGTGAAAAATACACCGGAATTAAGTATCCCTTGACAAAGTGTGATTTATTGGGAATTCCCGATTTTCCCTTTGGAGCCATGGAAAATTATGGCGCAATAACTTTTCGGGAAAGCATGTTCCTTTTATATCCAAAAATCAGTTCGAGCATGGTAAAGTTAACAATTGCAGGAGTGACGGCTCACGAAGTATCCCACTTCTGGTTTGGGGACTTAGTCTCCCCCACTGATTGGCAATACATCTGGTTAAATGAATCTTTTGCTTCATATTTTCCATTTGCATTTGCCGAGAAATATTTTCCAGAATGGCATTTATGGGAAAATTTTATTATACGATACTATTCCATTGCTCTGGAACGAGATGGTCTCAATGATACTTTTGCCGTGGAATTACCTGATGGTGTAACCGAATTTGCAAGTCCTGCCAAAACGGAAATTGTTTATGACAAGGGTGCCTCTGTACTGCGCATGCTTCAAGGGTACCTGGGAGATGCTGCATTTAAAAAAGCTATTAATTATTTTCTCAAGAAATATCAATTTTCTTGCGCAAATACATCGCAATATTGGGATGCTTTTGAGGAAGCTACAGGGCAACCCATTCGGAAGTTCGCCGAAAACTGGATTAATCAACCCGGGCATCCCATTATTAATGTCAGCATGAAAAAGGGGGAATTAATCTTGCGTCAAGAGCGATTTTCCTATTCCCCCAACACTTTCGAAGAATCATGGTTAATTCCCATTGATTTATTAATTTTCCTTGAAAATGGTGAATCTAAAACGATGAGGATGGTTTTATCTCATTCAAGTGAAAACTTGAAAGTACCTTCTGAAATGGTGGCATTTAAGCTGAATCATCAACAAAAGGGCTTCTATCGAGTAAAATATGAAAAAGAAAATCTAATGAAATTGGGAGAATTAATGAAGCAAGGAAAGTTGACCTCAACCGATAGATTTGGCATTGAAAATGATTATTTTGCCATGCTTAAAAGAGGAGATTATTCTCTCGAGGAGTATTTAAATTTAATATCGAGCTGTTACCCCCAAGAAGAAGATTATCTTCTTCTAATTTCTGTAGGGTCTCATTTAATGGAATTAAACACCATTCTTACCTCAAAGAGAGAAAAAATCAGTGAAATTGCTAACTTATTTTTTGAAACATGGTTTGAGAAACATGGAATTAACCCGATTGAAGGGG
Organism: uncultured archaeon; assembly: GCA_964388035.1. Lineage (GTDB taxonomy): Archaea > Asgardarchaeota > Lokiarchaeia > Sigyniarchaeales > SOKP01 > JALGVJ01. The sequence goes on from CAYLZE010000075.1 coordinate 2,976, forward strand.
AAGAGTTCCTCATTGCAATATCACGAGAACCCGTATTATTGTGCGCATATACTTTGAATTGCAAGCAAGCCAAGGACGCAGGAGAAAAAATCTTTAACGATCTATTAGAAGGAAATGAAGTCCATCAAGATATCCTTGCTTCCGTGTATAAAATTGGAGCGGCATCAAATGAAAAAGCAAATGATTTCTTGTTAAAAAAAGTGTTAGCTCCCGAAACTCCTGAAATAGAAAAAATGTACATCCTTCAAGCACTCGGTTGCTTTAAAGATGAGAAAAAAATCAAGGATACTTTAAATCTAGCATTAAAACAAATTCCACAATCAAGTCGTCATATTGTTTTTGGGGTAATGGGAAGAAATCCACATGCTCTCGAACATATTTGGCCTTGGTTTTTGAAGAATCATGAAACATTAGAAAAAGAAGGTCCAATTTCCTATGCCCGAGCCATTGCCAGCTTATTACCCCGAGGGGGTCTTCCACACCTAGAAGAGGTCAAGAAATTTCTCCATGACCATTTAAAGGAGAAAAAAATCGCCGAGGATACCATAAGGATGGTTCTCGAGGAATTGGAAATCAACTCGAGATTAAGAAATCTATAAAAATGATAAGCATATCCCTTAAGAATACTTTCAACTTCTCTTTTTATCTTTAAATTGTAAATAACTTCTTGAGATGGTGAAATAAAAATATTAACCAATGAGAGAAAATCTATCCTCATCAATACATGTCGTGAACTCATAAAAATTCCGAGTTATTCTAGACAAGAACAAGTTGTAGCAAATTTTCTTAAAGATCAGTTAAATTCTATGGGATTTAATGATACCATTATAGATCAAGTTGGAAACGTTATTGGGCACGTACAAGGGAAGTCAAATGGAAAAAAAATATTATTTGATGCTCATTTAGACACGGTTCCCGTTTCAGATGAGACAAAGTGGACCCATCATCCATTTAAAGGTGAAATTGCTGAGGATAAAATCTATGGTCGCGGTGCCTCGGATATGAAAGGACAATTGAGCGCCATGCTTTCAGCAATAGCATTTTTCAAAGAAGACTTTAAAGATAAGTTTTCAGGGGATATATATTTAGTAGGTACGGTACTTGAAGAAGTTTTTGAGGGGATGGCCGCTCGCCATACCTCCGATGTTATCAATCCTGATATGGTAGTGATTGGAGAAGCTACCGATTTGGATTTGGCAATTGGACAACGGGGAAGAGCCGAAATTTTGTTAGAAACTTTTGGGAGATCTACCCATTCATCGAGTCCAGAAAAAGGAATAAATGCCGTGTATAAAATGCTAGCTCTCTTGCAAGAAGTTCGCAAACTAGAGCCCATTAACCACCCTCTCCTAGGAAAAGGTATTCTGGAATTAACAGATATTAAATCATTCCCATATCCTGGTGTTTCTGTCATTCCAGAGTATTGCAAGGTTACTCTGGATAGGCGAGTTTTATATGGTGAAACCAAAAAGATGATTATCAATACTCTTGAACGATTAATAGAAAAAATGAAGAAAATAGATATTAATTTAAATGCAAAAGTTACCATTGCTGAGGACGAGGTTCAATGCTATACGGATTTTAAAATTAAAGCCGAGAAATACTTTAGGTCATGGATTTTTGATAAAGATCAAGAATTTATCCAAAAGGCGCTTACTGGTTTGGAATCTATGGGCTTAAATTCAAAAATTACATATTATTCCTTTTGCACAAACGGAAGTTATTATGCTGGAGAGAAAGGTATTCCTACGGTTGGATTTGGTCCTTCGAAAGAATATTTAGCCCATGTTGTAGATGAATATATGGAAATAGATCAACTATTTAAAGGTACTGAAGGATATTACGGAATTCTAAAATCATTTTTTAATATAATATGAAATTAAATAAGGAAATAAATATCGGAGCTATTTTACCCGGTTTCTAAACACTCCTTTTTGAATATATTCTATTTCGTTCTAGTAAAAATAAAGATTTTTTTCATTGTTTTGTTATTAGATTAGTAACCATGGTAGAAAAGATTTCCATTTCGGGAATAGAACTTTATTTATCAGATCCTGCGAACGTAAAATTAGAATGGGTGGGTAATGAAGATCTCATCAATCAATTAAAAGCTGCTTGGATGATCGTGGATGACCAAGATTTACCCTTAAATCCCAGAATATTGGGAAAACCCGGTGTAGGCAAGACGACCTTAGCATGTGCAACTGCCAAAAGATTGAAAAAAGATTTGTATATTTTTCAATGCACCATGGACACCCGTCCGGAAGATTTGATTATAAGTCCCGTCATTTCCGAAAACAATCAAATTCGCTATGTGGCAAGCTCCTTAGTATCTGCCGTGATAAAAGGGGGTGTTTGTCTCTTGGACGAAGGGAACCGAATGAGTGAGAAAAGCTGGGCTTCTCTTGCCCCTTTAATGGATAACCGGAGATATATAGAGAGCATAATAACGGGTGTTCGTATCTATGCCCATCAAGATTTTCGATTATGCGTGACCATGAATTCTGACTCAAGTACTTACGAAATTCCCGAATATATCATGTCCAGATTAAATCCTCATATTGTAATAGAATTTCCCAATAAATTAGATGAGCTGAAAATTTTAAAATATAACCTTCCCTTCTCCTCCGAAGAGATTTTAGAATACTGCGTGGATTTCCTTCAAAATGCTCATAAACATGAAGAACCCTATGTGGTGAGAGATGGCATCAATATTATTCGATATTATTTAAAAACGAGGCTTCTAAATAAAAAAGATAAGCATGGCTTGGAAATAAGCGAATTTAAATCCGCAATAATACGGGTTTTAGATTCCACAGCTCTACGGTATTGCCCCGATGAATATGAAGAATACATGAAAAGATTATCAAAAATTCCATCAGGAATAAATTTTCAGCAATGGGAAGAAAATAATGATGATTTCATGGATCTTTAAATCTATTCTTTCACGTAATACAAAGATCGTACTATTTTTGCCTTTCTTGGAAATTTTATTCAATTTTTAATGTCAATGACCCCATGATCGCTAAAGAAATTATCAATATTAAGTCAAGGAAAAATTATATAGTCTTTTTTTCATATTTCTTTTTAGTATATTAGAAAATTTACCTTTAAAAAAGAAGTTCAATGAATTCTGCCAATTTTTTAAATTATAAGAACCTTTATATCATTCCTACGTTCCATTCCCGCGTCGAGTTCGCAAAATTAACGCGCATTGCCTTCTTCCAAGTATTTCCGGATCTAATTGCCGTAGAGTTACCAAGTAACACGAGAAAAGAAGTCCTGGAAGCCGTTCAGCGCCTTCCTTATTTATCTTTAATTGGCTACGCGGATTCATTACGCCCAGATCGACTTAATTTCATTCCCATAGACCCCGGGGATTCCATAATTGAAGGAATTCGTTTGGGACTCGAATTTAACACGCCTATCGAGTTCATTGACTTATCGGTAAAAAATTATGACCCACCCCCTACCCACCTACCTGATGATCATTCCATTACCTCGATTGGTTTAAATCACTTTTATAAAAAAGTCTCAGAATACTTTCAAGAAGATTATTTCAAGAAAAAAGAAACAATTAGAAGTAAAGTCAATCTGAAATACTACCTTGAGCATCTAGAGAAAGATGAAGAAAAAAGTGATACAATCGAAGTGGATATACTTAGAGAAAAGTACATGGCAACCCATCTTCTAAAGTTGATGAATCTTCATCATAGAATCCTTTTTATTGTAGGCATGGCTCATTGGGAAAATATCCGATACTTTTTAGACCATCCAGAAGAGCTCGAAGATATCAACTCGGAGCTGGAACCACATAAATTAATCAAAATATATAATATTAGAGGTAAGGATGCTCGATTTTTATTAAGAGAGCTCCCTTATCATGTTGTGAAGTGGATGAAATTTCGGGATTCGCATGCTAAAGAAGATATTGAACGGATGGAATCGATAGAGGATCTTCTTCAAACATTTAATCTTTATGATAAGAAAAAACACGTGCATGAAATATTACTAAAAGCTAAAAGCGAATATGAAGAAGAATTTAAAGAATTTATCAATCTACATCAGTTAAAATCGTTATTTCAATACATACGCAATATTAGCCTTACTGATAAGCGCTTGCTTCCTAACTTATTTCATTTTTTGATTTCTGCTAAATCTATCATTGATGATGATTATGCTTGGAAAGTATTAAAAATCGCTACAAGATATCCTCATGATGATCAAGAAGACCATTATGAAACTTTGGAATTATCTCAAGAAGGTGCACGTGATTCTACCGGACGATATATTCGATTACGCAGACACCATCCTTTTTCCGATCAAGATTCAAGAGATATTCCTTTAAAAAAAAGACCAAAGGAAAACCATGAAGGAGAATGGAGAAATGAATGGGAAAAGAATAAATGGAGAACTGTTTCCTATCCTCCTGAGGACGTCATTGAAGAAGATTATTTTGCTTACATTAGAAATAAGACCATTAAAAATCTTAAAAATAAAAAAATAAAGATCGAACAATTTAAAACCTCCATGATGGATGGAATTGCAATTAGAGAAACCTTACGAAATTGGGCAATTAAGAAACAAATTTATGTGAGAAATGAACATCGGATTCAAGGAAAAATTGATACTATAATCGTTATTTTTGATGTGGATGATAAGGGTGAAGAGAAGTATCCTTATAGACTAACTTGGTGGGCAGAACACGAAAAAGAAAGCGATTTAGCTTTTTATGCAACGAATCCGGGAGATTACTTGATTGGTCCTGGAATATCTCACGTGGAAATCGGAGGTTTACTTTCCTTTTTTCCGGCCATAAAAATTAGAGAAATTTTTTCTCCCTTTGAGGACGAGATTTACTCCGATACTCTAAATAAAGCAGAAAGATTATTAAAAGCAGGAATCCTTTTTTCCAAGCAGAAATATATCGCTTACGTGGCAGAAATGCCTCCCCGAAAATATTTTCATGATATGGCAGGTAAAAAGAATCGAACCTTGATTTACATTCCAATGGCGGATTTTAATAAAGAAAGCTTGAAAAGGATCAAACATCTTCACATCTTGGCGGGGAAAGATAAAAGAAAAATTGCACATGAATACATTTTCTTATGAACTTAATTTATAACTTATTATTCTAATAACTTGTGTTACCACCCTCTACCCAATTCTATTTTAACTAGTTAATTATCCGTTCTTTCTGAAATAAATTGCTTTCTATCAATAATGTTCAAAAATTCAAGGAATTTTTAAATCATATCAATAGTTTCTATTGCAAAATTCTCTCTTGAAAAGAAAATTCTTTTTTAAAAAAATAGGAAAAATGTTAAATGATTTTTTAGATAGAAATATAAATTTCTTAGATAGTATTTTTTGATTAAAACCAATCTATTATTTGAAAATTAAAATTTGGAATTTAGTATTATTTATCAATCGAATCTATCAAGTTTTCAATTTTGCTTTGAATTACCTCGGGTTTTTCTGCTTCGGCACCCGCTAATGCTAAGCGTCTCTCTATACCTTCTCTGTGAATCGTGTTATGCGCACAGAAGGGAATCTCCAGAACTTTACTGGGATCATCAGGATCGATCACTCCATAATGAACTAAGCATTTACATACTCTATCCAGATCAAAATTATAGGCATCTTGAAAATGCATTGACGAGATCATGAGGTTTTTCGTTTGAAGAAAATTACCTGCTGATGATAAATTAGGGGAAAACACAAGGCGAGCAAAAGACTGATATGTTTTACTCGTTAAAAGTTTCTGCGGATTCTTCACGTATTTTATGGCACCAGCAAAAAAGTAGGTCTTCATCATTTGCCTGTATCCCAAATCGGTCATATCATCGACGAACTTTGCAACCGTTTGAGCAATAGCTCCATAATCTTCAAAATTGATTCCCTTTAATAAACCCGTGGGCTTGGGAACTTTTTTTTCTGCTACCATGTCATGTACTTTATTGGCCCATCTAATCAATCCTTCCACGTCAAAAAAGTTCTCTATAGGTTCCCATTCATTTTTTTCGTTAATTACAGCGATGGTCGCAAAGCCACAATCGGAATGACTTAACATGGAAAAGGGAGGTTGGTTGTCAAACCATGCGAGTAATTTCGTAAATTTTCCCGTAGTTGCTATGGGATAAAATTTAGTTATGACATTATTAGTGTGCTTATTAATTGCTACTTTTAAATCAGAAGTGGTATAACGGAGATCCATTAATTCTTCATAGTTGATTCTCCCGCATAAGGATACGGGCTGAAAAACTACACCGGCAATAACGTCTGCATTATCTCTGGCAAAATCTAAGATATTCCCAATTTGATTATCATTGATTCCTTTTGCTACGGTGGGAACTAACATGACCCCTTTGAATCCTAATTGTCTACAATGCTCAATCACGCGTTTCTTCAAGGGCCATAAATTGACACCTCTCACCTTCTTCCATATCTCTGGAGCATCCGTGGCATCAAATTGTAAGTAAAGTGCATCCATCCCGGCATCCACTAATTCTTTCACATACTCAACCGACTTTCCCATGCGTACTCCATTACTAGTAACCATCACTTCAATAAATCCTAACTCTTTTGCTTTTCGGATTATTTCCGGTAAATCTTCTCTCACTGTGGGTTCCCCACCCGAGAGCTGTAATAATACTGCCGAAACGGGTTTCATGGAACGAAAATGTTCCATTATTTGTACGATTTGGTCAAAAGTAGGTTGTACCACGTACCCCTTTGCACTTGCGTTAGCAAAGCAAATTGGACATGCCAGATTACAGCGATTAGTAATATCAATCAATGCTATGCATGGTGCTGACTTATGATTAGCACAAATACCACAATCATAAGGACATCCACTTGATACCTCCTTTATTCCAGAAGAAACATACTCGGGTTTTGTGAGATTGGCACCTGTGGAACCAATTTCATTAGTGAAATTTTGTACCCATATATAATCTTCAGGGTCTATTGATAATTTGTCCCTGAAAGTACCATGTGTTTGGCACTGTTTTCGCATCATCACCCAATTTTTTTCCGGATCCACGTAAATCTCCGCGGGGATTGGTTCTAAACATTCAGGACATAAACTGGTGGTCTTACGAATGATTTTTTCAGTCTTACTAACGGTTTTTTCAGTCATGCGTCATAGCCTCTAATTAATTGAAATATAATTGTTTAATAAAAACTTTATTTGAATAATAAACCCATTAATATAAATAAAGTTTCCAATAAAAAACCGATTATGATTGATATGGTGGTTTTTTTTTTCTCCTTAAAATAAAGTCAGGTTAGCTCTGAATATTGGGCTCTAATTACATTTATCATAAAGATATTCCTTGCATCTTTAAAAAGAGGAATAACTTTTTGAGAGGGAGGTTAATTAATGGAACATGATAAAAAATATTTTATAAGATTTCACATCTTATCTTAAATTTCATAATTTTTAGAAATTACTTAATAAAAGTAGCTTTATTCTTCAATTGGATGGTAAAAATTTAGTCTAGCAGTAAATAGCTTTTTATAATTACATGAATTCCTTACAAAAGTGAATAGACATGAGATTTTAAAAAGGTGACTCTCCTAAACCGCGACCTAATTACAAGGTCAATAAAATAAAAAGGGGAAGGAGGGCGAATAAAGCGTAGAACATGCTACGCTAACCAAAAGACAAAATTCCAGCCTATCCCGAAGCGGAAATGGGTATCCAGGTTGGTTTAGGAGAGTCATGGGTTTTTTTAAGTATCAAAATCATATATACTTTTTTAATAAAATTTTGATAATTTAAAATTTTTATCTATTATGTATTATAATATTGATGTAAGTATATAAATGAATGGATATATAATACTTTATTCAAAGGAGAAAAGATATAAGTCAAGTTTGAATCAAAAATGAGTGCGAATAAAAAAAATCCTACCCCAATGGAAGAAAAACAGAAGATTAAGATTACCTATAAGATGATCATTTTTTTCATTCTAGGAGGTTGTGTCTCTTGGATAAACATGTGGTTTATTTTGATCTTCATGGAAATTTGGTCTTATTTAAGCATAATTTTCACAACAATTATTCCTTGTGTAGGAATTGGACTAAAAAATCGCCTATGGGCCTATAGCTACATTCTTGGATTTTCAATAGCCGGGATTCCTTTCATGATTTTCATGGATTTATTTATAGGAGGGTATACCTTTATAACTACCTTTTTAATTTTTATTATAATATGGTTGATTTTTTGGAAGGCGTGGCGAACTATCGGAAGTATAAAAAAAGAGATTGATTAATAATGTAGTAATTTGAATAGAGAGAGCACTTTTTTAAAGTTAAATTATAAGTATTCTTCTCCATTCATTATAAAGAGAATCTAAGGGCTAGTGCGATATATCTAGAGTTCTATGATAATTTCTCCGACACATTTCTTTTGTGAGCATAAAAGGCAGGTATTTATGGGGGGTTGAAACTTGTGCTTAACGTTCAATGCATTTAACCAACAATGGACTCTATATAATACACCGCATTTATATTTTTCTTGAATCCCAAGCCGCTTCATGCCCTCATATGCAAAACACTGCCCCATCTTCCATTGTATTTTATTATTTTCAATAAAGGTGTAGTTAAAATCCATGAAATCTCCTTTTAACACGCTAAAAACATCATCAATCAAAATCTTCAAGTCATTAAAAGATTTAATGGATTTTTTTTCCGTGCCCCTAGCTTTTAAAACTCTTTGCATCTCTAAGGTAGAGAGAGTCTTAATGGAAGCTTTATTAAGTTTGTTAGCAGCACGAACCCCGTAATGCATATAAGCACTTAAAAACCAAGCTCCATCATGAGACATCCAGCATTTAACAAGAAGCTCTTTGAGTTCATATTTTTCTAATTGATCGTATAATGTCATGGTATCACGAAATTAAAGAAATATTTACTATTTACTATACCTTAATACCTTAAAATCTTAATTAAATTTTCTGTTCTTCTTTTTTCAATATCATGAAGTATAATTTATAGCGTCTAGATATACTTAAAAATGGGATTTAATCAAGAGGTGAGTTAAATTTCTTAGATACATCTTGAAATATTAAATGTCGCTTACCTCATCAGTGAGAAAAGAAAACTCCTAATTTTTACCAGGGGATAATCCTCTTTATATAGCTTAAAAGAAGTAGGAATGGTACCCAAAAAAATAACCATGCAAGGAATCTTTAAGAAAGCGTGCGAACGTCCTCTATAAATACGCTAATAATATTCTCAATACCCATGAATTTCTCTCTGATCACATCCTGAGATAAATTGCCCGATTCAATCAAATCTGCTAATAAATAGGTTTCATAGAAGCATTTCTCCATTTCATAACACAGCCCGGTGGTATGCAAAATATTTTTGCTTAAATTAAGTTCATTTAAAATCCGTGAAATCGCTTTTACCAGATCAGGTGAAAATTCCTTGAGTTTTATGAGGATTTTTTTTACATTTGCTTTTTTTGTTGGGAAACAACTGATCTTAACAACATCTTCACGAGATATGTAAATAAACAAATAAAATGGAGACTCCATGATTTCATTTTTAATTTCGTCAGGGAATAGGGGATTTTCTTGTAACTGCTCCTTGGTTACGATCAAACCGATGGAAATTTTATTTTTCTCATCCTTTTCCATTCTTATCAATCTCCCTCACAGCCCTTATACTATTCATATAACCATGACGGTTTATGGTTGTGATTATTAATTTATTATGATTTTTAGGTTATAAATGTTTAACATTTGAATTATTAATAAAAAGATAAGAGATTTACCATTGCTCATTGGTACCTTCTGTTTTTTTCCTTTTCACTTTATGATGTGTTTTTCTCAAATGATCTCCTACAATTCTAATTTACACATCCAAACTACAAGCATGGTGATTCCTTTAATATTTCCAAATTTTATGAGAAAACGTATTACTATGATGTTATCAATATTTTAAATGATGCCCGTTCTCTCATTATATAATAAAGTAATTTAGAATTTTAAAGGTAAAAACCTCATTCTCGATCAGCAATGTCCTACAATCAAAAATTTAGCAGAAACGATAACGGATATGGATTTAAAATGGGAGATTTAAATAGTCATGATTCCGTATTTCATGCTATTTATTTCATCGATGAAATTTCGGGTTCTTTATTGGTAAGTAAAAAAAATCCTAATGCCTCTGGGCTCCTCACCGAAACAAAAGAAGACTTAATCTCAAATTTTTTGAATGCAATGAACATGTTCATAAATGAAATTAAGAAAGATGGAGAGGAAGAGGAGATACAAGAAATAAATTTTAAGGATACTCGCCTTTTGTATCAAAGAAAGGGAAGAATTCTTTGCATTGGAATCTGTGACAAGAGTGATGTTATCTTAGAAAGAGCCATACTTAATAGCATCCTTGATGATTTTTATGATAGATTTGAAATCCATATAAATTCTTTTAAAGGAATAATCCATCCTGCGATTCTTGCTTATACGAGTGAATTAGATAAGGTCTTTTTTAATTTCTAAAGTTTTTAGTAGAGTTAGAGTTAAGGGCCTATAGAGACCAAATCCATGAACTTCCACTTTTAATTCATCAAAAATTAAAATAAAACATTCTTCTATTTGATTGGAACTGGTTCAAAAGATTCCTCTTGAAATTGATCCTCTAAACTTAAAAGGGTGAGTTTCATATTGAGCATTTCCAAGACCTCCTCAAAAAGTTCTTTACATTTTTCAGAATCTTTTTCCAAGGAACAAGAATCAACTAAATTATTGAATTTGTGTTCTAATTGTCCTTTTAACTCGGCTTGATGTTCTAAATCGATCGAATAAGTGTTTAACCATTCATGAATTTTCTCTTTTATTTTGATTTCAATCTCTTCATTATGAATGTAGGCGATTTCAACTTCTTTCGCTATCTCAATACTTGCAAGATAATCGTTATCTTGATACATGGGCTTAACAAGTAAGCCTAAGTTAAGCATTAAGGGTTTAATAGCTAACTTTTCGAATGAACTTGCCAAAAAATTCAAAACTTGTTCTTTTTGAGAAAGATTGGCGTATTTGACATATTCTTGAATTAGATACATCAAGGTGGTCTTGATCATTAATTCTTCCAAATCCGCTACGTTTTCTAATTGAATTTCAAGAGACTTTTTAATACACATATATATACTTTTCATGAAAGGAGGTATATTTTTGAAGAGCTCAAAAAATTGAATAAAATGATAAATTTTATTCAACACACTCGTTTTATCACTTTCTTGAAGGGCTTTTTTCTCGAGCACCTCCTCTAATTCCGTATCATCAGGAGGGATTAATAAAAAGTCTTTAATTCCAAAAAGAAGTGTATCATTATCCAATATCCATCACTTTATATATTGGAAGTAAGACTTATTAAATATTTTCCTTACGATCATCTAAGATGGGCGGGTGAAACCATTTTTTATTTGATAGCTATCTATTTAATTAGAAAATAAATTATATAAATACTTTTCATTCAGATAATGTCACTATCAAACAATTTTCATTATTTTTCTAAATAATGCTATACTAAACAAATCATAAACATATTTTAGATTCTAAAATGCCCTATTTTCAATATAATAATAGTAAAAAAATATACTATACAATAAAAAGGTCAACTAATAATCAAGATAAATCGTCAGCTCTCATCTTTATTCATGGATCGGGTGGAAATTCGAACAACTGGAAGAACCAATTAAATTCTCTTACAATAAATTTAGATCTTATTGCAATAGACCTTCCCTCCCATTTAAATTCTGATGAGTTTGATGGGCTCTCTCTCGAATTATATGTAGGTGTTTTGGAAGAATTAATAGATACTCTCAAGCGGGATAAAGTCATATTATGTGGACATTCCTTAGGTGGTGCCATTATACAATCATTTTATTTTAAAAATCCAAATAAGGTATTAGGATTAATATTGGTGGGTTCTGGGGCGCGATTGCGAGTTAGCCCCATGATTCTTAATTCATTAGCGAATGATTATCAAAAATATTTAGATGAACTTCCTTCAGGGGCATTTTATAGAAAGACTTCCTTGGAAATTATCAACGAGGTGGTAGAGGAATCCTCTAAAGTACCAGCGCCAGTTACACTTAGTGATTTTAGAATATGCGATGCTTTTGATACTTTGAATAAAACTGAGAGCATAAATGTCCCTTGCTTGATTATTTGCGGAAATCAAGATCGATTAACTCCTGCTAAATACTCGATGTATTTTCATGAAAAAATAAAGACTTCGGAACTAGCACTCATCGATGGGGCCGGACATTTTGTGATGCTGGAAAAGCCAAATGAAGTTAACAAAGCAATTGAATCCTTTCTTAAGAAATATTATTAAATATTAAGGAATCTTCAAATACTCTCTTTTCATTCAAGTTATTTCTAATTTCTTTTAGAGGATAAAAATATATTTTTTATACGAAGATAAGAATTATTATATATTATAATCCTTGAACTGAAACGCGTTCAATTTTTTTGATGAATAATTCTTTCATATCAGAATTTAGATTAACAAGTTTCATTTAGATTATATTCAAGATTATTAAAATATTTCCTAAATGTTAAATAACTTAATTAGTTAATTTTTTATTTAAAAGTCCTATACTTTATTTATTACGAGAAAGGGAGGTTTAATAATGAGAAATGAATGGATTGATCATGAAAAGACAGTAACTTCTGATGATCCCCGCCGGATTCCCATTAAACCAGAACCGAAAGGTCCTGAGGGATTTTTAGTATTGAAGGGGGGAAGAATTTTCGATGGAACTGGCAAACCAATCCATGACGGAACTGTGGTGTTGGAACGCAATAAAATAAAAGCAATACTTCCCAAAGAGTCAGATGATTGGTCATCAGAAGCAAAAATAATTGAATTGGGCGGTAAAACTATAATGCCAGGTCTAATCGATATGCACACGCACCTTACTTACACCGATTGGAATTTACCCGTATCAATTGCGCTAAATGAAGCAGATCAAACTTTGAGAGCTCTTGAGCGCATGCGTTATTACATCGAGTGTGGAATTACAAGCGTGCGAGATGCTGCCTCCTCGGGTTTAGTACCTTTTCGAATTAAAGAATGGGTGTCAAAAAATAGAATCCCAGGACCGCGAGTTTTTGCCGCAGGAAAATTCATCACGGCGACTGGAGGACATGCCGCAGAAATGATGGATCAACATAATTTCTTATATGGGGCAGTAATAGAAGCATCGGGATCCGAACAATGGAGAAATGCAGTTCGTGAACAGTATTCCTGGGGGGCTGATTTTATTAAAACGGGGAGTCATTTTTCGAGAGAGGAGATAAGAGCTGCTATTGAGGAAGCTCACAATTTTAATTTGAAAATAACCTCTGATGCAGAAACAATTTATATCCAATGGGCCGTAGAAGAGGGGATTGATATCATCGAGCATCCCTTACCCCGCACTGATGAGACAATAAGACTCATGGCGGAAAAAGGAACCGAAGCAATTCCCACCTTAATACCTTATGAGATTTTATTTAAATATGAAGGTGGCTACTATAATTCTACTTCTAGAAGATTCACCTTCTCGCCACGTGCGAATATTAAGTTAGTCAAAAAAATGAAAAAAGCTGGAATTAAAATGGGGATTGGCACGGATATTATTTTTCAACTATATCGGTATCTACCTGAGATTTATATCGGTGAATTAACGAAATTTCTTCAGTTAAGGTATTCAAATGAGGAAGTATTAGCTTTAGCCACCAGGGTTAATGCTGAAATTCTCGATATGGACGATAAATTAGGAACTTTAGAACCAAATAAATTAGCTGACATTTTAATAGTCGATGGAAAACCAGATAGAAATCTTTTTGATTTGAAAAAAGTTGACACCGTGATTAGAGACGGATATATCGTTGTCAAGGAAGGGCGCATTTTTATAGAGCGACATCCTGATTTAACAATTCCTGGAAAAATGGAAGATATAAAATAAAGAAATTTTTATTCTCTTCCTCTTTTCCCTGACTTTTCTTTATTTCAATAGTCCAAAACCTACTCTAATCGAAAAATTTAACGAATTAATCATGTTATAATCTTTAGAGTTAGAAAAAAACAATTAAATCTAAAGAAATTTCTTTTAATCTATCATTTTTATGAGAGAATACACGTATGGACCTTTTCCATCTCGAAGGTTAGGATTATCCTTAGGCGTCGATGTATTATTACGAGATAAAATATGCACGTTTAATTGCGTGTATTGTGAAATAGGTTCGACCCAACCCAATAATCTCGTATCTCCTCTCTTTAGAATAAAAAAAAGACCAACATTGAATTTTAGGAAGGAATTAAAGGAAATTTTAAAATTTTTTCCTCATTTGAACTCGATCACATTTGGATATAATGGCGAACCCACGCTTAATGAATATATCGCAGAATATCAAGAAATTGCCGCAGATGTCCGTGAAGAGTTTAACTGGACTACTGCCCCTCCTAATTTAACCTTATTTACAAATTCCACTACCTTATTTCTCAAGGAAATTCGCGAACGAATAAAAAATTTTGATGTAATCCTAGCAAAGCTAGACTCTGCAAATCAAAGTGACTTGCAAAGCACGAATCAACCTCATGAGAATGTATCTTCTATTGAAGGGATCATTGAATCACTTGCCCTCTTGAGCAGAGAATTGACTTCAGGTCATCAATTGACCCTACAATGTCTTTTTTATAATTCTTATCGAACGGATATACGCTCTAACTATAACGATGAAAATGTTCAAGCTTTAATCGCTGCCATTAAAAAAATAAACCCTTCCAATGTTCAAATATACACTATTGCAAGGATTCCCGCAGAACCTCATGTATATTCTCTGGGGCAAGAAGAATTAAAAGAATTAACCGAAACGATGAGAAACGCGGTTAATAATGATAAAATAAGAATTGAGTATTTTTAAAAAAGAATCAAGTTTTTAGAAATTCCCCTCATTAAATAGAGAGAGTAAGAGGGGGCATTTCGAAAGAATGAACCGTGAGGGAGTAATCGGGGTATTTAATAAATTTAAAGGCAAAAGTTAAAAATAACAAGGAATATTACTCTAATGCATTAAAATACTAATTCTTGATGAGGATCAACAATGGAATTGACCAAGGATGATTATATTATTGGAGTTGATATTGGTGGAACTTGGATCCGCGTAGCAGCATGTACTGGGGATTTAAATGAGGATAATTTGGTGATTGAAACAACCAGAACATTAAAAGAGAATAAATTTTCAATTAGTACGTCGGTATGTGATTTGATTTCTAAGATCTTAAAAGATAATAAGATCTCTCTCCAAAAAGTCGCAGGGATAGGATTAGCAACGGCGGGACCGATTAATTTACAAAAAGGTGAAGTGTTTAATAACGCCAATTTAGGGTTCAAAACTATTCCCTTGAAGGGTCCCATATCTAATCAATTTCCTGGAATTCCCATATATATCATAAATGATTGTCGTGCTGCAGTATTAGGAATACACTATTTTGAAGCGGAAGAAAACGAAAAAGAGAACATTGCATATATTACCATATCTACGGGAATAGGAGGGGGTGTAATATGCAATTCCCATTTATTATTGGGAAAAGAGGGGAATGCGGCGGAAATAGGTCACGGGAAGTTAAATCCGATGAGTGAACATGTGTGCAATTGTGGCGCCAAAGGTTGCTGGGAAGTTTATAGTTCTGGAACGGGCATTCGAGCAAGAACTTTAGAACTCCTCGAAACAGGAGAATATAATTCAAAAATCTTAATGGAAATAGTTAACGGTAATAAAGGGAACATAACGGCAAAAGAAGTGTTTGAAGCTGCAAGAAAAGGGGATGAATTATCTCAAAAAATTGTTCAAAATTGCATTCTCTACATGAAAATTGGGATTGGTCTTGTAAATAATTATTATGATTGCACCACCATTTTTTTTGGGGGGGCAGTAATGAAAGATAGTGCTCAACTCTTACCCCCGCTTATTCAGCAATTTGAAACGGATCCCATTCAATTTACAATTAATCATCCCCCCAAGCTAAAATTGACTCGATTGGGAGACCACGTGGGATTAAGAGGAGCTTTAACGCTTATAAAATATATTTTTGAAGAAAATCCTCTTCTTCCTCCAATGTGAATCTGCTAAAAGCTTGCAAGTAAAATAGGGAAAAAGAAAAATGTAGATTAAATAATGTTGAAGTTCCTATTTCATCGATTTTTTCCAATTTCTTTCCAAAATTCTATTTTAAAATTAAAACGTGATTTCATTTATTATTTAAAGACCAAAGAAAAAACATACCTCCATGATAACACCTGAAACAATGGGTACGCTAAAATTATCATTAATTCTAGCTGAAAACAACTCAATTAAAGGAGCTATAACTGCGCCAATGAGAATAATATAAATAAACTCAGGGAAAAAGTATGATAAGATATACCAACACATCAAGGTACAACCCAAATAAGCTAAACTACCTTCTAGGGATTTATCAAAAATTTTGTGCCTTCCAAAACCCATTCCAAAGATTTTACTGAAAAGATCACCGAAAATAGCAAAGCTTAATGCCGCAATCGCAATTTTCTGATTGAATAAAAATATGGTTATGAATGCTGCGACTAAGAAAAGAGTCATTGAGGAAAATCTTTCTTCCCCCTTCCTAAAAAGGGATTTTACTCGTTGCGTCAGGAGTTCTCGGGAGGACCGGCTTAGCATTTTTGAAAGATCGATTGCAATAAATGTTAGAGCAACGATGCCTAGGATTAATAATGAAATGATATGAGTAAAAAAATTATCGAAAATGACGAATAATACTGCAAAGGGTCGCGCCGCGACACGCCACCAATGGAGTTTAAATTCTTCATTTTCAATTACAATCAATTTTTGATGGATGATATTATACGTGCCTACTCCCGTGATATGTGCTATTATGATCACGAAAAATAAGTTATATGGACTCATTGGATATGTTATAAACATAAAAAAGCCTAATAAGGGTAAAATTAAAATTGATAAAAATTCTCCTTTTTTGGTAACATAAGCAAATATTACCACTAAAATCAGGCAGAACCCTATAAAAGTAATAAATACTAACAATTGACCCAAAAGTAAATAGTTTACCAAATAAAAGAGTAAAATACCCACGGCAGTTGCTACTCCCTGTCCTCCTTTAAATCCATTGTAGAAAGGAAAGACATGTCCAACAATAGCCATTAGCGCCGCTACTTGAATCACAATGAAATTCGCTCCGATAAGATAAGCTACCCACATGGCTAATAATCCTTTAAACGTGTCATATGCTGCAGTGGGAATTGCATAAACTAAACCTAATGAATGATATACATTCATTGTTCCAGCATTTAATGTTCCCACTTTTCTAATATCTATACCGTTTAATCGTCCAAATACCTGAGCTGGTAAAATCGATCCAATTAAATAACCCAGACAAATTCCGATAATGTCTATAAAGAAACTTATTATTTCCATAATTTCCACTTCCTTTTTTTTCAATTACATTCCAAATAACATTCCACTTGAATTTCAAAATTCCTTAAACTCACTCAAAACTAGATGATTTGTTATTTAAATCTTTGTTTAAAAATTTAAAAAAAAGTGGAATCCATTTTTTAATATTCGAAAACAACTTTAAAACTTTCAATTAACTTGGTATTTTTCAAATATACTTGGTCAAGCATTTTCTCTCGGTATTATATTCCTGTAAGTAAACCTTTAATGATTCTCGTTATTGGATTGAGATTCTCGAGAAATATTTTGTTCGTGAAGATAATAAGCAGGCAGATGCAAAGTGAAATTCGGGCAACCACGTGGAGTACACTCAACATGATTGCTAATATTAACAGCGCAATTTTATATCCCTTAATAGGACTAATTGTGATGTGGAACTTAGAAGGGACTTACCTAATTTTAGGCTACAGTGGAATTTTTTGTGCGCTATTGTTGAGCTTCAAAATGGAATATTTCAAGGATTAATTATTTAATTTAATAAGTTTTTTTTTGAAACAAGAAAATGATTTGAGAAAATTTGATATTAATAAACCATTGAAGATTAGAAAATTTCAAGAGGAAGATGCTGAGGAGGCATCAAATTTAATCAAGAAAACTTTAAGAGAGATGAATAGTAAAGATTATCCCCCAGAAGTCATTGATTATTTAAGTAATCTTTATTGTCCTACTACGTTGAAAAATATTTCACGGGAACGTAATTTTTTTTTAGCAGAGAAAGACAAAAAGATTATTGGAACGATAACTTTGGAACATGATTACATTGGAGTTCTTTTTATTCATCCCGATTACATGAATCTTGGTATTGGAACGCTTCTCATGCACCATGTAGAACAAATAGCAAGAGAAAATAACATTAAAAAGATAAGGTTAAATTCCAGCATTACTGCAAAGCTGTTTTATCACAAATTAGGATACGAACTCATCAAAAAGAACGTGCATGAAGATGTTGGAATCAATTATTTGATGAGTAAAATAATATCTTGAAACCAATGCATATAATATTAATTAACTTTGATTTATTCAACTTCTTTTTTAATAATTAGATGTAAATCCCTTTAATATCACTTTCATGCCTTTTAAAGCAAAAAATTTATTAATCATGTTCAATATATAATAGTATTCACGAATTCGAAAACAAATAATAAATTGAGGATAGAAAATGGTTAAAGCGGAATGTCCATCATGTTTCTTCGAGTTTGAATTAGATGAAGGGACGATTGAAGGAGAAGTAATTCCTTGCCCAGACTGTGGTGTAGATCTTGAAGTAGTATCCATACAGGGCAATGTCGTAAAACTGGAAGAAGCAGAAATGGCTGAAGAGGACTGGGGAGAATAGCTGGAGATCTCATCTTTCGGAGAAAGATTAATCTATAATCTGGCAAATGCTCATGTCCGTTTAGAGAAGTCTTTTCTTAATTTCTTGAGCTAATTTTTTATTTACGATTGTTGTCAATTCTTCGAAAGGAGCATTCTTTATTCCTTCAAGGCTGCCGAACTCGATTAATAACTTCTTTCTTGTTGCGGGACCAATTCCTTTAATTTCATCCAAAACTGAACCCGTTGTTTTTTTCTTTCTCTTTATTTTATGAAGTCTAATTGCAAAACGATGAGCTTCATCCCTTATTCGTTGAATTAATTGCAAGGCAGAGGAATCTTTGGGAAGGAGAAGGGACTTTTCCTGATTAGGAATAAAAATTTCTTCTAATCTTTTTGCAAGACCGATAATAGGAATGTTTAAACCTAACTCTTTTAGCACCTCTGTTCCTGCATTGAGTTGACCCTTACCGCCATCTAATAATATTAAATCCGGCATTTCCTCGTTATTTTTTAAAACTGAAAGGTATCTCCGTTTTAATACTTCTTTCATCATTGCTACATCATCAGGCGTGGATTTTGATTTAATATTAAAATGGCGATATTTCTTTTTATAGGGTTCTCCCTCAAGAAAGTACACCATGGAACCCGTGGCATTCTTGCCCCCAATATTAGAAATATCAAATCCTTCGATTTTATTAGGTATATTTGGTAATTCTAATATTTGTTTGACTTCTTTTAATGTCTCAATAATTGTGCTTTTCTCTTTATCTTTAATGGCTTGTATTTGAAGTTGCTGCTCCACCATTACTTTTGCATTTTTATATGCAATGCGAAGTAATGCGGCTTCTTTTTCATCTCCAGAGATTCTCAAACTTAACTTTTTATTCATTTCCATTAATATTTCTTGTAATAGACTCAATCCTTGATTCATCTTAGGTACAACAATACTCTCGGGGATCATATGATTTTTCTCTTGATAATATTGCTCTAATAACTGATTTAAAATTTCTTCTCTACGTATTATTTTATCTTTTACATCTAATAGGAAAGAGCTTTTATTAGTCATCCTTCCATCTCTTATATGAAGGATTACCAGGGCAAAGAAAGTATCATTCTCATCGATATAATAACCAACGACATCCTTATTTGCTAAATGGTCAAGTAAAACATTTTGGCGAGTAGTGGAATGATTAATTGATTCTATTTTATCCCTCCAAAAAGCAGCAACCTCGTAGTTTTGATTTTCTGCCGCCTCATTCATTTTATGTTGTAAGTCCGCAATCAGTTCGGAAGTATTTCCTTTTAGGAAAAGTTCTATACTTTTTATATTTTCCATATAATCTTCTTTAGTAATAGTGTTTCCGCATAAACCGGGGCATAATTTTAATTGATAATATAAACAGGGCCGATCGCATTTTTTAACGGATTTTTTGCAAGAACAGTAGGGAAAAATCTTTCTTAAGTCCCGTAATATCCTTTGAATTTCTTTTTTATCCGTATAAGGCCCAAGCACTAAATTTCCATTAGAATACTTTTCAGGTCCACGAATGATGCGTATTCTTGGGAATTCCTCCGAGTAGAATATGCAAATCCAAGGATAAGATTTCGAATCCCGCATGATAACGTTGAAGCGAGGAAGATATTTTTTGATTTGAAGGTTTTCAAGAATTAGTGCTTCTTTTTCGTTTTGCGTGACAATATATTCAATTGAATGGATATTTTTTACTAATTCTCTAATTTTCTCTTCATAGTAGGGATCATTATAACTTGTCTTTAAGAAGTATTGGGAAACTCTCTTTTTGATGTTTATTCCTTTTCCAATATAGATAATAGTACCCTTTTTATCCTTGAATAAATAAATTCCCGGATCCGTAGGTAAGCTCTTTCTTTGTAATTCTAAGTCTGACATTCCTTTTTCTTTTTATAATATTTAAAAGATCTTTGCTTAAAAGTAATAACTTCCTTTTAATTATTAAAAATTCTCAATGAATGATTAAATTTGAATGAGTTTAAATTTAATTATTATAAAACTTTACCTCTAATTGAGAAATACATGTATTTCGTGAATAGAAGAATCTAAATGAGATCTAAACTTGAAAAATGAAAAAGAAAAGAAAAAACCGACCATAAAAATCTGTCCTAGATGTAAATCTCCGAGAATAAGACCTGCCGTAAATGTTAGCGGATGGCTAGCTCCCAATATGATTGAGTGTTGGCAGTGTGGTTATATTGGACCTATCTACATTGAGATGGATTTGGAGGATTATGAAGCATTAATTAAGGAAGAAAATGAGAGAAAAAAAAAAAGTTAAAAATCAAAAAGCAACAATTTAATAAAAAATAGCAAAAAAAAATACAAATTTAAGAGAGAATTTTTAGACAATCTTTAAAATGGACATTAAAAACGTATTATCCCCATATTGCAA
>CAYLZE010000076.1:0-3087 GCA_964388035.1 uncultured archaeon
TAAGCGTCTTGTCCTCCCATAGTATTGATACTTCTAATACCGTAAATGGACGACCGGTTTATTATTATGTAAATTCCACAAATTTAAATGATTTTAATTTTACCTGGGCTGGACCTGCGGGAGAAATCTTATTGGTGAACTGTACTAATTCTTATATTTATGATTATAATGTCTCACATGGCTCTGTTGGAATTTCTCTTCATTTTTGTAATGATGGTTATATTTTATTCAATAATGCATCGGACAATAACGTCCACGGAATTTATCTTTTCATGAGTAATCATTTCTCAATTGAAAATAATAAAGCAAATGGAAATGAGGATTTTGGAATAATTCTGGTTAATGATTGTCATGATAATCGGCTGATTGAGAATTTTGCGATGAACAATGGTGGTTCAAGGGGGCTCACTTCCAATGATGCCGGAATATATTTAGAGAACCAGTGCTCTCAAAATTTCATTTTAAATAATACTGCTAGCGACAACTCGGATGTAGGAATCGAATTGAATGATAATTGTAATTATAATACTATATCAAATAACTCGGTGAGTTTAAATACTCAAAACGGCATCTTATTAACAAATAATTGCAATCATAACACCATTTCGAATAATTCGGTAAGTGAAAATATCCAAACCGGCATCTTTTTAAAAAATAATTGCAATTATAACACAATTTCAAATAATTCAATATGGCATAATCTAAGGAATGGAACTGTTCTGGATGGGAATTGTGCGTATAATCTCATTTCTAATAATACAATCACCGAAAATGAAGGTACTGGTGTGTATTTAACTGATAATTGTCATAATAATGCGATAATGAACAATACAATTATGAATAATGGAATTTATGGTATTTTTTTGGAAAATTATTGCGACTATAATAATATTACTTCCAATCGAATATTATCAAACTATATTGGTATATCATTGAGCAGAAGCGACAATAATGATATCTTAAATAATTTAATAAATGATAATTTTGCATATGGTATCGAATTATTCTCGAGTAATTATAATTCGATCATTGAAAATAATGTTACTTCAAATCAAAATGATGGAATTTTTCTTCATCAGTTCTGTGACAATAATTTAATCCTTGGAAATAATATCTCATCAAATACTATCTCGGGATTTCATTCATTCGATCAATGCGATAACAATGAAATAACTGAGAATGAAATCTCTCAAAATGATGGAAATGGGGTTCTCATAGAAGATCAAGAGGTAGACAATGATTATAATATATTTGTATATGAAAATGATTATTACGATCAATGGATTGAAATCAATTCTGGAGTAAAGAGACAGTTAAGTGATGATAATTATACTGTTTATGATTTACCTTTTGATTTTATATTTTATGGGAATTCCTACTCAACAATATATATTAGTGCGAATGGATTTATTGCATTCTCCAGTTATGATGTAACATCGAGTTATCTTAATAAAAACTTGAGTACGGTAAGCATGGATCTCATCGCACCTTTTTGGGATGATATCTATCTCTCCACGGCAGGAGGAACCGGAAATATTTATATCCAATCTTTTGGAACTTATGTGGTTATAGAATGGTATAACGTTAGTCATTTTAACTATAATAAAATTGGAACTTTTGAGGTAATTTTATATCAGTCGGGAAATATCCTTTTTAATTATAAAAGTATTAATTATACCGCAGGAGGATATACGACCGGAATTAATTCAGGAACTAAGCAAATAAGTTATAATGATTTTGAAGAACATAATCAAACAGTTTCGATTCTCTTTACGCTTATGAAAGTCAGCCAACTGAATAACGTTTCAAGAAATAACATTTCAAATAATGGCTTGAATGGAATCTTTTTTACTTACGTTCTAAATAATACAATTTATGAAAATAATATATCTGGGAACGGAAATTCAGGAATTTATGTTTACAACTGTAGTGAAACAATAATAGATGGGAACAAGATTCATGAGAACACTTTTCATGGAATTCTTCTTGAATTAAGTTATAATAATACGATATGGGGAAATCATCTCCTTGACAACTTGCAAAACGGAGTAAATTGTACAAATAGCAACGATAATTTGTTCTCTCACAACGTTGCTACTAATAATGATAATAATGGTTTCCTATTATTGAATTCAACATATAATATTTTAGAAGATAATAATGCTACCTTAAACGGAATGAATGGCTTCATTTTTATTAATTGTAATAACACTTTGATTAGTGGAAATCAAGGCAATCTTAATGATATTAATGGTTTTTATCTGGAAAGCAGTATAATTAATGATCTTGACACTAATTTCGCTTTAAATAATAATAGATCTGGTATCTTAATTGAAAATAGCAATTCTAATAATCTTAATGGAAATAATGCTAGTTTTAACCTTCAAGATGGGTTCACGCTTATAAATGGTGAGGATAATCATCTATTAGACAACATAGCAATAAATAATACTATGGGTTTTAATTTAACGGGAGGTAATCATAATTACCTTATCTCCAATTTGGCATTCTGGAATGATGAAAATGGATTGTTTATAAGCAGTTCAAATACTAATTATATTCAATATAATAATTTCTCTAATAATCTTCAAGCTGGGATATTCATTGAAGGAAGTGTTGGAAATCATCTTACAGGTAACAATTGTTCATTTAACCAATTATATGGAATTTTATTCTTTCATTCCAATTCTTCATTTATTTCTTCAAATGAGATAAATAGTAATGGATATGCTGGTATCTATTTGAATGACACCATAAATAATGATTTAACGAGTAATAGTATTGGATTTAATGAAATTGGAATCGTGATTCAAAAAAGTAGCAATATTGATGTTGATCAAAATACAATAAAATTTAACGAACAAGGCATTAGTCTGAATTTGAGCAATCAAAACATCTTTACGGATAATAACGTGAGTTTAAATATCTTATGCGGATTCAATCTAACTTACTCTAATAGCAATGATATTTCTAGCAATACCATAAGTTATAATACCCAATATGGAATTTACGTGGAAAATAGTGATTTTAATCAAATCCAAGATGGGAATTCAATATGTTCTAATGGGAAGGATGGAATTCACATTC
>CAYLZE010000076.1:3187-24181 GCA_964388035.1 uncultured archaeon
CAAATCCAAGATGGGAATTCAATATGTTCTAATGGGAAGGATGGAATTCACATTCTATCCGGCAATATGAATATCATCGATGATAATACGCTGAATGATAACCAAGAAAACGGAGTTTTTATATATTTTAGCACCTATACTACCATTTCAAATAATGATCTGAATAATAACGGAGTATTAATAGGTGCCGGTATTCATTTAGAAGGATCAAATTCTTCACTCATTATAACTAATGAAATCCATGGAAATATTCACGGAATATTTTTAATAGATTCTTGTTTCAATAATACCCTATTAACTAACACCATTAGTAATAATGATGGTTTTGGCATTTTCCTTGAGCAAAGTTTCAATAATACAATTCGGGAAAATGAAAATACATTCAATGAACAGGGAATAGGATTAAAAAATAGTTATTATAATAATCTCACTGGCAATTTTTTTGATTTTAATACTTTATACGGGATCAATTTCACGGGTTCTTTTAACAATTATCTTTTTGATAATAATATCACTCGAAATGGCCGCTGTGGAGCATTATTTATCAGTAGCAATTATAATACCATTATTTCCAATTATTTTGATTATAACGCAATATGCGGGATTAACTTGACTGACTCGTCAAATAATTATTTCTTCAATAATAACGCAACCTTCAACATGAATGGCATTTCCTTAGAAAGCGGAGCAGATAATAATCATTTCTTTTCAAATAACATTTCAAATAACACGAAAAAAGGAATGTATATACAAGGAAGCGATAATAATATCGTGGAAAGGAACATGATAATGAATAATGGTGAATTTGGCGTTAGAATCTTAGATACTAATTCATATCTTAATTTATTTTTTAATAATAGCTTCATTAGTAATGCGATAAATGCTTTTGATTCGGGAAGTCATAACGATTGGAATTCCACTATCGGAAATTATTGGGATGACTATAGTGGAAAAGATGCTAACGATGATGGAATAGGTGATACAGGTTATTTAGTAAATTATACCCGGCCATATGGCATTGATTACTTGCCTATTTGGTGGGATAGACCAGTGATTAATTTAACATCTCCTTCTAACTATAGTGTATTTGGAATCCCTCCACCCGAATTTATCCTAAGGATACTAGAAGGGCTTAGCAATACCACGTGGTATACAATAAATGGAAGTTCAACTATTAATATTTTTGATATGAACACCACGATTAATCCCGTTGGGTGGGCAAATTTGGGAAATGGATCCCTTTTCATCACATTTTACGCGAATGATTCGCGAGGATGGATAAGTCTCCCTGAAAGAGTCTATTTATGGAGAGATATATATGCCCCCACTATTAATGTGATTTATCCAAATGAACACTTGTTAGTAGGAGTTGAGGTGATCGACTTCAATGTTATTATTCATGACCCACACTTAGACACCATGTGGTACTCGTTAAATGGAGGAGCTAACATCACGTTCACTCATAATGGTACTTTTGACTTATCTGCGTGGAGTGATTTGCCAAATGGAACTATCACCATCGCGTTCTATGCAAATGATACTGTAGCAAACCAAGGATCCTATATTTTTGACATTCAAATCGATATTTTCATCCCTCTTCTTGTTGTAAATGCCCCAGAGAATCATACACTCTGGGATTTGCCTCCCCCCATTAACCTAACGGTTTACACCACGAAATTTAGCAGAATGTGGTATACAGTCACCGGGAATTCCACGAAATTTTACGTGGATAATAACACGGAAGTACTTCTAAATATTTACGCATGGTATGAATTACCGCAAGGATGGTTTATAATTCGATTTTATGCTAATAATACCGTGAATAATATCAACGATACGTACTATGTTCTTTTATGTAAAGATACGTTAGCTCCTATCATTACTATTATTTCTCCCTATAAGAACGAATATGAGAGAGTTGACGTCGTGCCGGATTACCAGATTACGATTGACGAACCGAACTTAGATAAGGTATGGTACACCATCGAAGGAGGAACCCAAAAATATTTCATTACCAGTTTGAGCGGTAAATTAAATAAACAAGCTTGGGAAACAATAGCCAGTTCCCTCCGTGATGGAGGAACGGTTCTGATCACGTTCTATGCCAATGATACGCTGGGGCACGTGGGAGTATCCTCCGTAATGGTCATTAAGTACACCCCCGGAGCTTCCAAGCCGGGACAAGGTCCTAATGAAGTGCCCCCCGAGGAAGAAGAAAATGTAATCAGCCCCCAAGATTTGGCAATTCTTATCTTTTTAGGTATATTTGGAATTATCGTATTTTCGAGCACTCTGGTTTCAAAAAGAAAATTAACCGAGGAGGAAGTAATAGTACAGGATAAACTGCAGAAGAAAAAATTAAAAATCTCCTTGAAAGAGAAGGAAGTCTACTTCTTGGCTTTAGATGAGAAAGCAACATCTAAAAATAAGCTCAGGCTTCTTCTATTCATCATATCTCAAGCTATTTTAGCATTCGCGTGGGTCCTCATATTTTCTCTGTTAGATTATATTAATGAAATTAGTATTTTATTATTACTTTTAATCGAAATGGGCTTATTCATTTATCCCGTGCATTTAATTAACAAATTATTTGTGAAAGAAAAGAAACTTGACTTTAAGAAATTGGGATACACGTTCATTCTAATTGGAATGTATGTTGCTTGTTCCTTATTCTATATCTTTCTTTTCAGTCCGTATTTCGGAATCCCAATCGGGATAATTTTATCTCAATTATTAATATGCGTGGTATTAATAGTCGGACAGTTTTTGGTGAAATTCATTAATAAAGCCATTAATGCCGTGAGATCGTTTTCATGGGTCTCGATAATAGTTTTTTCCTTCCTATATTTATTGGAGATGGAGTTTACCTCCTTGAGGGTTGTAATTACTTCGCTTTTAGTCCTAGTATTATTGTTCATCTCGCTGCAATTAGGAAAAGTTTATGACTTCAAGAACGTATTCAAGAAGAAACCAAAGGAAAAAGAGCTAGATGATTTTCTTTCGATAAGACCATATCTGGGATATATTTGGATAACTATCGTCTTATTATTGTCGATAACCATTTATGCATTTACTACTCTCTATCTTTCATGGTCATGGTATAGATCTTTAGTGCTCGCGGGGGTTATCTTCTATTTACTCATAATGTTCATCCTATTGGAAAACCCCGAGGGTCTTGGAACGCGACACAATCGCAAGGTATTAGTGTGGACAATGGTGTGGTGCGCACTCATGCTTCTCTTTATTATGGTGTTAATTAACAATAATTTTACGGTTTTAATACCTGTCTTGATAATCGAGCTAATGCTAATAACTCTATTTCTCATAAGACCGTTAATAAAAGATGCAAAAGAGAACAAGAAAATAAGCCACCAAGCAAAAATTAGATTCCTTATTTCTGTAATAGTTCTCTCATTCTTCTTAATCATGGGCATTCTCATCGGAACGTTACTATTAGGAATTCCTTTTGGTTCATTGGCATTTACCATATTAATTCCGATATTAATCCTGGAAATATTTCTCGTCTGCTTATTGTTTATCACTCCAATAATCAGTGATAGGTTAATACGAGCCAAAGAAAGCAAGAATTTTAAAAGAAGATCGCTCTTTTATATTAGCTTTCTCATCATCTTCTCAATTATAATTATAATAGTTGGGGCAATATTAATGGGTATTTTTCCCGCTCTTTTTGTACTTTCGATTTTAATGATCTTGCTAACAATTGAAATATTTCTTTCAATATCGTATCTAGTAATCAAACAAGTTCAAAGTAATAGGAAGGAGAGAAAAGGTTCTCGCGTGAAACAATACTCCTTGGTGTTTACTTGCAGCTTGTTTTTCATCATGGCATTTATTATAGGGCTAATTCTCTTATCAAATAACATGCCAGTCTTGCCCATTTTCATGTTACTCATCACGATAGTTATCGAGATTGTTGCGATATCCCTCATTAAAAATAAGATGAGATATCATTCTAAATATCATTTAATCTTAACTATTACTATAATTGTGGGAATTATTATCACTTGGACGTGGTTTTTATCTTATTTAATTAAATTAAATGCATGAATTCATAAAAAAATTGTAAAGAAAAGGTGAATATAAGATTAGCGAACAAATAGATAAAATTTTCTCTGAATATAAAGGAGTATTCAAGGAAAGAGGAGCGGAAATTAGGACGTACTTGATTAAACATTACATTAGAGATTTTCAGAGAAGAAAAGTGATCGAAGTTAAAAGGGTAGATGCTAGGGATAGAATTCAGAAAAGTGGATTTTTTAAAAATCTAACTTCTTGGAAAAATATATATCAAAATCTTACCGTGAGCGCGTGCTTCATGGAAGGAGATAATCAGCGGCGATACGACTACAAATTTATTTTTACAAAAGAGAAACTCGATGAGGTTACCATAGAAAGAATTGAAGAAGGATTGAAAGAATGTAATTCCTTAAAAATGAATTTCAAATTTGATGATGCATTAAAAAAAATCGACGAATTGGCGGAGTCAATACGAAATAAGAATGATGAATTCTTCGACAAGTTATTAAACGTACAGCGCGCTGAAATCCTTAAGAGTAAAGAGGATCACGATAAGAAGCTCAAGAGGTTTGAAGAATTAGAAGATAATGTTAATGTAAATTTGAAATATAATAATTTGGATGATGTGGTTAAGGATTGCGAAAAAATTTTACCCTTAGCTGATGCATTAAGAAAACGCAATTTATCGAGGAAATATGCTGACCTCTTAGATAAAACTAAAAAGAAAATTGAAGATAAGAACGCTCTTGAAGAGAAAATGGCCCAAGAAGAGAAAGAGACGCTCAAAAAACAGAGAGAAATAGAGAATCAAAAAGCACAAGAAGAAAAAGAAGCGCGTAGGAAACAGCGTGAGTTGGAAAAGCAAAAGGAACTGGAAGAAAAAGAAAAATTACGAAAACAAAAAGAACAAGAAGAAAAAGAAAAAAGGAAAAGAGATAGGCAACAAAAAAAGTTAACAGAACAACAGAAAAAAGCAGATAAAATCTCAGCGTTAGAAGAAAAGGTAAAACAAAAGCGCGAGGAAAAGAATTATAATGGTGCCATTAAAGACTGTGGTAAAATTATTTCTTTAGCAAATCAATTAAATGATGATGAAAAAGCTAAAGAATACGCGAAAATTCGGGATGAATTAAGACGGGAAGCTCTGGAAAAAGAACAAGAACAAGAAGCGGTGCCACAAAAACCCATTTATACTAAGGCCCAAATCACCTGCTTAATTGCAGGGTTACTAATGATAGCAAGTTCCATAGCTAATATCCTATTATTAGTGAATCATGTTTATACAAATATCATCGTGCCATTCATTGGAGAAACACCCGAAACCTTTTTCATTTTCCTATATGGAAATGCTTGCTTCACCATGTTAGGAGGAATCATGGTTGTTCTTGGGTTAATCCAGATTCACTCTTTAACAATAAAGTTTGGCATTCCTATTGGTTTCATGGGCTCTATCATGTATTTCATTGTTGGCATTTGGGCAGCTTACTTATGTGGCTCTTTATTATCTCAGATTATTACCCTAGCGTTAGTATTTTTCATAATGGGAGCACTTGGTGTGATAATTGCCTTTTATGCAATGAAAAAAGTAGAGCTCATGGAAGCCTCGAAAATGACTGAGCAATCCTCTGAAAAAGGAAAGGAAGATATCACTGTAAAAAAAGGAATTCCCTTAATGACATTGACTGGCATGACTTTATCCCTCAATAAACGATTGATCAAACTCGGAATCCGAGATGTCGAATCCTTATGCCGTTTGAATCCCGAAACTTTATCTAAAAAGTTGGAAAATGTATCTAAGGATGAAATCGAGGATTGGATTGCAGAAGGCAAAAAGCTACTAGAATGAATTATCTTTTATGTTTTATAATCCTAAAAAATTAAATACCGGAGTACTTGTTTGGACATAAAGATAATTGGATTGAATTAAAAAAAATGAAAGCTATTGGAATTGTGTTTTTATTCGACAAAAAAGTAGGCTCCCCCGAGGATATTTCCAAACAGTTTAGCAAGTATTTTTCGAATGTGAGTGAAAATTTCGTGAAAGAAGGTCTAATGGATCTCGTTGAATTAAAAAGCATTTTGGACTCTAAGAAAATCTTTTGGGGGGGCATAAAAGAGGATTTTGAAAACTTGCTAAAAAATGATGAGCTAATTGGGGATCTCGCTTGGAATGTATTTAAAAAGCACGTGAATATTGAAGCTGCAGAAGATATAAGAACATTGATTTACCAAGCATCAGATGCTCCCTGGGGCTTTACCTTAATAGCAAACGTGTTGTATGAAGAATAAAGGAAATTAAATGTACTTTTAAGTTCTTTACTTTTTTATTTTATCATTTTTTTCATCTTATTTTTTCCATTTTAAAATGACTGCTTCTGAAATTAAAGCGGAGTTTAAATAATTCTTTATTTATTCTCATTTTATGATATTTAATGCAAGCTTTTTTAGCTTATGTCTCATGATTGCATTTTTAGTTTTATGTTTTGTTTTTTCCGTTTTAGTTGCGGATCAGATTGTTACTCTGATAATCTTTCTAATATATTTAATAATTCTCTTACCTATTTTCATTTTAATGGAAGAACTCAAAAAAACCCTCTATTTTTATGGTTTAGAATCAGTTGGTTATTATAACGCGATTTTTTTATTTTCTACCTTCTTAATCATTACAGTCGGGCTTGTCTTAATTATCCAATCATGCTACCTTAGCTTTCAAGCATGAGTTTGTAACCTTGGATTTATAAGTTATAAATGAAGAAAATTAAGTAATGATGGAAGAAAAAAGATAAGATAAAAAAATATTATTAAATATTTTTGGATTCTTTAAACACTTCAAAAACTTCTTTTTCAAACTCAACGGTCTCTTCGGGAAGTAAATTTGGTTCTTTGATTAATTTTGCCATGTAATAAATTTTTGATGCTCTTTCAAGATATTCCAAAACAGTATATGCCCCATCTAAATGGCTTCCACAACAAAGATTTCCATGATTGGGTAAAAAGAGAGCATTTTTTTCCCCCAAGCTCTCCACCACATTTTGTGCAAGTTCTTCAGTCCCTGCTTCCGCATATTCTGCGCAGATTATCTCTCCCCCCACATAAGGAACCAATTCTTCAATAATAGGGGGTAATGAAAGTTTGAGCGTGCTTAGAATTGTAGAATAAATGCTATGAGCATGAATTATTGCATTTACATCGTCTCGTGATTTATAAACTCCCAAATGTAAGTGCTTTTCTACAGAAGGGTTTTTATCTCCCTCAATAACTTTTCCATCCATGTCCAAGATTAGGATATCCGAGGGATCCATCTCTACATATCTTACTCCGCTAGGCGTGATGAGCATGAATTCTTTATCATCCTTTTTTATTCTGACACTTACATTTCCCGCAGAACCAATAACGTGCCCTTTTTCCACTAATTTCAAGCACAATTCTACTATTTCTTTTTTCAAATCAAGAATTAATTGATCGTTCATGGTGTTTTTTTTCCTTTATTATATACTTCAGGATTTAAAATATTTTTCGGCATTTCGTTATTTAACCATAATTTGATATCTTCCACGATCAGTTTTCCCTGTCGTGCGAAGATCTCCTCTGTATTTCCTCCTACATGAGGGGTGACGATAACATTTAATAACTCTAAAAATTCGTTATCTTCATCAACGGGCTCCATTGGAAACACATCAAGGGCGGCACCACCGATTCTTTTTTCTTGTAACGCCTCATGCAATGCATCATAATCTACTAAACTGCCCTTAGAGGTATTAATTAAAAAAGCTGTCTTTTTCATCATGCCAATCCGATCTTCATCAACAAGATTATCATTTTCATCACTGGCCATCACATGAATCGTAATGAAATCGGACTCTTTCATTAATTCGTCTAGTTCCACTTTTTTTCCGTATGGCTTGATGCTTTCTTCTGGAACATAGGGATCATAGATGAGAAATTTTACTTCAAATGGTTTTAGACGATCTGCAACCCTCCTACCGATCTGACCAAATCCAATGATCCCTATAGTTTTATTTTTCAATTCAAATCCGACAAATCGATTTAAATAATCCAAATAATCATCAAATTCGATCACTTCAAACTCATCTGAGTGAAGAACGCGATCGATCTGCTGCAATTTTCTCGCGAGAGATAACATTAAACCAACCGCCAATTCTGCAACCGCATCCACATTTCTAAGAGGTGTATTTAATACGGGAACATTATTCTCAGTAGCCGCTTTTAAATTAACATTAAAAGGGTCTCCTCTACAAGATATGACTAATTTTAATTTTGACTTTTCAAAAAAATCTGCTTTTTTAAGATCATCAGCTTCTGTAATAAAAATATCATAACCCTCCAATTTTTCTAAAAGCTCTTCCACCTCAAAATAAAGCTCTTTCGTGATCCTCCATGGTTCATAAGTAACCTCTAGCATGGTCTTTAATTCATCCAAACTCTTTTTATCTAGGCAAGCTGTAATGTAAGCTTTCATGGTTTGTAGCCTCCTAATCGTTTCAATATTATATAATTTGTCTAATAATTAAACTATTATTCTATAAATATTAAAAAAAAAGAAATTAATTTAGAACATGAGACTTTTTAATTTCATTAAATTCCTGGCTTTTCCCTCAACTATCTTAATCTTTCCCGAAGAATAAGCCTTAACGCCCCCAATTTTCTTATTAAACATGTCTATCATGACCTGTTCTGAGGTAAAATCTATTTTAACCGGCGCATTATCATCCCCTACTCCGATTTTCGTCTCAATACCTTGATCCTTATTCACTAAAAGAAGTGCTTTTCGTCCGGAATCTAAAAAGGTCATTTGGATGGGCTCATCATACGTTTTAAGCTTAGCTTTTGTTTTCTCAGAACTATTATATCGATTTTCTATTTCTTTTAAACAATCTTCCACTTTTTCAAACTCTGACATGTTAGATCAACTTTTGTATTATTATTGTGTTCACGAAAAAGAATTTAAGATCTTTAATAAAACATGAGAAATTTTAACCTTTATAAATCTTCAATTTTATCATTTATCTGTCTCCATTCGGAGTATAAGGTCTTATATTTATCGGCAATCGCTTGATCTGGGGAATAAAAATCATGTTCAACAAATTTCTCTATTAACTCTGTTTCACTTTTATTATAATCCAATCCAATTAGAGTATTCATCGCCAATCCAATAAAAGCAGAATCTTTGGTTTTTTTCGGGACTTTTATCTCAGTATCCAAGATATTAGCTAAAATCTTACAAGTTTCTTCTGAATTTGCTAATCCACCAGCACAAAATGTAGTACTTTTAGAATTGGTAAATTGTTTCAAGAAATTATAATTTTCTAAAATGCCAAATCCAATGTTGTCGATTACTGCTTTTGTAAAATTCGGGAGCTTGGTAAATTCCTCGGCAACAATTACTGGAGCTCGAAAAACAAAAACTCCTCTTTTAATTGAGGTTTGATCCTTAATTTTAGTGAGTTCCGGGCCTAAGAAAGCCAAGGTAGAATCGTCTTGGGGATCTACACTCTTTAAATGAGTTTCTACCAATTCATCGGGATCATCCGTTAATCCTTTCAAAAAACAATCCTTATACCAATCATATACAGTTCCAGTATTTCCTGCATTTGCTTCTAGCATCCAAGTATTTTTTATCGAATGATTGATTAACCAATGATCTCCTTCCGGGTCCAATAATGGTTTATCTAAAATAAGATGAAGTGGTCCGGTAGTTCCTAAAGTAAGACCAATATCTCCAGCATGCACGGCACCCATCCCTAACAAGGATGCTTGAGTGTCTCCACCGCTTTTTATTACAGGAATTGTGTGTTCTCCGATTCCTGTTAATTGTAGCATTTTAGGCGTCAAATCACCTACGATAGTTCGGGGATCAACTACTTCAGGAAACCAATTAAAATCAAAATTAAATGCTTCAATGATTTCTTCACTCCAGGTTTCTCTTTTAACATCAAAAAGTTGAGAATCCGATGCGGAAGTTCGATCTGTATAAAAATTTCCCGTTAGTTTGTAAATAATCCAGTCATCAAGCATTAACACTTTATCAACCTTCTCATACTTATCTTCCTCTTCTTCTTGGAACCATAAAAGACGAGCCAAGCAGAATAGCATGGGTGGAATATGCCCCGTTATTTGATAAAGTTCTTCATCAGTGAAATGATCTTCTATGAGATAAGCTGAATCTATGCCTCGAACATCAATATTGGGTCCACCATAAATCTCCTTGCCCTTCTTGTCCAAAAATACTGCAGCCATTCTCTGGGCACAAGAAGATATGCCTATGATTTCTTCTGGTGCTATGTGTGCTGTTTTTAATGTTGATTTTATACCATTCACAACAAGTTCCCATAATTCATCCATGTTAAAACTTCTCGCAAATCCATCTAAATCTTCAACTACAAAATTGATTTCCTTTTGTGAAGCTGCAAGTAAATCCAGATTTTCAGAAACTAAACCAATTTTGACACTTTTAGAAGATATATCTATACTTATAATTTTTCTAGAATCTGTCATGGTAAATATTCACAAATCAATAATTAAATAAATTATTCTGTTTGATCCATATAAAACTAGCACTTATTTCGAGAAAAAATTCAAGAAGAAAGAGAACATGAAAATAATTAGATTAATTATTTAGGATTTAGATATTTTCTAATGACCTCTCCCCTGGGAGATTTTTCTTCAAATAATATCGCTTGAAAAGAATAAATTTTTGTGGAAAGCTCTTTCCAAGCATTCGAAGGGAGCCAAGCTTTTTGACAAGTATGATGAAGAAATTCCTCAACGGTCCAATTCCTATCGTGATCCACGGGGACCTGGGGTAAAAGCAAACCTCGTCTCGCTCCCTTCTCAGCAATGAGCCCATCTCTTCCTATAACTATTTTATCTAGGTATTCTTTCGGATCTTTAACTTGTATTAGTTTTGGAGGAGTTAATATGGAAATCTCAATAACAATGTCCTCCATCTCCTTCAACGTGACCGATGAGAAACGGGGATCTTCTGTAGCTGAGCTAACAGAAAC
Organism: uncultured archaeon; assembly: GCA_964388035.1. Classification (GTDB taxonomy): domain Archaea; phylum Asgardarchaeota; class Lokiarchaeia; order Sigyniarchaeales; family SOKP01; genus JALGVJ01. The sequence goes on from CAYLZE010000076.1 coordinate 14,251, forward strand.
CATATGGACAACATCATATAAAGGATATATGGGTTCTATATAACCAATGCATCCTCTGAGAGGATTATCACTTTTTTCAATTCTATTAAGAGATACAAAATCACCATATTTCACATGAAACTTTTCTTTTATTTCTTCCGGAATAGGGATACGCTTACCATTTTTTAAATAATGTTCGATATTATCTCTAGCAAAATTGATCAGCACCTTGCCATCTTGAACTGTAAATTTTTCTTCTTCCTCAGTCATCTTAATTCACCTCATTTCCATGTATTCTAGAATTATTCAAACGGATTTATTATTTTTCCTTCATGATTATATTGTTCGCCATTTATTTCATGACCATTTAAAAACGTGTTTTCTATTCGAACAGAAGTAGTATAGTTTTCAAATGGTGTAAATTTAGCTTTAGTGTGAAAATTTTTGGATTTTATCGGATAGGGAGATGTTTTTTTTATGATCATTAAATCTGCTGTAAATCCTTCCGTAATCGAACCCTTATTCGTCAAATTAAATACATGAGCAGGATTTTCCGACACGCATCTAACATGAGAACTCATTGAGACTGCATCTGTATAAACTCTTTCCAGCATCAGCAACGGATAAGTCTCGAATCCAGGAAATCCCGAAGGCGCTTTAAAAAACTCTTCAGATTTTTCCTTTAATGAGTGAGGCGCGTGATCCGTTCCCATTAAGAAAACATTCCCTTTACGATATTCTTCATATAAAAAATGAGAATGTTTGGGGGTTCTTAAAGGAGGAAGAACCTTTCCATATGAATCCTTATCCAGAGATAATTTATTCGAGAGAAGCATGTGATGAGGGGTGATTTCAAAAGTGATTTTTAATCCCATGGCGAAAGAATTTGCCCTTTTAAGTGCTCTATAGCCCTCTTTTGAGCTAACATGACACATGTGAATAATTGGATAATCATCGGGTCGGACATCATTGGTTTTTATAAATTTATAATAATTTTTTATTATATGATTGATGAATCGCAATTCACCAGAAATAGGGTTTAAAATATCATGGACTTCTAAAGAAGTGAGGGAAGAATTTTTAAATTTTTCTCGAATCTGATCAACGGTACGTGCTTTCTGGGGCCAAGCGGGATGAATAAAAATTGGAATTTTTAATTGGGAAGAAATTTTCAAGAGTTTTTGGATATTTTTAACGAGGGTCCAATCTATTCCATTTAATGGTGCATGAGGATAAATTTTTAATCCTAAAATACCGAGTTTTTTCATGCTTTTAATTTCATCTTCATCAATTTCCAAGGGGACTCCTCCTATAAATGCTACATCCGTATATATCCGCCCTTTAGCGGCGTCCATCCATTGCTTTACAATTTTGGAGTTTATAGCAGGTGGTTTAGTATTCGGCATGGTAAAAACAGTGGTGATTCCCGATAAAATTGCTGCTTTTGTTCCCGTTTCGAAGGTTTCTTTTTTTTGTTGCCCCATATCTCTTAGATGAGAATGTATATCAATGATGCCCGGTAAGATTATCTTCCCCTTGCAATCCATTTCCTTTCCATCCTCATTATTATTTCTTAATGAGGTTAAACTTAAATTAGGGGTAGATTCAAGGATTGCTTCAATTTTCCCCCGGTTTATTAAGATTGAACCATTTCTTAGATTACCTTTCCGGTAAACTTTTCCATTTTTTAATATCATGGATTATTGATTCCGTATCTTTTCTTCACGGAGATCCCATTGATAATTCATATATAAAATTATATCTGAAACAGACCTTATAGGTGATATTGAACGCTTGATTATGTGTTGATTATTCATTAAAGACTTCATTAATTCTTCATTTTCTTGATTGATATGAATTGGGATTAAAAGTAAAGCACCAGTTGCATTTTTAGGCATTATATTAGAATCAAAATCTAATTCTTTTATCTCTAAATCCCTAAATTTTCGGTCTAAAATTAGAATTATGAATTTATTATCTAAAGTAAGGAGAAAATCCATAAATTTGAAATTATTGGATAAAGACATCACGTAAATTCCAGGAGTTGATTTCTTCCATTGATTTGGTTGATAAGGAAAGTTAGTATTCCTCAAATTTAAAGCCTTACTTAATAATATCGCTTGAGACCTCTCATCAGATCCTACAAATCTTAATTCATTTCCAACAAATTTTACCAGAAATGCGTTTTCCAGGAAAAACATGTAAAGATTATTCATTTTTCTAATAGCATAAGATAAACAGAACGTTTCTTTTATGCAATTACAAAGTTGATAAATTTCTAAGGGTGTGAACCCTTTATCAATGTCTTTTTTGGTATAAGGAATAATTTCCTTAACGATTAGTAAAAAATCTGCCAAAATGGTCAAGCAATCCTGCAATTAGAATATAATAACATGTTAGAATTTAAAATCTTTCGACATTTTATTCATGAATTGTTGCGCCCCTTTTCCCATTCCGGGCATCATTGGCATACCTTTCTTTCCTTTTTGTCTTAATTTCATGAATTGTTTCATCATCTTTTTCATTTGGTTATATTGGTCCAGCATTTTATTTATTACGGAATAATCCGTTCCCGAGCCAATTGCGATGCGTCTTTTTCGAGATTTTTTAATGATTTTGGGGGAATTTTTTTCTTCGGGAGTCATGGAATTAAGTACTACTTCCCATTTGTCCAAGTTTTTTTCTGCATCTTCTTTTAAAGCATCTGGTATATTTCCTCCTCCCATCATTCCAATAATTTGCTTAAACTTTCCTACTTTTTTAATGGATTTTAATTGGTTGTAAAGATCATCCAACGTGAATTTTCCGTGCATCATTCTTTTCACTGCTTCAGGATCAGGCATGGCTTCTGCTTCTTGAACTCTTTCAATCAAAGCACTAATATTTGGTACACCTAATAAAGATCCTACAAAAGAAGAGGGATCGAATTCTTCTAATGCATCAATTTTTTCTCCTGTTCCAATAAAACGGATGGGAACATGCGTTGCAGCGCAGGCAGATAATGCTCCTCCTCCTTTAGCCGTTCCATCCAATTTTGTGACAATGATAGAACCCAAATTTGTAGCTTTCGCAAACTCCTCTGCTTGAGAATAAGCTTGTTGACCTAATGTTCCATCTATGACGAGTATTACCTCGTTAGGTTTCAGAACTTTTTCAAGTTGCTTCATTTCTTCCATTAATTCCTTTTCTTCCTTGTGCCTGCCCGCAGTATCCACGATTACCAAATCATTCCCCTCCAAAATGGCTTTCTTGGTCTCTTTTACCGCAATTTTGAGAGCATTTTTTTCTTTGGGATTTCCATAACACTTCACATCAATTTGTTCCGCCAATTGGCAAAGTTGCTCATAGGCTCCCGGTCTCCAAGTATCAGTAGTTAAAGCAGCCACTTTCCAACCCTTTCTTTTATAGTACTGAGCTAGCTTTCCGATGGTAGTCGTTTTTCCCGAGCCTTGTATTCCCACTAATAATACTACATTTTTTTTCCCGGAACGAATTCTAATAGGAGCTTTAGTACCCCCTAAGGTTTTAATTAATTCATCGTGAATTAATTTAATAATGAAATCTTTCCGTTTCGCTTTTTGGAGCTCAGTATTCATCGCTTCTTTCTTTATATTTTCTGTCATTTGGAAAACTAATTCCACTTTTACATCAGAGGATAAAAGGGCTCGCTGCAAATCTTGGATTAATGCATTAATTGCATCTTTATCGATTTTTGGTAAGCGCCTGACCTTTCTGATTGCACTATCAAGTCCTCTTCCTAACTTTTCTAATACCATTCTTTAAAAGCCGATTTTATTTCAGTCTGTTTTTAATCCTAATATCTTAATATATTTAAGGCTAAATATTTCTTTCTTTTAACATTTAACATTTTTTATTAACCTTATAGGGAAAGAAAAATTTCAATAAGAATAGTGGATTTAAAAATTTAGAAGAAAAGTATGTGGTGATTATTATTAGTATCAGACGAGAGGAAGTTCAAAAGTTAAAGACAGGACATTATATTATGGTGGAAGGGGAGCCTTGTGTGATCAAAAGTACAGAAAGAAGTAAAAGCGGAAAACACGGTCATGCGAAGGTGCGTGTTGTCTGCATTGGGGTTTTTGATAATAGTAAAAGATCTCTTACAGTACCGAGTGGCACTTTAATGGAAGTACCCGAAATCGTGAAGGGAAATGCACAGATCAATTATATTGAAGAAAGTCTCATTAATATCATGGATGTAGCATCTTATGATTCCTTTGATGTGAAATGGCCCGATGATGAAGAAATGAAGAAAAAACTAACGGAATTGCAAACAAATCCTTCCAAGATGGCAGCTGCTCAAGTGGAATTTTGGGAACTTGCCGGTCGGCATTTGATTAATCGCATCATAATATAATGTCTAATTTTTACAATGGTAACTAATTCTTTTATTAGAAACCATAATTTTATTTTTATTCAAAAGAATATTCTTTTGAAAACTTGATAAAAAAATCGAATTTCAGTAATGGGTTCTGGTATGGTTGAAAAAGCTGTTGCACTTGCCTGCAGGATGGACTCTGAAAGGGCATTAGCATTAACGAAGAAAATTTATGTCTACCTTATTAAGCAGAAAGGAGAGACGGTCTTCCTTGAGACGAGAATCGCTCCTAAGATTTTCCCCCTTAATGGGAAGGATTTAAATGAGATGACTTCAGAGAATACCAAATTTGCTATCTCTATTGGCGGGGATGGCACTCTTCTTAGGGTTGCTCAAGGATTAAATCAGAAGGATTCCCCTCCTATTTTTGGAGTGAACATCGGGTCTATCGGATTCTTGGACGAATCCAATGAAAGAACGGTTTTTAACGATTTAGATAAAATTTTAAACGGGAAATATATCCTCGAAAAATGCACTCGATTAACGGCTTACATTGTTAAAAATGAGACTGAGGAAATAAAACTCAATAACGCATTAAATGAAATCTTAATCATTTCCTCAAAAGCCTCAAAAATCATGCAAGTATCGGTCAAAATTAATGGGATATTTCTAAATCGCAGTTATTTGGATGGAATCATCATTTCGACTTCAACCGGATCCACGGCCTATAATTTGAGTGCGGGAGGTGCGATTGTAGATCCTCAACTGCATATCATGCAAATTACCCCGCTTAATTCTTATGCTCAATCGGGATTAAAACCTATTATTCTACCCATAGAGAGCGAGATCGGAATAAAATTATTAAGACCTCGCATCGAGGCAAAAATCGTAATTGATGGACAGAGAGTCATAAAAGCAATACAGCCAAATACCATCATTAAGGTTAGAAAAGCTAATTCTGATGTTAAATTTATTCGTCTATCAAATACAGTAGATGAAAATTACATAAAACGATTAAGAAAGAAAATTATTAATACTCATAGGGGTCTGCCACTCAATGACTCCCCGGAATCATCCGAAGGGCAATTAAATAATGAATAACATTTTTGTTTTTGATACAAACATTTTCTTATTAGGAACCAATATCAATGTAATTAATGGGTTGATTTATACCACCCCCTCTATTCTAGATGAGATCAGGGTAGAAAAGTATTTAGAGAAGAATAGAAATATTTTAAACATAATTGAAGCAGCTATTTCAAATAAAAAATTAGTGATAAAACAACCTTCTTATAAATTTGTTCAAATCATTGAGGATCAATCTCTAATCACGGGTGATGTCCGGGCTCTCTCTAAAGCAGATAAAGAGCTATTAGCTTTAGCCTTAGAGTTATTAAACACAGAAAATCAGGAAGTTATAGTATATACGAATGATTATTCCATGGAAAATGTTTGCATGCAACTGAATATTCCCTATTCTCCGCTAAAGAAAGAGGGAATTAAACATAAAATTGTTTGGCAAGTTTATTGTCCTTTTTGCAAGACAACACGCGAAGTAGAACAATATAATAACCTTTGTGAGATATGTGGTTCAAAATTAGTCAGAAGACCGAAAAGGAAAGACAATTCCGCTTAAAGTTAATTAATAATAGCTAAGAATAGCTTTAACTTTAAGGAAATGATAGTATTTTAAAAATAAAACTTCTTTACCTGCATTTTTAATCAAAACCAAGAATTTGATAATACAAAGAGGTTAATAAGGTTAAAAGTAAAAATATTATGAATATAAATAAAAAGTCTCTTATATTAGTTTATATTGATAAAAATTAGAACTTAACAAGAGGGAACATCATTGGGTGTAAAAATTAATGAATTGGTAAAAGAAATAAAACGACCCATCACCTTTGAAAATTTGCACAATCGTAAGATCGCAATTGATGCATTTAATACCATTTATCAATTTTTAGCGATAATACGACAACCCGATGGAACCCCTTTAAAGGATTATAAAGGTAATATTACGTCCCACCTATCTGGGTTATTTTATAGAACTATTAATTTTCTTGAGTACAATACCAAACCCATTTATGTTTTTGATGGAGAACCCTCTGTCCTAAAATTTGACACCATTAAAGAGCGCAAGCAAGTCAAGAAAGAAGCTAGAGAGAAAATGATTAAAGCCCAAGATGAGGGAAATCTAGCAGAAGCAAAAAAATATGCTCAAATGACCTCAAAGTTAAGTTCTGATATGATAGAAGAAAGTAAAAAATTAATCCACTCTTTAGGAATTCCAATAGTAGAAGCAAAATCAGAAGGAGAAGCACAATCAGCTTATTTAGTGGAAAAAGGAGAGGCTTGGGCTTGTGCTTCTCAAGATTATGATACCCTACTCTTTGGAGGAGAGAGATTATTAAGAAACTTTGCAATTGGGCGCAGTAAAAAGGTAAAACAAACAACAATTACTCTGGATATTGAATATATCTCCTTACCTAAATTTTTGGAGAAATTAGAAATCTCAAGAGAACAGCTCATAGATATGGGCATCATGATCGGAACAGACTTCCATCCGGGAATAAAAGGTATTGGTCAGCATAAGGCATTAGAGTTAATTAAAAAATATGAGAATCTTGAAACTATCATGGAAAAGGAAGAATCACTAAAAGGAAAATGGGATGATTTGCCCATAGAATTGATAGAACAAGTTAGGACCTTATTTCTATCTCCTAAAGTAAGCGAAACCTATCCCGCCCTCAAATGGCAGAAAGTTAATTATGAAGAAGTGGAAGAACTATTAGTTGAAAAACACGATTTTTCCAAACAAAGAGTAGAACACGCTTTAGAACGAATAAAAAAACTAGATTCCAGTTTTACACAAGTTTCTCTCTCAGAGTGGATGAAGGGAAAATGATAATAGAAAAATATTTTCAGAAGGTAGCATTATTATTAGTAAAGATATAGATAAATTTTATAATAAACGTTTTACGGGTTCGGTTAAAAATGGCTTCAAAAGATACCAATGATGATAATAATAAGGATAAGAGTGATAAAGAACCTGAGGAGACCAAGGTCCTCTTGCGAGTACAAAAAGCTAAAAAGAGAGATATCGGAAGAAATATAATTCGTATTGACCCAAAGACCATGGAAAAGTTAAATATCAATACGGGAGATGTCATCGCTATTAATGGCAAGAAAGAAAGTGCTGGTATTGCTTGGCCTTCTTATCCTCAAGATAATGGTTTGGGAATTGTACGATTTGATTCTCGCTTAAGGAAAAATACGGGTTCTAGTATCGATGATACGGTTGAAGTTAGAAAGGTCAATGCCAGCGTGGCACAGTCCATTGTATTAGCTCCCGCAAACGTGAGAATCAGAACTAACCCGCGCTTCGAAACATTTGTTAAAAGGAAACTTAATAATTTTCCCGTGACTTTAGATGACATAATCCTCATTTCCATAGGTATCAGTAGAGAAATCACGTTTAAAGTGATTAATATACGACCTAAAGGTGTTTGTATTATTAAACCTGATACTGCTTTACATATTAGCGAATATGTTACAGAAGAAGAGGAAAAAGGAACAAGTTATGTTACTTACGAGGATGTGGGAGGCTTGGACAGGGAGATCCAAAAAGTTCGTGAAATGGTAGAATTGCCCTTACGGCATCCCTCACTTTTCAAAAGACTGGGAATTGATCCTCCCAAAGGAGTTCTTTTGAGGGGACCCCCCGGATGTGGTAAAACTTTATTGGCAAAAGCTGTGGCCAATGAAAGTGAAGCGAATTTTATATCAATTAATGGACCAGAAATAATGAGCAAGTTTTATGGAGAATCCGAAAAAAAGCTACGTAAGATTTTTATAGAAGCGGAGGAAAAAAGCCCTTCCATTATTTTCATTGATGAGATCGATGCAATTGCACCAAAGCGAGAAACAGTGACAGGAGAGGTGGAACGCCGGGTTGTTGCACAATTATTGGCTCTCATGGATGGATTGCATTCTCGAGGAAGAGTAATCGTCATCGGAGCTACTAATAGGCCCAATAGTCTGGATTCAGCATTAAGGAGACCTGGACGGTTTGATCGGGAAATTGAAATAAAGGTACCCAATGAAAAAGGAAGGAGAGAGATTTTTCAAATACATACGAGGAACATGCCATTAGATAGAAAGATCTCCTTGAAAGAGTATTCAAAAATCACGCATGGATTTGTTGGGGCAGATATTTCCGCGGTATGTCGTGAAGCTGCGATGTCTGCTCTAAGAAGATATCTACCTCGTATTGATTTAGAATCTGAAATTATAGACCCAGAATTATTAGAAGAAATTGAAGTTACAAAAGAGGATTTTGACGAGGCATTGAAAGAGGTCTTACCCTCGGGAATTAGAGAAGTATTCGTGGAAGTTCCTAATGTACACTGGGATCAGGTAGGTGGACTTGATGATTTAAAGCAAAGGTTAATAGAAGCCGTGGATTGGCCGTTATCCAATCCCCAAATTTTCAAGCGCATGGGAATACGCCCTCCCAAGGGAATTTTGTTGTTTGGTCCTCCTGGTTGTGGAAAAACTTTATTAGCTCGTGCCGTAGCGACTGAAAGTAAAGCTAATTTCATCTCTATCAAAGGTCCTGAGCTTTTATCTAAATGGGTAGGTGAGAGTGAAAAAGCTATCAGAGAAGTATTTCGTAAAGCTAAAATGGCTGCCCCTTGCATCATTTTCTTTGATGAATTTGATTCAATTGCTCCCAGTAGAGGACGCTATACATCTGATTCAGGAGTAACAGAAAAGGTATTATCTCAATTTTTAACAGAATTGGATGGACTCGAAATAAATAAGGATATTATTGTGATAGCGGCTACAAATCGCCCAGATATCTTAGATCCTGCATTGATTCGACCGGGAAGAATCGATCGAATTCTGCTTGTCCCTCCCCCTGAAGCAAAAGGTAGGTTAGAGATATTGAAATTATTCACGGAAAAAATGCCGTTAGCTTCTAACTTGAAATTGGAGGACCTTTTAACCTTGACGGAAGGTTTTTCTGGAGCAGATATCGAGTCGTGGTGCAGGGAAGCAGCAATGAATTCCTTGCGTGAAAATATGAGAGCCCGCGTGGTAACCCTCGAACATTTCATGGAAGCTTGCAAGGTAATATCTAAATCTATTACACCAGAGCTTATCAAATATTATGAGAGCTTTGTTGAAACCTTAAAACACCAGAGAATTGAAAAGCAAAAAGAAGAAGGTCTATTTGTCTAATAATCCAACAAATTTAAGACACCTTCTTTATTTATTATTATAAAGTCTTATTCTTTTAATAAAAAGTTAAATAATCGAATCTAAAATAAAAAACTAACAGGTAATTAATTTGGAACGATGGAATATACAACCTATAATGAATTCACTCATTGATATCCTCATTAAAAATAAAGGGGAAATATTGGATAAGAGATTAGAAGAGCTATTAAAAAAAGAGTTTCCAATAAATAGCATTATTTTAGAAGACATTTTTCTAAAATTGGAAACTATGAATATAATTAACGTGTTTAGGGTATCCAATACTAAAAAGATGATTGTATTAAAAAAAGATACTCCCGCACTTAGTCATGAGGTATTAGAGGATAG
>CAYLZE010000077.1:0-5331 GCA_964388035.1 uncultured archaeon
TCGTTCCCCAAGGATTAGGCATGACCACCTATTGGTTTTTTTTGGCATGTGTTCTCTTACGAGGATTTTTTATTGGTGGATTTTGGCCGAATATTAATTCTTACATTAATGATGCAACAGAAGAACAAGAACGTTCCCATTTTTTTGGAGCATTACAGGGAATTTTCCAAGTAGTTCAAATAATTGGCATGGTATTTGCAGCAGTAATGTTTCAAAATGCACTCTGGAGAATATATTTTTGGGGTCTTGGAATAATTATATTTATATTGGGGTTCTTTCAATTTAGAGGAAGCGAACCTAAACGCGCAGCTTCCCATGAAGCTTTAAGAGAAGTTTTAGAAAATGAAAATATTCATTATGATTATCGATTAAATAAGAGTACCATTAAGGAAACCATATTTAAGCCCACTAATATTATTGCATTTGCAGAAGGTATTTTTACAACCATGTTACTTTCAGTTCCAGATTTTTTACTTATTGCATACATCCAATCTGCCCCACATAATATTTCTCCATTTTCCTCCAGCATGTTTATGATATTTTTTGGATTGCCTGGTGGGGTTATCGGTGCTGTAGTCTTTGCGAAACTTTCCGACAGATTAGCAAAAAGGAGCATTAAAAATCGGATTTATATCATCATCATCTCATTAATTAGCATTTTCATGGTATATTTTATGATTTTTTACTTGCCATTGCCATATTTAACCACGCAAGAAGGGAACAATCTAGGTATTCTATTATCTTTTCCGATCATTTGGGTATTGGGTTTTGGAGCGTTGATTGGGCGTTCATTAGGGGGCCTTTATTCCATCAATCAACCTCCCGTGCTTCAAAAAATTAATCTTCCCGAAGCTCAAGGAACGATTAGCTCTCTAAACCAATTTTTAGAACAAATTGGATATGGTACGGGTCCCATCTTAGCAGGTATCCTTTTAGCTAATTTCAACCAAAATTATCAAGTGACCATTGGCATAATCATGAGTATAGGTATAATAGGAAGTTTCATGTGGTTATTAGCGCTCTTTTGGGTTGAGCGAGACGTGCAAAGAGTATCATCAATCTTGGAAGAACGTAGCATTGAACTAAAAGTGAAAAATCATGTAACTCTAGGAAATGCCATGCAATCAAATTAAAAAATTAAATTTAAATTACAAATTTTTTATTAAAAAAAAAATTAAGATCCATGTTGGGTGGTAAAATGTCTAAGGATAATGGAAAGAAAGGAGATCCTCTCGATTCAGATGAGAATGCAAAAAGGAAAGACGAAGATGAATACGATGATGAAGAGTATAAAGTAAATGTCAATCAAAAGAAATATTCTTATAATAACGAGGAAGACGATGAAGATAAATACACCCGATTAAATTTTACCCTTCCAAAAGAAATGAAAGATGCTTGGAAAGAATTTGCTGATGATGTTAGCAAGTCGGTTTCCCAATTAATACGCGATGGGGTGACTCATTACATTAATGAAATTTCTCGAGAGGTTGGCATCCAAGTTCCGAAAACTCCAAAATCTCCTAAGGCTCCAAAACCCCCTGAACCCCCTATAGCGCCAACACCACCACAACCTCCTGAATTCACCCCTCAACGAAACGAACTTTCAGCTGAAGATAAAGATAGTTTAAAAAGGCGGATTGAAGGAATCATTCGGATTTACCATAGTATTCCCATTGATAAATTAGCAAATGCTATGAATGTAAGTGTTAGCGAAGCAGAGAATTATATTTTTGAAATCGTGGGCATGGATATTGAGGGAACCATTGAAGAAGGTGTTTTTTATTATCAAGATGATGATTCTAAAGTAATTTATACCTTCCGTCAATTGATTAACTCTCTCTTATAAATATAATTTGTTATCCACTTATTTCACTCTTTTTTATTTATTCTAATCAGCGTTTCATTTTTTATATTTTATCTATTTAATTTTTTTTTCCCTTCTTAGTAAAGAAATCCCTTAAATTATCAAGTATTATAAATTTATTACAGTATTTTTTTTATTCTAATTAACCACAGCATCCTAATAGGATCTATAACTAGTATATTATCTTAATACTATTTTTAAACGTTCTCAAGAAATTTCAATAAAATAAAATTAATAAATCTTGATAAGAAATAAGAAATAAAAAAAGAAATTAGAGTTTACGCAGCAATATATAAACGACCATTTGTCTCTTTATCGACACTATGATCGCCACTATATTCTATAAATTTTCCCTTGATTTTATCCCCATTAGGCAGGTCAATTTCAGCTACTTCTCCCATCTTTTGATAAGAGGGCAACAAGCGAGAAACTTTCCCTTTAATGACAATCGTGCCTCTGGATTGGTCTCCTCCTACACAACGGTCGCAATCTCCTTCCACGACAATGGTGCCTCCATGATTATGTATTCCAAGAAAAGGACCCGCGCTGCCACAATATAAAGTAGGCCATTTATTGGCTCCTTTCGAATTTCTTGCCCATAACATGGATTCTATCCCCACCTTACCCTTTACTTTAATTACACCATTAGTCATTCCGATCCAATCGCCCCGATAAGCTGCACCAACATAATGCCCCGCATCTCCATTAATAACGAGCTCACCGCCTTTAAGCATTGCTCCTGCCCAATCATCCGCATTACCATTTACCGTGATCTTACCTCCTCTCATTTGACTCCCGACATGCATGCCCACGCTTCCATTAATTTCTATCTCTCCGCCAGACATGTTTTCACCGATACGTTTTACCATGGAACAATCACCATCCATTATAATTTTTAACTCCTTGAGTTCTCCTGACTTTCCCGAGACATCAAAAAAATCTCCAATGGTTTTTTCTTCATTCCCGTGATATACAGTGAGTTTTTTAATATCACTTAACGTTTTTCCCGCGAAATTATCGGGACTGATCGTATCTGCTTCTAAGGGAAATTGAGTTTTCTTTTTTAATTTTAATTTGATTTCTGCCATTCTTTACTCACCTTTTTTCTCCTTTACCTTTTTAATCAGTCTCTCTAATATTTCTTTATCACTAAGGCATTCTGCTGGAGCATCTTTTACTTTTCGCAATCTAATAGGTACTTTATCCATGCGATAAGCGGTTCCCTCAACTTCAATTCCAGCGAAAGCCGCAGGCAAGATAATATCTGCAAACGCTGACGTGGGGGTTTCATGAGGCTCAAGCACGATTAAAGGATGTTTAAACAGATTCTTTACCGAAGCTGCTGGAAAATTACTCGCCGGATCGGAAGCTACAATTAGAGATGCATCGACCTCGTCCCTCATTAATAGGTCAACCGAAGAAAATTCCCCGGGATTATAGCGGGGGTAACCTCTTGAAAAATCAATCGAATACCCATACCCCGTGTTCCACGTAAAAACCATGTTGGCTCCCGTCACGTTATAGTGCCCTCGCATGGGCATCAATAAAAATTTAGTATGATCATTCAATTCTCTCACTAAAGAAATAGCCGCATCTATGTTTCGGTGATGTGCTAACGAGTGAGTCAATCCCATGCCAAAGAAAATCACTCCAAACTTGCAGGATTTCAATATATCTACTAATTCTTTTATTTTCTCAATGGGTACTCCGGATACTTCCTTTGCTTCTACATTTGCCCCTCTTAATAAAGCACGAATCATATTAATTAGTTCATAATCCTCATTCGGACGAACCGGAATGTATAAATCAGCAATTTGAGCAGTATGCGTATTTCTGGGATCAACTACTATAATATAACGTTCATTTCTTCCATCTTTTCTAAAAAAACCCCGGACGAATTCACTATATCTGCCTAAGTGCCTTGGATGGGCATGAACGGGATTTGAACCCCAGAAAATCACTAAATCTGCGCGATTCTTAAATTCCCCTAAAGTGGACATGGGAGCCCCTACATCCTGAATCGCCAATAAAGAAGGGCCATGACACACGGAAGCGGTGTTGTCTAATAATGCTCCTAATTCTTCCCCCAATTCCACTCCTTTGGATTGAGCTTCACATTCCGTGCTTGAAAATCCATATAATAAAGGTCGTTTCGCTTTAACTAATATATCTGCAGCTTTATCTATTGCTTCATCCCAAGAAACTTCTTTATGTTCTCCATTTACCTTGATAAGGGGTTTGGTATATCTGTGACCGCTTGGATTAGAAGAATAAAATTTTTTGGTGCCAATTTGACACGCATTTCGCACTTCAATGATTTCATCTTTTTTAATATCCACGTCCACTTCGATGTCATCGCATAAAGTACCACAAAAAGGACAAATCACATCATAGCTCGTTCTGAATTTTCTTTCAACCATTTTCTCTCTCATCCCTCCACTAACATGCCAATTAATTCTAATGCATTTAAAACTTTCCCATTTTTTACTACTTCCACTTTTGCCTTTATTCCCTTGTAAGTAGGCGTTCCACAAGCTTGAGAATCGGGATTTACCAATTGATTAGCCCAAGGTCCCAAAGGAATGAATATTATTCCCGGATGAGGGCCTTCTTCGGAAATTGTTGAATAGACAGTTACTTCTCCATAATCCGTAGTAATTTTTACGGGAGTACCCGCTAAACAATTTAACTTCTTAAAATCATCTTTATCAAATGCACATAATGCCGCTGCACGCACGTTTTCCATGGTTGTTTTTGAACCTTCCAAGGCAACGCCTTGATTAATAGTTCTTCCCGTTAGCAAAATTAAATTATCCATGTTTACTTCTTAACCTCCTCCTTTTGACTCCATCTTAAATCTTTTAATCGTTCTATTAGAGGATCCCAATAGATTTCATTATATGGGCCGGAATATTTAACTTCCTCAATCTTTAGGTGCACTGCGCCAGTGGGGCAAACTGAATCACACGCCCCGCATCCAATACAGAGATTCTCATCAGCCACTTCGATTTTTGCGGAAGTTTCCCAACCTTTCTCGGGCTTTGCGGCTACTACAATTGCGCCAGTTGGGCAAACAGTGGCACACGACGCACAACCCCCTGCGCATTCTTCCGTACTAACCGAAACACTGGCTTTAACGTACTGCTTGGCGACTCGCTCTATTCCCTCGCTGTTTTTTACTTTTTTCGATTCAAAAACTAATTTTGGTACTGCCTTTTCTTTAATAATGGGAATATCCTCTAATTTCATAATTTCTCCGTTCTTTTTCAAGGTAAGTGCACTAAAAGGGCACATGTAAACGCACGTACCACAAAACACGCACTTTTTGGGATCATACACCTCTGGAATGATATCGCCTGTTGTTGGAAAGCGTCGTGAAGCCCCTACCGGACCTCTACTAATTGCTTCCTTAGGACAGACGCGACTGCAAGTTCCACATCCGACGCATTTATTTCGGTCCAAAATTA
>CAYLZE010000077.1:5431-24065 GCA_964388035.1 uncultured archaeon
CCCGTACAAGTATTCCTATTAACCTTAACTTTATAGATTTGCATTTTGATTCACTTCTCCTTTCTAATTGGATTAGGACCAATTTCCTTTAATTCGTCCACAAATTCCTTGACAATCTCCGTGAGTTCTGCTCCCTCTGAAGCAGAGACATAAGTGTACTTGATTCGTTTTGGATTAATTCCATATTGCTTTAGGTAAAGTTGAAGCATGGGCATTTTTCTAATCGTTTTATAATTTCCCTCTACATAGTGGCAGTCCCCCGGATGGCAATGAGAAACTAGAACCCCGTCAACTCCTTCCATGAGCGCATCGAGGACGAATTGCGGATCTATTCGTCCCCCGCACATGACGCGCATGATTCTCAGATTTGCGGGACGTTGCATTCGAGAAGTCCCCGCTTGGTCTGCTCCAGCATATGTACACCAGTTACAGCAGATTCCAAGGATATAAGGACTCCATTCTTTACTTACGGTCATCAATATTCTCTTTTTATCTTGATTTGAATATATTATAAAACGCTCTTACCTAAAAACGATTTGTATTTATAGACTTATGAAAAAGAAAGTATTGTTTTATAAAAAATTTCTTATTGTATGAGGTAAGTCCACGATTCTAATATTCTAACGTTCGTGGATATTTTAGCGTTAAGAATGGGCATACCTATCGAAGAACTTAGAATGCGTTCTTTATAAGCAATTTTTCGGAGCTATTGAAAACTTATGATGTAGAAAAAATTAAATTTCTATGCTTTAAAAAGTTGTATTAATCTGACGGTTTTTTGATTGAAATTAATGTATTTATTGACAAGAAATTAAATTTCTCCTTACTTTTGCTTAGAAAAACTATTTCAAATGTCCATTTAATCTTAAATATTGATTTTTAAAGTTATATTTCAAGATTTACTTTCTTAAACCCATGCAAATTGTTTTTTTTGAATAGATGTGAGGCAGAATTTTCACTTTTAATCCGCACTTTTTCATTTCTTTTTTCAATTCTAAAACTGAATATATATAATGATACAAAACACAATCCACAGAACGATCATACCAAACAATATCACCATATCTCAATCCTGAAACCACATCAATTCCCAATTTTTCTCCATAATGATACAATCCAATTTTTTTCTTAAACCATTTTGGAATCCACACGATTGGATCCCCCAATCGATTATTACAATCAATAATTACATATTTACGACTGACGCGAGTCATTTCTTTTATTGCTTTTATTCTATCTATCTTATCAAAAATGCCCCCCAAACTATTTCCTAAGCAAATCACGGCGTCGTAAGATCCACTGGCTTCTTGAATGTTAGTAACATCTTGGATCTCAGCGTTTATTCCTTTTTTAATTGCTAATTGGATCATCTCTTGACTTATATCAATTAATTTAACATCATGATTTTGATTAATAAGAAAAGATGCCCAACGCCCTGTGCCCCCGCAAACATCTAATACTTTTAGTTTTTTGGGAAAATTTGATAAACAATTTACTGTTATCGAATCTAAAATTCGAAATCTTTTTTCGTGCTCTTCTGGAATTATTTTCAGATAATTAGTATATATTTTCTGAGGATTTGATATATCAATAAGATTTCCATTAAGTTCTACAATATATTTTCTATTACAATTATTTGGGACAGAAAATAAACATCACCTTTATTCAAATAGGGATTACGCGGTTACTTAAATTATGTTGATTTAGGAATATTCAATATAATAAAGATAATTAATTTCTATTATTATATTCTTTTTGAATTCAATTAAAAACATATAAATGATATTAAAACGAGATTTTCCCCTCAAAAAATTGATAATCTTATTGCACATGGATTGAATGACTCAATAAAAAAATTAAGAACCATATTATTAAATGCATTTTCTGAGGGATTAAATCCAGATGTTCCTTACTAAATTAATCAGAACTCAATTTCTATTAATTTCAAAAATATTAATTTGAAATATTCTCAAAATTTTAATAAATATTATATTTGAAAATAGCGATGTATAATTTATAATTAAAGAAATTGAACTAAAAGAAAAAGAGAAATCAAATTTGTTAAAAAAATGGAGAATATCTTAATCTTTAAAATAAATAACAATTAATTAGTATTTAACAAAAAAACACAAGAAAATAGAATTAACCAGTAGAGAGAGGAAAGATGTCTTCATTAGAACAGGAAGCTAGTGCAAGTTTAATGGAGAGAAAGCCCCATAAAAGTGCGAAATATTGGGCTTGGGCATTTGGGGGTCCCGTAGCTACAATTCTCATTAACATGTGGGGAAGACTACAATACTATGCGGCCCACATCTTATTATTTCCTCAGCTAACAATTTCGATGATCTATCTTATTTATTCAACGGTAGATGCATTTAATGACCCCATAATTGGATATATCGCCGACCAAACCACGCGTTTTACGAAAAAATATGGAAAACGCTTTCCTTGGATCATGTCGGGTCGAATTTTGCAGCCCATTTTTTTAATTCTATGTTTTATTCCCATCGTTCCTATTGCGAGCGGTTCCGGTAATTTAATGCTCTCGATAACCTGGTTTCTTGTAATGATGTGTATTTATGAAACAATGGGAACGGCTTGCGAAATAAATCAAGATGCCATGTTTCCCGATTTATTTCGAGGTCAACTAGAAAGAACCAAAAGCATTCGGGCCAAACAAGTCGTGAGTATCATTTTCCAGATTTTTATTACCCTTTTTGTCCCTTTGGTATTAGGAAGGTTAGGGGGAGAAGACAGTCAGAATGCATATTTAGGGACCGCGATCATGTGCGTGATTATTTCATATATTTTACTCGTTCCCTTTACTTATGGTGCTTATGAGAATAAGGAGATGAGAGCTTTTAGGGCACGCTTGGATTCAGATCGAAAAAGTAAAGCGAACTCTTCTCTTAAGAGCACGCTGATTACCATTTTTAAGGATAGAAATTGGATGGGCTTTGTTTTGATGTTTTTCTTGTATTCTGTTGCGGGAATTTGTTTTCTAAATGGCATTGCTTTCTTTTTGTATGATGGATTGGGGTATGATATAGATTCATTAGATGCCATCCTTCCATATATAATCTTTTTAGTCATGACCTTTATTGGATCGCTACTTTTTCTTCCCTTGGTAAAAAAGCAGGGGGCCAGGAACTGTACAATTCTCAGTTTGGTGTTAATGTGCTTCTTTTTTATCTTTTTATTTTTGCTACCCGTCTCCTTCCTTAATATTCTTTGTATTGGGGGCGGTATTAGCTATGGTGGAATCATAGTATCCGGGATCTATGTCAATGCCGAAACAATCGATAATGCCGTCATTAAATCGGGTAAACGGGAAGAAGGCTCCTACATGGGCATATTGCGGGTGTTTACCGCTTATTCTTATGCCTTGCAAACTTTCCTTTTTGCACTCGTTTCGATGAATACGGGATTTATCTCTAGTGATCCGAGCACGTTTACTGAACAAACTTACATGGGATTGTTAATACAAATTACCTTGATTCCCTTAGGTATTCTTCTAATCGGTTTGATTTTATTCGTTCTCATGTATAAAATTACTAAAGAAGATGCTTTAAATAACTCGAAAAAATTAAAACAGCTTGGTCTCTAATAAAAAAATAAAAAGAATATAATTATCATTGAAATTAATATTGATATGCTATGATCCTTTTTATAACTTTTCTCAGAAGCAATTTAAAATCTTATAGTTCAGAATTGAATTCTTTCGGGATGCGTATATATGTTCATTCTCGCTCCCCTTACAAAGCCTATCAAGGTTACACCATAAGCTAATGCTAATCGAATTCCCGAATCAATTGCGGTTGATAAAGAAGCAACGATGGGTATGTTAGCTCTTATTGCTTTTAATACGGAATCTCCCGTCAATCGACCGGTAGTAGTTAAAAATAAATTAGTAGAATCATGCCCCGCTAAAAGCATTTCACCGATCACCTTATCAATGGCATTATGACGACCAATATCTTCTTTAACTGCTAAAAGATTTCCCTGGAAATCGAAGAGTGCCGCTCCGTGGCAACCACCCGTTTCTCTAAACAGTACGGTTTCTTTTTGCATCTTGATCATGCATGAATGTAATAACTCGGGATTGATCACCACATCTTTTTTTTTTTTGATTGTATCTTTTGCTCGCTCTAAAGCAGCTAGCATTATTTTTCTCCAAGGGGAAGAGATGCCACAGCTGGTATCTATTACCCGACAAGTGCGATTTAGATCAATTTCATCCAGATTCAGCTCGATAGAATCGTCCAATTGAACGCTTATTGTCTCTTCTGATTCATCAATCTTGATCTCGTTAAAATCCTCAACGGAATTAATTATTCCCGTAGAGAATAGAAAACCTACCGCCAATTCTCTTAAATCTTTGGGCAAACATATAATATTAACTATAGATTTCGAATTTACATGGATATCAATAGGGCTTTCAACTAATATTATATCCTGCAATTGCGTTCGTTCATTTTTCTTTATTTGCGTGATCGAAACATTTCTCTTATACAATCAGACGAACCCCATTTTTTACATTGAACTTATCTTTCTCTCTCATTTAATAACTACAAGGAATAAAAAAGTTATGTATTAAATTTTATTTTTTGAGATTTAAATTTATTTATTTTACTGAAAGGATAATTTTTTCTTTAAAAAGAATCCCAAGCTAAGTGGTTTTTTTTGCTGGTCATTTTAATTACAGAATTGCAGTATTCAAATATAAAGAAGTAATAGAATTTTTTAAAATTCTATCATTCGTGTATCCAGATGCACCAATTGATAATAGATGGAAAAAAAGATTGTATCTTATGAATTACGGAATTGCGCGGAAATCTCTGCTTTTAAACCAATTCCCGATTTTCTAATATCTATGAGAATTGCCCTTCAAGATATGAATTCGAATCCTAAGTATAAAAGTATTTCATTTTCCTCCCAGATTAATTCCCCAAG
Organism: uncultured archaeon; assembly: GCA_964388035.1. Taxonomy (GTDB): domain Archaea; phylum Asgardarchaeota; class Lokiarchaeia; order Sigyniarchaeales; family SOKP01; genus JALGVJ01. The sequence goes on from CAYLZE010000077.1 coordinate 10,385, forward strand.
TGGAATTTGTTCAGGGTGGTATTTTCTTTGCCTTGAATGATTAGAAATATTTCATAATTTAGTTTTTTAAAAATTGAATTAAACCTAATATAGATTTATAAAGAATGAAACCAATAATTGAACTAATTTTTAAAATCTTCTCGATCTTTCATTCGTAAATTAATAAAAAACTAAAAAAAATGTGAAGAATACTAGTCATGTCTGATTTAAAACCATTACCTTCAACAAGGAATGAATCTGAAATAAAGGCATCCAATAAAAAGATGATATCGTATTCGTTCGTATTCTTTGTCTTTCAGCTATTTGGATATGGACAAATTTATGCATTATATGAGATAAATGTTTTTGGAGCTGCTGGATATTCTGTAGCTGATGCCGGCTTTTTAGTCGCATTAGCAATGGGATTATTTACTATATGGAACATGATTAATGATCCCTTGAGCGGATATTTAACAGATCGACCAATGCGATGGACCAAAAAATGGGGCATGCGTTTTCCCTGGATTTTAATTGGAATCTTTCCCACCATTCTTTTCTGGTTTCTTATTTGGATTCCACCAGAAGCTGATGCAACAAACCCCTGGCCTGTTTTTTTTTACTTACTCCTTATTCTCTGTTTATTTGATTTATTCTATTCCATTTATTCGACTCAAGCTTTGGGTGCTTATCCCGTTCATTTCCGCTCGGAAGAAGATAGAAGAAAAGCAGGCGTGTTAGTCATGGCTTTCGGAGGAATTGCTACGTTTGGATTTGCGATAATTACTTCCTTAACTCTCAATATAAGTGTGAAGAGCTCCTTTGCAACCGCTGCGATAATCTTGGTTATTGCCCAACTAATTGGAACGTTATTATTCATCCCGGGAGTTCGAGAAACAAAAGAAATTACAAATCTATTTATATGGGGGCATGAGCATACTGAAAAAACTACTTTTATTCAAGCTCTTAAAACCGCTGTTACAGCGAAGAATTTCATGATTTCCACCTTCGCTTACTTGATGTTTTCTTGCTCAGGTGCTTTAATCGGTGCATCTTCGATATATTGGTATGCCTATGGAATAAATACTCCCTATGCTTATCTATCCCTTGCTGCAATTCTCCAGCTTGCTTGTTATATTCTCTTTATGCCTTTATGGAGTAAAGTGGCTAATAAGATTGGCACTTTTAAGACGTATGCTTTGGGCTTAGTTCTTACGGGATTTAGTGGTGTCATTGCATTTTTCTTTGTTTATAATTTTACCATGGAACTGATTATGCAACCTCTCTATGGAGCAAGTAATTCATGCTTTTTTATCATGGTACAACCCATTTTATCCGATTGTTATGATGAAGTAACAACTAAAACGGGAAGACATCAAGAAGCATCAATGCTGGGCGTTAGAAATTTTTTCTTTCGTCTAGCAATATTCGCAGCGACTTTTAGTATCGCAGCTGTTCATATCCTTACTGCCTATGATATAACTCCTGGAGCACTCCAATCTTCGGCGGCAATATTAGGTGTGCGGCTACATTCTACCTTAATCCCTTCCATGTTTAACTTTATTGGGGCTTTAGTTTTCTATCTGTTTTATGATTTGTTTGGAAAGAAAAAAGAGAACATGCAACAAAAAATGATAGAGAGGAAGCTCTAACTCTTCTACTTTATTAACCGATATTTTTTCTTCTTTTAATTGGGATATTTAACATGTTTGTTTGGCTTTTTAACAATAAAACAAAGTGAAATTTGAAATTAATTAAAATTAACTTAGGTTTTTACCCGATGTACGACATACCTAATGTTTATAAACACTACATTTAAAAATACTTAAATTCCTTAAATATCATAAGATTAGAATAATAATTTTTTCGGAATCTAAAGGTAAACAATAATGCAAGATGATGTTTTTACATTTCTGGTGGGAGGCAAGGCAGGGGAAGGGGTTAAAAAGGCTGGCTCAGTAGTCGCCCATCTATTTTCCAGTATTGGTCGCTTTGTCTTCCAACTTGACGATTATATGAGCTTGATAAGGGGAGGACATAATTTTTCAGTAGTTAGTACCTCTTCAGAAGGGATTAGCAGTCATTACATGAATGCTGATCTCATGGTACTTTTTGATGAGAGAAGTTATCAGATGCACTTAAAAGAAATTGTAAAAGATGGCATTGTAGTCTTCAATTCTGATGAGGTAAAGGAAGATATAAACGGAATTGGAATCCCTTTAAGTTCTAAAGCAAAGAAGTATCCCGCAAAGAATTTAATGTATGGCGTTGGCGCGGTAGCTGTAGCCGCATCTGCACTTGGAATAGAAAAAAAAGAATTAGATGCAATGATTTCCAAGGAATATCCCCGAGGAATCGAAGATAATATTGCTTTTGCACATGAGATATATGATCTGGTAAATCCTAAATTAAATAGCAAATATAAGCTCAAAAATGGAGATAAAAAAAGACCAATCATAACGGGGAATGAAGCTATTAGTATGGGAGCTATCGCGGGCGGTTTGAATGCATATTATGGTTATCCCATGACTCCGGCATCCTCGATCTTACATTTCTTGGCGAATAAAGCTAAGGAATTTGGATTAGCAGTGGTGCACCCCGAAAGTGAATTGGCAGTGATTAATATGGCTATAGGCTCCGCCTTTACAGGAGCTAAAACGATGGTAGGAACTAGTGGAGGGGGATTTGCATTAATGGCAGAAGGCATTTCTTTGGCGGGCATGGCGGAAGCACCCGTATTAATTGTTTTAGGAATGCGAGCAGGCCCCGCTACTGGAGTTCCTACATATACGGAACAAGGTGACCTAAATTTTGCTCTCAATGTTGGGCATGGTGAATTTTTACGTATTGTGGCTTCTCCGGGAACTATTGCTGAAGCTTTTGATTTAACATCTGAAATGTTAGATTTGGTATGGAAGTTCCAAACACCAGGAATTTTATTAACAGAAAAACACCTTGCAGAAAGTAGCATGACTGTGGACTTAGATTTTAGCAAGGTAAAGTGGGCACAACCGAAAATGTATGATAATGGAGAATATAAAAGATATCACCATACTAATGATGGCGTATCCCCTTTATTATTTCCACCTTCCAAAAGTGTGATAAAATGGAATAGCTATGAACATGATGAATATGGGATTACAACAGAAAAAGCTGAGCTAGTTGCTGCCATGCATGATAAAAGAAAAAAGAAAATTAATGCCCTGAAGGAATACATGAAAAATATGAAAACAGTCAATATCCATGGTGATGGAAACCCATTAATTTTTACTTACGGTTCTACCACAATGAGCGTGTTAGAAGCACTTAAACACGGTAAAATTGATGCAACTGTGGTTCAACCCATATATCTAAGTCCTTTTCCTGATTGGGCATTAAATAACTATAAAGATAAGCCTGCAATTGTAGTTGAAATGAGTTCCACGGGTTTATTTGCAAATTTACTCAGGGAAAAAGCCGGAATCTCCGTAGATATAGAGATTAAACGATATGATGGCCGACCTTTTGATCCCGTGGAACTTTCTAAAAATTTAAAGGAGGTATGTTAAATGGAGAAGTTACAAACAGATGCAGAAATAACCTGGTGTCCGGGATGTGGAAATTTTGCCATCCTTACTGCAGTTAAAAATGCAATTCAAGAATTAGAGCAAAAGGGAATTTCCAAAGAGAATATTGCGATTTCAGCTGGGATTGGATGTCATGCAAAAATTTTCGATTATTTAAATTTGAGTGGATTATATTCACTTCATGGAAGAGACATTGCTACAGTTCAAGGTATGAAGATAGCTAATCCCGACTTAAAAGTAATTACCTTTTCAGGGGATGGTAATGGAATGGGGGAGGGCCTGGCACATACCATGTTTGCTGCCAAAAGGAATCAAGATATGACCCTCATCTTACACAATAATGGCGTGTATGCTCTTACTACGGGTCAATTCTCTCCTCTTACTGATGAAGGATGGCACGGTCCTTCCACCCCCAGAGGCAGTTTTGAAAGACCCTTTAATCCAATGTCTTTAATGATTGAAGCAGGGGCCACTTTTGTAGCAAGGACCTTTTCTGGTGAAATAAAACATCTTACGGATTTAATCATTCAAGCCGTTCAACACGAAGGATTCTCTTTCATTGAAGTATTACAACCTGCAGTTCCTTATCATTCTTGGAAAGAATACAGAGATACCGTGGAATATTTAGAGAAAGAACCCTCTACTTACGAGGAAGCCATAATCACTGCTAAAAATTCCAAGGAACACGTAATTGGAATTTTTTATAAAAGTCAACGACCTGTTTATCATCAGCAATTATATGGAGATCTTAATCCTGTAAAAAATAGTTTAAGCAAATCAGAACGAATTAAGATTATAAAAAAAATTCTAGAAGAAAAATTATAAAATTAACTGTTGTTATACTTTTTCTTTTAATACATGTTATCATTTAAATCATAAACATATGAGGGAATTTTAGTCAAATTAAAGTGTTGATTAAATATAAAAGAATTAATAAAATATGACATGAAAGTATGGAATATAACATATTAGGAAGGACAGGACTGAAAGTTAGCAAAATTGGTCTTGGTGGAGGGGGTCCAAGTAGACTTGGTAAGGGAACGCAAAAATCCAAAATGGAATCAATCGAAGTAGTACGACAAGCTTTAGAAGCGGGTATAAATTTCTTAGACACCTCTGAAATTTATCGCACGGAAGAAATCATTGGAGAGGGAATAAAAGGATATGATCGAGAATCCCTAATTTTATCAACAAAAAAAGCAGTCTTCAAAAAAGTAACACCTCAAGATGTAGAAAGTAGCTTGAATAAGAGCTTAAAAGCACTTGGTACGAAATTTATTGATATCTATCATCTCCATGCCGTTCATTTGGGGGATTATGATTACTTATATGCCAATATTGTGCCGAAATTAGTGGAATTACGTGATGAGGGGCTCATTCGATATATAGGAATAACTGAACGATTTGATTTGGATCCTTCTCATGAAATGCTAAAGAGAGCAATTAAAGATGATATTTGGGATGTAATGATGGTAGGATTTAATATATTAAACCAAACAGCGCGGGATACTATTTTTCCCACAACCATTGAAAAAGACATTGGCATTTTAATAATGTTCGCGGTTCGATTGGCTTTAAGCAGACCAGAACGATTAAAGGTATTACTTAATAGATTAATAAGGGAAGGGAAGATAGAACCATCAAAAATTGACATTAAAGATCCCTTACAATTCTTAGTCCATGATCAAGGTGCTGTAAATTTAGTCGATGCTGCTTATAGGTTCTGTGCATATGAACCGGGGGTTCATGTAGTGCTCTCAGGAACTGGTAATGTTGAACATTTAAAAGAAAATATTGCCTCATTTTATAGACCCTCCCTTCCAGATGCTGATCTGAGATTATTAAGAGAGATTTTTAAAGATGTTGATTCAATATCGGGACAATAAAGCATTTATTAATTTTTTAAAATTGCTATTTAAGGAATTCAAAAATAAAAGGCGTTTTTTTCTTCTATTAAAAGATTTAAAGATTTATTCTTCCTATTGCTCTAAATTTTATCTCTGAGTTAAATAGATCATAATCATAAATCCTACGTCCATCAATTAAATTGGGTGTTTTCATGAATTTTTTAAATATCTCTGGTTTTAGTTGCTTGAACTCATCCCATTCTGTTATTAGAAGGGCACACTCCGAATCTTTTAAGGCTTCTTCAAGATTTGATGCATATCTTATTTTATCTCCCATTTCTTGTCTAGCAGTCTCATTTGCTTTTGGATCATAACCCACGATATTAGTTACTCCTCTCTTTAACAGCTCATTTACTACTCTAATGCTAGCTGCTTCTCTCATATCGTCTGTACCTGGTTTGAAGGATAATCCTAATAACGTAATTTTTTTACTTGTTAAGGATCCTACGAGTTGTTCTGCGATATCAACAATATGTATAGCTTGATCATCATTGATATCTAATACCGCTTCCAATAATCTTGACCGATAGCCTTTTGATTTAGCCCAAGTTTTGATTGCATTCACGTCCTTATGAAAACAAGACCCTCCAAAACCTACTCCGGCACCTAAAAATTTGGGATTGATTCGATAATCTAACCCAACGCCTTTCATCACTTGCGCGACATCCACGTTTGGTACTAATTCCGCAAAATTCGCAAATTCATTAGCATAGCTGATCTTAGTAGAGAGAAGGCAATTATTTCCGTACTTGACTAGTTCTGCACTTTCTAAATTCATCCGCAAAATGGGACAATTCTTTAAATGGTATCCATAAAAATATTCATAAAATTCTTGAAGCATGGCGCCGCTTTTTTTATCGAATTCTCCAATCACGATCCTATCTGGATGAAGGGTATCTTCGATTGAACGACCTTCCGCCAAGAATTCTGGTTGCATGCATAATCCAAAATCTATTCCTGGCTTTTTTCCCGAGACTTCAGTGATTAATTTTCCTACGAGATTTCTAGCCGTTCCCGGCACAACCGTCGAACGAACAACTACCAAATGATAGGTATCTTTTTGCTTCAATGCTTCCCCTATTTCTCTTGCTGTACTTTCAATATAACTAAGATTAATACTTTTATCGGCACGCATGGGGGTTCCTTGAGTAATCATGGAAATATCCGTCTCAATTACTGCCTGAACTGGATCTTGAAGACATTGTAGTAATTCCTCTTTCTTACTTTGTATATGATCCATTATCTCTTGAAGATTTTCTTCGAAAAAGGGTGCAATACCCTTGTTTATCATATCTGCTTTTTCTTGATCATGAGTGGAAGCAATCACTTTTACATCCTTTTGAGCAAAACACGCTGCACTACATAATCCTATAAAACCAGTGCCCAATATACTTACTTTATATTTATACATTTTTCTCCTAAATCTTAAGATATCTTGATTTTAAAAACATGAAATATTACTTATAATTTGTGAAAACTGTAGCTAATTGGAATCTAATAAAAGAAATTCTCATGATTAAGAATTATTTTCATTTGCTTGGGAAAATTCATCAAGGTTCTTTTTATATTTAATGATATTATCCTTTTAAAGAATACTGCTTATATTGATATCTCGAATCACTAGTTCATTTTAATAAACAGTATATTTATATATTCTTCCATTTCTCATAATTATTGGTGAAATTAGCAATGGATGTAAAGGAAGCAATAACAATGAGAAGAGCTTACAGATCTTTTGAACCTGTAGAAATCACTGATCAAATAATAGAAGATTTTGCGAAATGTGCCCAAATTGCTCCTTCATGCAGCAATAATCAGCCTTGGAATTTTGTATTTGTTAGAGATAAAGAGCAATTGGGAAAATTATTCACAACTTTGAGTGCAGGAAATAAATGGGTAGAAAAAGCTTCCATGATTATTGGAGTATGCGCGAGAGAGGAAGCTGATTGCATGATTATGGGACGTTTGTACTACTTATTTGATACGGGGCTTTCCGTTGCATTTATTTTATTGAGAGCAACTGAATTGGGATTAGTGGCACATCCTATCGTGGGTTTTAATGAGGAAAAAGCTAAGGAGATCATGAAGATTCCAGAAAAAATGAGATTAATTACGCTGATTAATGTGGGAAAACATTCTAAAGAAATAAATCCCGTGTTATCCGAACCAATGAAGCTTGGAGAACAACATAGGCCTCCGCGAAAACCGCTGGAAAAATTTGTTTTTGAAAATTATTATGATAATCCTTTTAATTTAAAATAACTTTTTTTTGTCCATTTAATTATTAAAAACTTTTAAATGATTTGAGAGGACACTAAACCATTCAAATTAGTTAATTTGCTTTAAAAAATTTTAAATTAATGAAAATATCAATGGTTTCCTTTAACCAAAAAAAAGTTGTTCCGTGGTAATATTTCCACCAAAAATCAAATTTACTTCATAATCGAACTTTTTAATTTATATTGTTTAAGTATTAAATTAAATTCTCATCTTGGGAGATTTATTCGCTGATATCAAAACTTCAACTAATGTGTGAAAAGATACTTGAAGAAGTAGGACTATATACTCAATACCATTATATAAAGATGAATAGAGAACTTTACTCTTTAATTCAATCTTACATGTAATCCATCTCGAATAAGATAAATATTATTTATTATGGATGATATTGTCTTATCCATAAAGAAATTCCTTTTAATGAGAGCCTATTTACAAAATTAGTTGCATTATCACTCCTATCTAAAAATACATCTTCTTTTTATTTTAAATTACATTTATTTTTGATGAAAATTCGATGATGTGGAAAAAAGTATTATTAATGGTAGCAGACTACAAAACAACAGGATATGATTTTTATGATTCAGCATTTCCACCATTAGCTCTTGAATATCTTGCAGCAAGTATAGAAGATATATCTAAAGTAAAAATCCTTGATTTCAAAGCTGGTAAATATAACGTAAAACAAATCAAAAAAATAATAGAGGAATTTAAACCTAATGTAATTGGATTATCCGTCCCAGTAACAAGTGCAATTAATACTGTTTTACTTTATGCGAAATTATCAAAGAATTTGGGGTGTACAACGGTACTCGGGGGTTGGCATCCCACTTTAGCAGTAGAACAAACCTTATCATCCCCATGGGTTGATATAGTGGTCAGGGGGGAAGGTGAATTAACATTTCGAGAATTAATCGAAAAAGGTTCTCCTGAAAGCGTAAAAGGACTTTCTTATAAAAAGAATGGAAAGATTATTCACAATCCTGATAGACCGTTCATTAAAGATTTAGATGAGTTGACATTTCCGGCAAGAGATTTGGTGAAAGATTATAATTATAAAATATTTAACATGTCTATAGATGCTGTGGAGACTAGTCGTGGTTGTCCTCAAGGATGCAAGTTTTGTAGTACTCATGTTGTTTATAAACGTCAATGGAGAGCAAGATCCGTAGATAGTGTCATGAAAGAATTAGAAATTATATCTAAAAAAAAGAGTAATAGTGATATATTTTTCGTGGATGATAACATTCTTGTAAATATTAAAAGAATAGGAAGACTTTGTATCGAAATTATTAAAGGAAAAAGAGAAGGGAGAATAAATAAACAATTAAAATTCTTCTTTCAAGGGAGATTAGATTCTATTGCAAAAAATCCAAGAATAGTTAAATTAATGGCAGAAGCAGGTTTTTGGGCTGTTTTAGTTGGAGTGGAAGCAACTAACGATAAGACATTAATAGCAATTGATAAAGGATGTAGATTAAATGTTATTAAAGAAGGAATAAGAGTATTACACGATAATTGTATTATAGTATTTGGAAATGTTATCATAGGAGTAAACCTTGATGATAAAATAGACGATGTTATTGAAACCATAAAAAAAACTTGTGAACTTAATTTAGATCTTCCCAGTTTTACCCTTTTAACGCCATTTCCCGCAACTGAATTTTACAGGGAAATGAAAGCTCGCAATTTACTCTTAACTAACGATTATTCGCAATATAATTGGCTAACTCCTGTAATAAAAACGCCCTATTTTAATCCAAAAGTTCTAAAAAAATTACTGTTTCTTGGATTTTTTAGCATTGGTTATTACGCCGGTGATTGGACAAATAAATACCAATTATTTAGTAGATGTTTGAGATCTAGAGGAATAAAGTACCTGATCCATCCTGGAAGAGCTTATAGAGTTGTTAATAGCTATTTTAAGTGGAGAAAGATTGTCAGAAGTAATTTAAAGAATATAAAAAAAAAGGAATTATATCAAATCAAGTTAGGAAATATTAATGAAATGATTGGCTTGAAGAATGCAATTATGAAAGAATCGGGGTGAAAAATATATCTCCGGATACTTTTAAAAATCCAACTTATAAATGGAATAGAATTTTATTAATCAAGCCAAATTATAGATCTCCAGGTTGGGATTATTATAATATGAATTTTCCTCCAATAAATTTAACAAGCATAGCCAGTTATTTGACAGATCTGCAAGTAGAAGTGGAAATTCTTGATGCTAAAGTTAAAAATTTAAATGATAATCAGATAAGGAAAAAAATCGAAGCGTTTCATCCCGATTTAGTGGGAATCTCTGTATTCGTGTCAGCTGCAATCAATACATGTAATAATATTTCTAAAATCATTAAAGACATTAACCCAAATTGCGTTATTGTATATGGTGGACGTCATCCTACTTTTGAGCCTGATGAAACATTAAGTGTTAATGAAGTAGATATCCTTGTTCGGAGGGAGGGAGAATTAACCTTTAGAGAATTAATTATTAAGGGTACTCCTGAAAATGTTAAGGGAATTTCTTATAAATCTAATGGAACTTTAATTCATAATCCTGAAAGACAATTAATGAATAAGAAAGAATACGAAAATATTCGGATTCCCGCACGATTTTTAACTAAAAATAATAAATATCAAATGTTAACCGTCCGATTAGAAACCGTTGAAACTTCAAGAGGATGTCCTTATACATGTAAATTTTGCACGACCCATATTATTAATAATAAATTATGGAGACCAAGACCAGTCGAACGAATTCTTACAGAATTAAAAATGATTTCACACAATAAAAAAATTACAGATATTTTTTTTGTAGATGATAATTTAACGGTAAACACGAAAAGAATTGAGTATCTTTGTCGAAGAATAATAGAATGTAAAAAAAGCAAAGAGATAAATGATTTTAAATTTTTTGCCCAAGTTAGAGTTGATTCCGTGGTAAAATCACCTCAAATGATACAGATGATGGCTAAGGCTGGGTTTTGGGTGGTTTTTATTGGTATTGAGAGCGTTAATGAAAAAACTTTAAAGGATATTAGGAAAGGTCTTTCTTTTTCTCAAGTTTTGAAAGCACTTAAGATATTACATGAAAATAAGATTATTGTGATTGGAAATCTCATAATTGGAGTTGATTTAAACGCAACAGAAAATGATATTAAGAAAGAAATCAAATTTATTAAATCCATTGATATTGATTTAATAAGCTATGTCTTACTGACGCCCTTTCCGGGTAGTGATACGTTAAAAGAATTAGAAGAAAAAGGGCTTGTTATGACAAAAAATTGGTCTAAATATACGGTTATGGATGCTGTAATTAAAACAAACGTATTAAGCCCGAAAGAATTGCAAGCGTTATTATATTATTCTTTTAAAGAACTCAAATACATTAATAATTATAAAGGGTTAGTTTATCGTATCTATAAGACACGTGGAATAATGTATATATTAAATATAAAACGAATTATTTCCTTGTTAGATTCGTATCTAAAAATAAGAAAATTATTCAAAAAAAAATCATGAAAGGTCACTTTTATAAAAAAATGATATTTTACACTATTGATGGAGGTTCTATTCTTATATAATTTCTTTTACTTTTTCTCGGTGATGAAGCTACCCGAAACGATTCAAGTGAAGAAAACCTTCACACTCTTGAATTAATGTCATTTAGCTAAAATTTTTACAATCTTGTAAATTATACTATTTTCAAGAGTTTTTCGCCTTTTTATTTAATGAACCGTTGTTTTATCATTAAAAAAATGCTATTATTATATTCTAAACCAATATAATCCCATCTTGAATATTTAAATTTTTAATATATTAAAATATCGATGATTATCTTAAAAGATTCTATGGATTTTTTGATATTCTTATATGATTTATAAGCTATAAGTTAAAATTTTAACATTTCTTTCAGCAAATCAAGAAAGAGATGTTAGCCCATGAATAAAAACGAGGAACAAGCAAATAGCTTAATTAATGAAAAGAGTCCATATTTGCTGCAACATGCCTATAATCCCGTCAATTGGTATGCTTGGGGTCAGCAGGCTTTTAAAAAAGCTAAACAAGAGAATAAACCAATTTTCCTTTCAATTGGGTATTCCACTTGTCATTGGTGTCATGTAATGGCACATGAGTCGTTCGAGGATGAAGAAGTGGCAAAACTAATGAATCAAACTTTTATTTCCATTAAGGTGGATCGGGAGGAACGCCCCGATATAGATCAAATTTACATGGATGTGTGTCAATTACTCACGGGGAGTGGTGGATGGCCTTTAACTATTATCATGACCCCCGAAAAAAAGCCCTTTTTCGCGGGAACTTATTTTCCAAAATATGGTCGCTTCGGACGAATGGGATTGATAGATTTGATCAAAAGAATAGACCAGCTCTGGAATACAGAAAGGCAGAAATTAATGGATTCCGCAAATGAAATCACTTTTTCTTTACAAAACATAACAGGTGAAGCACCAGGAAATAAATTAGATACAAAAGTTTTAAAAAGCGCATATAATCAATTAGCCATGCAATATGATTCATCTCATGGAGGTTTTGGTTCACGACCTAAATTTCCAACTCCTCATAACCTCATATTCCTTTTAAGATTCTGGGATCGTACGGGAAAGACGGAAGCTCTTGAGATGGTGGTGAAAACATTAAAAGAAATGAGAAAAGGGGGAATGTATGATCAAATAGGATTCGGTTTTCATCGATATTCGACGGATGAACGATGGTTTGTACCTCACTTTGAAAAAATGTTGTATGACCAAGCTTTACTGGCAATCGCATACATGGAAGCTTATTTGGCCACGAAAAATGAAGAATTTGCAACGGTTGCGCAAGAAATCTTCAGTTATATCTTGAGAGATATGACTTCTGAAAAAGGAGGATTTTACTCGGCAGAGGATGCTGATAGTGAGGGCGTGGAGGGGAAATTTTATGTCTGGTCTCAACAAGAGTTAAAATCGCTCTTGAATGAGGAAGATTTTAAGATTATAGCGAAAACTTATAATATTGTGGAAGAAGGAAATTATTTGGAGGAAGCAACGCAAGAAAAGACGAAAAATAATATTCTTTACATGAAGGATTCTTTAGAAGAAATTGCCAGGTCATTAAACATGGAAAAAGATGCATTTTTATCTAAACTAAAATTGATTAGAGAACAGCTTTTTGAAATTAGAGAAAAACGAGTTCATCCTCATAAAGATGATAAAATTCTCACCGACTGGAATGGTTTAATGATTGCAGCTTTGTCTATGGGCTACAGAATTTTTAATGAAAAGAAATACTTGAAAGCAGCAGAAAATGCAATTGAGTTTATTTTTAATACTTTATACCGACCTAATAATATATTATTGCATCGATATCGAGATGGAGAAGCGGACATAGTAGCTTTTCTAACAGATTATGCCTTTCTAACATGGGGATTAATTGAAATGTATGAAACAACTTTTAATGCAGTTTATTTACAGCGAGCGATTGAGTTGAATAAAGGCATGCTCGATCATTTTTGGGATGAGGAGATTGGAGGTTTCTTTTTCAGTGCTAATGAGGGAGAGGAATTGATCACTAAAAAAAAAGAGTTATATGATGGGGCGATCCCTTCGGGAAATTCCATAGCTTTGCTAAATTTATTGCGTTTGAGTTTACTCACGGGAGATCATGTACTCGAAGAAAAAGCAGATCGATTACTTCGAGTTTTTAGCGAAAGAATAATGAATAATCCCTTAGCTTACATGCAATTTCTCATTGCTATCGATTTGGCTAATGGGCCCTCCTATTCATTAGTAATTTCCGGAGATAAGAATGCCGCAGATACCAATGCATTTTTAGAGGCACTTAATTCTAATTACCTTCCTCACAATACATTCATTCTCCGGGACATGAATAATGCTCCCCCTGAAATCGATGAATATTCCAATTTTATTCAGTATTTTGATCAAGTGAACGATA
>CAYLZE010000078.1:0-23953 GCA_964388035.1 uncultured archaeon
GCTTCAATGATAAGATCAGCATCTGCGACAGCTTCGGAAAGATTCTGATGTTCAGTGACTTCACCAAACATGTTTTTTCTTTTCTTTTTTCTCGTTAGTGATCTTGCTATTTTGCCTAGCTCTTCAGAGTTTATATCAAAAATTCGAATTGTATTATTATATAAAACAATATGATTAATTATTTGTTTTCCCATAAAGCCAATGCCTATAACGGCTATAGTTTTTATATCGCTCATTATTATTTCACCCCTTTTTTTACAATATTGTAAAAATTATAGATATTATATAATATTATAAATTATTTCATTTTAAAATGTTATTGTCATATAATAATCTGAAGAATAATAGTTAATGCAAACATGGTGATTTAACTTTATTAAATTGGGATTTCAAGCTTCAAAACATGTAAGCATTGACAGAATCATTGAAGAAACGATTAAAAAACGGGTAACGGCGATGGAAATTTTTTTTGATGGTTTCCTTCCTCAAGCTTTTCCCAACGCAACTCGAAAAAAAATAGACGATCTCTCAGATACGCTATATTTAACAATTCATTCTCCCTTGAAGAATCCTTTTGAAAAGGAAGGATACCACGACCTTCTTGATTGTTTAAATTTTGCTATTCAAATCAAGGCAAAAATTTTCACGATTCATGCAGATTATCGGATCAATAAGTTTATTAACTTTCTGGAGGATTTTTTGGCTAATTCGAACTACTCAGAGATAATAATCGGAATTGAAAATATTCCGGGAATTACTGTTAATGAAATGAATGAGATTTTTAATAATTTAAACGTCTATCCTAATTTAGGAGTGACATTTGATATTTCTCATGCACAATTATCCCCTATTTTTCTAAAAAAAAAAGAGAAAAATGCATTTAAATATTTGAAGAATTTGAATGCTCCCATAATGGAAATTCATCTTCATAACACGGACGGTTTTTCCGATCTACACTCACGAATACGTGAAGGAATAATAGATATCAGAGAAATATTAGTTTACATGAAAAAAGAAAAAGATTTCAAGGGTCCGTATATAATCGAATATTGGAGAGAGAATGTTTTTAATGACTATCTATGGCTTCATGAACTCTTAAAAGAGATTGATTGATAAAGAGATCTTCAATAAAACTCAAAAAATTCTCATTCTGTAGGAATGAGAAGGATAAAATTCGTTCCTTTTGAAGGATTGCCCTCTATCCTATCTTTTATGGAAATATCACCTTCATATCGAGCCAAAATAGCCCCGACCAAGACCAATCCTAAACCCCCTCCCTTAATCCCACTTTTTGTATTCGCCGCTTTCTGCAAAATTAATTTCTTTCTTTCATCCGCTATGCCAATTCCATTATCTATGATCTCAAACTTCATGTATTTAATCTCTCCTTTCTTGATTTTAGAAATTACAATCTGAACTTCTATTATTGGATTCTCATTGTATTGCACGCTATTAGTTAAAATCGATTCAAAGAGAGAAGTTAAAAATTCATCCGCCTTTACCCAAAACTTATCCTCTTCTGATTCAATTTCAATAACAATTTGTTTTTTTGGAAAGGAATCCTTTATATTTTTTATAGTGTCATAAAGAACATCCCTGGCATTTATTATTTTTAATTCTATATCCTTACTCTCCATATCTGATAAAATTTGGATATTTGAAATCAAATTGGCTCCTCTTTTAGACTGATCTTCAATAATATCTAGCATTTCTTGAAATTCTACTTGCTTTTCGGGATTTTTTTTTAAAACTGAAAGTAAATTCACAGAAGAGAGTATATTTTGAAGGATGTTTTTCATATCGTGGGTAAAAAGATCTTCATAAAAATTTACTCGAGTTAAGGCTTCCTTGTATCCCCTTTTTGAGGAAATCAATTCTTGCTGAAACTTCTTGCGTTCAGAGAGATCATGTCCAATCACTTGGATTAAAGGTTCATCTTCCATTTGTAATAATGTTGATTGTAAATTAATCCATACCATCCCTTCATTCTTTCTTCTAATTTGTAATTCTATGGGAGGTTGGGGGGTTCCACCAACAATTTTTACCATTCGTTCAAAAAGCTTCGGTAAGTCTTTAGGTAATATGGTTTTAAGTTTATAATACTTTTTACCAATCAATTCATCTCGAGAATATCCTGTAAGATGTTCAACTGCAGGGTTTATATCTAATATTTTACCTTTCTTATTTATGAGGAGAACAGAATTAGGAGAAGTTTCAAATAGAGTACTATATTTTCTTATTGATTCTCGCAACTTATTTTCAGTGGCTTTTTGTCCACTTACGTCAAGAAACATGCCTAAAAATGCAGTTTTATCTTCATAAAAAAATGCTTTAGAGAATATTTCGATCCATACCAATTTTCCACCTTTCGTGATAACTTGAATTTGGGTATGATTTATTTTATTCCTTGGGCCTTTTATCTGCTCTTCAATTGAATTTAATACCATTTTCCGATCCTTAGGATTGATTGCTTTGAAGAATTGGTTGGCTTTCCAATTATACATCTCTTCAATTGAGTATCCAATGATGTCAGCAGCTTTTTGATTAATATAAATTAATCGAAAATCTTGCATGACTGCTATTCCTACTATCGGTTGTTCAAAAAAATTCTGAAAGAATTTTTGTGGATCTTTTAGTTCATGTAGATTGTCGTTTTCCGATATTTTTTTTTTATTATCTTCATTGTTAAAATCGAAATTTGACATTATGATTCTTACTTCTTCTTTTTTTCACCAAAATAAAATATAATAATTAATCAGTAGTATTTTTATATATTTAATCAAGAAACTTTCTTTATTAAAAGATAATTATTATGTTTTTTAATTTTAAAAAGAGTGATTATTTCCCGATTTCTGATCCTTTCAATGAAATATTAATTAAGTTTTACTTTTGTTCTATAAAAGAGTACATCCAATTGAATTTTTGGTTGATATATTTTTCCTTAAACAAGTATTTAATTTAAGGAAATTTAGCAGAAAGTATTTAAAAGAGAATTGTTAATTATTATTTGTTAATATAAATAAATTCAATAATAATAAATAAGGAAGGAATAACGTAAAATTAAGGACGAATTAATCTGTCCAAGATGTTCTTTGCCCAAGGAGCTGTGCATCTGCGATAATCTGGATGTGGAAGAGTCTCGCGTTTCTATTTTTAATGAAACGAGAAAATGGGGCAAAGTGGTGACGATGGCTGATTTTAAGGGCAATTCCAATATTGATCTGATGGACTTTCTGGCCAAAGCTAAAAAGAAGTTTGGTTCGGGAGGGACTGTTCGGGGAAATGCTGTAGAATTGAGAGGAGATCACCGATTTAAGTTGAAAAAATTTTTAATTGACTTAGGCTTCCCCGAAGAAAATATCATGATAAAAGAGTAAGGATCCAAATCACGAGAATAGAGAATTTTAAGCATCATCCAAACCTATAAGCAAAAAAACCATCTTGGGAATGAGATAATAAGTGGAATATTAAATTAGATTAAATAAGATAGTTTGAAATTTATAAATCTTTTTTTTTTACTAAAAATTCATTCTTAAATTGTTTATTTAATCAAAACTTATTTTCTTACTTTTAGTATTTTATATTTCGGATAAGCTCTCGAAAATGCGATCAAAGATTTCTATCATGAGTCTCAATGTAATAGTAGTATTTTAAAAATCTATATAGTATTAATCATAAACTTCGGATAAAATTAGAGGAATCTAATATTCTTAAGGTTTTATCCGATAGGATTAAATCCTTTAGAAGATTGTTTGTAATAACATCAAGATTCATATTTCTTTTTTTATCATGAAGAAGTTGTTATAATAGTAAATCTAATTTAAGATTTTTCATTATGCATAATTATATAATAATTTTTTGATCCAGGATCGAGTGATTTTAAGTGTCAATGAATAAAATTTATCAAAAAATAAGAGAAGATAAGAAGGAATTCATCACCTCAGAGTATCTAACGTCTATCAGTCATATTTTTTTCTATGACACATATAATGTTATCCGTTATCTTACATCTCGTAATTATCTTTTAAAAATTTTTAAGGGTATCTTTTATGTAAAGAGTGAAGAAGAGGTTGAGCAACATACAACCAAATATTCACTTTTAGAATTAGTAGGAAGAGGTCTTGAACTAAAAGGAATAACAAACTGGTATTATGGTTTATATACTGCATTAATCTTGAATGAAGTAATTTCCAAGGAAGTAACAAAAGATATTTATATTGTGAGTGATACTCTTTTTCGTACCAAACCCTTGGAAATATTAAATTATAAATTTAAGTTTATAAAATTAAAATATAATCTCACAAATTTTGGAGTTATTGAAGATGTTATTAAATATTCAAACATTGAAAAAACACTTCTAGATTTCATCTATATTGCAAAATATAAATCAGTAGCAGATCAAAAGATAATAATTGAAGTTAGAGATTATGTTGAGACTGCATCTCCCAAAAAACTCCAGGAATATGCCATGCATTATCCAATGTCAAACAGGAATATTGTAACCCAATTGATAACCCAATTGTTAAATTAAAGAGCGTTTAAAAAGAGGAGGAAATTTTTGGAGCATTCATTATTTTCTTCGTCGTTATAGGTTTTACTTTTCTCCTTAGACTTTTCTATATATTTTTTAAGAATAGTTCTTTTCCATTGTTGGAATTGTTTGGTTTCTTTGCCATTCCAATAAGCATTTTTACCTTTAATTCTTTCATATGTTTTAATTTTATTTCTATCCTCTAAAAAAGTTTTATAATCATTAGTTGGATTCCCTCCATAGTAAGGATTCCCTTCCGTTCGCGCCCGGAATTCGTTTGCCATTTTCTTTTTCCATTGTTGGTATTGTTTGGTTTCTTTACCATTCCAATAAGATTTCTTTCCTGTAATTTTTTCATAAATAGTCATTTCTAAATTATCCTTCTTGTAATCGTCTAATTGGTCCTTTTCGATTACCTTTTTTTTAGCAAAAGATAGATTTTTTTTACTAATGGTTTTATTTTGCATGGTACCTTTTCCTTTCTTTTTGTAATCAGAAGTGTCTTTAGAATCCTTATTATTTATTTTTAGGATATTTTTTAGAAACTTCTTATAATCTTGAGTTGGATGGCTCTTATAATAAGGATTTCTTCCAGTTTTTTGCTTGAATTTCTGATTCATTTTCATTTTCCAAGACTTATATTGCTTAGTTTCGACTCCATTCCAAATTGCGTTTTTTCCCACTGTTTTTTCGTAAATTATAACTTCTATAGGTTTTTCTTCACCATCTTGTTTTACACTTTCTTTTTTCGATGATTTTGTACTTTTTAAAGCTTTGACCTTTTTTTGAGCTTCGAGATGAATTAATTGTTTATTCTCCTTAATCAGGTTTATTAAACTGGAGATGTCAACTTTTTTCCCCGAACGGACGGCAAAAATAGGATCGTTTAATCCATCCAGATGGATAGAAAAGTCAAAATACTTGTGATGATTGATATAAGGTCCAAAATACTTAGCTATAATGAATACTGCTCCATTTAGATGGGACACGCTCACGTGGGTACTGGTATTCTCGGTATATTGATAAAGAGCAAGATTCTCAAATGAGTTTATTTCATTCAATATCTTAGTTTCTTTTACATTCTTTATTATTCGGCTGAACTCCTTCGTACTTTTGTTATTGATAATTGAATTTATGACTATTAATGTATATTCTGAACCATTTATCAAGGTTGTTGCGATAAGTCTCTTTATAAATTGGACTATTTCACTCCAACAAGATTCCTGAGCGATTCCGATGATTTCTCTTGTCAATTCCTCTGACATGGTACACTCCGATTTGTCTATAAGTCAATAGGGTGGTAATGAAGACTTTAAAATTTATCATTAAAGTATTTCAATAAACAATAAAAAACTAATCATTAATATTTCTAGTGATTTAAGTGATAATTTTAGTAGAAATGAGATATAAATCGCAATATTTTACCTCCATAATTAAATTAAAAAGGATTAGGATTTTCCTTCCTTTCTTAATAAAGAGTAAAAAAACCAAAGTAAAGATATTCCTTTAAGAAGGAAACCAGCAAATTTAAAGTAGAATGGCATGTAAAATTTCATTATATTTATTATCTAACTTAAATGGATTTTCTATTATTTT
Source organism: uncultured archaeon (assembly GCA_964388035.1). Classification (GTDB taxonomy): domain Archaea; phylum Asgardarchaeota; class Lokiarchaeia; order Sigyniarchaeales; family SOKP01; genus JALGVJ01. Next base: position 6,128 of record CAYLZE010000078.1, read on the forward strand.
TATATCATGGAAGATTGGCTTCAGAATAAAGCAGAATCTATTTTAAGGGAAGTAGGGATTGCGGAAGGGCACATTCTGATAGATTTTGGGATTGGTTCAGGAATTTATAGCATCTTGTGCTCAAAAATTATAGGAATGCAAGGAAAAGTATATGCGATAGATATTGATCAAGAGAAAATCGAAGAATTAAATCGGAAAATAAGCGAGCAACACCTTAATAACATAAAAATGATTAAAATTTCAGAAAAAATAATACTTCCAATCAAAAAAGATGAGGTAAACACAGTTCTAATCTATGATGTATTTCATTTATTAACAAAGGAGCAAAAGTTCGATTTAATTCATGAAACAAAAAGGGTTTTAAAATCCAATGGCCTCGTATCTTTTCATGTAACTCATAGGAGTCCAAATGATAAAGAACTACATCAAATTCATGAAATCGTGATAAAGGATGGATTTGTCTCTAAAAGCACGCTAAAAAGGCCCATGTTTCATTGGAGTTGGATAGAAGAAGGATTAATCGTGAACTATCTAAAAATTTAATTTGATATTAAAAGGATGAGGATCTAGAGCTTTTTTAGAATTATTGCCTATCATTAACTATATATAACATGCATTTGTTCATGTATTAGTTTAATGTAGTATTAAAAAGGAATAAAAGTATTGATAAAAGGTTTATTTCATAGTTAAAGACAAAAAAAGTCGCAAAAACGGATCATTAAAAAAACCGTTTTCCTTTATACAATTAAAGATCTTTTTAATTAAAAATCTAGAGGTGCTAAAGAGGATGGATACTTCAAAAACCTCATCTAGCCAGAATCTTGAAAGAAGATATGAATATTTAATCAATAACATTACAGATGTGATTTTTGAAATGGATTTATCTGGAGTAATTACCTACGTGAGCCCCCAGGTTAAAGTGTTATTGGATTACAATCCTGACGAATTAATTAGTACAAATGCACTTACTCTTGTTGATCCCGAGGATGCTAATATGATATCTGAAGCGTTTGATCAAGCGCGAGATTTGAATAAAGTGATTACTGTTGAATTTAGATTAATACATAAGAGTGGAAAGCGGATTTACGTATCATCAAAGGGAAGTTCCGTTAAAAGGAATGGGAATGAATCATTAATTACTGTAGTCAGAGATATTTCACAAGAAAAGGAAAATGCTCAAATCTTACAAGCATCAGAAGAAAAGTATCTTAATCTTTTTCAAAATAATCCATATTCTATTCTCTTAATTAATTATGAAGGTACCATCTTGGATTTAAATCCTTCTATAGAAAAGCTGATGGGGTATTCCCGAGAAGAGGTTTTGGGGCAGAATTTCTTAAAATTGCCAATCTATGATCCTAAAATGGTAGATCTTTTGAAAATTCGGTTAAAACAATATTCGCAAAAAGTTAAATTAAAACCTATTGAACTAAAATTATATAAAAAAGATGGTTCTTCAATCTGGGTTAATCCCAGTGTTAATTTAATTAAAATAGGAAATGAGAACATAATTCAGATCATATTTAATGACATTACTGAAAAAAAGGAAACTCAACTGAAATTAAAGGAAGCTTATGATAAAGAAAATTTTTATAAAAATCTCTTTACCCACGATATTAGTAATATCTTGACTAATATTTTATCTTCCGTTTCTCTTCTTACCTTATACTTGAAAGCGCCCATGAGGAAAAAGGATATTGAAGAAATTATCTTAATTTTAAACGATCAAGTTAAGAGAGGCGTACATTTGGTCTCAAATGTGAGGACTTTATCTCAATTAAGTGAAGCTGAAATACTTTTAAAAATAGTGAATACAGTAGAAATCTTAAAACATGCTGAAAATTCTATAATAGATGGATTTCCTGATAAGAACATTAAAATTAATCATGATTACCCTAAGGCCAAATTTATAGTAAAAGCAAATGATCTTCTGATAAATGTGTTTGAAAATATTCTGACTAATTCGATAAGACATAATAATAACCTGAATATTGAAATAACTGTAAGGATATCAAAAATTAAAAAAGAAAGTATTCCACATATTAAATTTGAATTTATAGATAATGGGACGGGAGTTCCCGATGAAATTAAAGAAATTATTTTCAAAAAAGGATACGAACATAAAAAGGATATAAGGGGATTGGGATTTGGTCTCTCTTTAGTAAAACGCATAATTAATCAGTATAACGGAGAGATCTTTGTTGAGGATAGGGTTAAAGGAATTCATACCGAGGGTAGTAATTTCATTATTTTAATCCCAGCTCATAATGGTAAATAAAATTCTTTTTGTGATTATTTAGTATTTTCCATTTGATTATTATTTATAACGATTTTAGATAACTTAAATTTAAAAAAAGATGCTTATCTGGTGATATTTAGGTAAAACTAAAATCTCTATTTTTAAATGTAAAAAATTAGCTCTAATTAGTAGTCTCTTTCAATTTAAAATAAATTTCATCTTTTATTTAATTTTTCTAAGGTTGTTCGATAAAAAATCTAATTAATCATGAACCTAAGATTAAAATAACTAATTTAGTAGTTCATTAATTGAAATTAAATTAGTTAATTAAAAAAATTTGAGGTGCAATCATGTCCGATATAGTTGAATCAGAGAAAAAAACAGAAATTGAAGAAGTAGAAGAACCAACTAAAAGGTTAATATCTCCAGAAATGTGTTCTTATGTGAATGATGAGGGAACGGGGTACGTTATTGAAATTATTCTTCCTGGTGTAGAAAAGGATACGATTAGTTTAAAGTTAAATGAAGAATACCTTTTTGTAAGGGGAGAAACCGATACTCTAAAGTATATTGGGGATTTTGGTTTATGTTGTCCTGTTGATGCTGGTAAGGCAAAATCCACGTATAATAATGGTTTATTAAAGATTGAGGTTCCTTTTAAAGATCTGAGCTCAAAAACTGTAGATGTAGAAATAGTATAATTTTTTTTTTCTCTTTTTTTAAAATATCAACGAAAATATTAGTTTATTACGCTTGATTAAAATATATTTTTTAACTTAATTGAAAAGAAGAATGCTTTACTTTCTTACATCTTACTTTTACTTTCTAATAAGCATTAAGATTACTTGTAGTATTATGGTTATTTAAGCTGATTAATTAAAAACTTTTAGTTACTAATTCCATTAGATTTTATGGTTTTTAAGCATCTATTTTTAGAGCATTAATTTTGCAATCATCTCGGGTAAATTTTTCGGAGTACAAGCCAGAACGTCAATTCCGATAGATTTCATGGATTTTGCATAATTACGATTATACATGGGTTCACTGTTATAATCTAAAGCCGCTACTCCAAGTATTTTAGTCTGTCCTTCTAGCACTTGTTTTAATGTTTTGGTTAATTCCTCATAAGACCCTCCTTCATAGAAATCACTGATAATTACAAGAATAGTTTTTTTTGGATTCTTAATTAATGAATGTCCATATTTAACAGCCTTAGAAATATTCGTACCACCTCCTAATTGTACGGTCATTAATACTTCAACAGGGTCATTAATTCTGCTGGAAAGATCTACAACTTGAGTATCGAATATCACGAGATTGGTATATACTGCGGGTAAACTAGCGAAAATTGATGCGATAACAACTGAATAAATAATGGAGTCTGTCATTGAGCCACTTTCATCGATTAAAACAACTATTTGCCATGGTTTCTTTTTCTTTTCTGCACTGAAAAACCGAGGTTCGGCCATTATTAATTTTTTCATGGATGGATCGTAATGTTTTAAATTTCTGCGAATACTTTGTTTCCAGTCAATATTTCTAAAAACTTTGATGGGAGTATGGGCATCTCGTTTAATTGCGCCTATGATATGTTTTTCTACCTCATCCTTGAATTTGTCTTTTAAATCTTCAACCACTCTTTTGACTAAATTGCGCGCTACCTCTTTCACATCATTAGGAAGCATGTGTTTTAGACTAATTATGGTTTTCACCATCTCGAGACTAGGTTCAACTTTTTGAAATAATTCTGGATTTGCTATGATATCTTTGATATCTGATCTTTCAATTAGGTCTTTTTCTAATACTTCCTTTGATTCTTTGGGAAACAGTTCCTTTACATACTCAATCCAATTAGGAATTGAAATATTACTTGGTCCTAATCCCGCGCTACCTTTCTGACTTTCATTTTTTCCATAAACCATTTCTAAAGTATCATCCATTTTCTTTAGTTTATCATGTTTGTAATCAACGGAGGGGCTTCCCTTTGCTCCCATACTTCTCCCGGACTCAAAATTTGTAATTTTAGATCTTTCCTTTCTACTACTTGCACCATTGCTCTTACCTTGTTCTCTTCCCTTCATGCCACTTGAACTTTTTTGTTGTGACCCTGTCCCGATTTTTTCAGTTACTTTATTTTCATTCTCTTTACTTATCAATATTTCTTTGTCGTTTTCAATTGGATTCGCTTCTTCTTGAACTATATCCTCCAATTGCTTCTTTAAACTACTTTCCCTACCCTCTTCTTGCTTTTCTCCTTCTTTTTCATCTTCTTTTTGTTGTTTATATTTATTAGGATCTAATTCCTCCTCACGGGATATACTTTCAGTTTCTTCATCAGAATTAAAATTAAAATCATAATCTTCTGCATTCTTTCCTAAAATAAGTCTCCATCTGTCCATTGCCTCTTTCTTCAATCCAGATTTCTCTTTGATAAATTCTTCCGTAAAAAATTGCTCAGCATTCATTTGATTTAAACCTCTCCAAACCATTCTTCAAATATTTTGCGAATATTATTATCTATCATCTTGAAAAAATCTTTAACATCCTCTTGCACCACTTCATCAAATTGGACCTCCTTCTTTTGTATCAATCCGTAATACTCTGCTAGTTTTTCTATAAAGATCTCATATTCATTAGGATTTAGTTGAGAAAATGCTTTTCTTAAGGCAGGTAAGATAGCAGAAAAAACATCCCAATTAATAGACTCCACCATTGTAGCCATTACATTTATGATATCTTGATTAAACAGTATTTTTGCTTGACATACATATATAAGACCTCGAATCAAATCTCCCACTCTTACTTTTATGGTATCTATACTACTTAAATACCCACTAATTATGGTTTTTATATCAGAAATACTCGTGTAATTCATTAAATAGAGAATTCCAAGAGTTCCCCCCTTAATAAATTCATTGTTAGTATTATCCATGCAAGTTTTAATGCTTCCCATATAAACATTTAAATCAATTTCTATCTTTTGAATTGAAATTAACGTATTTGCTAAAGTTTTAAAAGCATCTATATAAGTAACTTCTTCTGCGGTGGGAGGATTAGCAGAATTTGGAATGGAAAAGCATGAAGTGTAATAGCTTCTTTGAATTAAGTGCTTTATGAGCTCTAAAATTTCCTTAGGAATGTTTAGCATTAACATGTATTGGTAGATCATGATAATGTTGGAAAATCCTTCCACCAAACTTAAAAATTGATTGTCTTGTTCCAGAGAATTTAAACATTCCTTATATAAATCCTTTATATGATCTGAATAACCCATGAAAAGACTTTGGAATAATAATGTTGTAATCAAGGCAAAATTCTTTAGATTCTTTTTAGTTTCCTCAACAAGCATATTTTTACTTGCTTCTTCTAAAGTGGACCCATAAGTACTGAGTTCTACGAGTTTTACATCAATCCTTGGGTTCCATTGCAAATTCCATTTTTCCGTGAATGTTCCAGTAATCCCTTTTAGAACATCTGGTCCCAATAAGCGTTCCGTGTAATCAATTCCTAAGAATTTAATTTTCCAAAATAATTGAGAGATTTTGGATTCAGATTCTTCCCTTAAATTTAAGGTTATAATTTGCTTTTTCTCTTCGATATTAATTCCATAATTTTCTAACTGCAGATAAAAGTCTTTCTGTAATGGTAATTTACCAATTTTATTCGTTATTTTTCCAACTTTATATCCTATGGTTTTAGCCTGAATTAATGAATTTAAATATTTACCATCGATTTCCGGATTACCTTTGACAACAACCATGTAGATTGAATCAATAATATCTTTAAGATCTGGTTCTTCACGCCTTCTAAGCATTGCAAGCATTTTGGCTCCTTGAAAAGAGTTTATAGAATCAGAAATTGAAACAATATTGCCCTCTAATCTTGCTTGCGCGTAAATATCTGTTATGGTCTCTAATGCCACCGCTTCATATGGAGATGATACTTTCTTCATGATTTTATTCCATATATTATCATAGAACTGAGGAGCCTGGTTCCCTGAAGTATACCCCGATTTTTGGCTCAGACGATAATAGGAGAAAGGTATTAATGAATTAATTAATTCTTTTACGGGAAAGGTAAAGTTTTTTGCTATAGAATCAATCAAAGCAACCGAGTGTATGCCGCCCGTAATTACTAATACCTCCTTTTCTTTTACTTTGTATTTTTTAATGTAATTTTCGATATTGTACTTCATGTAAGCTTCTCTGATTAGAATATTATCTGCTTTGAGGAATTCTGCATCGATAGATTGACGTACAAAAGCACAAAAAACTAGCATGTTTTCCCTTAAGGTCTCAATATTTGATTTTTGTGCACCTATTTCGAATAAAGTTTCCCAAGTTTCGTCAAAATTTTCAAAATCAAAAACTCGAGCAAATTTTTGGTAAAAAGAACTTAAAATATAAACAGATTGTTTTTCTATATTCACTGATTCAATTTTTTGCCCTTTACTTTTTGCTTGGGATGTTTGATGAGATATGAGTCCAGTTAGCGGTAAATCGATAAAATGAACGGGAATGTTGTTTTGCATGGATTCCGAAAGTGCTATTAATTCTGGAGAATAGGAAACAAATGGGTAATATGCTTCAAATTTAGCCGGAATAGAAACGTCAGAACTTAAAATCCCGTTTAAACCAAATACATTTTTAACATCTGCATAAAGTGATAATAATGCAATAGGAGGTCTTGTATCTTTATCAACCATGTATTGAATGAGATCATCAGCAAATGCTGGTCCTTCTACTAATATTAATTTTGGTTTATACTTTTTTATCCATCGTTTTACGAGTACGGTTGAACCAGGAGAATGGTGGCGAACAGGTAAATAAGTGATCTGTTCCTTTTTAATTTTAGAAATTCTTTCATTTATGATTGAAGTATCGATACCTAAAGATGTTCCTATCTCAAAAAGGATACTTTTGAGGTTTTTTGCACTTAAATAACTATCTTTCATTGATTAATTATTTTACCTGATTTTGAAATGTATTAACAAATTCTTTCCATGAGTCAGACTGGTTGGCTCTCATATGGGCAATCATATTGAAGTACTCTTTTAATTTATTCATATTTTCTTTATCATCTTTTACGACAGAATCAATAAGATTCATAGCAATGTGTTTTGGCTCTACTTCTGACTTTCCAAAAAATTTTGCATAAATAGCGCTATCAAGCAGTAAGGAAATTTCTTCAGAAGTGGACATCACGGTTGAAATTGGATTAAATCGACCCCCGCTGGTACTACGGCCTGTTCTTAATTCTTGGAAAACGGTAATTAATAGATCTAACGTGTCTTCGGGGATTTGGATTTTGAATCCAATCTTTGTTAATAAATCATGAGTTCTTTGCATCACTATTTTCCGTTCTAATTCTTTATCTTGAACCACGGGTATGTAGATGAAATTAAAGCGACGTTTTAATGCTGCACTCATTTCATTAACACCCCGATCTCTGTCATTTGCGGTTGCAATCACGTTAAATCCGGGATTTCCGAAAATTAAATATTCTGATCCTAATTCTGCAATAGGGATGACTTTTTCGGAAAGAATGGATATCATGCTATCCTGTATTTCTTGTGGACAACGAGTTAATTCTTCAAATCGTAGAATTTTACCCTCTCTCATTGCATTTATCGTGGGAGAAGCAACTAATGACTTGGGACTCGGCCCTTCTGAAACGAGCAAGGCATAATTCCAAGAATATCTAATTTGGTCTTCGGTTGTTCCCGCTGTCCCTTGAATGAGATATGTGCTGGTTCCACATATGGCGGAAGCAAGATGTTCCGAAAGCCATGATTTAGCCGTTCCAGGTTCGCCAATTAACATTAAAGCTCTCTCACTCGCCAATGTAACAATAGCTTTTTGAATGAGATCCCGGTCTCCATAAAATTTCGTGGTTATTTTTACTTTTTTCTTGCTTCCGTTATTTTCTAAAGGAAATTCTTCATTTGAGCCCGTTATAAAGAGTTCCACCAACTTTGGCGACAAAATCCAGTTCGGTGGTTTTGGATAAGTATCATTTTGAACTAATGCCATCAATTCATCCCGATGTAATTCTTCAGCGGGGAATCTTATTTTATTATCATTTTTCTTATCATACTTTTTATCGCATCCGAGATCTATCTTTGGAACTTTCGGTACTGCTTTATTATTCAGAGGAGGCATCTTTTCAGTTGGTTCCTCTACTTTAGCAGTAGATTGAGGTGCGGATACTTTTTTTGGACTTTTTTTTTTTGCCATACTTAATCTACATTCATGAATTTTTATTTTACTTTATATAATGATTTTAGTAAAGCTTTGTTATCAATAGGAGTACTTTTACTTATTGGATATGTAATTTGATCCTTATTGATAAAACTTAGAGGATATAAAGTTAATTGTCCTCTCTCTAAAAATAATTTGCAAAACATCCCATCAATTGAATTTCTTTTTCCTCTTAATTCTTTTAATTGTTCAATTAATAGTTGATTACCACTTTTATCTGGAATTCGAATAATTAAGGGATAATCTTCCATGTGTGTTATCAAATACTTATAGTTTATTGATTTTCCTTCATTTTCACCTTCTTTTTGAACCTCAATTACCTTAACATCCTTTACGTATAAATAATCTAAGTTACTCGTTGGGAGATCAAATGGAGTTACTAAAATGGAAGATTTAATTTTAGCATGGATTTCATCAGAATTAAGATAGTATTTATTCAATTTTGAGATAATAATTTCATTATCTTTAACGGATTCTAAATCAACATATATTTTTGATTCTGGATTTTTTTCCAAGAATATCATTTTTTCTTTTTCATCATAAAAAGAATTTTCCACTTCAATATGATTTGAAAGAAGAATATTAACTCCGCTATTTGGAACGGAATTCGGCAAATCAAGATGTAGTACACTTTCGGGAACTAATCCTGATCTATATGGGAGCATTAGATTCCATTTTAATATTTTTCCTCTCGTATTTCCAAATAATGAGAGAAAATAGAAAATAAATCCCATGAGAGTACCTTCTAAATTGATTTTTTCTGTTCCGATGAGTCTTAGAATGAATTTAGTTGTTATTTCAGGATTTGCTCGTGCACCCATTATATTATTATAAATTTGAGGTTTTTCTTTCTTGAGACTCTCATGGGAGGTAAGAGCTTGACTTAAAAGCCAACAATTACTTAAAAAAAATACGTATCGATCAATATTAAAAGCAGAACGATTATCTAAAAATCTCTTTACTTCTACATGTAAATATCTTAAGGAGGTTGCTAATCGAAACATCTCTAATTGAGATGCATTCTGCAGAAAAAATTCAATTTTTTTTATATCATTTGCTGCAATAAAATTCAATCCACTAAAGACGAGACTTTCAGAATACTCTTTTATTTGTTCCGCAACTATTTCTAATTGAAGAGACACAATTTTTTTTAATCCTCTCTTTTTATGATTTTTTTAACACTTTCTAAGGTCATTACTTTTTCAAACATTCTCGCATAGGTAATCATTTTTAAAATATCCTTCGAAAGCTCTCTTTTCAAATCATTTGAAACAGGGGGGTGAGATAATTGTTCTATTTTTAATAAAAAAGAATTTAAGAGTTGACTTAGAGTTGAAAAATTTATTGTCTCAAATTTCTGTTTTAATTCGATTAACTCAGAGAGATTCTCATTACTGAGGGATTCTACACCTTTTATTAAAACTTCATTTAACTTGAATTTAATTCCATCTAAAATATTAAATGATTCGATGAGATCCCTACTTTCAAGCAAAGTTCTTTATCACCAGAGTTAAAAAGCAATAAAATCTTCCGGTAGTATTTCAACAGGACGCCATTCAATTTTCCCTTCTAGAGCATTTTGATATTTTAAGAAAATCCTCGTAGCTTCTGTTTTATCTAAAGAAGGCTTTTGAAAATTGGTATTTTGAACCCATTTTATCAACTCTTCCTTTGTTCCTTGCTTTGATTTAATCGCCGCAAACAAAGCTAATATAATATGCTTGCAGATTTTACCCCTTAAACCTCCACAAGGATGGAGATTTTGGGTCCCGCAGAAAAAACTGCCATCTTTATTAAGTTTAACCGCATATTCTAATTCTTTTGGATGGGTCTGAGATTTAATCACTGCTGTTAGAAATTCGTTTTCTTTTTCAATATAAAGGAGATTCGTCTCTTTCTTATACATTTTTATGGCTTTATCAATTCTTGGAGGGATCGTTTGGTCCCTTAACGTGGAATTTAGCTCCGAAACGAAGCTTACAATATTTTCACTTATAGTCATTTTTTTATACCTTGACAATTTTTGATCTTACCTATTTATAAAATCGTAACTTTATAAAAGCTACTTTTTTTTGAAATTGTTGAAAAAATTTTAATAAAGGGAAGGGTCCATTCTCACCAAATAAAAGTGAATTACATTTAATTCTTGAAAATGGATAATAATAATTTCCTATTTTAACCGATTACATCAAGGAAATAGATGACTTTCATTGTTAAAAAAAAATTAGATATTTTTGCTTGTTTATCTACTTCTAAATTCTTTTCCAGATTATTTCCCCGTTAGATTGAAAGCTATAAACTTTTTCCATCCTGTTTAATTCTTTTAGTATGTTTAGGTCATGCATCATTTCGCTAATCTCCGCAATTACTATCGTATCTTTCACGCTTTCATTATCTAAGTATTTTTTAAATCGCTTTATGTAAATTTTAAATGTCTCTTCAGTTATTTCATCTAATGTCATCTCTTTTTTTTCATTTAGTAGGTTTAAAATTTGTTCTTCTTTTTGATTAATGGAATCATAAAATTTAACCAATCTCTCTTTTAAATTTACTGAAATGGGATTTTTGCCATGCCCTGATAAAACAATTTTTACTTTTTTGTCTTGGACCATTTTAATCGCTTTTTCAATAGATTGTTTCAAATCATGAAAATTTCCAGCTGCTCCACTAACACTGGCGCCAACAGTACTTAAATGAATATCCGAGGAGAAGAGGATCTTATCTTTTTCTCTATAAAAAAAACACATGCCTGGTGTATGGCCAGGAGCATGAATGACCTCCAAATCTCCTACTAGTTTATCACCGTCTTTAAAAACGTGTTCGACTTTTCTTGGTTTTATATTCCAAATATCAAATATCATTTTAAATCCTGGTTTAACCAGAACATTTGTATTTAATCCCGCATAAAAATTTATAGCAGTTAGGAAATCTTCATAATTGGTTTTCCTTTTTAGTAAAGTTAAATCAAAAAGCATTTTATAATATTTGAAAGGATTTTCAACGTATTCTTTATCCGCAAGATGGATAAATCCTTCCACATTTTCATTTTTCTCCCGCAAATAATCTAAAAGTACGACATGGTCGCTGTGTCCGTGAGTAAGATAAAAATATTTAATTTGAGAGATGTTAATATGATTATCTTTTAACGTTTTATTGAATTTTTTTCTAGAACATCCCGGATCAATGATTGCATAATTATTATCCTCTATTTTAATTAAATAACTATTACATGAATTGAAGTTCATTGAATCCATGGAGTCTTGATGGATTAAGATGATATCTTCATTAATTCTCGACCATGCTTGGGTACTTCTTTTGGCTCTATTGTTATTCATTTAGGATGCCTTATTTTGACTGTAAAAATTTCGCATATTGCCACATTCGAATTAAAACCCGAACTCCTTCTTCAGGAAAATAGACGGGAATCCCATTATCTTGGAGATGTTCTACGAATTTTTCCTGTCTTGTATTATAGCAAGTCATTATAATGGGTTTTTGATACTTATTTTTAAATTCTATCAACTCATCAAAAAGCGCGAGAAAAAAATCTTCCATCATTTCCCCGAAGTTTTTCATGGTTAGAACACTTTCATTATTTTTCAAAAAATCGGGCACATCAACAAGATTCTCAAAATAATTCGTACCCATTAAGCCATAAAAAATAAGGGAATCAATCTCATCACTCTTTAATAAAATATCCGGCAAAATGCTCAAGTAATTCTGCATATCATCCGTGTAAGTAAGATCAATAGGATTCATAGTTGAGGCAGTCTCAGGCATCCAAGGCTTTAGTTCTTCTTGTAATTTACTGGATAATATCGGGACTTTCATTCCACTGCTTTCAAATAGATCCGACATCAATGAACCAGGACCACCCCCCATCGTGAGAATTGCCACCCGATTACCTTTCGGCAAAGGTAAAGTATCAAAAGCCTGAAGCAAATTCAACATTTCCACGCTATCTTTTACTTTAATTGCACCCGTTTGCTCGCAAATGGAATCAATCACATATCCCGGAGAAGTTAGTGCTGCGGTGTGGGATTTTGCCGATCTCATGCCTGCATCAGTCTGTCCTATTGGAATTATAACAATTGGTTTTTTGGGGTTAATTCTTTCCACTAATTCAATAAATTCTTTCCCTCTTCTAACTGCTTCAAAATAGATTCCAATACAGTTGGTTTCGCTGTCCCCCTCAAATGCTTCTAAATAATCTACTAAATCAGTGTTTACCTCATTTCCTACTGAAACTATTTTTGAGATTCCTACACCTATTTTTTCACTAATTGCAATTAACGGTTGGACTGCATATGTTCCCGATTGAGAAATAATTGAAACCCCTCCTTTTCTGGGTGGCCAAGGAACGTGAGTAATGTTTATGGTTGGGGCAACCACTTCACCTGAACAATTTGGACCGATAATCTTAATACCATATTTTTCCGCGATCTTCCTCATTTGCTCTTGACCTTCCGGATTCCCTGATTCTGAAAAGCCTCCCGATAGAATGATAACATGCTTTATACCTTTTTCTCCACAATCTTCTAAAAATTGATTTATTAAGTTTGTTGGGGTTGCCATTACTGCAAGATCTACTTTTTCAGGAACATCTTTAATACTTTTAAAGGTCTTGAATCCTAATATTTCATCTTCCTTTGGATGAATGGGAAAGATTTTTCCTTTATACCCAGCTGAAACCAAATTCAAGAGATGCAAAGTTCCAAACTTTTGGAGCATTGTGCTTGCTCCATAAAATGCAACGGACTTAGGATTAAAAAAGCCATCTAACTCTTTAAGTGAAACCATTTCATTCTTCCTCCTTAAGTATAATTCTTGCGTCTACTACCACAGCTCCTTCACCTTTTTTAAACACAATTACCGGATTTAAGTCAAAGTTTTCGATGTCTGGATTTTCCATCATTAATCTACAACATTTCATAATGATATTCACAATTGAATTCAAATCGGCTTTAGGAGCTCCACGATATCCATCCAAGAGTGGAAATGCTTTTATACTCTTTATCATTTTAAGTGCTTCTTTTTCTGTTATTGGACATACTCTGTAGGAAACATCTTTAAAGATTTCCACAAAGATTCCTCCCAAACCACACATTAAAACGGGACCAAAATTAACATCCCTCATTCCCCCTATAATGATTTCTACAACACCATTATTCATCATTTTTTGTATATTAATTCCTACAATAACAGCATTTGGATTATATTTTTTGGCATTTAAGAGAACTTCATTATATGCCCTTTTTAGTTCTTCTTCATCATGAATATTTAATTTAATTATTCCTGCTTCTGTCTTATGAACAATATCGGGACTCATTAGCTTTATCACGAGAGGATATCCAATCTCATTCCCAAATTCGATAGCTTCTGATTCGTTTTTAGCCAGTTTGTATTTCCCTACGGGAATGTCATAATGGGAAATTAAATCTTTACTTTCATGTTCCATTAAAAAAAATCTTTGATCATCAAGAATGGTATTAATCATTTTTCTCGGTTCAATAATTTTAATTACCTTTTCATTTAATTAATTTTAATGTATTAAAGGAATATTCCAAAACTTTCATTAAATAAATGGTTATTATAGCAAATATTAAATCAATTATTCCAAATACCAGTAAACCTGAAGCAATTTCTGGAAGGTTAAAAATATTAATAAAAATAATAATCTGAATTGTAAAGCGTAAAATGATGATTAAAATAATATTTATTAAATAATTTTCAATATTGAATGAGGAAAGAGCAAGTATTAGTCCTATGATAATTGCTAATAATCCCGCGGTTTGGTTAAAAGTGGGATACTTTAATTCAGAAATCCCTGCGCCTAATAAGTTTAATAAGGGAACGATAGCAAAAATTAGTAAGAAACCAAAAATGATTTCATAGATACCACCGATCATGGTAATTATTTTTAAAAAAGATTCAGCTCTTGTTTTTTCCAGCTTTTTCACCCCCTCGGGATCATTGAAAAATTATCTTCCCAGAAAATCAGGTTCTCTCTTCTCAAAAAAGGCCAATAGCCCTTCAGTAAAATCTTCAGAATCAAATGCTTTAAATAGTGCCTCCGATTCGTTATCCAATGCATTTATTATTTTATCTTCTAATACTTTGTTAATTGCTAACTTGGCAAGCCCTATTGAAAAAGTAGGGCCTTTTGCTAATCTTTCTGCGATTTCTATCACTTTAACCATCAATTGGTCTTCTGGAAAAACCCCATTAATTAATCCCATGCTTAATGCTTCTTGAGAACTAAATCGGTCTCCAAAAAATATTAGCTCTTTCGCTTTATGAATTCCAACTAATCTTGGCAAAAGATACGTGGAAGACATTTCCGGGATTAACGCCCGCTTCATAAAAAATGTACCTAACTCTGCAGTATCCGCAGCATAAATTAAATCACAATTTAATGCTACATTTAAGCCTCCTCCTAAAGCCAATCCATTAACAGCCGCTATGATTGGTTTGGGAGTGCTTTGCATTTTCAAAACGGTTCTTTTCTGTGAAACGTCTATTTCCATTTCTCCAGACTGCATTTTACCTCCATCCTCAACACTTTCTACATCGCCCGCCATCCCCTGGCTTGCTTGATTGAAATCTCCACCAGTGGAAAATGCTCTTCCTTTTCCCGTTATGATGGCCGCTCTTATCTCCTTATTGTTCTTAATCTCATCTAATGCGTCATATAATTCATCAAACATCTTACCATTAATAGCGTTTAGTTTATGATCCCTGTTGAAGGTAATAACCGCAACGTGATTTTTAATTTCAAAAATAATATACTTGAATTCCATATCTCTCTCCTCTCAATCCTTCCTAATTTTGATATTTTTAACCTAATTATCGAAAAAATAATAAAAAAAAATTGTAAATAGAAATATAAAAAAATTATTTCATGAGCATCTGAAGTTTCAACATATCTTTCATGGGGCCTTTTGCTTTAATTTTTCCTCCCATGAATGCTTTTGT
Organism: uncultured archaeon; assembly: GCA_964388035.1. Lineage (GTDB taxonomy): Archaea > Asgardarchaeota > Lokiarchaeia > Sigyniarchaeales > SOKP01 > JALGVJ01. Next base: position 21,602 of record CAYLZE010000078.1, read on the forward strand.
AGGGCTTAATTCGCCATCCATGATATCTATAATAATTTCAGCTGATGTTGTGATTATCATATCAGCGTCATCGACATCTCCGTCTTTTATTTCACATTTATCCTCATCAAAAATTAAGTAATAATTTTCCGAATCTGTGAAATTAAATTGTAATGTCTTTTTAAAGCCCTTGAAACGCTCTGCATATGCTGGATCCTCCAGTTTGCTTACCATCTTCTTAATTCCTTCGACCAATTCTTCATTTGCCATTTTTATATCAACCTCTTATTATTTAATTTAAAAAAATTTAAAAAAATATGTTCATTATTTACCTTTCCATTTGGGTTGCCGATTTCCTTCCATAAAGGCCGTGAAGCCTTCTATGACGTCTTCGCTATGAAATAGCTCTTGGAACGGTTCCCAAAGGGTTCCAATTGCTCGACTCCTCGTATAATGATATCCTTGCTGGAACCACTTTTTCGTCCATTTATGGCTTAAAGGAGCGACCATTTTCATTTCCCGAGCCATTTCCATGACTGCATCATGTAATTGTTCGTGGGGCGCTACTTTGTTAACTAATCCCATCCGATATGCTTCTTGAGCAGAAATGATCTTGCCGGTTAATAAAAGTTCTTTGGTATATCTCATTCCAATCAATTCGGGAAGGAGAAGAAACGCTACTCCACTCGCCAGTCCTCTTCGATTTTCCCAAAACCCCATTTCTGCATCATCTGCAGCGATGGCGCAATCGCACCAAAGAGTTAACTCTAAGCCACCGGCGTATGCATATCCATTTATAGCAGCAATTAAAGGTTTGGGATAGCGCATCATTAATTCACAGGGATCTAAAAGAATCCCAAGAAAATCTCCCAAATTTTTAAACCCCGTAGTGGACATTTCTTTTATATCCAATCCTGCCGAAAAAGCGGCCTTTCCTTTAACCTTTTCATCGTTCCCCGTCAGAATAATAACCCTAACGTTAATGTCATTCCACGTTCTTTCCAATACTTCGCCTATTTCTGCCCAGACAGTTCTACTCAAGGCATTACGCCTTTCGGGACGATTGATGGTAATCCATCCAACCTCATCTTCTATTTCAAATTTAATAGCTTCATATTTTACCATTTTAATATCACCTTCTTATAAATTTTGAGCTTCCTCTTTTGTTGGCCCTCTTACAGAGGGAGGAACCATTCTGGTATCAACTTCTTGTTTAAATTCCTGTCGGCCGATGAACAGTTTCAGAATATCATTGGAACCTCCCGCTATTTGCATTAAAGCCGCATTTTTGAGAGTTCCTCCAATTCCGGTTTCTTGAAGATAACCATCTCCTCCGCAGATATACAACGCATCTAATGCACTTTCAGTTAAGCCCTCTGTTCCAAAAATCTTTGCAGTAGATGATTTGAGAGCAAATGTAAACATATCCGCTTCCCCTGTATCTAATAAATTAGCTAAATAGTAGATATACACGCGAGTGAGATGTAGTCTCATGCTTATATTTGCCATTCTCATCTGTACTCCATTATATCGGGAGATGGGCATTTCAAATTGAACTCTTCTCCGTCCATATGCCCTTGCTGTTTCAAGTAGATTTTTTGCTGAGCCAACAACGCTTGCGATGCCTAATCGCTCAATGTTCAATGCAGAAGTCATGACTGTCCATCCATCACCGGGATCTAATATCATGTATTCTTCTGGAACTCTAACATCCTTATACCTTATGACAGAATTAGCCATTTCTACGTCTCCTATCAACCAATTAATTTTTTCTATGCTTATACCAGGAATATCCGTTGGGACCAGAAAAGCGGTAAGATGTCGATAAATCCGTTTCATATCCGGATCCGTGTTTGCGTACAGCATGTGATAATCTGAAAGTGCTCCAAGTGTAATAAAGCGTTTCCACCCATTCAATACCCATTCATCCCCATCTTTATATGCTCCTAATTGAACACCCGCAGCATCATTTCCTACATCAGGTTCAGTAACCGTGATGCTTGCCCACTTATCTCCTTTTACAATGGGTCTTAAGTATTTCTCTTTCTGGGCTTGCGTTCCAAAAAGATGGATGGGTCCTGCTCCAAAAACACTTGTTAATAAGGGATTAACGTTTACCATTGATCTTCCTATCTCTTCATTTAAGATAGTATACCCGGCATAGCCTTTATCCCGACCACCGAATTCTTCTTCTGCCAAAACCATTAAGGGATGAAATCCTTTTTCAACACATAATTTTGATGCAGCCCATTGAATAGCCATGTTATCCTCGTTCCTTTCCATCATCTTCATGGCAATGGGGACAAGTTCCTCATCCATGAAATTTTCTACCTCGTCCGCAAATTGTTTTGTTTCTTTATCCCACCAAGGCAT
>CAYLZE010000079.1:0-23470 GCA_964388035.1 uncultured archaeon
ATATTTCAAAATCTTGAGCTCTTTCTTTTAGCATCCTTTTTTCCATTATCTTAGAGGACACCTGATAAGCTTTTTTCATTTTCTCAAAATCTCCCATAAAAAATAACCTCCACGTTAAAAAGATAAAAGAAATTTAGCTTATTAAATGAGTTTGATCAAAACATTCTTACATGTAATTTTTTTTATGATAAAAATTGAATTATTTTAATAATTTGGAGAAAGAGAAAAGCCTTAGTTCCTTTCAATATCGATTAAATACCAGGATGTTTATATCAGTTTTTAAATCATTTGGTATTAAGAAAATGGCGAGACAAATTTCTAGATAATTTTTCTAAATAATTATATTTAGTAAAAAAAACACAAAAATTTCAAATCCTAATCTCTTTTATTCTCCCATTTTTTTCTCTGATTTTAAGAAAAAAGAACTAATTATTGATATTATTCCTCCAATAATTATTAGAATAGTTCCAGCAGCAGGTATAATAAAAAATGTCAATAAAATATAATAATAATTAATTAATCCGAAAATTAAATTCATAAAGATATATTCTGCTAAAATAATTACCGTTTGGAAAATAAGAACGGAAATTCCTTTTCGCCTTAGGTTTTTCTTAGCTAGGTCTGGTGTTATTGCTTTAAACAATAGTAAAATAGAATAAATGAACATCAAAATTGCATATGAAACAAGTAATACAACGAATATTAATCCAGGTATCATTATTATTAAAAAAAAGGGAGCCATATCCCCTGATACTCTCCCAATATACCAGAATGTGGATTGGTAAGAATAAGAAAGTAAGAATATTACAAGATATAATCCTGGAAATAGAAATGACAAAAGCCATATTATTCCTACTGTTAAAGGAAATATAAAAAGAATCCGGTTATAAGCATGATCCATCTTGATTCAATTCTCTTTTATTTTAATTATATTTTAATTTTAAATTTCTATAAGGCAAGTCCACAATTTGGACAAAATTTCATATCTTGTTGTATTTTAGTACCACAATTGGTACAATATTTTGCAACTAATGGTTTTAAAGGCGGAAGATTTTGTTCTAAAGGTTGTAGTTCTGAAGATATATCTTTTGAAACAATTTGTTCTGAAGGCATCTTTATTGGTAAACCTTTTTTTTCTATTAATTCCATGCCATATGATGTAATATAACCTACAAGGGCCAAACATCCTCCAATAATAAACAAATTCCCACCGATTCCAATTGCTATTCGAAAGTTAAAAGTGTAATAGTATAAATATGACCCGAATATATGAATGATTTGGAAGACCCCATAAATTACAACATAGACTATTATTTGTAGATAAAGTATCACCAATCCATAATTTTTCCACTTTTTTCTAGCATTTTCGAGGTCTTTTTTACCAAACACAAATTGTAAAGACGAGACCAATGTTAAAATTGTAAAAATAATTATGACTATGGCGACAATTAATCCTGATATTAAAAGAAATAACATTAAGTAAAAAATATTAATAGAATAGTGTCGAAGATTTGACCACGCTGGAAGATCAATATAAGAAAATAAAATTCTATTACCTTCGTAATATATGGTAATTGCAGGAAACAGAAATCCAAGAAGCCAGAGGATACTAGCTATTAAGGGAAATAGAAAAAGTAACTTTTTTACTTTTTTAATTTTTAACACTTTTCGACCTTTGGTTTTTAGATTTTCGAAATTCGTTATTTAATAATTAAATCAATATATATAAAAACTTTACTCTGAATTTTTTTTTATTTCCTATTGGATAATTAGCCTTAAAACGTAGGATGATGCCTAATTAGTCGCATGAATATCATAAAAGAAGAATTGGACTCCCCAACTAATATATTTCTAAAGCATTAATTAATGCAATATTGCTATAATATCACGATTAACTTGAAAAAAACTAAAAATGTTGGCAACAAAAATGATTTCGAATAAAATTGCTAGCATTATCTTATTTGCAGGGAGTGTAGAATGGTTGATGTTCATAATAATCTTAGAAAGTTTCCAACCAAACTATATCAGTGCATTTCACTATGTAAGTTCGCTGAGAGTAGGAACTACGGCATTAATTTTTAATATATCTATCATCTTATTTGGCGCTAGTGTTGTTGTAGCAACAATTATTCTCTTAAAAAATAATGGAAAGGAGCTCTATCTCATATTTCTATCACTTTCTGGAATTTTCATTATTGCAGTTGGCATTTTTCCTGAAAATATACGACCTATTCACGGATACGCGACGGCATTTGCTTTTATTCTTGCAGTTGTATCTGTAATACCTTCCTATAGAAACTTAAATTCACCATTCTCACATGTTTCTTTAGTAATAGGAATATTATCTCTAATATTACTGATTATTTTTTTTCCATTTTTAGGATTACCTGCCGAATCAATGAATGTGTTTTTAGGATTAGGTAAAGGAACTATTGAGCGCATGATAATTTATCTTCTGTTAGTTTGGGTAATAGGATTAGGAACATATCTCATGAATATTGACAAATCTTTATAAAAAACAATTCACTTTTTTTTCCCTTACTTTTAATGAGAGAGTTCACAAAAACAAATTAAAGAATTTAAATAAGTAATTTAGAAACTTCATTAACTTGCTTTGGAAAATTCTTAATTAATCGATTTTTCTTTAAATTATTTTTGATAATCCATGTTACATCTCGATCTTTTTGGTTTGTTAACTTCTTCATCAATTTGAAGCCATTTTCTGGACTTGCTACCACGATCACGCTCAAGGTATATCCCAATCCTTTCTTAAGAGCTTTAAATTCCTCGGAATTTCTCTCATTACTTTTTTCAATTAATTGAAATATTTTTTCATGTAAATTCAACCCTTCCTTGGCAAATATCTCATCATCTTTGAGTGGAGGAAACGCTAAACACTCTGCCATTCCCGCGGCTATGGCTCTTAAGAGTAACCATTCAGTACCTTCCTTAATCCAACTATTCATTTCATTTAGCATTTTTTGTCCATCATTTTCTGCCAAAATCCTAAGTGCATTGGGTACTGCTTCTCTAATGCGCCATCGTGGGTCTTTTGCTAATAGTTTCAAATTATGATATGCAAATTCTGTAAACTTTTCATGACGCCCTAAAGCTCCCAACGTCCAGGTCCCGCAAAAAGCTAAAAATTCGCGTTTATCATTGGTTGGGGCTATATCATTCGTGAATTCTAAGAGCTTTTCGATTAATTCTTTTATTTTCTCCAAATGAATTTCTTTTTGTTCGAGCATCACTTTGGTAAACGCTGCGGCTAATTCTAAATTACCTCTTCGTCCGGGAAGATTAGAATTGCTCTCTAAATATTTTAAAATCTCTTCAGACTTGCCCTCTTTTAGAAAATTTTTTATCATTCCTAATAAATCAGTGTAATGGAGATCAATTTTTTTCATAGAATAAATAGAATAAATCATTATTTTGAAATAATCTATTGAAAAAAGAATTGAAGAAATTTTATTCTAAGTATTACGCTTCAGCTCTATAGAATGAATCTATCAAGAGCTTCTTTTTATTGTTAATAATTGCCGAAAATCCTAATTCTAAAACAAAATAATTATATAATAGGAAAAATTCATACAATTTTAGAATCATGAATTCACAACCTTTTAGTAAACAATTACTTTAAGTCCAGAAAATGAGTGAGCGAAAAAAATTAAAAAATCTAAGCAAGAGAGAGCATCAACTAGCACTTATCTTTTCAACCTTTAGCTTATTTAGTGCTTCATTGATCATAATCATAATTTTAATCGCGATATCCATTGTTAATAACATGTACGGAAATTTTACGGTTCCAACATTATTCTCGCTAATTAGTGCTCTGATCTCCTTTCTTGTCATGTACACGTTGGATAAAAATAAAAAATTGGTCAATCAATTCTTGGTAGGTAAATATAATTTCCGTTGGATTGTAATTTTTTTGATTTCTTTGATTTTCACTCTTATTATACTATTTTCTTATTGGAGTCTCACGGATTTCGCAAATAAGAATATTGAAAATATCGTAAATCTTAATTTTATTGTATTTCTTGTCGGGTCAACTCTCTTCAATATTTCTGCATATTTAACTTACTTTGGCATCAAAAATTTGAGAGCAATTAAGATTCAAAAAATAAAGTTCAGAATCTTTAGCACTATTTCGACTTCACTATTAATCATATCGGTTTCTGGACTTATCTTCATCAGTTTTAATTTCATTTCCTATCCTTCAGCAAACATCACATCAGGCACCAAATATGATGAGGGACCTTGGCTCACGTGGTATAATAATAAGCCTAACGAAAGTATTTGCATTACTTGGTTAACAGAAAAATCTGGTCCCACCGAAGTTCATTATGGGATGAGCAAAAATAAGAGCGAATTAAACTTGATAGCTACGGGTGATGCAGGCATTCTCCACAAGATCTATTTAGATGCCTTGCGACCGGGCACTACGTATCATTATTTCATTGAAAAAGATACATCTTCCTTAAATACTGAACCGTTATTCAGTTTTACCACGGCTTCTAACCAGCAAAAATCATTTAAATTTACCATAGTGGGAGACATGCAGCCTACTGACGAGGGAATGATAAAGAGAGGAGAGATCGTCGCAAATGGAGTCAATCAGCGAGATCATGATTTTATAATCCAATTGGGAGATGTTGCAGATAGTGGAACAGATCCGCAAGATTGGCATAGGGTGTTATCTAATATCATGAAATTAGGATCAACCGTACCAATCCAAGGCGTGATAGGTAATCACGATTGGGATGGCGGAGCGGGAAGTTCTAATTGGGCACAATTGTTCACGTACAACTATGAAGATCCGACAGTTGGGCGATTCTACTCCTTTGACTATCAAAATGCTCATTTTGTAATGATCGACAATTTTGAGCATTTTTATAGAATGACGGATGCTCAATTAAATTGGATTCAAGAAGATCTGCTCAATGCGAAAAAAGAAGGTCAAGATTGGATATTTTGTTTCTTTCATTTAAGCATGTTAACTACCTCTTCCTCGGGCATGCAATATAATTTAATCGAATCCTTAGTTCCAATATTCGATAAATATGATGTGGATGCTGTTTTTTATGGGCATGATCACGATTATCAACACTATAAATATACTTATGGCCAAAATGGTCTTGTGTTTGATAAAAGTCATGATTGGGACCATAATCCCGTTCATTATTTCTGTTCGGGAGGTGGGGGTGCAGATTTGGAAGTAGGATATGGCATCTTAGATGAGAGTCGCATGGCAGCAGAAGATACGGTCATGTGGTGGGATGAGAATTTGAACTCTACTCGAGAAATTACCTATGAGAGACGGGCATGGGATTCTTCCAAATATTTAACCCACCTTGATTTTGATGAAAATTACGCTTATTGGAAACCGGGATATGAAGGAAAATATTATTATAATCTTCCCGCAGAGGAATCTTATAATGATTTCGCCGATGTTGTAGGATTAAAATACGGAGAGCAATGTTACCATTATATTGAAGTAGAGGTTAATGGAAATCATTGTATTATAAGCGTGAGGTATCCTAATGGAGTTCTTTTAGAAGGTCCCAGAAATAATTATCCACAACAGTTTATTTTGGAAAAATAATGATAATTCTATAAACATTCTTTAATGATGTGGATTTATTAACATCCATTAATAAAATAAACACTTTTCTTCTTTATTAATTACTATTAAGAAAAAGAAATAGTAAAGAAATTAATTTTTGAACTAGTTATATCTTAATAATTGAAGAATATCAACTGAAATATTATTACGCTCATGGTTAAAACGATTGGGAACCGAAAATCTGCCCAAATTATATGTTGATGTTTTACATTAAAGAGTCTATTTAAATATGGATTCAAGGGCTTGTAAAGACTTGCAAAAATTATAGATAATATAAGCGTCGCCATGAAATTTGTAATACTACGGGAGATTTCCCAATCGAGAGGTCTAAAAATGTTCACATATACTATCATCAAAAGCATGTATGTTGCCGTTCCGCCCATGATTATAATTAACTTTTTTAGATACGAATCGGATTGAAGAATATCCACTAAGGGAAAAAGAGCAACAAAAAACATTAACCCAATTATAAAAATTGCAATACCGATAATCACGAAGACGAATAAAGGTAGCCCCGTGGCAATTGCAAACCGTATAGTATCGCTTCCTGGGGATATTACACCAATAGCGATAGAAAAGCCTTCAAGAATGCACGATAAGGGCCCGTACATCAATAAGGGTAAAAGTGAAGGCTTTTTATATCTCCAAGCAACTAAGCTTATTAAAGAACCCGCTCCAATATCGGATACCCACCCTCCAATATCAATAATACCAGGTAACGGAGCGGGATTAATTATCGTTCTCGGCATGATAAAGGGATGGAAAACAAATGAAACTTGATAACCCCCTATTAAAAGGGCAATAATTCCATGACCTAATTCGTGGATCATTCCTCCAAAAGCAAAGCCAAATGCGAAAGCTAGCAACATGAGAAGGATCGACTTAACAGTTGATACATCAGCAATCGCTCTACTTGCTAATTTTTCTTGATGATTCTCTAATTTTTGTTCCATTTATCCCACCTTTTTTTTTTCTCCTTACCGGAAAGGGTTTAAATTGAGACGAATTTAGCATTCCAATTTTGTTAAAAATCAATTAGTTTTAGTTAATCTGAATTTTTATATAAGTTTTATTGAATGGGAAAAATCAGTAAGTGACCTTTTTGATGCTAAGATCATTGATTGGATTGGCTTTTTCCAATAATAAGAGAAAGAATTTTTACCCAAGAGATTGATAAATTTATTCTTTGTATCAGATTAAATGAAATATGAAAATTAGTGAAAAAATAAGAAACGTAAATAACAAATTAAATATTATTAATAGGTTTAAAATCGAATAAACAAGATATTTTAAGGATTTTGTTAAAAGAGTTTATCATAATACTTCCCTCGACCATCGGGTCACTAAATTTGCCCATAATGAATTACCCCCACTGCTATTAATAAGAACAACGATTCCTTCTCCTTTCTCCGGAATAAAGATCATCATGCTTCTCCACCCAATTATGCCTCCACTATGTTGTATGACCTTTAATCCTTTAATTTCACTAATATAATGGCCCAATCCGTAATACCAATCATACCCAAAATCATCTGAAGCATGTATTAGTTTGGAGTACATTTGGTCCAATGTCGATGGTTTTAGGATCTCTCTTCCGGGCAGTTTCCTATTAGGGCCTCTCATTCCCCCCAAGGCAAATGTCAACATATCTATTATAGTTGCGCAGAGTCCTCCAGCTGCTTTAATTGTCCCAACATAAAGAGGCAAAGGTTTTGATTCCTCATTGTATGGTGTGGCGAATAACGCGGCATCCAAATCCGTTTTTTCATAGCTAGAAAAATTCATCCCAAAAGGGGTTAATATTTCTTTTTTCATGTAGTCAGAAAAGGTTTGTTTAGTTATCTCTTCAATAATTAATTGAAGAATTAAATAACCGTCATTCGCATAAATAAACTCTTTTCCGGGCTCTTTTCTGACCTTAACGGGAGTTCCTTCCTTTTTGGGAATCAAGTTCCATTTTTCGCAATATTTCAATTCTTCTTCATCTATTGGACCAGGCAACCTACCTGAAAGAATTTCTTCAATTGAAAGTGGTTCATAATTGGGATTATAGCTTGTATATTCAGATTCTTGGAACCCCGCAGTGTGACTCAAGAGTCTTCGAATTGATACTTGCTCATTTTCAAATTCAGAGGGTGGTAAATGCCAGCGGGTTAAATACTTTTCCGCAGGAGCATCCAAGTCTAAGCGGCCCTCTTCTACTAATTTCATTACACCCCATGTTGTAACGGATTTTGATATCGAAGCGACAGCAAAAATGGTGTGCTCAGTGATAGGGATTTGTTGTTCCTTATTGGCGAATCCAAAGGGATTAATCGAAGAAATCTCATGATTTGATATAAATCCGATAGCTACTCCCGGAATATTCATTTTTTCAAGAAGTTTTGGGACAATCTTTTCCAAGCGTTTTATCATGATACATCTTCCATAGATTATTTTTTTATAATTACATGAAGCAAAAAATAAGGTTTTTGATTATAAAGTATCAGGCAGGATACCAATGCAATTAAAATAATAATTAAATGATGTAACATATCATTAGTCTTAATTCAATTTGGTGAGATTTCATAAAAAATAAGTAAGTTATTAAAGAAAATGTAAGTTATAATAGTGTAAATATGAATAAATTGAAAATTAAAAAAATATGAATTTATCATGCCTATTTTGGGAATAGATTACGATAAATGTATCACGTGTAAAAATTGCTTGGAGATATGCACGAGTCCCGAAGCTTTTTTTAAAATGGACTCAAAAGATGAGAAAGTAATTTTCGAGGATCCCAACAAACAATGCATTCAATGTGGTCAGTGTATTGCCCAGTGCCCAGAAAATGCCATTCTCCATGAGGGAATGGGAGAGAGCTTTACTTTTATTAAAATAAAAAACTTACCTGATTTAATTGATTATGAAACACTTTTTAATTTCTTAGCGGTCAATCGTTCCACGCGTTTTTATAAACCCGATAAAGTTCCCGAAGATATTTTGGAAAAGGTGATAGGGGCAATGGAATATGCTCCTACCGCGGCTAACATGAGATCCGAGAATTTTTATATCATTTCTGATACGGACAAAATTAACGCACTTTCCAAAGCTATTATTGAAGAATTCATGAAAGATCCTTCAGAAAAAGAGCACTGGAACGAAAGAATAGAACAATATGGAAAAACGAATCGCGATCCCGTGTTTTATAATGCCCCCCACGTGGTTCTGGTGACCTCCAATTTCAACATGATGATGGAAGGATTTAACGTTGGAAACATAATTACTTATGGAAGATTAGCAGCCCAAGCTTTGGGATTAGGAACTTCATGGATCGGGTATGTAACTATTGCTCTTGAGAAGAATCCAGAAATAAAGAAAGTCATAAAATTAAGAGGTACTGTAGTGGGTGCCTTCACCCTGGGATATCCTGATGTGTACTATTATCGTGTTCCACCCCGTTCAAGTAAAAAAGTCAAATTTCTTTAAAAAATCTTTTTTAGTTATTTATTTACTTGTAAACTTTTTAAAGAAGCACAAGTCGGGAAAAAATTCCCGGTTTCATGTAAAACTTCATCAAAAATCAATGAAATTAAGATAACTAAATCTAGATCGTTCAATCTAAAAAAAGGGAAGTAGATTATATTTTGAATTTGAGAATATTTTAGTAATTTTAAATATCATCCAAACTCACATAGATATTTAAATTAAGGTCTCTTAGGTTATATTTATAATAATTTTTGGTGAGGATAAATTTTGAATAAAGAAGAAATAGCTTTCATGTCTGCCATCCAATTAGCGAAAGAAATTGAATCACAATCTATAACCTCTGAAGAAGTTACAGAAATCATCATCGAAAGAATAGAGCAAATTAATCCAATAATTAATGCCTATTGTACTACAACCTTTAGTATAGCCAGAGAAATGGCCAAGAGTGCAGATAAGAGAGTAGAAAGAGGAGAGAAGCGTGGTCTCCTTAATGGAATTCCCATTTCAATTAAAGATTTAACATGGACAAAAGGAATTAGAACAACTTTTGGGTCTAAGCTTTACGAAAATTTTATGCCCGATATGGATGATATCGTAGTTAAACGACTTAAGGATGCAGGATGTTGTATTCTTGGTAAGACTAATACCCCCGAACATGGATTTAAAGGAGTTACAGATAATCTAATTTTTGGGACGACGAAAAATCCGTGGAATTTAGAAAAGACGTCGGGAGGATCCAGCGGAGGGGCTGGTGCATCTATAGCAGCAGGATTAGGACATTTAGCTCAAGGGTCAGATGGAGGGGGATCGATAAGGATTCCTAGTTCTTTTTGTGGAGTCTATGGCTTAAAGCCAACCTTTGGAAGAACTCCTCATTATCCAAGAGAATTAATTTTTGGTGAGACTCTTGGAGTAAACGGTCCTATTGTAAGATACGTGGCAGATGCAGCATTAATGTTTCAAGTGATGAAAGGTCCATTTTTAGGGGATCGTTATTCAATTCCCGATGATAACCTGAATTATCTTGAATTAATCGATGCCCCTCCAAAACAATTAAGAATTGGTTATACGTTAGATTTGGGGTATGCGAAAGTTATTCATCCAGAAATAGAACAAGCTATTTTAGAATCCTTGAATGTGTTTAGAAATTTTGGATGGAGTGTAGACCAAATCAAGATGCAGCTAAAAAAGCCTGAGCTTTCCTTTTATACCTTATGGACTTCCAAACTTGCTTTTGAATTAAGTTCAAAACTAGCAGAGTGGGAGGACAAGATGGATCCCGATCTAGTGAAATTAGTGAAAGCGGGTCAAGGATACGATGGTTTCTCCTTGATAAGAGCCATGAAGGCACGAAATGAAATATATGCGACCTTTTATAAAAAATTTAAAGACATTGATATTTTGATCACACCCACGACGGCAGTTCCCGCATTTGATCTGGGAATAATGTTTCCACCAATAATAAATCAAAAAAAGGTTTCCCCTACCGCTTGGCAAGCTTTTACGTTCCCTTTTAACCTAACTGAACAGCCAGCAGCCTCTATTCCGTGTGGCTTCACTAAGGATGGATTACCGATAGGAATGCAAATTGTTGGTCGCAAATTCGATGAAATTACCATCTTGCAGGTTTCGAAAGTATTTGAAGATTCTAAACCATGGCAAAATGTCCGCCCCAAATTAATTTAAACAAGTAATGGTTAAATTAATCATTTTTAGAGAAGGTAAAACAATTTATAATCAAAATATTGGTCGGGAAGGTCTATAGAACAAAGAATGATACAGAGAAAATTAATAATACACTAAGTTTTTTTTTAATTATAGTATTTCATGTTTTATTTTAACTTTAAAACGGGTCAGGGAAAAAGTCTCGGTTTCTATAAGATTTTATTAAAAATCAATGAAATTAAAAAAACCTAGTCTCGGTCATTTTTTCTAAAAAAAGATGAAATTTATTATAATAGCTTTAAATAAGATTTTTGCTGCCTTTTTTTCTTTTTTTTGTTGGGTAAAGTAGCTAACTCTTTTATTCATTTCAATAACTTGTTCCTTTGTTATGGGAAAAAAATGAATGTAAATAGTAATGATAAGCATTGAATTTCATTTTAAAGTTTATGATACTTGGAATTGGCTTAAGCTATCTATTAACAGGAATATTAGCTGATATACTAGGAAGAAAGAGAATGTTGATGATCACTTCAATTTTAATCCCTATTACTCAAATCCTTCCTTTAATGTGGGCAATGCAGTTAATAGATCGAACTTCAATAGCTTATAACAAGAAAGTAAAAATAATTTAACAACAGAACAATTGCAATATTTATTGATTAAAAATGAGGAGTAAAGGTAAATGAATTTAGAAGAAGTATACCAAGAAGTAGAACAGCTGGATTCGGAGAAATTCATGAGAATTTTGAAAAAGCTCATTAGCATCAAGACGGTGGTTCCTCCCGCTAACAATTATCGTGAATATGTTGATGCGATTTCTCCTTACTTCAAGGATTTAGGCTTTAGTTTAGAAGAAGTTGTCATGCCCGAAGAATTAGTTAAACAAATACCACTTTCTTTAGAAGGTCCCAGAATCAATCTTGTTGCGACAAAAGAATATGGACAGAAGGAATTCGTGAGTTTTTACGGTCACATGGATGTAGTCCCCGCTCCATTGGATGGAGAAGAAAAATGGCGTTTTCCACCATTTGAAGCAACCCTAATTAAAAGCGGCAAGATTTATGGGCGTGGTGTTGCGGACATGAAGGGTTCAATGGCTTGCTTGATTATAGCACTTCAAATCATGGAAAAGCTCAATCTCACGCCCAAATACAATATCAGAGTGTTAAATGGAACGGATGAGGAAACGGGAATATATCCCGGTTCTCGCTATTTAGCTGAACAAGGCTACGTTAAGGGAGTTATCTTTTGCATGGATTTATCCATTGAGCCCATGATTCCGTTAGGAACTGCGGGGGATTTAGATGTTATCGTCGAAACAATCGGGAAAAGCTGTCATTCTGGCATGAACTTTTTAGGGGTTAATGCTTTAGAAGAGATGGTTCCCATCTTGGATGAGCTCATTGAGCTCAAGCGAGAGGTGGAAAAACGTGAAAGTAAAGATATTCCTGGATTTCGAGAATTAGGGACGGGGAAAGCGATGAACATGAAACCCATGTTTAATTTAGATATCATCAGGTCGGGGGAAAAATCAAATATAGTTCCCGATTCTTGTATCTTGACAATCAATAGACGTATTATTCCGGATGAGAGATATGAAGATGTCAAACAAGAAATAGCTGATGCAATTGAGAGAGGGAAAGCAAAAAGTAAAGCTTTAGATGCCAGAGTAAAGTATGATTATTCTTATCCTGCCTTAAAAATTGATCCAGATTCTCCTAATGTGAGTCGATTTCAAAAAACCATTTCAATGATCCAGGAAGTTACTGAGGATAAAATCGTGAAAATGGGATTATCGGTTACCACAGATATGGGTTATGTATCCGAAGCTCTAAAAACTAATGATATCATATTAACTGGTTTGGCAAATCTTAGATCGAGTGCTCACGGCGTTAATGAAACGATTAGGATGAAGGATGTAAAAACTTTCATTAAGGAACTATTGGTCTTCTTGTGTGCAGATTTATAAAACAACAAGATTATTCAAGATTGGCTTAATATCGATTAAAGGGGGTAAAAGATCCATTTCCCCCTTACTTTCTTATATTTTGAAAATCATTCAAGCTTTAAAATTAGATAAAAACCAAATATTTAAGTATAAAATTATACTTTTAATCATTTTATACGGGATTAGTAGGATTATCAGAATACTTTTGGATATTAAAGCAAGCCTATTCAATTTAAGATCCTAATTTATCAATGCAAAAAATAAATTTGTAGGTTATCTATATAGATATGTAGTAATTATATGGCATCACGCAATATTTCGATTAGGTTAGATCTTTATGAAAAATTGGAAAAAATCAAAGATAAGAATGAGCGTTTTTCAGATGTCATTGAACGTTTAATAAATGAAGGATTAAAAGGAAGTCCATCTTGTTTAATGAAACATTTTGGAACTTGGTCAGATTTATCAAGAGATTTTGATCAGATTGCAGAAAAAATTCGTAAATCAATGAATGAGAGTATAGATGCAAGATTAAAGGAGAGATTCAATGATCTTTCTGGACAGTGATGCAGTGATTGCCATTTTACGTGAAAAAACAGAAATGGCTGCATTCATGATGGAAAATAAGGCCAGAATAATTTCCTCATGGAAGGGAAGAGTTTTTATAAGATAAGAGAAACATGTAATTTCCGTCATAAATAGTTTAGGTTAAACTGAATGCTTTTAGAGCTTCCTCAGCTACATTTTCACCCCATTCTTGAATAAAATGGCCCGCTTCTTTTACTTCGAGGGGCTTTAGGCAAAACCGAATAATTTTGCTCAAGGGATACATGAGATCTGGTCCAAGCACGGGATCTTGCATTCCTATAGCCATGAAAACCTCTCCCTCCCATTTATTTGATAAAAATTCCCTGGCTTCTTGAGATATTTTTGCACCTTCCATGGTCGGGTTATCGGGCACTATATTGGGAAAACGACGTACTCCTGCTTTATAATTTATATCGGGAAAGGGTGCATTGTATGCCGCAAGTTCTTGAGCAGTTAAATGAGGACAAGAGCGTCCCATCAAGCGCCCCACATCCATGTCGGGATGCGTGTTATTCCATGCCCGCCAATCCAGGAATCCTTGAGTGAGTTCTATATCCCCCGTCGCAAGCATCGTATTCATTACGATTAATCGGGAAAATCGTAAGGGCATTTCCATTGGTAAAGTAAGTCCAAGGATCCCGCCCCAGTCTTGACAAACTAAGGTTATATTGTGGAAATCGAGGCGTTTAATAAAAGCTAATAAGGTATTTCGATGGAAATTAAAAGTATATAGTTCCTCATTAACCGGTTTATCAGATCGCCCGAAACCAAAAAAGTCTGGAGCAATTACTCTACAACCTGCTTCAAGAAATACAGGAATCATCCTTCTATATAAAAAACTCCATGACGGAGAACCGTGCAGGCACAAAAATTGCTCTTGGGAATTCGGATTTCCCTCATCTAAATAATGCAAGCGCAAATTTTCAAATCCCCTGAGATTATCGATATAATGCGGTTTAAAAGGGAAGTTAGGCAGATTCAAGAAATTTTCATCCTGAGTCCTAAGTGCTTTCAAATCAATTACCCCCCATCAATTACTTTATCATTTTTATTTTATTAGAATTTTATCATTTCACTGCTTTAAGAATTACATTAATCAAAAAAAAACATGTACATTAATATAATAGAATTAAAATATCCTTTTATAAAATTATAAAGATTCCAATTTTAAAGAACTAATGTTTGAATCCAACCTAAAAAAAATTGACATTTAAATGTAGGAATGGCGGAAAAAAAGTGTTAAATTGATAAACTATATACTATTAATAAATCTAATTTTTCAGTGAAGACTTTTTAAGCTATTAAATAAAGTAGCATTCAAGCTATTTTAATCAATCTAATAAACATTCCATGAAACGACCATGAGTGAGAATGACGTTTTTGAGCAGTTAAAAAGAATCTGTGGTTCAAAAAATGTAATTACTGATCCCTCGATATTAAATCAATATTCCACAGATGCAAGTTTTTATGAGGGGATTTCCCCAGATTATATTTTCTATCCTTCTTCTAGTAGCGAAATTGAGAACGTGATCAAATTAGCTAATCAAATAAGCTTTCATGTTATCCCTATAAGTTCGAGTTTGGAAACTAAAATTCACGGGGATACTCTGCCAAGGAAACAAAAGACCATTATTCTGAATCTCGCTAAAATGAATGATATTCTTTCAATCGATAGGAAAAATCGGGTAGTAATGGTGGAGCCGGGGGTCACATTTGAACAAATCATCCCTATTTTAAAGAAAAAAGGCGTTCGGTTACTAATGCCACTACATCCTCGTGCTAAGAAGTCCGTACTAACAACCGCATTAGAAAGGGTTCCCATCACCATCCCTCGCTATCATTGGGACTCTTCCGATCCGCTATTATGTACAGAAGTTGTTTTCGGGACGGGGGATCTATTTCGAACGGGAACCGCAGCAGGACCGGGCACGATTAAAGAACAAAAAAAGGGAGGGCAAGCACAAGTTAATCCCATGGGTCCCACGCATTTTAGCCCTTTTAGAGTCCTTCAAGGCGCCGAGGGAAGTCTGGGCGTGGTGACATGGGCATCCTTGAAATTAGAATTAATCCCTTCCAATCAAAAAGTATTCCATTTCCAGTCAGAAAATCTGGATGAATTGATGAAACTCCAGAATGAATTATTGAAATATCGATTATGTGATGAACTTTTTATTTTAAATGATTTAAATTTAGCGTCTTTAGTAAAACCTAATTCGCAAGATATAAACACGTTAACAAGTATTTTATCTAAATGGAATTTACTTTTTATAATCAGCGGGAATGGGACGTTTGCACAAGATAAGATCTCGTATTTAGAAGGAGATATTTTAGATATTATTAAGAATCTTGAACTAAAGAAAACCGAACGAGCTGAGATTATTGATAGTAATGATATAATTAAATGCGTAAGCGAGCCCGCCTCGCAAGATTGGAGAACAAGACTTAAGGGGGGATTCCAAGATATTTTCTTCTTGACAAATTATGAAAGAGTTCATGAATTCATTTCAATGGTCGAAAAAATGACATCAGTGCAGTTTGGAGCATATATACAACCAATTAATCAAGGAACCTCATATTATTGTGAATTTGACCTTTTTTATGACCCTAAAAATGGAGTAATGAGTTCAGATCTTAAGAAATCTTTTTTAGCCATTAGTCAACATTTGATTGAAAAAGGAGCCTTTTTTAATAGACCTTACGGCTTATGGGCTAAACCCGTTTTTGAAAATCATGAAGCTGAAACCATCACCGCTTTAAAAAAGGTAAAAAATATCTTTGATCCAAATCATGTTTTAAATCCGGGGGTGTTATGTTTTGACGATTAGTGAAGAAGAATATCAGAATATGATTAAGCGGTGCTTACGGTGTTCGGTATGTAAATGGATACCCCAAGTCATGATTAAGTCCCAAAAGTATGCATCCGCATGTCCCGCAATCGATATCTATAATTATCATCCCTATAGTGGCGGGGGAAGAATAATTCTTGCCTTAGCCTATGAGATGGGACGTATTAAAGCCACGGAAGAGCTCAGGGATATCGTGTATAAATGTACGGCGTGTGGAAATTGCGCGATATCGTGCAAATATCTCAATACCTTAGAGCCGTTGGAAATAATCATGAAGCTGAGAGAAAAATTAGTTGATGAGGGAATGGGACCAATGCTAAAACAAAAGTTATATACAGACTCTATCAAGCAGTTAAATAATCCATACAACGAGCCTCACGAAAAACGCATGGACTGGTTACCTAACGATATAAAATTGGATCCGGATGCAAAATTATTATATTACGTGGGATGTACTTCTTCTTATAGGAGAAAAGAAATGGCAATTGCAACTGCCAGAATTTTAAATGCAGCGGGAATTCCTTTTAATATCCTCCAAGAGGAGGAATTTTGTTGCGGGAGCCCCGTATTACGGGTTGGGGATGTCAAGACCTTCCAAGAGTATTTAAATAAAAATCTGGATATCATTGAAGCAAAAAATATCGAAACAATTGTATTTAGCTGTGCGGGATGCTATGATACCTTTAAAGTAGACTATCCTTTATACCGCGAGTACAATTTTAAAGTAATTCATGCGGTGGAATTATTTGATGAATTAATAAGGAAAAGCCAACTGAAATTAACTCATCAAGTTCCTCTGACAGTAACGTATCATGATCCGTGCCATTTGGGAAGAAATGCCGAACGTCATCAGGAGTGGCAAGGGGACGTGGTACCTTTAATGTCTTTAGTAACTATTAATGTCCCGCCAAAACCCAAAAATACCGGCTCAAAAGGAATATACGATGCTCCCCGGAACATTCTTAAGAAGATCCCGGGACTGGAGTTCGTAGAGATGGAGAGAATTAAAGAATATTCTTATTGTTGTGGAGCAGGAGCCGGAGTCAAGTCCGCATTTCCCGAAATGGCCATTAAAATCGCAGAAATAAGGATTGATGAAGCGGAAGCTTCGGGAGCAGATACTCTTGTATCAGCATGTCCTTTTTGCTCCACTAACCTGCAAGATGGTATCATGGAAGCAGGATCAAATTTAAAATATCATGATATTAGTGAACTAATATTAATGGCATTAGGTTTAAAGCCTATAGAATTGCAGCAAGATAAGTCCAAGGAGGAGTGATACGTGTTAGATAACAAAATTTTAGAAGACTTTCAAGAAATTGTGGGAAAAGAAAACATTGATGATGGGGAGGTCATTACAAATGCTTATGCATATAACTGGTGTACGGAGTTTGTGAATTTCATGGAAGGGAAAGAACCCATTCCTTTTTCCCCCGTTCCCAAAGCCGTTCTTTTACCATCCACGACTGAAGAAGTCCAGAAAATAATTCAAGCATGCAACAAGTATAAAATTACATTTAAAGCGCAATCCACGGGATTAGGTCCATGGAATCAGGTTAGTACGAAGAATTCCATCATAATTGATCTTCGAAGAATGAATAAAATCGTGAAGATTGATGAAAAGAACTTATATGCCGTGATTGAACCCTACGTGAGCGGAGCACAAATACAAGCGGAACTAATGAAATACGGACTGAATCTACACATGCCCGGAGCGGGTCCCATGGCCAGTCCATTAGCAAGTCATACCTCCATGGCGGGTCCGGGATTTACCTCCCCTCAAACGGGACATAGTGCAAGAAATGTATTAGGCACGGAATGGGTACTCCCAACGGGGGAGATCTTGAGATTAGGTTCTCTTGGTTTAAAAAGTAATCCCGATTGGTATTCTGGAGATGGCCCCGGACCGAGTTTAAGAGGTATAATGCGGGGTTGGATAGGAACGAAATCGGGCTTGGGAGTATTTACCAAGGTAGCCATTAAGCTCTTCCCGTATCCCTGTGAGACTAAATTCAATTTAAGCGGACACGCACCTAAGTTTGATTTTGAAATTCCTAAATACATCAGGGCGTACGTGATAGATTGTGGAGATTTTAAAAAATTAGAAAAGACTTTTTTAAGAGTAGAGGAAGAAGAACTAGCATTTATATGCAGTCACATGTCAAGCTTTGCAATCATGGCTGTTTTTTCCTATAGCATAGAAGATTTAATTGATAAAATGGCATTGGGAAGCATAAAACAGCCCCTATTAATTGTCATCGCAGCTCGAACGGAAAGAGAGTTCAATTACAAGCAAAAAGTAATGGAGCATGTAATGCATGAATTGAATTTGACCAATATAATTGGTACGAAATATAATCCCGAATCCATTTTTTATGCCGAGTGCCTACGTGCAAATTTAGGATATCACGGATTTGTAGCAACAGGCGGATTTCAATCCTCAAAAGGGCAGTGCGATACAGCGGCCACTTGTCTTCGGGCAGAAGAAGATAATGTTCCATTAAAGCAACAATATGTTAAAAGAGGTGTTATTGCCAACGATTTTGGAGAGGGCGCATGGATGACCAGTTATGAAGGGGGTCATTTTTTTCACATGGAAGCTCCCACCATGTTTGATCAAACAGACTCGGAAAGCGTGAAAGGCATGGCAGAATACATGGAAGCTAGCAATCAGATGGACCTTCTAAAGAACATGGGGGCACCTTTTTTTATAGAAGGAGATAAATTGCATGACGAGTGGGGGCCTCACATGATGAATTATCACGTCTGGTTGAGAAAAATTAAAGAAGCTTTTGATCCCAATGGAATCTCAGATGCTGGCTTTTACATTTCAGCTAAACCTAAAAATAAAATTAAGGAGGGGATAAACCATGATGAATAACTCTAAAATAATAAGTGATCCCCCTCGAGGGTTTGCCGGAATAATTCAAAATCCTTTATGCTCTTTAAATTCTAATGAGCAGTTCAAAAAGCGTTATAATAATACGAACATGAAAATCTTGCTTAATCCCACTAATTTAAATCATGCGGCTTTGATTATTATTAGTCAAGGCCAAATTCAAGTTAAAAGTGTTGAAAATAAGCCAAAGGAGAATTTGGATAAGAATCAAACCGGCTGGGATGCTTTTTTAGAGATGAGGTCAGAAGTTTTTTTAGGATTGGCGATGAATAGACTTTCTTTAGTGAGTGTTTTAATTAAGTGGATGCGGGGAGAAATAAGAATGAAGGGAATATTGAAATTGATGGTATTATTAAAGATATTTAAATTATTAAATTAATATTTTATATTTTAATGATCATCTGAATGTAAATAATCATATTATATATGATTTAAGTGGTATATTGAAAATCTTGAAATGATCAGGGTTTCTAGTTATAATTTTTTTAGCAGAATGAGATTCTGCGGTTGCACCGATTATTAAGTCTTGAATCTCAATCGTGATACCATTATATTTTAATTTCCCTTTAAGAATGCCTGCCCGTTCTAAAATTGGACGTGTTATATTAAATATTGTATATCCTTCTATTAGATTTAAAATTTTTTTCATATATTTTTCAAATAGATCCTTACCATATTTTTCTAAAGTATATCCAAGTCCAACATATAATTCAGAGATAGTTATTGCTGATATAGCGCATACTTCATTCTTAAATTCGAGCATAACATTATCTACATTAGACCTTCCACGACCAATGTCTATAATTACATTAGTATCTAGCAAAATCATTAAAGATTTTCCCCATTTCCAAGATTTTTGTTTGATTCTTTTTCCAAATCGTCCTTTCGAGCTTCATTAATAACACGTTCAAAATCATCCACCATTTTTTGTGGAAGGTCTTTGAAAATCCCATAGTGCCTTAATGGATCTCTCTTTCTATCTTTTATTAATCGTTCAATGACATCAGAGAAGCTTTCATCCGAACCTTTTAATTTTATTAAATCTCTATAAATTTTTTCTTTAATAGATATCATTTTTGATGTCATAATCTATGTAAATAGAATAAATATTTATATAAATATTTATATTTTTCCAGGAAAATTCTTTAAAA
The DNA here is from genome assembly GCA_964388035.1 of uncultured archaeon. GTDB lineage: Archaea > Asgardarchaeota > Lokiarchaeia > Sigyniarchaeales > SOKP01 > JALGVJ01. The sequence goes on from CAYLZE010000079.1 coordinate 20,192, forward strand.
TTGTATTATAAGATAAATAATTTAATTTCTTATTAGCAATATTACAACTAGATTTAAAAACTCATAAAAGAATAGATAGAAATTATAATGACGATTAATAATAACGAAAAATCAAAAACGATAATTGAAGCTTGGTCAGGTCCGGGAAAAAAGGATGGAACGATAACTCAATTTAAACCCGAATTTGATGCTTTGCATATTGACATGAAAAAACATGGGAATTGCGAATGGTGGTATTTCGACGCCCGGTTGGACAATGGATATACTGTGGTTCTTTTCTTCCGAGCAAAACATGAAAGAACGGGAAAAACGGGAGTGGAAGTCGTGATTTATAAACCTGGTCAAGATAAAGTCCAAAAAATCTATAATTATCATAGATCGGATTTTTCGGCATCAACCGAAAAAGCAGAAGTCAAAATAGGTAAAAATTACTTTAAGGCAGATAATTCAAATGAACTTTTTCCGTCCTATGAGATTGTTCTGGATGAAGAAGAATATGGTGTTCACTTGTCTTTTAAGGCGGAGGTACAAGCATGGATGCCAGGGAAAGGGCATACTCAATTTGGGAATTTAGGTGTGTTTGGATGGGTAGTTCCATTGCCACGTGCTAAAGTTACTGGGGACATTCGAATGGGAGAACAAATAATTTCCGTCCAAGGAATAGGATATCATGATCATAATTGGTTAGATTTTAACCTGGTAAGGATCATTGAATATTGGATGTGGGGGCGCATGTATTCAGAAAATTTCACGCTAATTTATGCCCTTATCAAATGCAATAAAAAATGGGATGATTATCCGATCATGGTACTCATGTTAGCAAAAAACGCGGAAATTCTAAAAAGCACGGGAGAATTCACCCTCAAACAAGAAGATTCTGAATTCTATGAAAAAATAGGGAAAAATTATCCCAAGAAATTACTATTTCAATTTCCAGAAAACAATTCGATACAATTAGATGTGCAGGATATTATTGATTCTGATAACCTCCTCTTTGAACTACATCCTATCATGAGATTTCTTGCTAAGAATGTCCTAAAAATTAATCCTAGTTATTTTAGATTTTTTTCAAATTTCAAAATGGGATTGAATCTTGATGGGAAAAAATTCGAAGAAAAGGGAACCACATTTCATGAAATGGTAATACTCAGATGAAATGTTTAAAGTCCATTTTAGGAATATAAATTCTATTCCTTTTTTAATTTTCTTGGAGAAAGACTTTCTTTTTTTTTCCTTTAATTAAGGTATGAGGATATTTATTAACCTTGACAGCTGAAATCCTTGAAAAGCATGTTATATATCCCTATTTTCATCTATTTTTATCGTAAAAAAATACATTTCATGGTTCTTTAGATTAGCGACAATTTATAAATATCCGTTAAAGGCTTATCCATTATTCTTGAAATAAAAAAGTACTTTATGTTTCTAAAGTAAAATTTTTTTAACGTATTAAATATGAATTGAACATAATAAAGCGAAGTATAAAGTAATTATCATGAAATATAGAAAATTTGGTTCTAAGGAGTGGGATGTTTCTGTTTTGGGTTTTGGCGCCATGCGCTTGCCAATAAATGAAAAGGGCATGATAATGGAGGAGGAAGCGATTCGCATGATTCGCTATGCCATTGATCATGGTGTGAATTATATCGATACGGCATATCCTTATCATGGTGGGAAGAGCGAATCCATTGTAGGACAAGCTTTAAAAGATGGATATCGAGAAAAGGTTCATTTAACTACTAAATTACCCGTGTGGTTAATAAGGAAAGGAAATCAATTTGAACGGTATTTAAATAAGCAGCTCAAACGGCTTCAAACGAACCCTGACATTTATTTATTTCATGGGATGAATCAAGCCCGTTTCAATCTTGTTAAGGAACTTAATCTATTGGATAAAATGGAAAAAGCACGCGATGAAGGGATTTTCAAGTATATTGGATTTTCTTTTCATGATAGTTTTGATGTATTTAAAGATATTTTGGATTATTATAATTGGGATTGCTGCCAAATTCAATATAATTACCTCGATGTCAATTATCAAGCAGGGAAAAAAGGAGTTCAATACGCGGGAAAGAAAAACGTTGCCTTGATCATCATGGAACCGATTAGGGGAGGAAAATTGGCTCTTCCACTCAAGCAAATGGACTCAAAACCAGAAATTAAAGCAGTAATTGAAAAATCAATAATTAAACGGACAATGCCAGATTGGGCACTTCAATTTGTATGGAACCACCCTGAAGTATCCGTTGTCCTTAGTGGAATGAGCTCAATGCAGCAAGTAATAGAAAACGTGCAATCAGCAGAAAATTCAGGCATTAATTCGTTAACTGAAGAAGAACTCCAAACCATTAAGGAATTAAGACAAGCTTATCACAAGCTTGAGGTAGTTTCTTGTACGAATTGCGGATATTGCCAGCCGTGTCCAAATGGCGTATCAATTCCAAATAATTTACGCCTACTGAATGAGATTGCATATTGGGGAGATAAGCATAGAAATCGAATCGGGAACTTTTACAATCAGATGGTTAAATCTGTTGAAGAGGCAAAAGAAAAAATAAAGCAAGGAGAAGATTTTGAAGGAGCAGCAAGTTTATGCGAGAATTGTGGAGAATGCTTGGAAAAATGTCCTCAACAAATTAACATCCCCGAAATGATGAAAAAAGTCGTGGCAGTTTTTGAGAATGGGGAAAGCATTCTAAAAGTTTTAAGTTAAGGTTCGATTTTATTTATTATTTATTCTGCTATATAATCGGATACACTTTCGGAGTCTCTTACTAAATCAAATTAAATAGTCATTGATTAATTTCACTGCATAAAGATGATCAGCATAATTACATATCAAATTTATATATGATTAATTTCCGTATTGATGTGTTATATGACAAAATTAAATCTTAATATTAATAAAAAAGATAAAAAGAAAAGACAAGACCAATCCAAGTTAAAAATTGACAGTTCAATTGGTGAAAATACAAGGAGAAACATCGAGGAACAAATAAAGATTCATGAGATCGCTTTAAAAGAAAGGGGGAGTGATCTCATTAAAATTCCTGATTATATTCCAAATAATAAATATGTTGGATTTGTTAAAGGAGCTATCGTAGCGGTTAGCGATAATCCTGGTGAAATAGCTCAAATTGCGGCGGAGAAATTCCCTAATTTTCCATTAATTATAAAGTACAATGGTGCAAAAAAGAAGCCGATGGAATATTGCTATCTAAATTTGTCTGAATTGAAATGTTGGAATCATGCTCAATTAGAGGATTTTTCTTATCCAAT
>CAYLZE010000080.1:0-23293 GCA_964388035.1 uncultured archaeon
CATCAATCACGGAAAAAGAGCGGGGAGATGGTTTAAAAATAATATAAACGTGATAGAATCTCGCTTTAAAGTTCATTTAATATCTGATGATGTTAAAGAAATTTACTATGCGATATATTTTCATAATACGCCGTATAATTTCTTATTAAAAAATGAGGAATATCTGAACCATAAATACATAATAGATATAGTCAAAACAGCAGATGCAGTGGATAGATATCGACTTCCTAGCCTTCGATTATGGATCAAAGACAAATATCTTTCTTATATTCCTCCAAATTACATAAAAAATGCTGCGTTTCAATTGGTTATAAAAAGTGAAGCCGATTTTTTAAATGGCTTGACTAATAAAGAGAGTGTATTGTCTGCGATTAATGACTTGATTCAATAAAGCCTTATTTTTACTCCACTACTCCACTATTTCTTTTCTTTTAATCTCAAGAGAGACTTTGATTAATAATTTTTCCAAGTCCAGATGATAACCAATTAATGGAGTTAATTGTACTTCGTGATGGTCGTTATTCAATTGAAGATATCCTATTTTCTCTAATTCTTTTAAATCTTCTATAATATTTTTTTTATTCCTAAGCTCCTTTATCTCTGCGATTTTCGTGATACCTGAATGCTTTAGACAACAAATAATGACACTAAAAAGAGTAGCGGCTAACTTAGGGCGTCCTTCGAAGGGATTTAATTTGATTATATCAGAGATTGTAGCATCATGGGCAATGAACCAATGAGAATCTATGGGATTATATCTTATTCGAAGTCCAAGAGGATTGAGATATTCTGCCAAATTACTAATGATTCGATCAAATAATATGGTCTTATTTTTATTGTTAAAATTTAATTTTTCACAAATTTCTTTTTTAGAAGCTCCCATGGTTTGGATGTGGCCTTTTTTGGTGAGGAGGTGCATCAATACTGAAAATTCATTCATTTAATCACCCATAATTATTTATATAATGTATGTGTTTCTTTTTGATATTTAATTCTTCCTAATTGCAGAAGATGTAATAAATAGATGAATTTCTCATAAATTTGAATTTGATCTCTCTCGTTTTCAAAAATAGCATTAAACTTGCAAGGAAGTAGGTTAGCAACTTTCTCATAAAAATTGTTCATGTTTTCTTCGAAAGTTTTCTGGGGTATTTCAAGGATGAAATCTCTCTTTTTTTCCTTAAATTCTAGATGTTCTATTTTAATGGGTTCAGAAATCATGGATGATAATTTATCCTTACTTTTTATCATGAAATCAATGGATATCGTTTCTAATGAAAAAGGGAACATCCAGCACCCTTGAAACAATAGTGATATGTCATGATCTGAGGGATCTTGTTTTAAGTATTCCATGAAATTATTTTGATTATCTAAGGATCGCAATAAAATTTGGAATTCTTGAAATTTTTTTTCCAGAATATCATACACTTGTTGATATGTATCGGTTGAAGCTTCTAAATTCGTAATAGTGATTAGCTTTTTTAATCTGTTAAATAGAGGCACGAGTTCCAAATTTAATAAGGTAGTTTTTCCTTTAATTACATTCTCTTGAATCTCTTGTAATTCTTTTTCCAATTCTTCCATTTTTTTTAACTTTACTCTTAATCTGTTTTATTATTTTTATTTTTTGTAGGGATTAGCTTGGGGATTAGAATAGTGGAAGCTTCATTTTTCCCCGTTCTTGCTACTCCAATTAATTTTTCTGCTAATGAAAAGAGTGCTTTTGATGATTTTGGAAGAAATAATATCATCTGTATTGGATTGTGTTCTAAAGTGGATCGAATAAGTTGATAGGCGGCTTCAGAATTTCTTTCATCTAAAAACATCCCGGCTTCATCAAGCATACAGAGAGGGGAAGGTTTAATTTCTTGTAAAGAAAGTATCAAGCAAATCGAGATCATGGATAATTGTCCTCCACTGAGTGCCGAACAAGAAATAAATTGATTATTTCCAGTAGCTGCTTTAACATCTACTTCTAGATCCTCAAATTCTCCCGTCAAGTAAAGAGAACATTGAACATTGATATTGGCCTTCGAAAATTTCTGATTTATATTCAATTCGATATTATTTAAAACTTTTTTAAATCGATTAGTATATGTCTTTTCCAGTTTATTTTCGGTTTTTATGGCTCCTTTTATATCTTGCTCTAAATTTGCTTGATTTTGGGAAATTTCTTTAAGAGAAGACATTATGTGATCTCGTTCTACAAGTAAAGATTCGTCCACATCATAATATTTCAGTAATTCTTGATCCAATCGATAAAGATCTTTTTTGATTTCCTCCATGGTTCGAATTTCAATCTTCCTTTCAGAAATCAATGGACCAATTTCATCATTTATTCGGTTTAAGTCATCATTTTTATGAAAAAATTCTTTTTTCTCAGTATTTAATTCTATATTTTTGCGTTCTAACTCCAGTTCAATTTCCACTTTTTTCCTTTCGATGGAACTTTTTTCTTGTTCCAGATCACCTTTTTTTATTTTTAACTCTGCCATCACATTTTGGAGCTCGTTCAATTTCTCTTCCGTTTCTTCTAAAGTTCTATACGTTTGAAACGCTTTATTATCTGCTTTCCGAAAAGCTTCTATTTCAGTATTATATTGACTTTTTAATAAATGAAGCTGGGTCGTATTGTTATTGATCTTTTCTTCTAATTCTTTGGATATTATTACATTTTCATCTAAATTTTTATCCCATTTCTTCTCCTCAATTTTTAAATTGCTCATTTCTGCAGGAAGCTCTTTAATTCTCTGATTCCATTCCCATAATTTGGGATCTTTTTTAGCTTCTAATTCTGTAATTTTGGATTCTAAATCTTTGAGTTCTTCTTTTAAAGTTGAATTTAATACTTCAATTTGATTCCGTTTATCATATTGATCGTTCTTTTTTTTCGTGAGCCTTTCTCTTTGATTAAAATTGTAAAGAAGATCATCAAAGGCCTTTTTTTTCCCATAAATCTCCTTTTGGAGATGATCTAACTTGGAAGCTTCTACCTTTAAATTGGATATATTATCATTAAGTCCCTTTATTTCTAATTCTAAAATTTTAACTTGCTCCATTTGGGAACCCGTGCTCAAAAATCCTTTTAATTTTTTTATGTGAGGTGTTTCATAGACATACTTTAATGAACTGATTTGTTCTCCATTTAAGGTCACGCATTTTCCTCCAAAATTGGTAGATTTATAGAGGCTTTTTCCAGAAAGAAAGTCTTTTACCACCACAGTATTTTTTGCAACTGAATATATTACTTTTTTAATATCAAGATTCTCACACTCGATTAATTCCGCAAGGTAACCCATTACTCCATGAGCTGATATCTCGGGAAAAAGCTTAATGCTTATATTTTTGGGAAGATAGATATTACAGTATGCGTTGTATTTGTTTTTTAAACGCCTTAATAATTCCACTGTATCCCAGTTGGAAGCAACAAAACTATATAAGACTTTTTCTCCCAGAATGGACTCAATTGCATAACTCATCTTGTCATTATATTTTAAATATTCAATTATGGGACCGATTGCCTCTAAATTGCGTTTGATAATTTCTTCTTTTAAAATACTGATTGGAGTTGGTAAAAGTACTTGTCGTTTTCTTAAAGATTCCGTTAGAAAGCTTAAATCTCTTAGTTTTTTATTTTTTTCTATTTCTTTTTTTTGAAGATCATTATCCGTATCATACAACTGGAAATTTGTGTCTCTCAAATCATCATCTAATTTTTTTAACAAATTTTGGGTAGGATCTTTCAGAAACCACTTATTTTGCTCAAATTTATGCCCAATATCCTTTATGCTTTGAAAGATCTGATTGATTTCAGAATTTAAGGTTTTTATATTTTTTTCGTTTTCAAGAATAATTTTTATTTTTTGTGCTTTTTCAGTAATAAGATTATCGTGTTGCTCTAAAATTTCTTTATTAACTTCAATTTTATTAAATAAATCTTGTTGTTCCTTGAGTATCTGTTCAAAATCTTTGTTTATCTTTTCTTTTTCATTTTTAATCATTTCAATTTCTTTGTGCAATTTATCGTAATTCTCATGATAATTTTCTAAGACTTTTTCCTGTGATTTAACTTTTTCTTCAAGTAGGTCAATTCCTTTTTTCTTTTCTATTTTTCCTTGTTGCCATGTTTCTATCTCGGTTATTAGATTTTCCTTTTTATTGTTTAAAGCGCCTAGCTTTTCTGACATCTCTGTAAGTGAGGATTCCAAATCTTTTATTTTATCAAGAATGGAAACAACTTTTTTTTCTTCAGAAACCTTCCCATTTTCAAGAATTTGTACTTTTTTCTCAAGCTCTTTAATAATTTCTCCTAAAGTCACGATCTCTTCCAGAAGAGCCTGCCTATTTGCCCATAATAGCTCATCCTCAAAAGTTTTCCGCTCTTCTACTAATTTCATCTTATCTTTTAAGCGTGCCAGTTTTGGCTTTAGCATGTCCAAATTAATGCTTAATGCATTTTTTTTGGTAATCAGAGATTGTAAATTTTTATTAAGTTCCAATACGTTATTTTTTTGCTGCAGAATTTCTTGGCGCAAACTGCTCAAACCTATTCCCTGTTCAAGAAATTTACATAATTCATTAGGACGTAGGCTTTTTATTGCATCAATTTTCCCTTGACTAACCAGAGCAAATTCATTATCTGGATTATAATTTAATCTTTTCACAATCTCTTGAACTTCAGTTGCTAGCACCTTATTAAATTGTTTATCTGAACTGGTCATTAAATGATAATATGGAGAGTGTCCTCTAACCACGGTCCTCCGTATTTTAAATTCGTTCTTCCCCTCTTGAATATGAAGTTCTACCATGGCATGATTTTGTCCATGTCTAATGAAATCAGACCATTTTTGATATCTTTCATCCCTTTCGTTACTACCTAAGCAAAATTTGATTGCTTGAAAGATCGATGTTTTTCCACTCCAATTTGGTCCCACGATAATGATAAAACTAGAATTCCCCAGATCTACTTCGTCCTTTTCAAAAGACAAGAAATTTTCTAAAATCACTTTTTTAATATAAGGCGATTTTTTAAAAGCTTCTTCCATTCCATCATAATTTTGTGTATCTGAAATGTCTCTTGGCATTATTCTGACTCTCCCCCAATTTATTTACCAAACGCTTGTTTTAATAAATCAATTCTTTTTTTTGCTTTTTCTAAATTAATTTGAGCAATATTGGGCGTGTCATTTAATACAATTGGATACTTTACTAAGATTTTCCTGGCATTTTCCTCTAATGGTTCATTTTTCTTTAACTTATCGATTATTATTGTTAACTCGTTATAGTTTTTAGAGGCGGCCTCTTCATAGAGTTGGTCCGATAAAAAATCAGGATATCGCTTTTCTTGTATCTCTTTAAGTAATGAAATGATATTTTTTCGAGATGTAGAATCCTCCCTTATTCCTTCCGAGATCTCCTTCAATTCTCTTGCGGGTGTTAATGGTTCTATAGATTTAATTTTCTCTTTTTCCAATTTAAGAATATTGCTAGGGAAGACTTCTCCCGAGTCAATTAGACTAAAAATGAGGTCTGTAATTTCATTACTAGTTTTATTAACTTCATCTCTCAATTGATGCTTTAAAATCGCCATTCTGAGAAGATGACCGATTTCCTTAATCTCCCAATTTCTTGTTTTCTCTACAACTTGTTCTAAATGAAATGTAATTTCTTTATTTTTCTCTAAAAAGTCTTTTAGATATGTTTCTCGTTCTATATCGCTTAGGATAGGAATTTTAAGGTATAAATCAAACTTCTTAAACACATCCATGGAGTTCTCCATGAGAATCTGCCTGTCATGATTTATCCAGACCAGAATGACTCCATTTTCGATTAAAGAGGTATTTTTTTCTCCTTTAATTTCAAGATAAATAAACTGCTGTAAAATGCTACGATCTTCAAGTAATTTTAAAAAGATTTTCTTTTCGTTAATTAAAACAATGTTGATCACCTTATTGGATTTATCCTTCCCCTTTTCTTTTAGAAGATCATTTCCTACTATTTCTTCAACCTTTTTTTTATTTTTTATAAGATTTGCAAAACTATTCATGAAATAAGCTAAAAAATTGGGAATATCTTTAATTATTTGCACGAAATCAAACTCTATAATGTTCAAGTAATAATTTTTGGCAATTAATTTAATATAATCTACAAAATCGGTTCCTTCAGGAACGGTTACTATTAGAGCTCCTTTTAACTTTAAATCAGAGAGTAATCCGGAATCTTCTGAACGAGTTAATAATAATTTAAAATAATTCATAATTTCATCATATCTTCCTCTGAAAAATACGTCACCCTTATCAATTACTAATTTTGAATAAGGAATAGTTCTGAAATATCTATGAAGTCCTGCCCCTTCTTTTATTTCATCCATATCTCATTCACTTTTCAATTTAGTTTTTTCTTTCAATATTCATTAAATGGTAAGAATTGATATTTAAATATTTGGGATGTTTTACGTTTAATATATTTATTCATTAACGTATCCGACAAAAATTCCCTTTCAAAAATTCAAAGTCCTTGACAATTTCTTATTTTTTTCTTATTTTTAATCATCCTATTTCTAAAGTATAATTAATACAATTTTTTAAAATCATGTAGTCTAGTGAATTTTGATAAAATAAATGTAAATGTAAATTCTAAACTAAGATTCTAAGGTCGAAGATTATATGATCACATTTTTTAAAATGATGCAATTTAAAATAACACGATTTTACTTTGTAACATCAGAAACTTATTCCATTTAAATTAAAAAAATGTAATAATTGAACAAATTAGTTGGTGTCCAATGGATTTTTTCACCCATATGATGATTGGAATATTACTATATAAATCCATTTCTCATTCTTTGAGTTTTGATTACGTAATTTTTATTGCCCTAATGGCCGTTTTTCCCGATTTGGATGTTTTTTTAGGCGTCTTTAAAAGAATAAAATCTTCTGTATTTTTATCCCACAAAGGAGTTTCCCATACCTATTTTGCAGCTCTATTAGTTTCCATACCTACTGGTATCATCTTCTCTTTAATTACAAAAAGTCCCCTCTATATTGCGATTTTATATGCATTTATTTTTTACAGCTTACATGTTACTTTAGATGGTTTAGCCGCTTCAAAAATGATGGTATTTTATCCCTTCTCAAAGAAGAGACACAGACTATTTTTAGATAGAGCCATAAATCCTTTCTTATTAATAGTATCTCCCATCTTTTTCGCCTCGGATATAGTTTATCTCTTTACTTTAAATGCCCTTTACTTCTTAGTTATTACTTATATTCAATTAACCTTTTATGGTATCTATTTTGGAATTAAAGTCTTTGTTAAAGTGTTCGTTTATTTGCAGCTTTCCCCCACTCAACAATACCTTCCCGGAATTTTTCCATTTTGGTATTATATTTATGAACGAACAGCGGCAGTTGGAAAGCATACTTTCACTCTAATTAAAAAATCTATATTTTCAAAAAAAAATGACATTGTAATAAGCGCTTCAATACCCAAAAATTCAAGGGATGAACTATTATTATTAAAAACGATTGATTATAGCCAGAGATATGCTTTTTTCTCAAAGTGGGAATACATGATCCCCATGGTTAAAGAGGAAGATAGCGTTATTAACTTTTATTTATTTCTAGCTGAAAGTTATTCAAGAGGCAGGGCTTACCATATAGAAATACAATTTAATAAGAATACGCAAGAGATTATCAACGCAGAAGAAGGATTTGACCTTAAGCTATTAAAATTATCTTAATTTACTAACTAAAATAAAAGAAGGAAATAGTTTATGATTTATATATCAACTTTAGAAGAAAAATAAATAATAATTGCTACAAATTAGATATAATAAAAAGAGATAAGCGTTATTTCTGAGAATTTTAACATTATATTTGTAATGATTTTGATCTATTTCTATATTCTCCTACAAAAAAAATACTTAATAAAAATAGACGTCATATTTTAATATAACAATAAGTTGTTAAACTTAATTAAGTAGTATTAGATGATTTTTTTTATGAGTATTGTCGAAGAATTCTTTGTGATGAACTGGGATGGTATAAAACTGTTTAGCTATGCTCCAGATATCAAAGATATGGATCAAAATCTCATAACCAGTTTCTTTTCCGCAGTTCAATCATTCTCGAAAGAAATAGATCATCAAAATCATGGATTAATTGATTCATTAAGTATAGGGGATTATAGCTATACCTTTATTTCCAATGCAAATCATCGACTATACTTTGTGTTAAAAACCTCGAAAAGCAAAAAAAAGAAAGAAATAATTGGAAAGCTACACGAAATCGAAAAGATGTTCATTAATGAATATCAAGATTACTTGAATAAGTTTGACGGTGACGTCACCCCATTTCAAAAATTTAAAATTAAATTCGAGGAACATTTTCAAGATCTATTTGTAAAACTGAAAGGAATGTGGTAGTTATGGCATGCGATGTATGTTTAGGACTTCTTATAATAAGTATCACGAGTTTTATAATTGGGGGTTATTTACTGAATAAGTATTTAAAAAATAAGAATACTTTCACGGCTTACATGGTAATTTTCTTCTTTGCTAACGGAATTGGATTCTTAATTAGATTTTTAACCACAGACTGGGTATTTAATATCTATCAAGAATCATTAGAAGTTCTGGTAATTATTGGGATTTTGCCTCAAATCATACTCTTATTGTTTGTCTTAGCATTTTTTGAAGTAGATATAAAACTATCAATAGTCATTGTAATTGTTGTAATTGGACTTACAATCGTTCATTTATTTGTCCCCCAATTGCACATTTTAACTTACGTGGCTACGGTCATTATTATAGCTAACGTGGTGCTATTCATTCTAAATTGGAGAAGAAATCAAGATATTAAATCTCTGGGTTTTTCAATAGGATTATTGTGTATTTTAATTGGTGAAGCTCTCTATGTTGTTTCTCCTCTTGTTAATGGTATTTTTCTGATATTAACTTCTATAGCTTGGCTCATTACATATTCTGGATTATTAGAAAAAATAACCGCTTGATCCTTAAGTAAAAGCCACTTTTTTTATTTATTATTTATTATCATTTTATTTGGAGTTTAAACTATTATCATTAAATTCAAATACTAGAATTATCTAAATTCGTATATTTAATCCATAGTATTATTTGGTCAAAAAATGGAAAAAAATAATCTAATCAGTCCGTCTATTGATCTAGAAAGAAATGAACTCCGCTATATCTTCTATGCAAATGATCAATTTGCACTCATTTCTGATTTCGAGGACCTGGGATTCGTTGACACGATATATGAAAAGACACCGTATACTAAGACAATATATTTCGGATCTAAGGTTGGCTTGAAGCCGGGATTGTCAATTAAGGTTAGAGAATATACTCTATATCCAGAGGAAAATTTGTGGAATCGTGAAAAGAATTCCCTTTTTAATATAATAGAAATAAAATCCACAATAAACCAAGGAGATCAATATTTTCAAGGATTGATAGAATCAGAATCAGATTTTCCTACACAAAATCGCTTGATAGAAGGGTTACCTGGCATAATTTCTAAAGATCTCCTTTTTCGAATACAGCGAATATCTGAGGATGGAATATTGGGAGATTCTACGCTCAAATCAAAAAGTCGTGTAAAAAAATTAGATTTTTCAAATACGACAATAGAAAACAGTCTAACTTTAGGGGAAGCTATTACAATTTTATGCAAGTCTAGTGATTTGGACACTTATTTATCAGAAAAACTTTTAACTGTTCTAAACAATAAAATTAGACCCCTTTTTTATAAAAATTTAGAACCCTATTTCATGACTCAATATTTTCGAAGACATTTAATTCCCAATGGTGAAGATTTAAAAGAAATTATTAGAATTACTGTTGATCCTGGTGTAGAATATTATTCAGTTCATTTCAGTTTTCCTGATAATTTTTTAAACGATCCCTCCTTAAAGGGAGAATATCTTACTCGAGAGAATTTTTGTAGACTTGAAATTAAGTTAGATCCCAGTAAAATTAAGAATTATCCGAATTTAACCAAAGGATTGAGTGGAATTCTAAGAAAGTATGGTTGTATCGCCTATATATCAAAAAAGTGGTCCGGAGTTACCCTCGTTTCAGAAAGGCATATTGAAAAACAAGCTTTGTGGAAGGAACCATTAGGAGTACAAATATCTGGTTTCTTTCCCGTGGATCCAACCTGGTTTGCATATGGACAAATCACGGAAGAATTATCTAAAATTATTAATTCTTCCTCGAGTTTTTCGAGTTATGAAAAAGAACCAAGAATTTTAGTAAAAAATGAAAATTTTGTCCGAGGTACCCTAGGGGTTCCCATTCCTTCTCTTATTGTTAATGTAAAGGGGCCTTTAATTACTTATTATCTTCCTCCCAGAGGATTTTTGGTTAAGATGATAAAGGATGAACCTGAATTTTATATTACAGAAGAAAACGAAATTCCCGTGAGATCTACTTTAATATCTTCAAAAGAAGAATTGGATCGGGTATTACATCCTTCGATTAAAATAGAAGGATATTCTTTCTTAAGAAGCTACGGTTTTCTCGTCATGCACAATGTCTCTAATAGGGTATACAAGCTAACCATTGAAAGAAAAACAGATACAGTAAATCAAGTTCCCAGTAGCGAAGTATACTGTAAGATGCGCTACATTGGCAATAAAATCGGTTTAAAAATAATAAATAAACATGATATTTATAAAGAACTGCAAACGTTTTATGAAGAATTCTATCCTGCAATGGAAAAAACGATTTCTGAGTTTGCATTTTTGGCCTCCAAATCGTTGAATATGAAAGAAGAATTACCTTTTAAGTGAGATTAACTATTGTGGGAATGGAGAATCTTTTTCCAACAGAGATCATCAGCGTTAACTTCTTTTTTGATGTCTTTTGAGAATTTAATTGAGAAAATCACTCCAGAAGAGCGTTCCGATATATATTATGATCTCTCTAACAGATATGTCGGATTAAAAGGAAGGGGAATAATGACTCGTGAAGCTGTTTCTCCTCTCATGGAATTGAAATTATTATTGGAAGAAAAAGCTAATGGAATGGAATACTGGATAAAAAAAGTGAAAAGAAATATCCCTATTACCCCAAATTCTAACAAGATAATTGAAAGAGAATTAATTATTAAATATTTACTCGAAGAAACTGAAGGGAATGCCAATCAAATAAATGAAATGATAAATTCAGTAATCTCATTGCTTAAAAATCACGACCCCAAATTGGTGGAAATTAAAAAAAGCAGAAAAAGAATTAGAATTAATTACGATTTCAAAAAGAAAAGATTCGTTAATTCAAACTCTAATTATTTCACAATTCGAGGGGAAATGACTGAAATAAAGTTGGAGGGGATTACATGGTACACATTCTGTTTAGAAAGCAAGGAGCTTTCATATCTAGATGAAATTTTAACAGATTGGTTTCCTTTCAAGGATGTTTTTATAGGAGGATATCCCGAATTTATCATGAGGAATACTTAACCTAATCTTAGCATGATTATAAAAATTAAAACTTAGAATTAGTTTTCAGATTCGAATCTTATTAATTGATACAATTTCCCTTTAAATTCGGATAAGGATAAATCACTATTTCTAGATACTCCAAGTACTTTTAGATTCTTAAGTTTTAAGATTTCATTTGGAAGTTTTTTTAATTCATTATTCTCCACGTATAGGATCTCTAATTTCGTTAAATCACCAATGCTTTCAGGGAGTTCGATTAATTCGTTATCATCCAAGATTAATTCTCTGAGATTCTCAAGTTTTCCCATTTCCTTTGGGAGTTCTACTAATTTATTTCGTTCCAAATCCAACTTGGTTAATTTGGAAAGGTTACAAATGGAATCGGGTAAAAATCTTATACTGTTATGATATAGTCCTAATTCTTTTAAATTTTCTAGATTTCCTAAAGCATCCGGTAGCAGTTCAAGATTATTCTCCTCTAACTCCAATCTCGTCAACTCTCTTAAGTTTCCAATACTATCGGGTAAAAATTCTATGCAATTATCTCTTAAATCAAGCCGTTTTAGCCTTGTTAATTTTCCTATATCGTCAGGTAAGCTAACTAATTTATTTCTCTGTATGTTTAAATAAATTAGATTTCTTAAGTCACATATCTCTTCGGGTAACATGAAGATTTCATTATTTCTTATTGCTAACCATTCTAGTTTGTTTAAATTGTTGATCTTTTTAGGTAACCTACCAATTTTATTATGAATTAAATAAAGCCGTTCTAAATGTGAAAGATTTCCAATTTCTTCAGGAAGAAGAGATATGTAATTTCTTCCTAAATTTAAGTATCTTAGTTTTTTTAAATCAAATATTGAAGGGGGTATAACCTTAAATTCATTCTGTTCTAAATTTAGATACATCAACTCTTGGAGTGTCGAAAAACTTCCGGGTAAAGATGATAAAAAATTACCACTCAAATCCAATCTTTTTAGATGGATCAATTCACCGATTTGTTCAGGGAGTGAGGGAATATAAAGTCTTGAAAAATCAAGCTTGATTAATTTCTCTCCCAAAAATAAGGTATTTTTTCTTTTTAATATCTTATATATCTTCCCTCTTAAATTTAAAATCTTTACAATCTCGTTAAATACATCAATATCTTTCAAGAATTCTAATCACCTTCTCTTTTTTATCCCTGGTAAATGTCAACAAAACAGCCATTAGCTTTTAATTTTTTAAACATTACATGGTTTGATTCTTCAAGGGGATTCCCCGCTATCCATAAGCATGTGAGGCTTATCAATTCCTCTAAAAATCGAGGAATGGAGGTCATCTTATTATTTCTTAAATCCAAAAATCTTAATCTCTTTATCTTTGCAATTGACTCTGGAATTTCTGTGAGATTGTTATTCCTTAGATTCAAATCTTCAAGCTGATCTAATTTACTTATTTTGGGGGATATAGTATTTAAATTGTTGTGGGAAAGATTTAAAGAAGTTAAGTTCAATAAATTCCAAAAATCATCTGAAAGTCCCGAAAGGCGATTTCCTCCAAGATTGCATTCACGCAAATAATGTAGTTTTTGAAAGCTTTTTGGAAGTTCTTTAATGGAATTATTCTGAATTTCGATTTTTTTTAGATCTCCTAATTCACCTAGTGTTTCGGGCAAGAATTGCAGGTAATTCCCATATAACCGCAAATCTTCAAGTCTTTGTAGATTAATTATGTTTTCAGAAATATATTTTAGGTTATTGAATGTAAGATCTAAGCGTTCTAAATTCTTCAACTCCCAAAAGGTATTTGGCAGGGAAGTTAGCTTATTTGCTCTTATATCCACTCGTTTTAATTTCTTAAGACTACCAAAGCTTTTTGGGAGTGAATCAATCCTATTTTTTTGAATATTCAATACTTCCAGTTTAGAAAGAGAATCGATCTCCGAAGGTAATGTTTTCAAGTAATTATTTCCAAGATCCAATATCTTTAATTTCCTTAAATAACATAGTGATGAGGGTAAAGAAAGCAACCTTAAATTGCGCAAGCTTAAATAATTTAACTTTTTTAAATTTGAAACTTCTTGAGGAATTTGGTTAATGTTATTGCTCCCTAATTCTAATTTGCGTAACTTTTTGAGACTTGTTAAGGATTCTGGAAAGTCTTTCAGCAAATTTTCTCTCAAATCCAATTTTCGGAGATTTATTAGTTTATTAAAATCTAAATCTAATGATTCGAAAGAATTTGCTCTTAGGTCCAGCCTGTTCAAATTAATAAGCTTTTCGATAGCTTGAGGTAGATTTTTGAGTTTATTATATCTAATATCTATTCTTCTTAAAGATTGAAGCATTCCGATGCTCTCTGGAATCTTTTCGAGATTTAAATTCTTCAGATCAATCTTTATTAAATTCCCATCCCCATCTAAAAATTCAGTATTTATTCTCTCAGTTATTATCTCTTCTTTAATTTCAAGATCTTTTAAAAATTGAGCGAAAATTTCAAAATTGCTATAATTATTCGACATTGGGAAATTCGATATCGATATAATTATAAATTAGTGTAGATAAAAATAAAAGTTCAACTTAAAAAAATTATTCCCGAATGGAAGGATAATTGATTATGGGATGATTAAATAAGGGCATGGAAGATGCGCTCATATCACTCTCCAATAATTCAAATAATCCCTCTGGTTTTAACCTTGCTTCTCCATTTTCAAATTCATCAATCGATTTCCATATAACCTTAAAGTTGCGTTTGCTGGTAGCTTCATATCCCGTTAGAGATTCTTGCTCATATAATAATGCATCCTTAAATTCTCCATCGAAAATAAAAAAGATTTCGTGTTTTAATTCTCCTTTCACGCGATCTATACTCTCGATAACCCCCAAATAATTTAAATGAGCGACATCTACATTTAATTCCTCTCTGATTTCTCGTTTTAATGCAGCTGCGCTATTTTCACCAAACTCTATAGATCCGCCCAGAGGTCTATAATATTGACCATCAAGATATTCAGCAACGAGTATTTTATCGTGATTTCTAAATACACAGATGGATTTTGTCTTGATCGCTTTGTTTTCAGTGTTTTTAATCATCTATATATACTCACAAAATATAAAAATATTCTATTTTCCGTTTCTTATATTAATAATATTAAAAAATAGGGATAATATTATAGGATATAGAATATATAGCACTATATATTTTCAGATCATATTATTAATTCTCATAAAATGCCGATGAAAAACTCTTTTTCTTCCAAGAACTTTAATTCTTTTAATGTTTAAGAAATCTACATAAGCAATAATGAATTTTTTATAAATAATTGAAAAATCCATTCAAAAAGAAAATGTCTAATAATAATATAATTTCCATTGTAGAAAATTATGCTCAAGCTCATTCCGTGAGTAATGATATTCATGGCTTTCCCCATGTGATAAGAGTTTATAATACGTGTATTCAAATGGGAAGGGCTCTAAATGCCGATTTACTAATCCTGAAAATTTCAGCCCTACTTCATGATATTGGAAGAATCAAGGAAAAGGAGGATCTTTTGCATAAAAACCATTCAGAAATTTCTGCAGAAATGGCACGTTCTTTTTTCGAAACAAACAATTTCGAGCTTTCACCGGATTCAATAGGAAATATCGTCCATGCAATTCGAGCTCATTCATTCTCTAATAAAGTTCCAGCAAGAACTTTAGAAGCGCAAATTTTATCCGATTCGGATAAATTGGATGCTATAGGAGCAATTGGAATATACAGAACTATAGGGTTTACGATTCAGAATGGTGGGGGCATTGAGCAAGTATTAAAACATCTTACGGATAAAATATTGAAATTGAAAGACTTATTATATTTAGAGCAATCTAAAAAAATGGCTAAAGAACGTCACGCCCTCGTTCTGGATTATTATAAAAAGTTAAGTGATGAAATTGTAAATTCTCAACCAGAGGAATAAGATTATTAAAAAAGTAAAAAAGAGAGATTAAAAAAGATTTTACAATCTAAAGTTTTTCTACGTATTCTGCAATCGTGTTGTAAATCTTCTCAAATTCTCCAAATTTAAAAATATCCAATATATCACGAGCCCAAACATTACTATATCCGAAATTGTAATCGATTTTATATTTCGGGTCAATTTCAAACTTTTTCATTAAAATGTAACATGTCAGTTCCGCAAGTAATTCGTTCCTGTCAGCATCTTTATCTTCCTCGCCAATTAACTCTAATTCCGAAGCAATGTGATATCCTAAACCGTGAAAAACCTCATGAGATGTTTTCTTTTGAACAATAATTGATTTAGTTTCATAATTATAATTCATGAGATTACTAATATATGCTCCATTTTCTTCAATATTCACGTCAGGAAACTTTTCTTTAAGAAAATCCACTGCGCTTTCATATTCAATTTCTTCCTTTGATTCAATTTCATTTTCAAATTCTTGAATATTTTGTTGGAACTCCTCATATTTATCTGTTTGAGAAATATCAAATACACTTCCCAATTTAAAGCCCACTAAAGCTCCTTTTTTCATTACTGGTACTAATATCTTATAACTATAAGGTTTTGATTTATCGGGATTGCGTTTGACTTGAGCCCCTTGATCCCGTTTCCAACCCCAATAGCTATTGATTATCCCCATAAAATTGCCATCTCCTCGTTTCCGTGCTTGAGACAAAACTAATAAATAATTCCTCACGGAATATCCGTGAATTTTTTTTAATTCTGCGACCTTCTGAATGCGTTCTAACTTATCCTTATCAAGTTCTTCACTTTCTTCTCCTTCTGTCTCGGTTTCTTTTTTAGGAGCTAATGTTTGTAATCGCGAATTTTTATCTATTAGTTCTACTACATCTTTAATAGTTTGTTGCTTTAAGAAATCATCAAACATGCCTTCTACTTCTTTCTTTTCTTGTTCTTTTTGTTGTCGATAAGCTTCTTTTTCTTCTTCAGTAAAATCTTTCCATTGTTTTTTAGTTGTTTCTTTTTCCTCTACACTTTCCACTTGTGGTTCTTTTTCTTTTATGGGTTCCTCTTTCTTTTCCTTCTCTTTATATTCAAAGATGAATCTATAATCATATCTCGTTTGCTCGCCTTTTAGAATTTCGCAAGATGAGATGGTTAACTCTCCCCGTACTCTCCAGCCGGAAAGATCCTTATAAAACCCTGCCAGGGGTATCCGTTCAGTTGCATTTACACGATTTACCTCGATAAAGACGTGATTCTCGACAAATTCTTTATAATACGTCTCCATAAATTTTTGAAGGTCCTCGTGACGACTAAAGAAGGTTTGTCTGTTTTTCCGAAAGATATTATCAATTTTTTGACTCATTTTACTGTTAGTGCGATTATAATTTTAACTGCAAATAATATATTCTTAATATTTTTACTTTTTAATACATCTTCTAAAATTTAATATTTTCCTTTTTTTTCCACGAAAAGACACTTATCATTTTAATTGATAGAAAGAGTTAAATCAAGTGAATCAATAATATCTTCAAATCTTTGAAATGGGGTAATGTTTCCTTGGAAATTTATAATATAATCATGGAATTCTTTCCAAAATCGCTTGTAGATTGCTTTTAATATCTTTTTAGTGATTTCAATGGAGGTTTTTGAACTAATTCGTCCTAAAATAAAGAAATTTTTATTCTCTTCTTGAAATAGCGTATAGGAATCATTTCCAATAGTAATTGAATCTAATTCTCTTTGGGCGATTTCTACACTTATATTTTTTAGGGCGGTAATAAATCCACCAAGTAAATCTTGATCCATTTCTGTTTCAGGGGCATACGAGAACAATTTCACCCCCGATATTGTTGAAAATATCCAAATTTCTTTGATATATCCAAGGGGATGCAGTTTATTAGGTTTTTGAATCTCGCTCTCATGAATGCGTTCTGATACCAATTTTACTCTATCGGAATAATAAGGTATTTTATCATATTGTTTGAGCGTGGTAAGTATGGATAAAATTTGATTTAAAATCACTAATTCTTCATGTACAGGAATATCAAATTTACTAAGAATATCTTCAGCTATTATTAAATTCCCCATTCCTTCTTGGAAATTATATAAAAAAATGAGAGAATGTGCTAGATCATGGTATAAAGATGCGATAGAAAATGAATCAATGAATCCAAATCGTTCCAAATCATGTAAAATGTCTCCAATAAACATCGCTCTTTTTTCATGTAATTTTAATTTTTTAAAAAGTTGGATTACTTTTTTGGATACACCAAGTTGATTGAAGGGAATATTTTTAGCATGAATAATCTCTAAAGTTTTCATGTAATAATCCAGCGCGGTGTTTTCATTCTCAACAATTTCATAAAGATTTCCTATTGTAAGCAGAACGTGGATTAAAGTGGAATAATCTTCTAATTCTTCTAATATTTTTTCAGAATTTATATAAAAGTTTAATGCATCGGTCAAATAATTCTGATACTCTCCCATTCGAATATAACCCAATTCATTAATCTTAGCAGCATGTAATCTAAATAGTACATTTCCCATTTCATAATAGACTTGTGAAAGTTGCTTTTTTTGTTTTCCGTTTCGCTGAAGTTCGAGTAATTTTTCAAGAGCATTATTAAACATATCAAATGCTTCATTGAACTTATTTGAATGTACCAAGCTTTTTCCAAATACAGTATAAAATTGAATTAAGTTTATCTTTTTTGGATTTATTTTCTTGAGGTTATTAAATAATCGATTTGCAGATATAAAATCCTCAAGTTTATATGCAGCAAATGCCTCCATGAATAAACTTGCTTCGTAATATTTTTTATCCTGTATTCTTTCGTATATTCCATTTAATTGATTAAAATAGTGTTTTGCTTTTGCGTAATTTTTCTTTTTAACAAGTAAATTCCCCATTAGATACAAGACTTCCGCCATTAAATTCAAATGTTGTTCTTTTTCAAATTTTAAAAGGACTTTCTTAAAAATACTGTATGCTTCTTCATCATTATTTTGCTTATATAATGTGATTCCTGCTTGAAAATCTTCCATTGCTGCTGAATAAGAATATGTATCACTTATTTTAACATCTGCGTCTTTAGGAATAATTTTCAAACTTAGGATTTTTTTAAACTCTTCATAGTAGTTTTCAAGAGAAACCGTTTTGTATTTTAGAAAGTTTTGAGATACTTTTAATAGGATCTCATTAAAAAATTTCAATTCTTCATCCTCAAAATAATCAGGAGCAAGAAGAACAATGAAATATGGTTGAAATCCCCCTCTAATATGTTCATTTAGAATAGAATTAAAGATAACATTCGCTTTTCTGTTCAATTTAAATATTGGAACAATTATCTCCGCTTTATGATAAGGAATATCGGGATTCTGATAAAAAAACTCATATAATTGGAAGATATAAATAGATAATTCTTCTAAATTACCTAGATTAAAATGAGGATATACATCAATTACTTTTGGACCCAATAAATCATCCCAGATAGCCATGAATGTGTAGAGTTCTCGTGTTTCATTATTTTTTGAAGATAGAATGTCCTTCATTAATTTTTTCCCTTTTTTTATATTTTCTGCTTAATTAATTTTCATCCACTTTCGTAATCCAAGTGACTATATTTCAATCCCTGTAATATTTTTTCAAAATCAGAGAAAATTGAATTATCATCTTTAAAATTTTGAATGATATTAGCAAAATTCATCCAAAAGGCATTGTATATTATTTTGAATACTTTTTCAATAAATTTCACCGAGAAATTTGTGCTTGACCTTCCCACGATAAAAAAGGGAGAATCTCCCTTATACAAGGTATATTTATCGAATCCTATATTAATGGATTTTAGACTTTCTGATGTCAATTCAATGCTGAAATTCAGTATTGCGTTTATAAATCCTGCAAAAAGTTCGGGATTTAAATCGAAGCCAGGCGCATGAGTGAATAGGAGCATGCCTGTTTCATTAAATATCCAAATTTCTTCAAATATGAACAACACGTTATATTTTTCTTCTTTCTCTGCTTGTATCTTTTCAAATTTTTGATTTGCAAGGGTCAACCGTCCTTCATAGTAGGAAATGTATTTTTGTTGATGGGAGGATTTATAAATATCTAAAATATACTTTAAGACTATCGCTTCTCGTTCAACTGGTACTAAGAATTTATCATAAATATTTAAGGCTATTAAAAATTCAGATAATGCTTCTTTTTGACGATCTAATTGATAAAATGCCTTTCCAAGCTTGAAATGATATCCCGCAACAGTATTAAGATCCAAAAATGCATAAGGTTTAATCTTTGAGAGCGCCTTATCAATTTCTTTTAGAATCCTTTCATGATCATTTAACTTTTCTAAATTTTGGATAACGAGATTAAATATTTGCAATCTATTAAAAATATCGTTGGAAATTTCTGCAAATTCAATAGCTTTTTTATATTTTTTAGTCGATTCTTCAATATCGTTCTGTAAACTTAAAATATCTCCGATGATCTTATTTGTCTGAATTAAGCCCGGATAAAACTTTAATTGCTCCCAATGATCTAAAGATAAATTGTAATATCTCAACGCATCATTTAAGTACTCTTGATATCCCATCTGAGCTGACTTTGTTTTTTGGAACATACTGAATGCGAGACTATAATATACATTCCCTAATTCAAAAAGCAATCTTGCTCTTTTTTTCTCAATATTTTGTGAACTTTTTTTGCCTTGCGAAATGATTAATGCTTCTTCTAACAAATTCTTAGCTTCTGAAATCTTTCCCAGTTGTTTTAATGTTCTTCCTAAGAGATAATATAATGTAAACTTATCGATAAAGCTGAGCTTTTTTTCCTTCAATTCATTGAATTTTTCTAAAGCTAAGGAATATTCTTTCATTTTAAAATACGTAAAACCGCGCATGTAGAGAGAAATTTCTTGATATTTCAAGTGCTTATATTTAACGGAAAGATCCGTTAAAGCTTCATAATAGGGAAGGGATGCTTCGAATTGGTTTAAATTTGTTAAAGTTGATGCCAAAAAGTAGGTGGCTTCTAAGACTAATTTAATTTCATTTAATAAAGCAAACTTTTGATGGGCTTTTCTAAGTAATAAATAACATTCTTCGTAATTCTTCTTAGAAAAGAATTCTATTGCGGTTTTAAAATCCATTAATGCATTCTCATATGTATAAGACCTCTCTATTTTTATTTCAGAATCTTGAATTTTTTGATTACGAGAAAATATCTGTG
This sequence comes from uncultured archaeon, assembly GCA_964388035.1. Taxonomy (GTDB): domain Archaea; phylum Asgardarchaeota; class Lokiarchaeia; order Sigyniarchaeales; family SOKP01; genus JALGVJ01. Next base: position 20,646 of record CAYLZE010000080.1, read on the forward strand.
TAATTTGCTCAAAATATTCATTTAATTCAGTATATTTTATTCTCTCTTGATTCTTGTAAATCTCATTCAAAATTGAATCAAATTTACTTAAATTTTCTTCAGAAAAATAATTAGGGAATAAAAGAGCAACCATGAGTAAGGATTCCTTCTGCCCATGATGATTATGATTTGACCTTTTATCTATCAAAATTCTCGCATTCCGCCCTATATTATTAAGGGGTAAGGTAAATAACGCTTGCTCAATTCCCTTTTTCTGTTCTGAATAATATAGATTATAAAAAGTGAGAAAAATTTTCATGGATATAATATTCAAATCAAAACTTACCCCAATAGGATAATATTGGATGATATGGGAACCGGAGTCCATAGTCCATTCGGCAACGAATAAACACGGAGGAATGCTTGACATGGTTAAGATATATTTATAATATACTAATATAATTTCAATTTATCACTTTTACAAAAAAATGGACTCCAATTATATTTTATAATATCCTTCAATTTAAAAAATATAAATAAAATTCGGTTTTTATAAATGTCAGATGCTACAATAGTTCGCTTTAAAAATGTTACTAAAAATTACCACGATTTAACCGCGGTAGAAAATTTAAATTTAGAAATCAATGAGGGAGAGATATTAGGGTTTGTTGGACCTAATGGTGCAGGAAAAACAACCACGATGAAGATGTTAGGACGATTGGTTAAACCTTCAGCAGGAATTATCGAGATTAATATCGGAAACGGTAAATTTGTGAATATTGATGATTATCCCATGGAATTATATAAACATTTTGGATTTTTACTCGATATTCCGGCTTTTTATGGCTATGCAACCCCAAGAGACATCCTCAAGTACTATTGTAAACTTTTAGGAGTACCTAAAAATGAAATTGAAGCGAAGATTGATCTTTCGCTTGATATCGTGGATTTAACAGAATGGAAAAATAAAAAAATCGGAGAATTTTCAAAGGGAATGGTACAAAAATTGGGATTGGCGCAAGCAATAGTCCATGACCCGATAATTACCGTATTAGATGAACCTCAGACGGGTTTAGATCCTGCTGCACGAGTTCAAGTGAGGAACATTATGAAAAAAATAAAGAATCTGGGAAAAACTATTTTTCTTTCGTCTCACATGCTTTACGAAATTTCTGAAATCTGTGATCGAATCGCAATAATTAACCGAGGGGAATTAATAGCTGTTGATAAATTGGTTAATTTAGAGCAAAGAATGACCAAAAAAGAAATTGTTGTTGAGTTATTGAGTTCACCTTCATCCTCATCAATTCCAGATTTAACTCAACAAATTGCGAAGAGAATCGAGAATTATACTGAAAATGATGGGAAAATTCCTGTTATTTATGATGAAACTGTGCCTGGTTTCCATATTTTTTATGATGGAAAACCAACTTCAAGAAAGGAAATACATGATATATTATCTTCAGAAATACATTTACCCATTATAGGATTCAGCAAAATACGTTCTTCTCGCTTAGAGGATCTTTACATGGATTTAGTTGAACATAATAATCAAAAAGGAAAAAAAATGGAGAGTGGTAAATAAAAAATGGAATCCTCAAAAACTACGAAGAAAAGCAGTCTAAATCTTAATCAAATAATAGATATATGGAGATTTGAAACTTTTTTATATAAAAAGAGGCATTTGGTTCTCATTCTCATTTCTGCAGTCCTTTATAATATTATTGCAATAGTTTTACTATTCAATTTACCCACATTACCCCGAGAATTTGCAGGTGCCACTTTAAGTCAAATTGGATCGTTTTTAATCTTTTTAACTCTATTTTTCGCTGGCGGAATCCTTGCCGATGAATTTGATAAACGAACCGCTTTGACTAACTTTACAAAAACGGGAAGGGATAATTTCTTTCTTGGAAAAACATTAGCAGCATACACGTGCGTATTGTCTTGGACAGCAATACCGGTGTTAGAAACAATGATTTTCACGTTAATTCTTTATGTTCAAATCCCAATAGAATTGTTCATCTGGTTTGGGTATTATTGCATCGTTGGATTCATGTATGTTTCGCTCTATTTGTTATTCAGTGCCATTTTCAGCTCGGGTTCTAAAGCTATGACTTTCGGATTCGTCGCTTTCATTGTTCTTGCTTCCGCTTTTGGAATTTGCGGAGCCTTTTTTAACATGTGGCAGTATTTTCCAATATATGCGGAAGTGGTTGGGCAATCTATTTTTTCAGGCATAACCACCGATTCAGGAGGCATCCCAATATCGATTGGAGGTGCTATAATAATGCTGCTTTCTTACATAATCCCCTGCTACGTGCTTGCTTATTTGAGATTTAAAACAAAGGATGTTTAAGCTATTCCTTTTTTTTTAATCATTCAATGAAAAATAACAATTTAATTATAAAATGTGCTCTATTAATGAAAAAATTATTATTTTTATTGATTTTCTCATAATTAGTCAATATACCGTACTTCTTATTAATCCCATAAAAGGATAACAAAAATTTATAAATACAAACTAGATTAATTATATGTGTTAATTGAAAACATTCAACGATACTTTTTTGCTTATTGTGTTCAATTAACGATTATTGCTTTTTTCGCAATAATTTTTTTTAAATTAATTTTTAAAAAAAACCTTACATTTTTACGCATTACTTTAG
>CAYLZE010000081.1:0-23286 GCA_964388035.1 uncultured archaeon
TCAAATTTAGCTGTCTGTGCAAAATTTAGACCCTTAGCGAGCCACGGAACCCCCTGACGCCATAGTAAGAGGGCGCACCGTTGTGATACACGAAGACATGGTCGTAGCGACGATCGGCAAAGATGGCGCCGCCGAGTTTTCTAATTTCAGAAGGTGTTTTCAACCAGCTCGACGTTTTCGTATCGAAATTTCCAAGTTTCTGCAACTCTCGATATTGTTCTTCCGTTAAAATCTCGATGCCCATGGCAGCTGCCATATCCATAGCGGTATCTTTTGGTTTAAATTCTTTCCTTGACTCCAGCGCTTCACGGTCATAACAAACATTTCTGCGGCCTTTAGGACTTTCCGCTGAACAATCATAAAAAATGTATTCGCCCGTCTTTTTATCATGACCAACAACATCCGGTTCACCGCCAGTTCTTTCCATTTCATTGAGTGACCACAGTTTTTCAGTATTAGCTTCCAGCTTTGCTTGTACTTTAGCCCATTCAAGACCTTTATGGCGGTTCATGTTTTTCTCAAAACGGGCTTTCAATGCTCTGAGTAGTTCTTCACGTTGTTCTGGTGACAATTCTTTTTTGAATGCAGTAGTTGATGGCTTGCGCATAATCATAGTATTCATCCTGAGATTATAAAATTATCTATGCAGACCCTTAAAGACTAATGATATAGAATTTAGATATTTTTCCAATTTGATAATCAATCTATAATCTCTTAAATTATTTTTTTGGTTTTAAGAAAGGACTTGAATTAATTTCTCAACAGAATAATATCGGGTAAAGTATCCCTCCTTTTTTCCCATAATCAAACCTGCTTCTTCTAAAATTTTAAGGTGGTGTGTTACGGTTCCTTCTGATATTTGAAATACTTTAGCAAGAGCACAAGTACACATTGGCTTATCTTGAAGCAGTTTATACATGAGATATCTTTTCATCTTGGAAAGGGCCTTATGGATTTTGTACTCTTTTTTAGTTAATGTGTCATTCATCACATTTGCTATAAAGTCTTCATGTTTATTTAAGAATTCAGTGCAAGATGTCCCGGGTTCTAATTCTTGAATGTACTTTTTAAATCTTTCTTCTGACATTAAAGTATAGAAATTATTTTTATTTTAATATTTTTTGGTTTGTTTTGAGAAAGTTTAAAATGGATTATTTTCTTATGATCTCAAGGTACTAATAAACTCATTTTAAAAATACATAAAGCAGAAATAGGTGAGAAAAACTGGATTCTGAGCAATTCGAATTATCAAAATCATTCAATTATTATGACGATTTTATGGGAAAGGTGCTAGAATTTGACAATTTGACTATGGATGATTATATGGAAATCATGCCAAAAATATTACCTCTCGTACTTCACCAAACTACAAAGGTGCCCGTGGTTTTATTTGAATCGGTCATCTCTCAACTCAGAGAGATATGGACAGCCTCAGAGGAATTACCATTTCATGGCCCCTGGCATCATGGGATTGTACCAGCTGTTCTCATACAAGCGCTAAAAAACAATGATTATGACTTTATTGAAAAAGATGTGAAAGAAGCTTTTATGCGTGGCTTGAAAATACCTGCAGGAGGCTGTGGATTCTGCGGTACTTGTGGAGGTGGAAGTGGCGTAGGGATTGTGGCAAGCATTGTTCAAAAAGCCACGCCATTTCATGATAAAGAACGTTCTGAAGGATTTGAAGCCGCTTTAAGTGCTCAAAAGCAGATAGGGAAATTAGGTGGCCCTAGATGTTGCCGCCTCAGTGCTTATGTAGCAATTGATCAAGGAATTAAATATTTAGCGAAAAAGAACTATTCCCTGCCTGAACAAAAAATGATTGGGCGATGTAATGTTTACGAGTTAAACGCTCAATGTCACGGAAAGCGCTGCCCTTACTTTCCTAAAAGTAAATGAACTTCAACTCGAATTAATTCATTTTTTTTAATCATCTTTTATTTTTCATCCAATCTCAAAATAGACAAATAATAGATTGATGTCTCATTGTATAATACAAATAGTTTTATAAAGTTATACTTAAAAATAATATAACAATTAATATTAAAACTAAAGAAGAGCTGATCATCATGAAAAAGATAAAGATAACGATTTTCGCACCCGATCCCGAGAATAACCTTTCAAATGGAATAACATATGTACCAGAAATAGATGATAATGGGTCAATAATCGATGCATTGAGTTCAATAGACAAAAAAATTTTTAACCAACCGGAAAGATCTTTTTTTCCACTATACAAGGGATTAATTTACAGTTTCCTTCAATTAATTTGGGATGCCGAGGAGGATAATATTTATGAAGACTGCGGTGTGAATGCATATGGACCCAATAGGGAATATATGCCACTAAGAAGCGATATCAACTTTAATTTACTTCCTAACTCTGAAATTACAATTATCGTTCACGCTGATTGATGAGCAGATAATATGAAAGAGCGATTAGATTATGGTGCGTTTAAGAGAGTTATTAGAGATAAATTCGGAAAAGATAATGATAAATTTTTGCATTATTTCGCGCTAAAAAGGAATTAATTATAAAATGGAATGATATCATTCAAAAAATAATAGTGAAGGATGGACCATGGGATTGCATCTCATATTTAGGATTATGCTAAAATAATTTTTTGTAAATTTGAGATATAAATCCACATAGAATTATCTGGAAAAGGTATCATAAATTCAAACAATTTTTCATGAGTCATTGTTAAAGTATTTTCGCTTCAAGATCTTCTAATCAAGTACGAAATTTTTACCTATAATCAGTGATAATTTTATAATCTAAACCTATTTAGAATAGACCTAATATTATTGAAATTAGCATACCTTTATTCCATTCTATGGTATTTTATTTCCCCATTTAGAGCTTGAATACTTTTCTCTCACTAATTTCCTTGCTCGATTCAGCTCTTCGTTTGTTAAGTCAATACGAGTTAATTCTAGGTGGAATGCTTTCTCAACTTGACTAATAATATCTTGAATGATCCTCTCAATTGTTATATATCTGTTGAATGAGCGTATATTTGTTGTTTTTGTTCTATTACTAGGAACGTAGTGTCCTACTTCGGTATCAAGAGTCGTGTCGAGAACTTTTGTTAGAAGGTCAAGATCCGAATTTATTAATAAAGTACCATGATGCAAAACCGAATTTCCCCTAAAAAGTTGGGCACTCCCTGAAATTTTCTTGTTGTTGAGATAAATTGAATTAGGAACGTGAAAAGAGCAATCTAAATGGGATTTCATTAACGCGTCAATAATTATAGTTATAAGGAATTTGTTTAGAATGGATACATTGTTTGAATAATATTCACAGTGATTATTCATAAAGAATGAAAAGTTCAAGCACCCTAAATCTAAATATACCCCACCTCCCCCCGTAATTCTTCTTAATATGGGAACTTGATGTTTCTTGCATGCGCGTATATTAACCTCCGCCTTTAAAGATTGATTTCTCCCTATAATTACGGAAGGTTTTGATCTCCAAAACCTTAAGATTAAATCGTGTTCTCTATTCTTCACTGATTGTAATAAAACCTCCTCAACAGCTTGGTTCAAAAAGGGATTCGATATACTTGGTAATATTACGCAGGCAACTTCTTGGTTCATTTTTTTAATACAAATAGGATTTTTTATTATTTAGCAAAAATAATTATTAGAAAAATATTATTTTCTCCCACTATCATTTTTTTTAATGAGTTAAGTTATTTTTTTAAAAAAGGAATTTTTTACTTTGTAATTTATATTAAAAAGGTTTATAGAATTAGATAATAACGCATTTAAAAATATTTTGGAGTGAAATTGTAATACTGAACCTGAGTATTACCCGGGAGGTTGTTTACTATCCAATGATACAAGGTAATATTTCTTTTTAAAATATTTTGCTACATTTACTAAAGAGATCATTACAGGAACTTCAATTAATGGGCCTATTACTGCAGCAAATGCAACTCCCGAACCTAACCCAAAAATCGATATAGCAATAGCAAGTGAGAGTTCAAAATTATTACTTGCTGCTGTAAAGGAAAGACTCGTTGATCTCTGATAATCAGCCCCCAATTTTTTACTCATGACAAAACTAATTAGAAACATCAATATAAAATAGAAAAGCAGTGGAATTGCTATTATGACCACATCCAATGGAATTGATACCACTTGACCGCCTTTTAAGCCAAACATTATTATAATTGTGAATAAAAGAGCAATTAGTGTAATTGGAGAGATTTTAGGAATAAATTTTTCGGCATACCATTCAGACCCTTTTATCTTGATCAAAATCGTTCTGGTAACAAATCCAGATATGAAGGGAATTCCCAGATAGATAAATACACTTTCTGCTATGGAACCTATTCCAATATTTATTATATTGGATTGTAGTCCGAGCAAACTGGGCAATAAAGTAATATAAAACCAAGCAAATACACTATAAAAAAGAACTTGAAATATGCTGTTAAATGCCACTAAACCTGCCGCATATTCGCGACTCCCTCCCGCTAATTCATTCCAAACAATAACCATGGCAATACATCGAGCCAGACCAATTAAAATGACACCAATCATATATTCGGGATAATTTCTCAGAAAGATAAGAGCAAGTACAAACATTAAAAATGGTCCAATTAACCAATTTTGAATTAGCGCCAATCCTAATATTTTTTTATCCTTGAAGACATCCCCCAACTCCTCATAATGTACCTTGGCAAGTGGAGGATACATCATTAAAATTAATCCGATTGCGATTGGAATATTAGTATATCCCACTTCAAAGTTTGAAAGAAATACTTCAAAACCTGGAAAGATAAATGCGATTAAAATACCCACTATCATTGCTATGAATATCCAGAGGGTAAGGAATTTATCCAGATTTGAAAGCTTTTTGACGGGAATTCCAATTTTTTGCATTGTTCATGGTTTTAAAACTAACAAGAAAATATAATTATTTTGATTAAAAAATAAAAGAACGCATATGAAATGCTCTTTCTTTTTGTTTTACCAAGAAAGATGGTTATTATTTATAAATACTTTAATTTTTTGCCTTTATCTAAGAAGGTAAAATTTTAAAGAAGAAAAAATAGAGTGGATTATTCCTATAAATGCTTATATTCGAAAAAACTCAAGTGAGAATTTTTAATTTTTATAATACTTTAATTCGTTCTAATATTATTTCACGAATTTACTAAAAGAGTACTTGTAGATTATCCTTTCATTTAATTGTAGGAAAAAGAATAATAAAAATTTTAATAAGTGCTAATTTGTTGACTTTCTAACTCATCTAAATTAAGCCCTTTTTTCTGCAACTCTGTATAGATGTAATGTATTACTTTTTTAATATCCTCTTCTTTAATCTCACTTAATTTATTCTTATTTTTAAAGGAGTTGAGATCATTTAGGTTAAGACGTTGTTTAGGAATGATATCTTGGACGGAGATTACTAAATCTGGTTTAATTTCCAAATGTTCATAGATTTGACTGGCACAAGCCGTATTACAGCCATTAATTACTATCAAGAAGGAATTTTTTAAGTGTTTTTTAGTAAGCTCAACCATGTTATCTTTACCTAATAACACATTCTTTAAAAAAATAGTTGAGCATGTCATTGAAGCTAAGATTGATATTTTACTGTTTTCTATTAATTGAATTGCTACTTTTCGTGCGAGTTCTCCGTGATACTCCGCCCCGGAACAGGGGATTAATATGATATTATTAAATTTCTCTTCGATTTCGTTCAACTCATATCAAACCCTTTTCCTTTAGAATTACAGGTAATTTCTTCTTTAATGCAAAAGAACTGGTAACCACATCTTTTCCGTCGATAACTACACTATTTCCATGAAGGTTTAAATTGCGTGCCTCCTCGGAGTCAAGATTCTTGGTTTCAAATTTTATATATTTATTGTATTCTGTTAATACCTGAAACACCAAATTCATGAAATTTTCCCATTGGCAAGCACATACATTCAAAGGAATATACACATCAACCTGTAATTTATTTTCTTCCAACTTTTGTTCGGCTTTTGACATTTGATTTTACACCTCTTATATATTTTCTTGAATCTCCAATATTTTTTCATATTTTTGTTCTCGCTTAATAATATTATCAAGTACCGCTAATAGTTTAAAAATGCGAGAATCTTTTATTTTGTACATGACTTTAACACCATCTTTTCTACTTTCAATTATATCAGCGAGTTCCAATTTCTTTAAATGTCTTGAAATCATGGATTGAGATTTTTCCAACATTTTCTCGAAATCGCAGCCACAGAGCTCTCCTCCATGACGTAGGAGACCTATAATCTCAAGTCTTGTTTCATCTGATAAAGCTTTAAGCTTTTCCAATCTCAATTTTTCTAATTTCATATTTTTCTCTTTTATGCATTTTCATACATAAATTCATATAAATAATATATTACATCCTATTTAAGTATTAACCTAACTTAAATTAATAAAAAATGGTTTTTGCTTTTATGAGCAGAAATGCATAGATTTATACACGATGATATATTATAAATATTTGTTAAAGTTTAGTTAAAAAATGAATTATTGAAAACTCAAATAAAAATAAACTCTGGCGTATCATTTTGAGTAAAGAAAAAAAAAAAATTGGATTTATCATGTGCGTTTGTACGGGAAAATGTCCGGGCTTTGCAAAAATGGATGTTTGGGATTTTATTAACCGTATTCGAATAGAATTACCCGTTGAATATGGATTTATCCATCCACAATTATGTGAAGAAGATGGGGATCGTTTCTTGGATGACTTTTTACGACCTGGTCGCAAATATCTAATTGGTGCATGTGCCCCCAACATGCAATATAAAATGTTTCGCGATGCATTTAATAAGGTAGGACTTGATATAAAAAAAGATCTTATCCCATTAGATATTAGAGAAATGACAACCGATGAAGCCGTGGAATTGGTAGAAAAAACATTAGAAAAAATGGAAGAGGAGGATAAAAAAAATGAGTAAAAGTTATGATTCAAATAAAGAAACCTTCATGGGCGTCCCGCGAAATAAAATCCCCTGGTGGCCAACTATAGATTATGAAAAATGTAATTTTTGTATGGAATGCGATAAATTTTGCCCCCATGATGTCTATGAAAAAACCGAAGGGGAACATAAGAATTTAATTGTGAAAAATCCTTATAACTGCGTGGTTTTTTGCCGTGCGTGTGCTAAAGCTTGTGCTCTTGACGCATTATCTTTTCCTGATAAACGAGAAATCACAAAAATGATAAAAGAATTAAGAGCTGAATAAGAAGGCGATTAAAATTGAACGATGAGAATATTTGTATCCTTCCCTGCAATGGATTAGATAAATCTTTAGGGGTTATTGCTCGCGAAGTTGCTTTAAGAATCATGGAGAAATTTCCCAATATCAAATTAATTTGTCCGGTATTATTGAATTCTGGGGATAAAACCTATGAGGAACTCTTAAGGAATTTGAAAATCATAGTAATTAATGGTTGCATGACAAGGTGTCCTACAAAATTGATAGAAGAACGCAGTGTTAAACCTTTCAAGCAAATAATGATTCCCGAAATGTCCAAGAAATATAAAATTAAACCATCCAAGAGTTTAAGATTGGATGAAGAGAATATTAAGCTCGTGAACCAAATTGCTGACGAGATCATTAAAGATTTAGAAGATACCGGACAAGAAGAAGAAAAGCATGTGCGAGAATTCGGAGAACAGGGTTATTTTGATATTACGGTTGATAAATATTATTTTACCGTTCCTAAAGAGGGATATTTTTTTAATGAAAATGACTGTTGGATAAAGCCTATTGGAAAAACGGCTTTATTAGGTATTTCCGATTATCTGCAAAATGCTGCCAGCGATGTCTTATTTGTCGATTTACCTGAAGTTGGAAATATGGTGGAGCAATTTGATGATGTGGGCTCTTTCGAATCCACAAAAACCGTATTGCAATTAATTTCACCAGGTTCTGGAAAAATAATCGCTGTAAATAAGACTCTAGAGCAGCATCCAGAATATTTAAATCAAGATCCTTACAATAAAGGATGGTTTGTTGAAATTGAACTGGAAAATTTTGAAGAAGATCATGAACTTTTAATGAATTGTCCACAATATTTTGAATATATGAAAAATAAGGCAATTAAAGAAAAAGACCATTTAGATAAAATGAAAGGTGAATGAAATGGCTGAAAAAAAAGTATATATTATTCCGTGTAGCGGAATTGGAAAAGTTTTTGGAAGTATAGGCAGGGAAACTACATACATTACAGTAAATGAATTAGCAAAGGGAAAAGCAGAATTGGAATGTTTACCTTTAATAGTAAAGGGAAAAAAGAAAGTCATTGAGGATTTAAAAGCGAATAAGATAATTGTAATCGATGGATGTCCATTAAAATGCTCTTATAACAATGTTATGGAACAAGTGGGAAAAGTGGATGCTCAATTCATGACTACTAACATCGTCAAGGAAAATCGAGAATTAAAACCCGAATCTTGCATAATTCCGATCGGTGAAAATACTAAAACTTTATCCCAAAAACTAGCTGAAAATGTATCAAAAAAAGTAGATGAATTACTCGAAAATGGAGAGGAGGTGAAGGATTAAATGAGGAAGAAGATAGGAATTATCGCATGTAGTGGAGAAAAGTTAATTGGGGGAACTCTGAGCCGTGCTGCTGCTAGAATTGTAGTAGAAAGATTGAGACCGAATAGCACGATTGTTTTATGTCAACCATTATTTGCTGCCGGGGGTTTAGAACGTCATGGAGGACAAGAAGAACGAAATTTTGCTAAAGAACATCCCACGATAACTATTGAAGGGTGTGAAGAAGAATGTTCGAAAATTGCGGTTGAAAGATATAGTGGACCTGTAGCGGCGACAATTAGGATTGATGACATCTTAAAAGCACATCCGGAATTGAATCCAAATTCTCGGGAAGATTTAGGAGAAGAAGGGATGAAATTAGCACAGATAATTGCGGAAGAGGTTGCTAAAAAGGTTGATGAGTTATTTATAGCTGACTAAAAAGAAGCTTTTAATAATTGAGGGATAAAGAATTTTTTATCATAGATCTTTTCAGAAAATATTTAAGTAAATAAATTAAGATACCAAGGAAATATTCTTCAACTTAAAATTTCATTATCCCCATCGAAGCTTGAATTAAATAGAGACTTCTTTTATATTAACAAGATTTAATTCAATAATATTTAATAATCTTCTATGTCCTCCAGAAGATCGAAAATCTTCTGAATAAGGTCTTCCAGATCTATTGAAGATTGTTTTTCCGACTTCATGTCCCTAATACTTACTTTTTCTTCTTTTTTTTCTTTTGGTCCAATTATGAGAGTTATGAGAACACCAAGATCATTCGCCTTGCTTAATTGGTTCTTTAAACTCTCGAATCTATAATTAATCACGCAAGGAATATTTTCTTTTCGAATTAAACTTGCGATGTTTAAAGCATAATCTGCCACGCTCTCATTCACGCAGGCAATATATATTGTATCGGAATAGTCTTTTTCTTTAATATCAGAGGGGATTAAATCATATGTTTCAAGAAATAGTTTTAACATGAGCACGCCCATTCCAAAGCCAATCCCAGATAATGGTTCATCTGAAAAGAGCGAAAGTAAATCATCATAGCGACCCCCTCCAAATATTGCCCTTCTGTTCTCTTTTCCCGTGTCAAACACTTCAAAAACCGTTCCCGTATAATAGTCTAGTCCTCGAACAACACTCGAAGAAAAAGAGCAAAATTCGGATATGTTCGTCATATTAATTAATTTTTCCAATTTTAATAACTCCGAATACCCTTGAGAGTTATAAAATTCTTGGGGAATTTCATCAAATTTATTTAATAAATCTTCCAATCTTTCGTTATTTATTAACTTTGAAATGCCTTGAATTATAGTTTCATCATTAAAGGAATCAATCAAATACTTCTCAAATTCAGATGCTTCCAATTTATCAGATTTATCTAGGATTTTATAGACCAAGGGCATATCTTTCTGATGAATACCGATAATGTGTTCGCAAACCGCGTCTATAAACCTTCTATTATTATAGAAGATCTGAAATTGTTCTGATGTGGCATTTAAGCCCGTTAATATATCAACTGCGATATTAAAGATCTCCAGCTCGGCGTAAAGGCTATTCTCACCTAATATATCATAATTAACTTGAATAAAGCTTCTCATTCTGCCACGTTGGGGCCTTTCATATCGAAAACACTCTGGAACCGAATACCAGCGTATTGGCTTTTTGAGTTCTTGACTCTTGCGAGCGATCATTCTTGCTAAAGTGGGAGTCATTTCTGGTCGTAAAATAAGTTTTTTGCCCTTCTTTTTCTCCACGTAAAAAGACTGCTCATTTACAAGTTCGTCGGAAGATTTAGCAGCAAAGATCTCAATTGGTTCCAATAAGGGACCTTCATACTCTTCATAATCATATAATTCCGCAACTTCATCAATAACCGATAAAATATACTTGTAAACGCGTAGATCTTCTGGAAATAGATCTTCCATCCCTCTCAAGGGTTCTTTTGAAAATTTCTCCGTCATTCAATCACTTGAACTAATCTAAGAAATATAAGATATTAAAGCATCGAAAGGAAAAAATTTTTACCATTTTATTCGCAATCACATTTCGATTTAAATTTATCTTCAGTTTAAATTGCGGGTTATAAAAAATGGTCATTCATTTTGTTATATTTATGGATTCACTCGCAATTCTTGACAATTCTCTTTTCAATCCCTCATTTATGGGTTTAATTTCCGGTTTAGCATTTAAATTTTTTAATTCTTCGTTTATTCTCTTCCTCGTAGAAAGAGCTCCTGAGTTTAACCAAGAACTATAAGACATTCTATTGATAATGGAACTGGTAAAATAAAGCTCTTTCTTATAAAGGTTTAGAGTGGAGGGATGAGATAATAAGTTCCCTTTTTTTCGAAAGTCTTCGATTATATCCGAAGCAAAAGGAAGGTCGTGATCGGGAATACCTGCAATTAATTTTTTAACCATTCCGGCGATTTCGTTATCTATCATTAATTTACTAATACTCTGGGTGGATTCAGATTCTAACATTCCGGGACCAGAAATGACATTGATTCCGGCCAGTGCTCCTAAAATCAATCCAATTCCAGCTTCAAAAGCCATCTGTAAATCAAGCATTTTCGAATCACTCACGCACATGTAAGCATGGGTAGGAATTTTTAGATATTTCCCCATTTCTATATTTCCAATATTCATCATCATTGCTTCTATTGAGCCCATTGGGGAGGTGCCTTGCCTCATATCGAGCACGGCAGGAGAGCCGCCCCAAATTAAGGGGGCACCTTTATTAGTTAATTGCGAAATTACTACTCCTGCTAGATTTTCTGCACACATTTGAGTTATCGATCCGATTAGAGTAATGGGACCATTAGCTCCAGCTATAGGCATTGAAACGAATTCTATTGGGATCTTGCTTCTTGCTCCATCTATAATGGCTTGGGTGGTTAAATCCGTCCATATTAAGGGAGGAGATGGAGCTGCGTCAAAAATCGCAAGTGGTTTATTTGCCAAATCCTTTTCAGATAGTCGACAAGTTAATAGCAATTCTTTCATGATTTGAAAACTGTCTTTATTAAAGGTACCAGTTATAATCGGTTTATAACAATAATTCAAGCAAATAAATAATCGATACCAATCTTGTGAAATTATAGGTACATCTTGGCACACCATTGCCGTGCTTTGCGCGTCAATATATTTAAGCTTTTCTACCACTTGAGTAAACTTTATGAAATCCTCTGTCTTTGCATGTCTTCTTTCTCCCGTGTTTTCGTCGATCACGTTCATTGCTGTCGATCCCGGGTTAAACAATACGTTATCATTTTCTAAGAGAAAATGCTCGTTTCCCTCTCGATCATATAATTTAATTTGATTGGGAACCGATTTGACACATTTTTCAGCGAGATCTGGAGGAATAAAAAATAAAGATTCTACGTGATTTAATCCTTCTTCTTTTAAAATTTCGGCGGCTACTTTATTTTGAACTTGTACTCCTTGGCGTGAAAGAATTTGTTTTGCTTCCAGTAATACTTTATCTTTATGATCATCATCTAAAATAGTAATTTTCGGTCTAATCATGTTCAATATCATCCTCTAATGGGATTTTTTAAATATAATATTTCAATTTAGTTAAAAATTATCATCAGTATTTAACACATAAGTGAATGACTCTTTATCTTAATTGAAAGACAATTTTTATTTTCTATTTTCCTAATAATTCTAAATTTCACTTTTTACTTTTTACTGGATTGGAATGAGAACAAGGAACCATGCTCACGCATTTCCCGCATACATCAGCTAATCCCAAAGAGGAATATAAATGCGCATTTTCTAAACACATGTCATAACATTTTTTTCTATCATAATCATTCATTCTGAGGGCGTTGAACGTGCATTTCTCAACACATTGCTTGCAGGATTTATTATAATAATACAAGCAATAGGGTTTTTCTGTCCTCATGGTCGTTGATAATGCAAGAGTGGTTATGACACTTCCTAGTCTTCCGCAACAACCCTTCTCTGTGATCAACATTTTATGAATGCCAAAGTTTCCCAATCCGGCAATATAAGCAATGTGCTTATGGGACCAGTTACTAATTAGCTCTTTTTCATCAAAGATGTGCGTAGGAGCAATGCTGACTACTTTATCCCCCATTTTTTGTAGTCCTCGAATTAGATATTGATTTAAATCCATGATTAATTTATTTGTTTCCAGATAAGCAATTGCCCATTCTCTTGAAGCCGAACCTGATTTTACATTAGATCGTACCACCTCCTCTTCAAAAGGAATAAAGTAAGAAATAACTATTTTAGCCCCTTTCAATAATTCACCGGGCAAACGATGGGAGGGATCAATTATTCTTTTTAAGTCGAGAAATAAGGGATCACTTACATCGGCATAAGCTACTAGAGGATCTTTCCATTGCGTTTTTGTGTAGTTCATCCCGTGATAGTCCTTTACGAACTGCTCAATGAGAGAAGTTATGAATTTATTCATCTTAATCAATTATTATTCTTAATACATGTGTTAGAAATTCAAATGAATGAAGCAAAAAAAAAGAACTTAAATTAATGCATTATTTTAAAATCTAAGTGCGTTACTAAAATAATGAAGCATTAACAATTAAAACTATCAATATTTAATTTACCACCTTTCGTGAACTTTGACCAAAAAAAAATACAAGTTAGTATATATTGGCGCAGGTTCATTCCGGTTTTCCATTCCACTTTTAATGAACATCTTGGAAGCGGAAATTTTGCAACCCATGGAGCTGTGGTTAGTGGATATTGATTTTCCTTCCTTACAACTTGTTACCACGATATATAAATATGGTATCCTCCTTCATAAGAAGAAGATTGAAGTCCATTCCACCATCGATAGAAAAAAAGCGCTCAAGGGAGCGGATTATATTCTTATTTCCATCTCCGTGGGAATGCAAAAATCTGAATGGTATGATATCCACATTCCTTTGAAATTCGGAATTCCTCAAAACACGGGGGATACAGTGGGACCAGGGGGCATATTTCGGGGCATTCGGACGATTCCCATAATTTATGATATTATGAGGGACATAGAAGCCCTTTGTCCCAATAGTATTGTATTTAATTATACTAATCCTCAAGGTACTAGCATATTATCATCTTATCAAGCGGCTCCTAAAGTTCAATCGATTGGACTTTGCCATGAATTCTTTTATATTGGTTCCAAAGAATTTGCTCGATATTTAAAATATTGTGGAATTAAGGTAACACCAGAGAATAGGTTCAAGATTTTGTATGGCGGCGTGAATCATTTTTCTTGGATACAGGAATTTAGATATGGAGAGAAAGATATCTATCCTTTGCTCCGCGAAAAAGCATTTGAAGGGTATAAGTCTAAGAAATTCGGAAGACCATTTAATTTTTACTTATTAAATAAGAGTGGTTTATTAAATTACGTGGAAGACCGACATGTTGCTGAATTCATACCACAATATTATAACTTCTTCAACCATAACGAAAGACCTTTCGGGATTACTAAATTACGGGATGTTCAGAAAATAAATTTTGAACGCCATTTAATATATTCTATATTCAAGTTAGCAAATATTTCTACAAGCAGGTGGATCATAAAACTGTTCATTAGACCATGGGCTGGGGGTGAAAAAGCTCTGATGATGATCAAAGATAAGGAACAAAATGTTTTACGGCATCACGTTAGCAATGTTCTTAATAAAAATATAATTCCATCCTTACCTGAAAATTGCATTATTGAAGTTCCAGCATTTTTTCATGATAATCAAATAAAGACGCCCCCAATGGGTTCTTTTCCCAAGGACATTCAAGAGCTCATTAAAATACATGCTGAGAACCAACAATTAGTCGTGAATGCTGCAATATCCGGACGTCCGGAAGATCTTTTAAAAGCTCTATTGGCTGATCCCATGTGCAAATTCATTGAAGATGATGATAAAATAGAAGCGATGATGTGGAACATGTTGCATTATGAAAGAAAATGGATGCATAATTTTACGGAATCTATTCCAACCCATGAAGATTTGAAAAAAATGCATTATCATATTGAAAAAAGCGAATTACGTACTCAAGAACGTGCAATTCAAGAAAAATATGTACCAGATCCTTCTCTTAAAAAGAAGAGTTGGCCCATCTTGTCATGATATTATCATATTGAACGGTGAGATCTTTTTTAAAATATTAAGTTTCAGCCAAGTATAAATACATGCATTCAACAAAAAGCTCTTTTTCAATAGGTTCTTCAATTTTCTCTTTATTTGGTAAAGATTTTCTTTCCCGTTTTGGGGCATTCATCTTATTTTGTAGTATTTTATTGTAAATCTCAAGGTGAGGATTATAAAATGCCTTGCCATCCTTTATATCTTGCTTTAAAGATTCTCGAAAAGTGGAATCCAACCAGAATTTAAACGGACCTGAACCATGTTCCGCCTTATGTTTAATGTGGTAATTTTTTTTCAAAAACGAGATGACTTCATAAGAGGTTTCTGCTATAAAGCCCAAATTCTCTTCTTTATTCTCATAAAATAACATTATAGGAACGGGTAATCGAACGTGGAATAAAGCCCCTTGTCCTTTCCGGAAATTCAAATGTCCATATCCTATTGAAACTTTTTCCAACCCCTTTTCCTTATAGATTTCATTCAAAGCGTCAAGCAAACCCGGTATTACTATGGGATCTACTAATATATCTTCAAAGCTAGGAATCCTCAAAATATTTGCACTACGATCCCCGGTAACAGATAAAAGAGGTAAAGATGCTCGTTCGTTGAGCAATTCTTTAAATTTTGAATCCGATAGTTCATTATCACGTAATTCCGTATATTTTTTCATTACTCTTATAAAATCATTTAAAGTTTCTTTTTCTCCTTTAATAAGAACGATCCAATTTATCGTTTGATTATTCTTTATAGCTTCCGGAAGATTTTTAAATTTGCCTATTAAGTTACTGGGGGACATGATAAATTCGCTAATTAGAGGAAAAATCTGCTGATTCTGAACGGCAGTCAATCCTTCGAAAGCCGTTATTTCATCCGAACCATAAAGAATTGCTTGTTCCGTGTTTTTTGGAACATTGCGTAATTTAAAGGTTGCACTTAAAACTATGCCATACATGCCTTCGCCCCCGATTATTTTGAAAAAGAGAGGATCATCCTTATTAATACTTATTATTTCTCCACTTGGTTTCATGATGCGGATAGTTTCAACCCAATCTTCTGTAGCTCCTAATTTTCCCGAAGTTAATCCACTAGCATTAGTTGAAATGATACCACCAACCCGTACCGGGAGTTTCAACGCACTAGAAGGTTGTATGGGCCAGATATAAACTCCATCACTTTTATATTCGATCCATTTAATTAAATCAGATATGATTACCCCTTGTTCTGCTTCGATTTTTTTGGATTCTAAATTAATTGTAAAGGGAGCGGGAAGCGAATGGAGATCCGCTAAATCAACAACTATAGCATAATTTGCATAAGCGCCTGAAAGACCCGTTTTCCCCGATGCGAAAGTGAGTGGGATTTGATATTTTTGAGAATGGATGACGATTTTCTGTAATTGATATTCAGTTACCGGCCGAAAAATAACTTGAGGAAGAAAATGAAGATGAGAGGCATCTCGAATTGAAGCTGATTGTAGAATATCATTTACTAGCATCACATTCCCCGAATGAATACAATTTTCTATTTTATTTTTAGAATCCGAGATATTGGGATCGATTTTTGAGAGTTTTACAAAACCTACATTTTGCATTGCAATGAAAAAATCGTCCCAAGGGAGATCTGAAAGCAATTCTTGGATGAGTTTTTGACGTTTCATGGATAAGTTATTCGATATTTTTAAAAAAATGCTCATTCCAATTCATAATTTACGGGAATCTTAATTCTATTCCCCGATTCTGCAGATAAATAGGCAGAATACATGACTTTAGTCGTCCAAATGGCAAGATCCAAATTGGATTGAGGTTCTTTATCTTCTTGTATACATTTCATAAAATCTTGCATTTCAAAAGGATAACCTGTCATCCAATCCTCATCGGGTTGAGCAAAATTCCACCCGGCTTTTGTTTCAGTTTTTTCAATTGTATAGGCATTCTTAAATTGATTTTCAGTTGGAGCATAAGCCATGAGAGAATTATTATTAGAAATCTTGCATTCTATGCGGGTGGTACTTGCATAAATATTCATCCAATTTTCGATACCGCCTAATGTCACGTCAGAACCAAATACTACCGTATTAGTCCCGTCCTCAAAAGTGATTATTCCACACGACCAATCTTCCACATCTTTAGGTCGGGAACGAATATAATCCTGATCAGATGGAAGAATAGTTAGTAATTCCCTACATTTCGCAGTAATCGCGACTACAGAGCCCGGGTAAATGGGTTTATTGTCTCTAATTAAGCCTTCCCACATTTTCAAATGGAGAGCGGCCCCATAAGGATGAGCTCCCATTCTCAACAAGGAACCTCCTCCCGTGTATTTCCATTCCGAAGCGAATCTTGAATGAGATCCCGAATGGCTTTCTCCGCATCTGATCTCCAAGATTTTTCCTTTGGATTCTTTTAAAAGATTTTTTGCTTTAGTTATGGGAGGGGCATAGACCCAATTTTCGGCATAACAGAAACGGGTTCCCGATTTTTGGAACGCTTTATCAATTTTCTCGCAGTCTTCTAAGGTTTTTTTCAACATGAACATCTTGTCCGTAAAACCCACGTTCTCTCTTTCTTCAATTGTGATTTCCGGATTTCCAAAATAACCGGTAAGAGGTTTTTCACATATCACGTGCTTACCCTGTTCTGCTGCCAGGATGGCAAAAGGGACGTGAAGATAAGTAGGTACGACCAAGTCAATGACCTCAGCTTTTAACTCACGAATAAGTTTTTCAGCGTTTTCATATATAATATCAATATCTAATTCATGATCTCTACAGAAGATTTCCGATCTTTCCCAATGTTGGGAAGTTAATCCCGCAATTTCAACTTTTATCCCCGGGATTTTATGATAAGCTTCCAAATGAAGATTTGCAGCAAATCCTACTCCTATCAATCCAATTTTAATTTCATCCAACTATTTTCACCAAATATGAATAAATAAAATTCACTCTAACTCCTTTAACCAAATCGAGAGAGTCTCTAAACTTTTTTTGGAGATTACTTCTTTATTTCTCAGTGCGTGGGTTTCTAATATGAAATTGCCCTCAAAATTATTTCTAAAAGCTTGTTCAAGAAGAGGTTTATAATTTATTTTTCCTTCCCCAACAGTTGTAAAAATTGCTCCTAATATAGGAATCCTTCTCTTAGGGTCCTTAACATGCATGTGAGCAACCAGGTTCTGTTCGTAGAAATAATCATACGCTTCGGGTAATGTGGATTCTTTATCCATAAAAAAATTGCCGGGATCGAGGAGCAGTTTAATTGAAGTAGAATTAATTTCTTTAAAAAATTTTTTAGTTTCCTCGATCTTACTGACAATGAGACCGTGATCATTCTCCAATAATAATATCTTTTTCCTTTCTTGTGCTTTCTGAATGCATGGACGTAAAATTTCAATCATTTCATTCCATTGATGCTGGGTTGTTTTCAGACTTAACTTGAAAAATGAAAAAATGCGAATATAAGGTGTATTAAAAAAATCTGAGATTTCGATAATTCTATCAAACAAGGATAAATTAAATTCCGGGTTTCTGGAAAGACTCTTTTTTTTTGAGGTTGCAAGATGAGAGCTCGGTAAAACACATTTAGCAAATGGGCTTGTTATTACTATAACCTTAATTTGGTACTTCTCCAATAGTCCTTTTAATTGTTTTAATTCTTCATCCGTAAATAAAGCGATATTCTTATTCCAAATAGTTCGGAGATCCACTTGTTTAATTCCAAACTCTGAAGTGGTCTTAAGGGCATTCTCAAAATCCTGACTTATTTCATCAGTTATTACAGATAGGTGGTTTAATTTACTCATTTTTTTCTCTCCTAACTTAAGGTTCTTTAAGCAATTCTTCTAAGATTTTCCCATCTTCCATGCAATGCTCGAATTTACCAAAACCAACTGCAAGATAGTCATTCTTTTTGATATTTTGAAGACAATATTGTAATCCCTCTCTTGGTTGAATCCTTCCTGCGCCCATGGGTTTTATGTTAATAATCTGCTGGGGTGTTTCTTGGATCACTTTAATTAAATCCCCGGGATTAGCATTTGATTGAAATCCTATTTTATTAAGGGGTTGCGTGATTAGAGGGGCATCATAGTTGTTTTTTTGCACAGCTTTTATCGTTTCGATATAATGTGTTGACAATCCCGGTATCATGCCCTTATCTCTGATGTATGAGCTCAGTTCTGGATAAGGAGGTAATCCTTTTTTATTTTTTCCAATTGTCAAGGAATTTTTATCTATAGCATGATCAGTATAATTCCTATGCAACAAGCAAACCGATACTTCATTTTGATAACACCAATCTATTTGTTCATACATATTAGTTGACAGGTTTTTGGCTGTTTTTCTACGAGAAGGAGTGCATAACCAATGGAATTTTTCTCCAATTTCTTTTTGAGTTATTTTAATAGCTTCAAGAATTTTATCCCGAGGAGAAGATATACAACAATTTATCTCATGTTGTTGGTTTAAATAAATCAGAAACTTTGCAATAGTTTTAGGTTCTTTAAATCTTCTTAGATGTAAATATATATCTATGGGATTCCATCTATGTGTAATTCCAACGAATTGATTTGTTCCACATACAATTTTTGATAACTTGAGATTTTCAAGCGAAATTTTGGGTATCATTTTACTTTAACTTATTTTTAATTTAAAATTAGTATTAATGCAATTAAAGTTTTAAAATTATTAGTTGATGGTATAATTAATAAGGTTACATTTTTCATTCTGGTAGATAATAAACTCAATTCAAATAAATGGATGATTAAATAAAAAAGCAAGCCGTTACAAAATATGGGCGTTAAAGGAGTTATTATTCATTCCTCCCATCCTCTAAGCATGAAAAAGAATCATATTTTAGAACATGTTTCTTTATTTTAAAATGAAAATTATTATAAGGAATCGCTTAAAATATAAATATTAATGTTAGAAAAAATAGATATTCCTAAATTATTAGATAGATATAACGTTCCAGGAGTTTCAATCTCATTAATTGAAAACTATAAGGTTCTAAAAATAGCGAATTATGGTTTTGCAAGTATTGAAGATAAACAACCAGTAACTAAAAATACTGTTTTTCAGATAGCATCCATTTCGAAACCTATTTCGACCTGGGGCGTAATGAAATTAGTGGAAAAAGATTTGATTGATCTTGATGCGCCCATAGAGAATTATCTGAAAAAGTGGCATCTCCCTCCTTCCAAGTTCAATCATGATAAAATCACGATGAGAAGATTGCTAAGTCATACTGCAGGACTTTCTTTACATGGATATTCGGGTTTTCATCCTGATCATGAAAAACCTTCTATTGTGGATTCCCTTTCTGGAAATATCAAGTACCAGAAGGATGCAATTCAATTAAAAATAAAAGAAATAATTAAATCAGATCCAAAAGAAGATGAAAGACCAGTCACCGTTTTTGTGGAACCAGGAACACAATTTTCATATTCAGGAGGAGGATATACAATAGCACAACTCATTGTTGAAGAAATAACGGATCAAAATTTTGCGGAATACATGGAAAATGAAATATTAAAACCCTTAGGCATGAATCAAAGTAGCTTCTCGTGGCGTGAAGATTTAAAACCATTAACGGCAAAAGCTTATTTCTTTTACAGTGAGATTGTACCAAATTATCTTTTTACCGCTTTAGCGGCAGCAGGTTGTTATTCTACTACTGTTGATTTGTCAAAATTTGTCTTAGCTAGCATGAAAGGTTCTAATGGGGAATTGCCCGGTAGGGGTATCCTAAAGCCTGAAACCATTGAAATGATGCATAAAATATATTTTGAAACAAAAGATCCTTTATCCATTAATTCCCATATGGGATTAGGATACTTTATCATGCCATTAAATGGGTATAAGATTGTTAACCATAGCGGAGGAAATATTGGATGGAATACACAAATGATGTTCATTCCCGAATCTGGAGATGGATTGATTGTTTTCACCAACGGTCAAAATGGTATTAAATTAACTCTAACCTTAACCGCTAAATGGCTAAAACATGTTGAAAAAAAACTACTTTCAAAATAATTCTTTAATCAATATCATGAAGGTCTAAAGAAAAAAAAAACAATGGTATTTTTATTAGTCCTTGGTCTTTCAAATTACAAGTTCTTTATATAAAAAAGAAACAATTTATTTGAAAGGATCTTTATCTTGAAATATTTTTTCTTTATAGCTAGCTAAAGGGGGAGGACATAAACCGTATTCAGTGGCGATGTGCTTTAATTGTTTCATCATTTCTCCTAAATTTATTTCAACAGGACACCAATTTGCGCAGTTTTCACAGCTCGTGCATAAAAATAATCCGTCCTTTACTGCCTCTTCAATACCATTATGAATATAATCTCTTATGATGTTTATTGCCCCAATTCCATATTTTGAGGCATAAATATTTCCAAACGCGCGAGATGCAGTACACACGAAATCACACGATTTACAGGAAATACATTTAAGGATGTCCTTATAGAATTTATTTTCTTTGACTGCTTTGATTCTCCAATCATCCACCAAAATGACTACGACTTCTTTTGCACCATACATTCCCATAACGCGTTTTCCTTTGATATCAGATGTATTCGATGGAGCTGAAATAAGACTTATGTAGGCTCCATCAACATTAGTGATCCGTTCTTGAATTTTTGCAACCATCAAGGCATCGAACACGTCGGGGACAATTTTACCAATCCCTGCTACTACTATATGTTTTTCTGTAGCTCTAGTTAATATACTAATGTTTCCTTCATTTTCAACCAATACAATAGAGCCATCATGGGCTGCAATAGCATTAGCTGAAGTCAGAGAAACTTTAACTTTGTTTAATAGCTCTGGTCTATAGGTTTCTCGAAAATATTGAACGATAGCTTCCGCCTTTGGTTCGATTTCCACGCCATATTTTTCTTTGATCTTTGCAACAATTTCTTCTTCTGTGAACTGTATTCCAGGACCTAGTGTAAAGCTCGGATGTTCATAACCAAGTAATTGGCACATGACATCTCCTAAATCCGTTTCTTTAATTTCGATATTATTCTTCTTTAAAATATCTATAATCCCCGTATCCTTAGCTTCTAAGGATTTAGATTTATATATGACCTTTTGATCTCCTAACTCTTTCATGAATATTTCCTGTGCTTCTTGATTTGTCTTGGCTAAATATACTCGGAACTTGTTCGTTTTTTCCATTACATTAAGGCATTTATTGACATAAGCTTCAATATTCTCAATAAAATCGTTTCGCATGGCAATTAATTGGGGTTTATATTTATTAACAAATTCTCTGCTAGTATCATCGTAAAGGTATCTTAAGTCAAACGAGCGATATTTTCCCAAACATGCTAGCTTCCAGAGTTCTCCGAATTTACTATACGCTGAATTCTCATCTTTAAGCATTTCTATCTTGGACTTCACATCTTCATATAACTTTTTTCCTTGTTCACTCATTTTAACGGGTCGCCTCCTTCCATTAATTTTACAATAAAATCTTCAAATTTAATGATAGGTTTTTTGATATTATTTTCATCGTGTATCCGCTTTAATGCGGTATAACAGAAAGGACAGGCCGTCAACAATGCTTTACCTTTTCGCATCTGATCGAATATGGTCTTCCCATTATAGTCACTATTCTCTTTAAAAATAGAATAAACTCCGCCTCCCGCTCCGCAACATATAGAATTTAACCCACTGTTTTCCATCTCAAAAATCTCAACATTTTCTATGGAATTGATGATTTTTCTTGGCTCCTCAATTAGTGGAGGATTGGCATTCTTTAAGTGGCAAGCGTCATGATAATTCACGTATAGTTTGCTTTTATCATATTTTAAGTTTAACTTTTTCAAATTTTCATCTTCAGCCATTAGTTGTAAGAGATGTTTCACTTTCACATTGAATTCTCCGTTTAAAAACTCCTTATAACCTGTTAAATACCTATAACAACCCGCACAGATGGTTACTAACTCATTCACGTGATGATCTTTGAACCATTGATTAACCTCTTCCACGTGTTTTTTAAGCTCTGCTTGGCTGGCAACATGAAAAGATAATGATCCACAACAAGGGGTATCATCAATAACTTCATACTCTGAATCAAGTTGGTTTATTATTTTTAATGCATTTTCACATGTCTCTTTATATCTATTCCGGGAGAGGCACCCTAAAAATATTAATTTTGTCATTTCGTAACTCATTTTTTTATTTGTATTTCATGATTAATAATTATTATCATATTTCCTAAGAAATAAAATCGCAACTTAAGGTAAAAAAAATAAAATACTAATTTGATTTCCTGGTATAGGAATAGAATTTATTATAGGTAAAAGGATAAGAAAAATAAGTCAATTTTAAGATAAGGAATGAGATAAATAATTTTTTATATTCAAGAGTGTTGATTTTAACTTCAATTTTTTGAGCTTTCTTTATTCGGGGAGAGTAAATTAATGTCATAAGGTAAAATGGCATCATCAGGAATAGGATCGATGTATACACTCCGAAAGTCGGGATTTTGCATCCTGCAACAAGTAGCTCTATAATTATATGCCTCATGAGTTGCCATCCGCTTCCAAATTTTCTTTAAGGGTTCATTCCGGATGTTTCCAAA
>CAYLZE010000082.1:0-23221 GCA_964388035.1 uncultured archaeon
CAATCCCACATTTGCTCATCGCATCCTAAATGGGAAAAGGCATAATACGCTTCAACTATCTCGTCCTCTCCCCCTATTTCCGCGCTTTCCGTGAAAAAGGGGGAATTGACATTGTCCGGATGTTGCGTTGACATGCATTTAGGTATCTTGAGGTGATTAATCATTTTCTTCGTTGCCCTTCTTAATTTCTTTTAATTCTATTTATACAACAAAGGAAGGAAAAACAAATAAATTTAATATATAAAATAATTAGAGAATACTGATGCGATATTTAGAAATAAGAAAAAATTTAGGATGAATTCTTTGGACTTATAAGAAGTGATAAATCCATATTTTATTAATTAATAACTTTCTAATAATTGATTCCTAAGTTTACGTATAAGGGCAACATTACGATTGATCTCAATAGATTTATCAAGGTACTTTATTGCCTTCTTGCGCCTTGGATATAGAGAACTCAGTACTTATCTTCTTATTCTTGATTCTGAACTTTTGAACGCTCTGCGGATAGATTCGCTTGTTTGCTAAAACATGTGTTTTTTAACATTTCAAATTCTTCTCTTGAACATGTTGCTTCACAATGATTTCTATAGTCGGTGTTCCGAGTAAACATATCTTTTAATGTTACGCATGTTTCGTACTCTTCGCACAAGCCACAGTTCTCAACGTTATGAGCAGCAGCGCAAGTTGGAATTTCATATCGACACCAAATTTCAGGATAACAACCACCACATTTCATATCTTTTGGAGATAAAATTTCATCGCGCCAACCACATCGATACCATAAATCAGCCAATTCAGTAAGGCGATTTATATCCCCAGCAATTGTTGCTTCGTACCGAGGACACAAATCACACCGACTACCACAATATGCCAAACGTTCAGCCAAGTTAAATCCCCAGATCTACGGAGATAAGTAATACAAACAGATGCATTATTTATTTAAAGTTATTTACTTATTAAAATTATTTCATTATTTCAAATATTTTAATTTTTTGATTTCTGAAATCGAGGTAATCTTAGATGTTTTAATACTAATAGTTTATAAATAGGATGCGAGTAAATTTTAATCCTCTCTATCTTTGTTATTTTCCTTAGTCATTTTCCTCCATTTGATGCTATCCAATTATCAGTTTTCATCAAATTTAATAAAACAAACTCATTTAACACTCATTATCTATGTTAGAGTTCGCAAAACGCAGATCTATATAAAATGCAGTAATGATAATAAAAAGGACAGGAAAAAAATTTTATTTTCAAGATTTACTTAATTTCATTGATTACTCTTTTTCATTTTACAATTTAAAATGCATGTTGGATCCGATTGGTCAAAAGAATCCGAATTTAAAAATACTTTTGCCCTGCAACCGCCACAAATAGTTTTATATAGACATTTCCCACAAGCTCCTTTAAACTTGAGATCCCGATAGACATTTAGAATGGGAGAATTTCTCCAGATAGATTGAATGTGAGTTCGCTGGACATTTCCAAGCAGTGCAGGATTGAGAGGACAAGGAGTGACGTCGCCATTAGGTTTGATGTGGATCACATAAATTCCCGATTCACACCCCGTAATGAAAGGAGAAAAGGGTTTTTGCTCTCCAAAAACACCCTTGGTCAAGCGATCGGAAAAATTGAAAAAATTCATGGCGTCCTTGGGAAAAATGCCCTTGAAGTAAGGGATGTAGGTTATCTTAGGATATCTCTGTGCTAAGATGCGGGTGAAGATCGGGTTTTTATAGGATAGAGTCAAGGGATACTTATTTATTATTAAATCGTGCCAAATTTCGCATACTTTCTTGCCAAACTGCTCCATTTCTAAGGGATTAAGAGCGATTTCAGAAACCCCTGCCGCTTTTTCGGAAGGAACGAAATCCAAGATCTCAAATTTCGACACGCCCAAATCTTTAGCAAGCTCGATAAGATTGTCTATTTGGTGCACGTTCAACCTGGTAATCACCACGTCCATGCTCACGTATAAGCCAGCTTCGATCGCATTTTTTATTCCTTGAATCGCTTTATTAAACATTCCCCGTCCCCGTATTTGATCGTGCACCTCCTTCAATCCATCTATACTTATTTGAGCATATCCTAATCCCGATTCCTTGAGATTCCTTGCCACATCCTTAGTGATTAACGTGCCATTAGTTGCAAGCGCGATGCTCATTTCTTTTTTTGAAGCATAGTGGATGATATCGTAAATGTCCTCCCTTAAAAGGGCCTCTCCTCCCGAAAAGCCTATTACAAAGTTTTTGGCTTCATGGAGCTGATCAATGACCTTACACACTTCCGAATAATTGAGCTCTTTCATGCCATTATTCTGGGGCACGTAACAATGAGCACAATTTAAATTGCACCGGTGCGTGATGGACCATAGCGTGATTAAAGGACCCGAAGGGACTTGAGGCACGCGCAGTCCATGAATGCTGATCCCCTCCATGTAGGATAACACCAATCTCCTGAGCGCGGGGCTTTCCTTCAAGATCCTTTTAAAAATGTTTTTTTCCATCTTCAAGGTTTTTGCTGCGAGATTTAAGGAAGTATTTATTAGAGTCGAAAATGTAAAAGCATATACTTTACAGCGCTTGCAAGAAACTTCCTCGCCAGTATAATAGCCGATTAATGTTTCTGACCGAAGACGTCCGCATTTGGGACATTTTTTAATAAAGTGGGGAAAGCATCTCCTAATCGGCAGTTTATTCATTAAATTCCAGAGAATTAAATCTAAATTTTGAAATAATTTCTCTTTTTTCTTTAATTGAGGACGTGAGTAGATCTTGTTCTTAGTCCTTTTGAGGATATAATAATTTTCTATATAATATTCCATGAAAAACCCATATCAGAGGTATTAATTAATGAAATTTTAAAATTATCTTAAAAGTTATATAGTCCAATTTTATAGAAAACTTTCTAAATTTTAAAAAGGGAGATATGATAGCATGGAAAATAAGATCTCTGAGTTTTTCGCTATCTACTTAATTTTAATGAAATTGAATTGTAAAATTTAATCCTTTTTCGGGGAGAAAAGCATAAAAAAATAGAGATCTTTACTTTTTCGCGGGAGATGCATAGCAATAGGCACAATCATGATGACATTTAAAAATACCTGAATATCCTCCAATATCTTTCGATTTATGACATCCACAATCCTTTCTTTGCCCTTTATCTGGTACTTTTGGTATCGTTTCTCCAATAATAGATTCTATCTTATACGCATCAATACAGTGCGCTTGTTCCACGCCCTGTATCTTCAATAAATCCGGTTGACAACAAGCCTTCATTTTCATTCCATATTTATCGCAAATCGATACTAATTTCAGCGTGATCTCTTCTTTTTTAGGATAAGGAACCTCTATGGGGGAATACCCTCTCGATGTCATCCGTTTTTGAACTTTCGAATAAAGAGTGGCAAATGAAAAGATCATTTCTTTTATTCCCAATGAGGACACGGCCTTGACGATATATTCAAATTTATCCAAATTACTCACAATTTTATCTCCCGATTTATAGAAGATGATGGGGTCGAACCTAAAATTAACGGCTTCCAGGCCAAATTCTTTGATTAACCATTCCAATTGTTTGAATCGCTCTTCCAAGGAGATCTTCACGTTAGGTTCTAAAACTGAAGGGGAATTTATGGTAAATTGGAAATAATGTCCCTTGTATTGGGTGAAAAGCACTCGATTTTGTTGATAGGCAGCGATCCAATTTTTAAAATTCTTTGACCACCATGCCCAGCATTTTACAATAAGAGGATCCAAGGATACTCGGGAGACTTGGGCAGGATTAAAGGGATTTTGTACGTCCACGTGCCCGATCTTGATTCTTGAGATGACCCAATCTGTTAAAAATGCGGGAATATCGGTTCTCCGGGAACAAGAAATGATTGGTGATTGTACTAAGGGAATGGGATCAGGAGATTGCATTCTTTTCTACTCGTGAAAAAAAATGTTACTCTTCTCATGAAGATTATTGGGAGAAGTAGTTCTCTCCTCTTTTCAAATAATTGAAGTTGGTTAAATAAATAAAAACGATAAGAATAATAATTTTTGGGATTATTTTTTAATTTTCACCCCTTTATTAGGAAGGGGCTGAATGGGGGTGGAAAAATCGATTTCCAACGACCATCGATATCCTTGAGATACAATTAATATTATACCAAATATATAATCAAGAATCTCTCCAAAAACAGAAAGAAATCATTTTAAATTGGAGCTCAGATAAAGATAAAGAAGCGCAACGTAATGAGAAATGATAAAGAACCAAGTTAAAATTTAAAATTAGTTTTTCTCTGTCATGATGGAATTTCAATCGAATCATTTTACAAATGTTCATTTTTTTGTAAAACGAATTTATATTTTAAAGATGAATAATTATTATCCATGATAGGCACGAGATATGAAATACCTGCCTCTTAAGAAAAAACGATGAGGAAATAAAAAATGATCCCTTCTATTGAATGGACTAATGATGATGAAGTGAAAATGATTGACCAAACACTACTTCCTTTCGAACTCAAGTTTTTAATATTTAAGGATTACCGGGACGTGGCGAATTCCATTAAAGTCATGAACATTCGAGGAGCACCTGCAATCGGGGTGGCCGCTGCCATGAGCATGGCATTAGCCACGCTGGAGTATCAAGATTTACCAAAAAAAGAATTTTTAAAGAAAATGGAGGAAGCTGCCCAAGTAATCAAGGGAACGCGCCCCACGGCATCCAATCTCTTCTGGGCTGTCAATCGCATCATGAAGATCATCGTCCCTGCACCAGATAATCCCAAAGAAATTTCGGACTTAGTTATTGAAGAAGCTAAGATCATGGCGCAAGAAGATATAAATGTAAATAAAAGCATGGGAAAATATGGGGCAGAAGTTATCGATGATGGAGACGTGGTATTAACGCATTGCAATGCAGGTTCCTTGGCGACCGTTCAGTACGGTACGGCGCTAGCACCCATAAGAGCAGCAATCGAACAAGGAAAGAAAGTGAGCGTGATAGCGGATGAAACGAGACCACGACTTCAAGGTGCCCGACTAACTGCGTATGAATTAAAATATGATAGCATACCGGTGAAGGTTATTTCGGATACCTCTTCAGGCTTGCTCATGCGATTAGGTAAAATCAATAAAGTCATTGTCGGCACGGATAGAGTGACTTCCGATGCAGTATTCAATAAAATTGGCACCTACTTGGTCGCTTTGGCTGCAAAGGATAATGGAATTCCTTTTTATGTTGCAGCTCCCACTTCTACTTTATCGCTTGAGGAAACAGAAGATGATGTCACCATCGAACAGCGAGATGGTAAGGAGGTCAGCGACGTGTTAGGTAAGCTACGTATCGTTCCGGATGGAGTGGAGTGTCTGAATTATGCGTTTGATGTCACTCCCTTTCGACTGGTGACGGGCATTATCACGGAGGATGGCATCTTTACCCCCGAAGAATTACTAAAGAATTATAAAAAGAATAAATAACCTTTTTTCTCTACCCTTTTTTGTTTTTACTTCAAGTGCAAAAATGTCCATTTGGAAGCTCGTGATTGGCATGTTCTACGCTAAGGAAGTATAGTGGAAATAATTTGTCAAACAAAGCTTCAATTCCCTTAAGCATTTAGCCTTGCTTAAAGTGGATCGAATAAAAGTAGAATCCTTTATCCCCTTGGTAAGCCAAATAGAATTTCTCTTCAGTTCCTGAAAGATAAAATCTTCATTGCTTATTGGGATATACAATCCATCTAAGTATTGTTGGATGATCTTTTCATAAATCATGACATTTTGCTCCATTCGAGCTATTGAATTTTTGAATAAAATGTTGTCTTTATTTTCCATATAATCATGGATTTGCTTAAAAATGGCAGGATTCCCGATAGAGGCTCTTCCAATCATCATAGCATCTACTTTCACATTTTCTGAGTATTCCCGGACAATCTTTATGTCATGGATATCTCCATTGCCCACGATGGGAAGATCAAGTCGCTCTTTTAACATTTTTAAAGTATCCAAATCAAGAGTGGAGGACCCATATCCATCCTTTACTCTGCGTGCGTGAATGGTCAGGAATTCCAGATTAGAATCTTTGAAAAGCGTCGAAAAGGTATCCACGTTAAGTCTTTCTTCAAATCCCGTCCTAATCTTCAAGGATACCGGTACCGAAGAATATTTCAATGCGACCTCCGTTAATTCTTTCAGCTTTTCTAAGTTATTTAATAAGAACCCACCTTCTTTCGCACTTATCGCTCTTTTTGAAGGACATCCTGCATTAATATCAATGACATCATGATCATAACTCTCCAATAATTCTATCGCATCTTTTATTGTCACAGGATTTCCTCCAATCAGTTGAATGCTTATCGGTTTTTCTTGCTTGATTTTTTGGAGTTGTTTATCAATGGATTTTGGATTAGAAATGATTTTTTTAGTGTAGAGCATTGGAACGTGGACTAAACCCACGGCGTGAAAATATCGGCAAAAATGTCTAAAAGGTGCCGTGGTGATGTTTAGCATGGGTGCCAATAAGAGATTATTTGCTAATCTCAAGCTGCCTAACTTTATCATGGTCGCAATAAGAATTCATAAACGGGATGTTTTTTAAAGATAATTTCCTATTTTCCCTAAAAACATAAATATTTAATTTTAAATTAACATTTTTACCAATAAAATTATCATGTCATCGTATCTAGACAAGTTTGAAATCGATCCCAAGGGCGATCAAATTAAATACATGTCGGGTACCCCGTTAAAATTGACCGAAAAATTCTCGTTTTATCACAACAAAAATTTCTTTCGGAAAGAATTAAATAACCTTCAGAATCTCATGAAAAATTACGTGGGAACCACTTTAACCGCTTCTGGGATCCGGGATTCTTATTTAGCAGAGAAATACACGGAAAACTACTTGATCGTTCTCTTTACAGATAATGAAAAAATAAGAACTTCAAATGAAATTCTTGCTTCTAAAAGTTCTATTTCCATTAAATCCTCTTGCTATTACTTGGAAGTCACCCAAGACTATTTTTTACTCTTAACAAGGGATATTGAGGGCTTGAAAGTAGGCATTCAATCCATGGAACTCGTTCTGAAACAAGTGCTTGAACATTATTTTGCTCAGAAAAATTTGGATGAATACATACAAATAAGACCGTTTCAATTGAATTCCTGCCACGCCTTAAAAGAAGGATAAAAGAAGAAAAAGGTTATCGTTCAAATTTCCACGGTTTTTGGCGCTTTAATTTATAAGCTTTTGCCGCATATTCTTCTATCATGCGATGCGTGTTAAAATAGGAAGCTAAAGCAATCGCATTTTTTTGACGAAAGATCCATTCCGATTGATTCATGTATGTGGGAATGATCTCATCTTCTAAAATACTATATAACATGTTGGAATCGATGTCCCAATCATTTGATACTCCGGGAGCAGAAGGATCGGAGTCATCGGGACCAATTGCCCATCCCGCTAAAGGATTCATTTTATATCCCTCCAGCCACCATCCATCTTGCACGCTAAAATTCAGAACACCATTTAACACCGCTTTCATTCCCGAAGTGCCGCTGGCCTCGCGATAACGTTCTGGGGTATTTAACCATAAATCCACCCCACTCACCAATAAATGGGCCAAATCGATTCCATAGTTTTCCATGAGCACCACTTTTACCCCGTACTTTTCGATCAGGTATTCTCCGGCTTGAAAGATCTTTTTAATGTAATTTTTTCCTCCCTCGTCCTTAGGATGAGCTTTTCCAGCAAAGATGAACTGTATCTTGTCCTTGCAGATTTCTCCCAAGCGATCGATATCGTGAAAAATGAGGGTTGCGCGTTTATACGTTGCAAACCGCCTGGCGAACCCTATGGTTAACAATTCCTCATCTAACAAATTCCAAGAGTGAGCTTTTTGATAATTGATTAAACTCCATTTATTTTCGACGTGAGCGTCGAACAAGTCTAAATCATCGATTTCGATGGCATTTTGAAAAACGGTAGGATTGGCTTTCCAATTGGGCCACATTCTATCATAGATATCTTTCAAGGGTTTAGAAACCCAAAAGGGTAAATGAACTCCGTTGGTGATGGCATCGATTTCATATCCCGGAAACATCTTGCGGGAAATATCGCCATGCTTCTTCGCGACACCATTTCGATACCGTGATAGGTTCATTGCCAAATAGGTCATGTTTAAATCCCCGTGATCATCCCCTAATTTCCTCAATTGAGGAGGAAAGCGGTCAATAAATACTTTTCGTACTAAATCTTCTCCGAATCTATCATGCCCTGCTGGTACGGGAGTATGGGTGGTGAAAACCACGTGATCCTTTACTTTATCTATGTCTCCTCCAAAAGCATTAAATAATTCTAACGTGGCAAAAGCGCCATGACCTTCATTAATATGATAGGTTTCTATGTTATTATATCCCAGGGATTTTAGCAATTTCACTCCGCCAATCCCTAATATTATCTCCTGCACGATGCGATTCCATCGAGACGTTGAGTCATATAACGAACCGGTCATTTTTTTCATCCATGATTCATTCCCTTCTACATCTGTTGTTAATAAATAGATAGGAAGAATGTGACCCGAATGACCCACCACGTTATATAACCAAGCGGACACCAAAACATCTTTATTTTCAATTTTAATGGTGATGGGTTTTTCTACTTGGTCGAACTCGTAAAAAAAACTCCATTGAATTTCCTTCTCTTTTTGCTCCCCTTGTTCATTGAAGAGCTGGTAGAAATACCCCGAACTGTAGCACAAGCAGATGCCCACCATGGGAATCTCCAAGTCAGCTGCAGATTTTATGGTATCCCCCGATAATACACCAAGGCCCCCGCTATAGGTTGGAATATTGGAATCGAGCGCGATTTCCATGGAAATATATGCAATATTAGTATCATCTTTGAACTTCTTTTCTGATTCCATGCTAAATTAAATTGCTCTTTTAATTTATTATTAGACGAAAATGATTATATCAAATAAAACTAGTAAGGGATTTAAAACTTATACATAATATTTATAAACCATGAAGGATCTTACTTTTCACCTATTCCACGCGTTTTAATCCTGCATCAAAACAAGTAGCATAAAAAGAAAAAAGATAGAAGGAAAAAAAGAAAAACAGAATTCTTAATACATTTCTAGATTTAAGGGAAAGTCATAATTTTAGAGTCTTATCCTTTAACACTTCCACCTTGATGTTAGGATTCATTTTAGAAAGAACTTTCCCATACTCATCCACGTTTTTATCCCAATTGTGCATGGGAACGACGATTTCAGGGTTGATATCCACCGCCGCAGCACAGGATTCTTCAATATCCATGGTATAAATTCCTCCACACGGAAGGAATGCCACGTCGATTTTTTCTTTAGCCAGATTTTTCATTTCGGGGATTCGTTCTGTGTCTCCCGCATGGTATATTTTCTTACCTTCTAATTCAATGAGAGCACCAGACCATTGATTGCTCTTTGGATGAGTGGATTTTTTTATCGTATAAGCCGGAACCAGCGTAATCGATATTCCGTCAAATTCGTGTTTTTCCCCGATTTTCAATCCTTTACCATTTAATTTCTTTAAATCATCCGAGATACTCTCGGGTCCTAATAAAATCGTATCTTCTTTCATTATTTTTTTAATATCACTTCTAGAAAAGTGATCCCCATGGTTATGGGAGCTAATTATTATGTCGGCTTTTTCTTTTACATCCTTGAGCTGATAGGGGTCTAAATAAATCACTTTTCCCGAGTCCGCGATAATTTTAAAAGCAGCATGACCTAACCAGACGATTTCCATTCAGTTATTCACTTTTAGATTGTTGTTAGGAGAATTTCTTAAGTAGGGGAAAGTTAAGCGATCATATAAAATTTTGTTATTCAACTCTATGGTTCCGTCTGTTTCTTCACGATTTGCTGTCTTAATTCAATCGCTTCTTTGAACTCCGGATCCAATTCTAATGCTCTATTTACGATTTCCAATGCATTTAACACCCGGTTCTGCTCAAAAAAGAGCCCAGCAAGTGCATACCATCCTCGAGGATAGTTGGGATCTAATTCAATGGATTTTTTCATGAATTCCTTGGCTCTTTCGAATTCTCCCTTTTTTTGATATGCCAAACCGAAATAACTCCATATTTTGGCATCCTTGGAATTGAGCTTTATGGATTGCTTACATGCTTCGATTGCTTTATCAAGGTCCTTATTCTCAATATATGCATGACATAAATAGTTCCAGGCATCAATTAAGGTATCGTCTAATTCCAGCGCTTTATTAAAAGAGGTAATGGCCTCCTCTTGATTTCCCATTTTCTTATATGTTTCCCCCAGGTTCATCCAAGCTTCTTTATCTTCCGAGTTTAACTCGATAACCTCATGGAAGGCTTGGATTGCTTGGTTAAAATCTCCTTGCTTTGAATAAAGAACTCCCAGATGATCCCATGTAGACAGAGAATTCGCTTCAGTTTTTAAAATTTCTTGATAAGCTACGATCGCTTGTTCAAGATTTCCTTCTTGCTCTTGAAGTAAAGCTAAATTTTTCCATCCTTCGATGAAATCAGGGCGAATTTCTACGGCCTTTTTAAATGCAGGAAGAGCCTTATCCAATTGCTTTCTTTCCATGTATATTTTCCCTAAAAGGGAATGTCCTTCAAAATACCCCGAATTTAAGGCAATCGCATGTTCAAGTGCATCCGATGCTTCATCAAGGGCTTGCTCGTGGAAATTAAGATTTGCTAGATGTTTCCACGCTTCAAAAGAATCCTTGTCTATCTTGACCGCTTCTAAATATGCTTTTTTAGCGTCGGAAAGGTGTCCCAGCTCCTCATTTAGCTCTCCCATCATCAACCATCCTTCGATGAAATACGGATTAATATCTATAGTAGTTTTGTAAATCTCCAATGCCTTTTTAGAATCTCCCTGATCTTTATAAATTTTTGAAAGTTGTTGCAGAGCTTCCAGGTGATGAGCATCAATCGATAAGATTTGATTGAAAACCTTGATTGCTTTATCCTGTTCTTGTAATTCCACGCATACAAGCCCTAAATTATACCAAGCATCCAAATAATACGAATCTATTTTTATCGCCTTTTTTAAGGCTACTTTTGCTTGGTCATATTCTTTATTGTTCTTATAAGTCATACCGAGATTATACCAAGCATCAAAAGAATTTTCATTGAGGGAAAGAGCATTCTTAAAAGCTTCAATGGTTTTGGAATAATCGTTCATTTTCTGATATGCCTGTCCCACCTTAATCCATGACCAAATCGAATCCGGTTCGAGTTTAATAATTTTTAAAAAAATATTTAATGCATCTTCAATTTGCCCAATACGCAAATAAGAATTCCCCAAATTTCTCAAAGCTTCCACGTTATCGGGCATAATTTCAAGCGCTCCCTTGTATGCTTCGATTGCTTTTGCATACTCTTCATTCTTGTATTGAAAATTCCCTTTTTCCAGATTGATCTTAAAACGCAAGAAATTTGCCCGTTTCTTGTATTCTTCTACTTTTTCTTTGGCTTTTTCGAGTAAAGAAGGATCTTGAGAAGTATTGATTACTTTTAATATTTTTTCTACCGCTCCCAAGTATTTGGAAATAGCCAGTTGGTATTCGCCTTTATTATCGTGAGATAAGGCCTGTTTTGCCTCCTCGAGAGCCATTTTCATTAGATTTACGGTACTACTCATTTTAAATTCGCGACCTAACTTTAACTATAAATAAAGATTTGGTTTCATTAAATAATTATTTCTCTATACTTGAAATAACTTAAAAAAAGTATTTATTATTAACTGAGTCCGATCCTTTATCTTTATTTTGCATCCTCGAGATCCAATTGTGGATTTATAAGAGGAATACGCTTTAAAATGCCATGATAATCAGATTTAATGATATTAATTTCTGATAATCGTTCTGAGAACATCTTGTTTCTGAATTTGGGAGGTTTGGTCAAAGGGGTAGGACGTTCAAGGATAGTAAAAGGCAGATGATCCAGGTTTTTAATTCTGGGAGATAATATATCATGAAAGGAATCCCCTTTAGTTGCATTTTTAACAATTTGAGGAAGGTTCACTTCTAAATTTTTCTCGAGTTGTTGTTTTACCTTCTCGGGATAGGAAAATGCTGTTATCCTGCATAAGGGACAATCTTCCTCAAATCCGTGAATACAGGTCATGGTGAATCTAAAGATAATGTTATTGTTGTTTGAAGATCATGAATTAATCGTGTTATATAATCTTTTTTATTATTATTCATTAATTTGCCATTTTCGAAGCTTCTCGCGCGAAAAATTGAATTAAAATCATTTGGCAATGGTTTTTTTTCGAACCTTCATTTATTATAAGATAAGACGTGCGCTTTTATATTATTAAATGTAAAAATTAGAATTTTGTAGATATACGTGAAATAAAAAATCATGGTTCATGCTCATGATTTTATACTTTGCGTGATCACTCTTTAACTGCTATAAGAAAAATGACGAAAGGCATCATTCTGTCAGGAGGATGGGGAACACGGTTGCGCCCATTAACATGCACCATTCCTAAAACCTTGATTCCGGTAGTAAATAAACCCGTGATCGAGCGTCAAATGCTGCTATTAAAGGAAGCAGGGATATCGGAGGTAGTTTTAGCCGTGAGCGTGATGGCAGATGCGTTAAAAAGCTATTTCAAGGATGGAGCTTGGTTGGGGTTGAAAATTCATTATACTGAGGAAAAGAAACCCATGGGAACGGCGGGGGCGATAAAATTGGCAGAACCTTTTTTAAAGGGAGATAATTTTTTCATGCTAAATGGAGATGTCATTCTTAATTTCGATTTTAAAAAAATGCTGCAGCAACACGAACTTTTTGGAGGAATAGGAACCATAGCAAGCAAATTAGTAGAAGATCCTTCACGATATGGCGTTTTAATAATAAATGATAGTACGAACCAAATCGAACAATTTCAGGAAAAAGAGAAATATGCTCCTCCCGAAGGTGCAAAACCTGAAATGCCCATTAATGCGGGGGTGTATATATTGGAACCGGAAGTTCTTTCTTATATAGAACCAAAGAAAAAAATATCAATGGAACGAGATATATTTCCGACCCTTGCAAGGGATGGCCGCTTGTACCATCATCCCATTACGGGAATCTGGAAGGACATTGGAAAGCCTACTGAATTATTAGAAGGAAATATCTTGTTAATGAACGAGATATTAAGCAATCAGAAGGGCGAAAATGCCAATCTTATTGATGATAGTCTAAATGTTGAAGGAAAAGTAACCATATTTCCTCCTTGTGCCATTGGGGAACAAGTTGTTATTAGAAAAAATTGCTCGATTGGCCCAAACGTGATCATCGGTGATAACGTGTATATTGATTCCGGCACGAACATCAAGCAATCTCTTATTTATAATGAATCATATATCTCAAGAAACGTGACTATCGAAAATTCCATCATTTCAAATAATTGTCATGTAAAAGATAACGTAATCCTCGCGGGAAATAAAGCGGGATTGATATTATTAGCTTCTAACGTGGAAGTCGCTAAAGATATTCATCTCATTAATAAATCTACCGATTGCTTGACGATTTGTCACCATGAAGTTGTAAAAGAGGATGTGGAATATTTTTAAGAAAAAATGGGGTATAAAACCATTTTCAAGGAATGCTAATAACACTTATTTCCAAGAAATATAAGCCGTGCCTTATTTAATCCTTCTTTTTAAAAACCATCGATATAACTCTATTCAAATGGGTTTTAGGTTTACCACTTATAGAGATTCTCTCCAAACAGAATTCTGCAAGTCCTCATTATTACTTTGGGGACTTGATGACGTGATTTCATCTCTATTAAAATACTTTCCCGAAATCTCTGAGATGATACATGGCAAAAATTTAAAAAAAGTAAAAGAATGAGAGGAATATCTCTCTTATTTGAATAGTATTTATTAGAGATAATTCATGCGGTTATTTTCGGTGCTTTTTTGATTTCTTTAGAAAGAGCCACAGGTATTAAGGCTAAAACAATGAATATCGCTCCAACTATATAGATCAACGGAGGAGGAACATTTCCGGGAACCCCATCCACAATAATAGGAGCTCCATACTGCGTAGAAATTGCCCCACCTATGATAGGACCAACGATCATTCCGATAAGAACGTTGAAGATCAAGTAATATCCGCTGAATTGACCATACTTTTCAGGAGGATATAAATCTTTTATCCATGTTTGGGCCGAAATATGCCAGGAAGACATGAACAATACCCATAATATCCCTGTTATGATTAAAAATATTAAACTTTCAGCAAAGGCATATAAACATAATGAAATTCCTTCGCACACAAGACTGAGGATCGCGATTCGTTTTCGCCCGACCTTATCGATAAGCATGCCGATGGGTACTCCCAAAATAATGGACACCATCAATGCTACAAACACGACAAGAGCTGCTAATTCCAGAGAAAATCCTATGTGATGTTGTAAATATATCAAGACAAATGGGAAATAAACATTGAATCCAATAGCAAATAGCCCTATACCAAGCAATAGAATAAAATAATCCTTATGTCCCTTCAATAAATCTCTCTTGAACGAACTTCTAATATGTTGGTACAGCCCAATCGATAAGGGCTTTAAGTTTTCGGAATCCTTTACAAAATAGGCACCCAACACTCCAAAAACACCAGTAACTGCTCCTATCATGATAAAGAAAAAATAATATCCAAAAGCTTCCACGATGAACCCCGAAACGGCGTAGATGATTAAAGTAGAAGTTAACGTAGTGATCTCTAAGATTCCTATTGCCTTTCCTCGATTTTCCAAAGTGGTAACATCGGTAATATATGCAATGAAAGCCGCATCATAGGCCGTTGCTCCGAAATAAGTCATGATACAATCGAAGAGAATGGCTATGGTGACCGCCACAAGGACCGGATGAAATACTGCCGCAAACGGAAATATCGCCGTGGTGAAGGACCAAAATAGGAACCCGAAGATCATGAAAAATCTTCTCTTTCCCTTCACGTCAGAATATGCTCCCATGACAATGGCGGTCACAGTAGACATGACTGCGGTAATTGCAACCATTAATGACACGTACATTGGAACGGGTGCAATTTCATTATACATGAAGACGTTATAAAATTGATTTTCGACTGCCCAGGCGATATTGCCCGCAAGGGAAATAACAAGAATCGTGAACGCTGTTCTTTTCCCTAGTTTCGCGTGATTATTACTATTTTCCACTCTATTATTCCTCAAGTAATTTTTTGAGTTTATTTGTACAATTTATTATCTATTAAAAACTTACTTTTTTGGGCAGAATTCCAATCTACCATGTAAGAATCTTCTTTTAGTATAAAATAGAAGAGATAAAGGGACCTTTTGCCCAAATTTTTTTGAAATTAACATGCGTTAACGCTTTTAAGGCGAACCTGAATCAGTTAAAAATGAAATAGTAGTCGTTTAAATCAAATCCCGCTCCTATCTAATGAAATTTCCTCCGTCCCTTTTCTTAATCTTTCGGCTATTAATTCTAAATACGATTTTCTAATGGATTGTTCTTCTTTAATGCCGAAATGATTTAAAAATTTGAAAAGAAGGTTTCTCGCTTGCTCCATTTCTCTTTCCATTTCCGCTTTTAATTCCACTTCGATGAAATGTTCATTTAAAATGGGTATATAATCAATTAACGCTTCTAAAATCTTTCCATCAACCTCGAATTCATACAGTTCTCGTTCTTTTTTAACCGTAAAAATCTCCCGAAACCCCAGCAATTTTAATATTTCCTTCATTACTTCTCCATTCTTAATATCCGTTTCCAATTCATTGCGAGATTTGGTGGTAGTGTCAATTTTTTTACCCTTGTAGGTGATATAATAGTGAGTGTCTTCCTTGTTCTCTGGATCCATTCTATCATAAGTTGTCGATT
Organism: uncultured archaeon; assembly: GCA_964388035.1. GTDB lineage: Archaea > Asgardarchaeota > Lokiarchaeia > Sigyniarchaeales > SOKP01 > JALGVJ01. The sequence continues at coordinate 15,894 of CAYLZE010000082.1, forward strand.
TGCGAACTCGTAAAGCTTCATCTGTTTTTCTGAAATTCCTTAGCTCGCCCGGCATGTTAAAATAGGTATCCTCATGATGGAGCGAATGAATGTATTTCCCTCCATTTTCTTGAAATTGATTTCTCATTCCCTCGGGATCACCAATTTTTACCTTTATTTCTACTTCAATCAAATTTTAATCCTCTCTCCTCAATTTTTATAATAAGCATGAACTATTATTATGTAAACAACATCTTAGTTTTTTAAATTTATGTAAGGTCGGTTGATTATTAATTATCACGATTTAGCAAAGAAATATGGATATTTCGATTACATGGTCAAGCGCTATTTCGATTTTTTAGGAGAGGAAGAGACGCTAAAATTACTGGAAGCCAATGAAAAACCACTACTGCCTTCTATTAGGGTCAACACGTTAAAAATCTCTCCTTTACAATTAAAGGAAAGAATGGAAAAAAATGGTTTCCTACTTCAACCCTCTGAATGGATTCTCGAGGGCTTTAAAGTGTTGAAAGAGCCATTAAATTTAGGGTCCACTCATGAATACCTGCAAGGATATTATTACATTCAAAATATCACCTCCATGTTTCCCGCTCTCATCTTATCTCCAAAACCAAATGAAACTGTAATCGACATGTGTTCTGCTCCTGGAGGAAAGGGAACTCATTTAGCCCAAATAATGAAGAATGAAGGATGCCTTCTTTTAATTGACAGAAATTTAAGGAGAATTCCCTCTTTAGAGATGAACGTGAGAAGGTTAGGGGTTAGAAATTCAATTATCTTGAATCATGATTCTGTTTATTTATCTAAATTAAATATTAAGGCGGATAAAATCCTATTGGATGCACCTTGTACGGGTGAAGGTTTAATACGAGTAGATAAAACGAGAAAAAAGAGCAAGAAAATGCAAAACTTGAATAAGATGAATTCCATTCAAATGCAGTTGTTAAGAAGCGGTCTACATTGCTTAAGTTCGGGAGGCCAATTGCTTTACAGCACGTGTTCCATTGCTCCTGAGGAAAATGAATTGGTGATCGATGAGGTGCTTCAAAATGAAAATGAATATAACATAGAAAAAATATCCTTCAATTGGGGCTTAGAGGGGTTAACAAAAGTGTTTGGAAAAGCTCTTGATTCTGATTTACGATTTTCTCAGAGATTTTATCCCCACATTCACGGCACCATCGGTTTTTATATTTGCTTGCTTTCTAAAAAATGAGAATTTAAATAGTAAAATAATTTGAAGAATAGCATTTGAAAAAGCACCCATATTCTTTTTTAAGAAACGAGATCTTAGTCAAGTTCTTTTTAATTCAATGTCAAAATGAAAATATTGAAATAGATATTAGAATATAACTTTCCATTGAATTCTCTAAAGATTGTGATCTACCAATATAAAAAATATTGGGAATTCGCTCTCATAATAATGCAAAAATTTTATAACACATCCACAACATCAACTTTAAATAATAGATTTATACAAAAAAGTAAAATCTAGCATCCAGAAAGTAACTTTTTAAATTGGGAATTGTATAATAAAGATAAGTATATTTGGATATATTTTTGCATAAAAGTGAATTTAAATGAAAAAAATAAGTAAGATTCAACTATCGATCTTATCTTCCTTGATAATTGTCTCTTCTTCACTGCTTTTTCTAAATGGTTACGCTGCTACTTATAGTGATTTAGATCCTGACTATCCTCCTTCTGCAAGTCATCAATGGGCTTTTGGACAGCATAATATCTTTGGATGGCACGTCAAGACTCTTGAAGGAGATGGGCCTCTAGATCATGATTTAATATACAATGTAACTGCTCTTAAACTTTTAGATGATGCTTTTCAAATTGATGAATCAAATTTCAATGCATATGGTGTAGTATTGCAACGTATGTATTGGAATACTTCAAGTGGTGGCTTAAAACCATATAATACTTTAATGAATTACCCCCTAATCAATGCATCCCTTATCAACTACACTACAGGAATGCCCGGAGCAGAACAACTCATGCTTCCTTTTAATCCCGAAGTTGGCGGCACAATTGAAACAATGGAGGCAAATCCCTTCATTCCTATTAATACATCAGCAGGCAATCTCCCAGATCTTGCCTATTGCGCCGATATGCTTTATGTATTCTATGATTACCAGCTCAGTGGTAGCATGTCAGGTACCACGGATGTAAGTATTGCCACTGATGGTAGCACTTATTGGATGATTAGTTATACCAATACTATTCATGACACATATGCGCATTTGTATTATAACATACAAGGTGTATTAACTACAGGAGAAATATATGGGTATCACGACCTCGATAAATTCAAAGTTAATTATACTAAAATAGAAGATTTTAATCCCGTTAATGGACTTCAATGGGCTTATGATGTAGGCGATGAGTTTTATATGGGGCAAGAATTTCACGAATTCCATTACAAAATTATTGAAAAAAACGAAACAACTACCATACAATATGGTGATATCGTTTCATACCAAGAGATTTGGGCAAATAGAACTCGGTGGGACGGTGGATTACAAGCTTGGACAGATCCTGATATAACGGCAATTGGGAGGGCTAATGAAAATGATCCCATGGTATTTACAGATGATGGAGGTCCTGCCTTTTACCTATTACCCGAAAATACACAAGGATGCGACGTGAAACGTCACTGGCAAGGATTTGCAGATGAAAACGGGCAGGTAGATTCGGTAAGTTGTGGAGAAGATTGGGTGAAGATTTATAATTCGAACAATGAGAGTTATGTCTACATGGAATACTTTGCTAACGGTCAGTTAAAATACCTTCATACGTTTAGCGTGAACTTCATGGGCTCCGATAGCACGGTCATCTACTTTAAAAATTCAACCATTGCGACTACTGGTGTCAATGAATATGAACTTACGCCATATGGCGCAGAAGGAGATTTTACAATAAAATTTACGTTGGATGTTTCGACCAATACTCATATCCTTTTTGCAGCATTTGATTATTTGCCTATTGACCAAGAACTCGAGAATGGTTTGGTATATTTTGATATTTGGATGAATGATACCGGTTTGATCAACGAATTGAATATTACTATACTCTATAATGGTCTTTATACTGATTTAGAACTCCAGAAACTTCAACTTGGGCCCTCACCCCTTTGGCAAGGAGTCTATTGCGAAATTAATGATAACAACGTTACTTCCTCTGAATCGGCATCCTTATCTTCTACCGTCTATGGATTATCAGGTCAGCCAGATATTTCTGCTTGGATAACTGCCATGCTAAAAAGAGGTTTTGAAAAAGCCTTTGAAAAAGCATTTAAGAATGCATTTGCTCGGGCGATTGCACGAATAATCGAGAGGAAATTAGGCGATTTAATTTAAAAACAAGGAAATTTAATTTCCACTTTTTTTTTATTTTTTATCTTCCATTCTTATATAATATCCCTTATCAATCAGATTAAATGCTACTATCTCATCTTCTTTATCCTTTATTCCAGAGGGATCTTTTCCTAGTAATTTAGCAAGGGCTATTATTTCATATTTATCATTAAATACGAGCACGAGACCTTTTTTATTTGTATACCCTTTACTATCCTTGAGCATCGACTTCCTTATGGGATTTCCATATAAAATGGATTTTTCCCCCTTTTCATTAACTTGCATTTTGCTACTTTCATTAAAAATTCTATTTTGGTATAAGAACTCCGCTCCTTCTAAACTTAAGTAAAATTTGCTTTTTTTAATGAAACCAAAATAAATTCCCGAAGCTATTATCTTGTCCTTTTCGATTAAGCGATTCATGAATGGGCTCAATTTCTCATTTAATATAAAAATCTTAGGGTAAATGTTCTCAAATTCATGAAAATTGAAGGAAACGTAGAGAGTGTATCCCTGTTTAGAAAGTGAGGTAATCACATCGTTGTTGATCATTAAAGGAGAATCCTTGAGGATCTTTATTTCTATCTGATTTAGTAAGCGAAATTTATTAGAATTATTTTTCATTACACGCTAAAATAAAATAAATGAATATTATATTGTAACTATAAAATAAAAAAATTTCTAAGAAATAAAATATGGGACTTAGAAAAATTGATGATGATATCGATTTTCGGGAAGCGATGAAAAAGAAGGGAGCAGAGCTAAAGATAAAAGAAATCTCTTCCAAGGCACGCGTGGAAAATATAACCAAGGAGAAATTAGCAGAATTGGCAAAAAAGCACGGTGTTCTTTTAGCTTTAACTCCCGAATTGAAGGAAGAAGTCAGGTATTTACAAGAAAAATACAACATTCCTTCCTCAAAAATTATCACGGAACAAATCACCGAAGAAGAGGTATTAGGACGGTTCTCGCGGATTGATGATGAAAAACTAGGAATGCTGGCGTATCAAAGAGTGTTAATCAGAAAGGAAGAAATTGGCGTGGGGTTGATACCCATCTCAGAAGTATATGATATGGTAAACACGGGTGAGTTAAAAGGAACATTGGACATTAAAGATGTGATTAAAGCGATGAATACCTTGAAAAAGAAGAGCGTCATTGAAGATGTAAAAAAATTAGATTCGGGAGTTATCATGGTGCAATTCTTTCCAATAGAATATACGGGTGATGAAGTAAAGGTAATTGAACTCGCAAAACAAAAAGGATTTCTTTCTTTAGAAGAGGTGTGCTCAGCATTAGAATGGTCTCAGGACAGGGCATTGCGAACCCTTGAATCTTTAGAACAAGGTGGATTAGCCAAATTCAGAGAGAATATAATTAAAGGAAAACAATGGTATTTTCCTTCCGTGTGATAGTATTTTAAAGGATCTAATAAATTCAAATTAGATTTCTAATTTTAAAGCTGGTTGCCCATCGTCTAATTTTATAATGATTGCTTTTTTATCTTTCGATAGCATTTTAAATACTTCTTCAATATCCTCAACGGGAAGAGTGCTAAAGTCCTCGTTTGCCTCGCGAATTTCATAAATGAGGATGGGCTCCAATTTTCCTAATTCAATTGCCCAATCGTAAATTTCTTCTGCCCAAAGATCTAGAGTTTTCCAATAAATCCTTACTTTATCCTTCCCTTTCGTAAGCCATTTTGCCAGTTCTTGATCAATTAACTCATCTATAATCTCTTCAATTGCAACTTTCCGATTTTGAAAATTGGAAAAAGGTTTTTCAATATACAACTGTCTCAAGTATAAAATGTGAAGAATAGCGTATCGAGAATAATCAAATAATACTTTTCCCCATTCTTCCTTCCATGATTGGTAATCAGTAGGATTCTTCTTTTTATTTGGAACGGAATACATGAATTCATATCGAGGTTCTTCCAACCAAGGATAATCCTTTTTTAATTTTTCATAGGGTGATAGTTCTTTTTCGATTAATCCCGTTTCTCCAATGATTTCTTCCTCTAGAACTTGTAACTGAGATTCTACGTACTCCGAGCCTTTACCATAGATCTTAGGATCCTCAAGAGTTAACTGTCCACTCAGATATTGCTCGATATTTTTTAATCGCCCCTCAATTTTTTCATAGTTACCCTTACCTTGTTGCGTTAGCGTTTCTGTGGTTTCTTCTGCATTTTGTTGGGGGGGCTTTTCTACGTTTTCTACTGTGCTTTGTTGCGTTAGCGTTTCTGTGGGCTCTTTTATACTTTGTTCTGGTAGTAGTTTTTCCTTTTCAATTTGGGCTTCTTGAGAACTTAAATGTTCTATCTGTTCCTTTTGTCTCTTTAATGCTTTCAAGCGGGCGAGTTCTTCCCGTAAGTGGGCAATCTCACTTTCCGTTTTTCTTTTTAGTTCTTGGGATACTTCTTTTACTTCCTTTTTTTCCTTTTCCATGGTTTAGACCCATTCATTTAGATGGTGTTAGCTTTCCCCAAATTCTTCTGCCCAACGATCATATTCCTCTAAATCCTTACTACTAATAGCTGGCTTCATCTTTTTCATAGTTTCAATAAAATCGTCAAGTGCCAGATCTCTTACATGAACCTCTTCATCTGAATTCTCTAATAGACCTCCCATATCTAATTCACGAACGGGAATCATGATTACTTCTTGGCACAAACTGGCAATATCTCTTCCAGAATATCCTTCGGTTCTCACGGCCAATTCAATAAGATCATCATCCGTCAAGGACATGTTCACCCCTGCCGTGTGTATCTTAAATATAGCGGCTCGTGCGGGCATGTCAGGTAGTGGAACAAAAACTTTTTTCTGAAACCTGCTGAGCATTGCATTATCAAGATCCCAGGGGCGATTGGTTGCTCCCAGAGTTAATAATACCTTCTTTCCCGATGATTTCAATCCTTGAATTTCCGTGAGTAATTGGGTCTTTACCCTCCTTTCTCCACTACTTTCAGAACCGCTCCCCCGTTTAGTAGCAACGGAATCTATTTCATCGATGAATATCAAGCTGGGGGCTTTTATCCTGGCTACTTTGAATAAGGCACTGATTAATTTCTCGCTTTCTCCTAACCACTTACTCAACAAATCCGCGGAAGATACGCTGAAAAAAGTGGCTTGGCATTCCGTAGCGGCAGCTTTTGCCAAGAGCGTTTTTCCACATCCAGGTGGTCCGAATAAAAGAATTCCGGACCAAGGTTTTCTAGCTCCCGTGAATAATTCCGGTCGGGCAATGGGCAATACTACGGCTTCTCTTAAATTTTGCTTTACATTTTCCAATCCCGCAATATCCATCCATCGCACATCGGGAGAATCGGTGACAATGGTACCGGTAATCATGTTAATCATTTCCATCTCTTCTTCGCTATATTCTCCATCCCCATCGTCTGCGGTTAATTTATCATCCTCGGTTTTCCCTTCCCTTGAAGAATGCTTAGTGATTCTTGCACTGGGACCGCTTAATTTTGATTTTATCTGCTTTGCCCGCTCTAAATATTCTTTAATACTCGCTTCACACCGTTTTCGCATGATGGGATTCTTGTTATATTTCGTGAATTCGATCAGGATTTCTGCGGCGCGGAAATATTTATTCATGGCTTCTTGATAATGCCCTTGAGCATCTAGGGCAACCGCCGCATTGGCTTCCTGTTTTGCATACACGAGCAATCTTGAATCTGAGCTACTCATTTTCCTAACGTAATACCTTAAATTATTAGCATTCTTTAAATTATTTTAAATAAGAAAATCTTACTATTTATACCTAATTTTTTGAAGTAGTAATGAATTCTGTATATTTTTAATAAGGACAAAGAATATTTCAAATTTTTCTTTTCCTTTATTTGAAATGATAACATGAAAATCGGTCCATGCAAATTTAAATACCCGATTTTCATTCTTTACTATAAATTTTTAACTCTAAATTTCCTTATATTTTTTAAGAAAATATCAAAAA
>CAYLZE010000083.1:0-21188 GCA_964388035.1 uncultured archaeon
TATATTAAGAATAAAGAAGAATGTGAAAATGAAAATGGAAGTTCCTAGATATGATTATTTATATAAATATGTAAAGTATTGGGCTGAAGAAGAAGATCCCAATTTTCCTTTTTTGAAATTTAAATGGAAAAAGCTTACCGCTAAAGAACTGGATGAAACGGTGGATCATTTAGCAGAAGCTTTGCTAAACTTGGGAATCGAGCGGGGAGATTGCGTGGTCACGATTCTACCCATGATCTTGGAATATGCATTAATCTACTTGGCTGCAAATTCAATTGGTGCAATTGTGGTTCCAATGGATGTCAGATTTCGACCAGCAGATTATCGTCGGTTCATTCCTCACGTGAATCCAAAATTAATTTTTTTAATCAGTGAAGCACGTGGATATCACATTACCGAAGCAATAAAAGAACTTAGCTCAGAATTTAATCCAAACATTAAATATTTCATGATTGGTAAGGAAGAATTCGGTACCCCGTTTGAGACCCTGTTAGAAATGGATTATAATCTCCACGAGGCATTGGAGAAAAGACGATCTCATTTAAATCCCGATGATGGCGCATTAGTAATTTTTACGGGAGGCACTACTGGAGTTCCCAAGGCAGCTCTTCTATCCCATAAGAACATCGCAAGTGCAAGTTATTTAGAATCAAGTTTCATTCGAGAGCGCATCATTAAATTGGGAGCAAAATTACGATTTCCCATGCTGTGCAACTTCCCTCCTAGCCACGTTGGCGGATCCATTGAGATGTTTGGTACCCTGATAGCTGGCGGGAATGAAATCATTCTTCAAGAACAATGGAATCCCTATGGTGTGTTAAGGGCGATTAAAAAAGAAAAAATGCCCTTGATTGGCGGCGTGCCGACGATGTATGCAATTATTAATAGTTTAAATGATTTGGATGATTTTGATTTATCTTCTTTGAAAATTGCAATAGCTAGTGGAGAAAAATTGAGCCTTGAATTATTAAAAGCCATTCAGAAACGGATCTGTCCTAACATCCTTAATGCCTATGGAAGCACGGAATTTGGTCCAGAAGTGACATTCACAGAAATAGGTGATTCACTTGAAGAATTAGCGAATGGATATATCGGAAATTTATTACCCGAACAAGAAATGAAAATAATTGATGAGAACAATCAGGAAGTTGCGCCGGGAGAAACGGGAGAAATGTTGTTTCGGGGCAGCTTGACTATATCCGAATATTATAAAATGCCGGAAGAAAATAAAGCTACCTTTATCGAAGGTGGATGGTGTCGTTCTGGAGACCTTGGCTACATTACTAAAGAAGGGAGAATTTATATTAAAGGACGGAAAAAGTTTATTATACGAGTAGGTAGTTACACGGTTATGCCTTCGGAAGTCGAATCGGTAGTGGTATCGCATCCAAATGTTGCAATGGCCGCTGCAATAGGAATGCCCGATAAGATCTATAATGAAGTAGTTTGGGTGGCTGTAGTTCCTCAAGAAGGAAAGAAAGTAATAGAAGAGGAGATCATTTCTCTTTGTAAGGAACAATTGGCTGATTTCAAAGTACCTAAAAAAGTAATCATTAAAAAGGATCTTCCTATTACCAGGCTTGCGAAAGTAGATCGCCCAACCCTTCAAAAACAACTCATTGAATCATTGAAGGAAAGTAATTAAATAGGAATTTCCACATAAATTTTTCATATCGTTCAATTTTTTTTTAATTTTTTCATGTCATAAAAAGCAAGTTTTAAAAATCTCTCTTATTTATTCTTTAGTTCATGTGTTGCTTTTCCTCTTTAAAATTAATGTCGTCCAATTTACCCTTTAATGGTTTGACTAAAACGGTATTTATTTGTTTTTCAAACATTTTCCTCGCTTTTTTTGATTTTAAAAGAAGAATAAGCATCCATCTTGTTATCCTGGACTTATAATCTTTATTTGGAAAATCAAACATTTTCCTTCGCTTAAAGAAGATGAAATCTTTTTGAAATACAGCTCCGGGTAATCCATAAAGCATGTCCCGGAATATTTTATAGCCGCCTTCTTTCAGAAACGTGGGAGGCGCAACATAACGAGTTTCAGAAAACTTAACTGCTTTTCTCGCCATGTTTAAAATTAAGGAATCTATTGTCTCTGAGTCACCCGATTCATCCGTCACGATATCCACTAAATTAGCATATCCCAATTCGGCAATCGCAGATACCCATTGACTAATATTTTCATTTTGACTTAGTTCTCCAGAAATTAAAACACATAATTGGGTTCCTTCTGTGGAAGGTATGTGACCGCGGTAAAAGCATCTATCAAAATATAATTTCCATCGGGAGGAGAGAAAGCGGTCAACTAATCTTCCTGCATATACTAAAATATCCGTATTTTTTACGTAATTTTCAAAAAAATCTGTAAATTCATCATTATACACGCATTTATTATTAAGTCCACATTTTAGACATCCAAGGCAAGCTCCTTTAATATTTATATCATTCAGATTAAAGATTTTTGCACCATTTTCGAAACAATGATTAAAGTGAAATGCCATTTTCGCCTCATTTGATTCTTGATCAATATAATCCGTTAGGATAATGATTCTTTTATCAAGATTATCAATCTTATCTACCTCCTTTACTTGACCGGGAATATAATTAAAATCTTTTTTGAGCATTGCGGGATATTTTCGTGAAATGGGACCGTTGCCTTTAATTTCTTCCAGAAAATATTTCATGAAATAATATAATTGTTTCCTTTTTTCGAATTCTATTAAATCGAAGGAGTTGGCCGAAAAAAAGCCATAATATTTCATGCCTAAATCTTCACTGATAGCGCGCATGTAATTATGAGCCACATGGTCATAAAATTTCATGGAAGTAGAAAGAACCGCGGCATATTTACCACTTAATTCTTGTATTTTTTTTTCAAAAAGGATCTCGATATATTTTTTCAATTGGGCGGGAATTAGCGTAGTATAGACGGGAAAGCTCCAAATTATCGCATCTGCACTGGATATCTGATCAAGTAGATGTTGATAAGTTTTCTCTTGCAGCCTCATGTTCGTTAATAATTGACCCACATTTAACTCGATGAACTTAATCTCGGGAAACATTTGCTTGAGATAATTTATGTATTGCATGGTAATGCTCAGTTCATTTCCTTTTGGACTACCGTTCAAAACTGCTATTTCCATTTTTTTACAGAAGAAGTATTATTATAATTAGGATTCTTATATAAGTCTTAAAATGGATAAAAAATTACGTTTTCTAATGATTATAAGAGTTGTTTGTTAATATAATTCATTTCACATGAAAAGATAATAATAGGCATATCAACAATAATAAAGGTCATGCGAAAAAATGAAAATGAATGATGAAATTTCGACAGAAGCTTATAAAAGAGCGGAAAGCTTTCTGCCTTGGAATGCTCAAAAATTAATAAAAAACGGGTATCTTAAACCAAATTGGATAGAAAATTCAAGTAAATTTTGGTATTTAATCGAAACGGACGAAAAAAGAGAGTTTTTATGTGTTGATCCGAAAACAAAGAAAAAAAGTAGAGCGTTTGATCATAATAAATTAACAAAAAACTTGAATCGAGTCACTGGCAAGAAGTACTCATCAACACAATTGCCATTCGATACGATTGAATTTAAAAATGATGGAACTATAATGGAATTCAATATTCGGAAAAATTATTGGTCGTGCGATTTAACTACATATGAATGCACGAAAATTAAACGAGAACCAGAAACTCCTTCTAACTGGCTCGTATCACCTGACAGGCAAAAAGCTCTCTTTATCAAAGATTATAATGCGTATGCTATTGATCTCTCCACTGGAAAAAAGATTCAATTAACTAAGGACGGTGAAAAGGATAATGATTATGGATCGTCTCCAGAATCAAATACTTTTGCAATCACTCTCCGTCGTTTAAACATGGAAAGCCCTCCAATCGCATCATGGTCTCCCGATTCCAAAAAGATTCTCATTCATAAAATCAATCAAAAAAGTGTTAAAAAATTATATTTGATTCAGTCCGTAGGATTACGGGGTAGTTCAAGACCCTTATTACATGAATATCATTATCCCCTACCTCAAGATGATGAAAGAGCCTTATGCTCGACATATATTTTAGATTTAGAAAAAGAAAAAGCTATCTTAACAAGGCATGATCCTTATCCTTTAGATTACTTGTCTCTAATAGAACACAAGTACGCCTGGTGGGGAAAAGAAAGCAAGACAACATACATTATATATTTTGAAAGAGGGCATGACGAAGTTACTCTGTGTGAAATAGATGTTTTTACCGGTGATACGAGAACCATCCTAACCGAAAAGAGCGCATCATTCATGGACCTAAATCCCAATCCCGATAAAAAACCAAATGTTAGCGTTGTAAATCAGGGTAAAGATGTAATTTGGTATTCTGAAAGAGATGGGTGGGGCCACCTTTATTTATATGACTGCGAAACGGGTGAAATGAAGAACCAGATCACTTCAGGAGAATGGGTAGTTCATGATATCATCCTTATCGATGAAGAAGAGAAATGGATATATTTTACTGCAGGAGGAAGAGAGCCAGGAATTGACCCGTATTATAGATTGTTATATCGAGTTCATTTTGATGGAGCAAGTCTTCAATTATTAACTCCCGAACCAGCAGATCATGATATTATTTTTTCTCCCGATGGAAAGTATTTTATTGATAATATTTCCAAAGTAGATGAAATTCCTCATTCTCTTTTGCGTTCAGCCAACGGGGAACTCATGCTGAACTTGGAAAAAGCCAATATTAATAAGCTCATGGATATGGGATGGAAATTTCCTGAAAGATTCACTCTGAAAGCTAGAGATAATACAACGGATTTATATGGCGTGATCTTCAAACCAATAAATTTTACCCCAAAACAGCAATACCCCATCATTGATTTTATTTATCCCGGTCCTCAAAGAATTAATACTCCCAAATCCTTTCCCATGAAATTAAATGCTAGCATTTTGGAATATTGGGACCCGCAAGCTCTTGCAGAATTAGGTTTTATCGTGATTGTTATGGATGGATTTGGAACTCCCTTGAGGTCAAAAAAGTTCCTCGACTATTCCTATGGCAAAATGGAAGAAGCAGGAGGATTGGAAGACCACGTGAAGATAATAAAGGAATTGGCTAAATCTCATTCATTCATGAACTTGGAGAAGGTGGGAATTTACGGTCATTCAGGTGGGGGGTATGCTTCAGCAAGAGCAATACTAGAATATCCAGACTTTTACAAGGTAGCAGTAAGCTCTGCAGGTAATCATGATCAAAGGGGTTATGTGGCAGGATGGGGAGAGAAATATCAAGGATTAGTTCAAAATACTGATTATACTCATCAAGCTAATTCAAAGCTTGCGAATAATTTGAAAGGTAAACTATTCTTAGTGTGCGGGGACATGGATGATAATGTTCATTTTTCATTGACCTATCAACTGGCAGATGCCTTGATTAAAGCAAATAAAGATTTTGACATGCTCGTTTTGCCAAATCGAAATCATTATTTCTTGATTGATGAATATTTTATCCGAAAACGCTGGGATTATTTTGTAAGATACCTATTAGACCAAACTCCCTCAAAAAGCTATAAGATTAAACCCCCCAGCATGGAATTCATTATAGCATTAGCATCCCAGCAATTTTAACAAAAAAATATACCATGGGATGATTTGTCCCGCAGTCAGATTTTTATCAAATAAGTATAAATATAACAATAGGATAATTGGAATATAGAATAATAAGGTGAATAAAAAATGGCTCACATGGATAAAGAGGGCAAATTTAATGCGAATACTTATCTCATAGACTCAGAGTTCTTTAAATTGCCCAAAACCCTGGCACTCTATGTCATTGAAAGTGGAAATGAACGCATGTTGATTGATACGGGTGATACATTATCTGCAAGAAAGACGGTGAAAAAATTACAAGAAATGAAACTCTCTCCCATACAAAAGATATTTTTTACGCATGCTCATTGGGATCACATCCAAGCATTTCATCGGCTTGAGAAATTAATGAAAGAGGCTGATTTGGAAGTTCTAGCCCATGAAAACGCCGTGGAGATATTGAAACATCCCGAGAAAATGAATGAATTTTTTGGGTACGCGGTTGAACCGATTGAGGCAACAACTACCTTGAAAGAAGGAGATGTAATAAACCTGAACGGATTAGAATTAGAAATCATTGAATTTTTCGGTCATACCCAAGATTCCATAGCAATCTATAATAAAAGCCTTAAGCATCTCATCGTAGGAGATGCAATAATCGATAGAATAGATCGCAATACTTATGTTACTGTATTGTTTGGACCCAATTTTGATGAACCTTCTTTATTAAAGTCCTATGAAAAATTGAGGCGCATGAAAGATAAAATTGATTCCATTTCCCTTGCTCATTTTGGCACTTACACGGCAGAGGATAAGGACTACATTATCGATAATGTGGAAGAAATGTATTTTAAAGCCAAGAATGCCTTAATAAAATGGTATAATGAGGGTCTTTCCGTAGAAGAAATCACGGAAAAGTACCAAGAAAATATTATTCCTAACTCAACACTCTTTAATAAAGAATCCCTTCAAGGATTACAGTGGAATATCGGACAAAATATCGATTCGCTTAAAGCTGCAGGATTAATAAACTAAATTGAATTTTTTTTAATTTATCACTATATTTTATTTTTTTTCCTTGTATTTTCGATAAGGACAATTCCATATATCGGCATGTTAAGCCAAAATCTAAGTAATTTTTCCTTTTTTGCTGATTTATTAAGTTCAGTTATCGAATTTTCACATGCATTACAATTAATCAAGTTTACTACCGCACGAAGTACAATATTTTTGTGTGCTTGGATTGATAATCGGTGTTCCGCATTTCGGGCAGATTTTCTGAACTGTTTTGTTCAGCATGGGCTCGGGTGTGGACCAGTATGTTTGAGAAGTGTTCGATGAAGATTTGCGTTTAGTGGATGAGCTTTCACCAAAATCTCCTTCAACAAGACCACAGCAACATAGGCAACCAAATATCGCTCCAAAGAGAGCTAAAATACCCATAAAACTTCCTTCTAATAAGCGACTCCAATAGTCCGAAATTGGTGGGTAGGTAGAGCCAACAAGTCCGTAAGGGATTAACCACATCAAAAATGTAACAAAGAAAAAACAACAAATAGAAGTAATAGTGATAACAATAAAAAATGTTTTCATGTTTCCTATTAGATTTCACCTTTTTTTAATCAATAGTATTGTTTTATATATACAAAATTACTCTTTTTCTAAATTCAATTTTAGATTTCATAAAGTAAATCAATGAATTTATTTATAAAGGAAATCCTAACATGGATATTATTATCGATATTTTTGATAAAGAGTTCATGTATTAAATAAAATCGTATATAACGTTTCTTTCATTTACATTGGACCATATTATATGATATTCCCATACTTTTTTGCTTTGCTGGAAAACATTGACAAGTTTTAAATAATTTTAAAAAAAGAGGGCGAATATAAGTGAAAGTTCTCTCTATAAATTTATAACATGATATGGAGTATGAAAATGTCAAGATACTTAAAGCTGCAATATTAAAGTAAAGAATTTTTTGCATTTCACTTTAAACATGACGACTGTTTACCCTATTTCATTTTGTTTGGGTTTTAATGTAGTTTAAGGATTATATCACGAATCCTTAGGAATCACTGATTAAAAGTTCAAAAATATTTGAGTAATAAAAGATATATAGGTGGTAACAGAACAATGAATTATTACTTACCCCCGTTTAATCATGGAAAAAAAAAGAATGAGAATTGAGTCTGATTTACTCGGTACAATTGAAGTTCCTATTGAGAAATATTATGGTGCTCAAACGCAAAGGGCACTATTAAATTTCCCCGTTGGAAATCAAAAAACTCTGGGAGATTATCTTCCCTTAATCAAGGGGTTAACTTCATGTAAAAAGGCAGCAGCTATTGTAAATGCAAAACACGGATATATCACCGAAAAACAAAAAGAAGCAATAATTAAAGCAGTAGATCAGATATTCGTAAAAAATATGAGCGATCAATTTCCCATCCATTACCTATATGGTGGAGGTGGCACCAGTGGGAATATGAACGTTAATGAAGTAATAGCCAACATTGCTGAAGAATTATTAGGGGGAAAACGTGGTGAATATGAGCTAATTCATCCCAATACTCATGTAAATTTAAACCAATCCACGAATGATGTATATCCTACTGCTTGTCATATAGCAATTATAAATGAATGGCCGAAATTAAGAAGTGCGTTAAACGATCTCGTGAGTTCCATCAATCAACGTTCTAAAGAATTAGAAAATCAGAAGAGGGTTGCTCGCACCTGTTTACAAGAGGCCGTCGACATTACCTTCAAGGATTTTTTAGGGGGATATGTGGGATTTTTAAATCGAGCCATAAAAAGATTGGAGCATTCTGTCCATGAATTGTATTCGATTAATCTTGGTGGAACCATTGTTGGGAGAAAAATCGACGTTCCTCAAGCTTATTTAAAAGATATTATTCCGGCATTTAGAGATGTAACTGGGGATGCAAACTATATTCCTGCCGAGAATTACTTTGATGCGGCTCAAAATGTCGATACTATGGGAGAAGTAGCCCATTCCTTAGCTATTCTAGCTCATGGGTTAATTAAGATTGGTAAAGATTTCCGTTTAATGAATTCGGGTCCCGAGGCAGGTTTCAATGAAATTATTTTACCGCCTGTTCAACCGGGGTCCTCTATAATGCCCGGAAAAATCAATCCAGTGATTCCCGAATTTTTGATACAATGTTGCTTCATGGTAATCGGGAATACATCGGCATGCGATTTAACATTTAACCATGGTGAATTGGATCTGAATATCTGGGAAACCCTCTTAGTGGTCAACATTTTAGATTCAATGGAATTATTAATGAATGGATTAAGGACGTTTGAAGAAAAATGCATACAAGGGTTCAAAGTTAATATTGAAATTAATAATAGAAATGCCGAGTCAATCATTCCTTTATTAACGAAATTGATGCATCAGCATGGATATAACAAGATTAACGAAATTTGCAAAAAAGCAGTGGGTGATATTGAAAAACTTAAACGTTTGTTAAAGGAAGAAGATTTATCAGAATCTAAAAAGTAGAACTTTACTCCGTTATCTCATTAGAAGATAGATATAAATTAAAATTGATCATGTATCTCGTAAGCCGAGATAAATATTTCGTATCGTACATGAGAATTCATTTTTTCCTCTTACATTAATTGCTTACCTATAACAAATTAGATCTGCTTCTAAAGAAGAGTAGTTTGGTTGAAGTATATAATTATATATATATCTGGTATAAATATCCAAAAGTTTATAAGGGTAAAAATTCCAAAATTTTTTAATATCGGACTTTTTCTTCTTTTATAAGAAGTATATTTTGTTAAATTTATTATTATAAAGTTTAAAATAAAAAATTAAGGTACATTCGGGAATGTGGTACCATTTTCATTCTTCTGATGTATTTATTTATAAAGATGAGTGAGATTGATAAATCTTGTTTTTTCAATTACCTGTCATTAGTAAATTAAGAGAAATTGTATTTTCAAATTACAGTGTCCATCCTTTATTTTCTATTTGTTTGTTTATTATTATTCCGATAACATTAATATGTGCCTTCACCTGTTTGGCAATCATCCTTCGCAAAATTAGAACGCTGAAAAGAAGTAATGGAAAAATGAGGGAGATTAGCAACTATATTCAAGAAGGAGCAAGAATCTATTTAACCCAACAAGGCAAAGTGCTTCTCATTATTTTAATTATCTTATTTATTCCCGTAGGATTTACAGGAATAGAATTTTCGGAAAACCCCCTTTTGGGGTTTGTTTATACGGGGCTAATTTTCTTTATTGGCGCTCTTAGTTCCCTAATTGCTGGCTATATTGGAATGACCACGGCAACTAGGACTAATATTTTAGTAGTGGAAGCTTCGATGCGCGATCCTAATGAAGGATTCAAGTTAGCTTATTACGGAGGCATGATCACGGGTATTCTTAATATCTCCTTGTTTATACTTGGTATTTGGATCATTCTCTTGATTTTTAACGGAAACGTGTATCTTATTGTAGGTTATAGCTTTGGAGCGAGTGTTGCTTCATTACTTGCACAAGTAGGTGGAGGTATCTACACGAAATCCGCGGATATGGGTGCAGACTTGGTAGGAAAGTATGAGATGAGCATTAAAGAAGATGATCCGAGCAATCCCGCCATAATAGCAGATTTAGTGGGCGATAATGTGGGGGATTGTGCTGGAAGGGGTGCAGATCTATTTGAAAGTGCTTCCTCAGATGTTATCGGAGGTATGGTATTGGGCATAATATTATTTATAATTACGAGCGATCCGATTTTTATCATTGTGAATTTCACGTTAATTGCTTTAGGAATGGTTTCTCTCTTCTTTACAACTCTCTTTTTGAAAATTGACTTTAAAAAACCTTCAAAAAGTATTTGGAATGTTTTTATTTCCGCTACACTCATAAATGTATTAATTTTGTTCATATTAAACTTGGCACTTTTTGGACTCATAGGGATATATTTGTTTTTTGCAAGTTTCGTGGGTCTAATTATCATGTTCATCACCATTTTATTTACTATCTATTATACTGACGTTCATTATAAACATACCCGCAAGGTAGCAGATGCAAGTGAAGAAGGGCCCTCTATTAATGTATTAGCGGGTATTTCAGCAGGATTGTTCTCTACATTTTGGCCCATTCTGATCTTTGGAGTTGCAGTTATTTTAGCTTTCGTGTTTGGACATATGTTTGCTATCACTTATTATACAGAATTCTTGCATTCCAATTTAGTTAACATCTTTGGTGAACCGGTGGATTGGAACTTATATCTTATTTGCTTCGGCATATGGGGGGTTTCAATGGCGTCCTCTTCCAGTGACACGATTATTAGCACGGTTTTAAGCTTTGATACCTTCGGTCCAATCATCGACAATGCTCATGGCTTGACAGAAATGGGCGGGGATGAAGCCACCGAGGAATTAAAATATAATTTAGACCAATTAGATGCCGTGGGAAATACTACTAAGGCAATTGCAAAAGGATTTGCCCTTGTATGCGGTGGATTAAGTAGCATCGTTTTATTTCTAACTTTTTTAGTAAATGCTCAATCTCTTGCTAGTGAACTTCCTACTTTTATTCCACAAGCGACTCTTCTAAATATTTTTGATAACTTGAATCTATTTAATCCCCTCATTATTTTTGGACTTTTAATAGGATTCACGATTCCTTTTTTAATTGCAGCAATGATTTTGCATGCCGTTGAAGACGGAGCGAAAGACATGGTACAAGAAGTAAGACGCCAATATAGGGAAATTCCCGGCTTGAAAGAGGGTTTAAGCAAACCTGATTATGGGAAATGTATTGACATTTCGGCTAAAAATGCTCTTAAAAAAATAATTCAGCCCACGGCTACCGTTGTAATAGTTACACTTTCGATAGGAATTCTATTAGGGCCTTTAGTTTGTGCGGGATATTTAATCGGAAATCTTTCCGGGTGTCTAATTGTTGGCTTCTTTTTCTCGATCGGCGGAGCATCCTTTGATAATGCAAAGAAAGCAATTGAAGCAGGACTTCACGGAGGAAAAGGTAGTTTTGCGCACAAATCCGCAATTATTGGGGATACCTTTGGAGATCCCTTAAAAGATTCTGCCGGTCCCAGCATGAATATCATCATTACTACGGTAAACACGATGGCTCTCACCTTTTTACCGCTTTTCATGATCACGGGCTTTTTATGGAATTTATTTCCGATTTAAAGTATCATCATGGATTAAAAAATCATTTTTTTCCTTCTCTTTCTGCACTATTTGGATCAATAATTCAACATTTTTAAAATTTAATTCAGGATTTACATCGAATACTTAAACTTAGATTTTAAAATCATCCAAAACTGGGGAACGTTATCTAAAATCACGCTTTTACACTATAGATAACTATCTCTTGAAGAAAAAAACCTCTTACTGTGAAGTTGGAATCGCCTTATCTTAAACAAAGAAGTTATAAAAGATTTAACAACTAATACAATCATATAGGTTAGTTTTTTTAAAAAATCGTATAGTAGGATCTTTATGAGAATTTTATA
This sequence comes from uncultured archaeon, assembly GCA_964388035.1. Taxonomy (GTDB): domain Archaea; phylum Asgardarchaeota; class Lokiarchaeia; order Sigyniarchaeales; family SOKP01; genus JALGVJ01. Next base: position 12,129 of record CAYLZE010000083.1, read on the forward strand.
TATAGATATTGACACGACAAGAGCGGATCATTTGGGTTGCTACGGCTATCAACGGGATACTACTCCAAATATCGATAAAATTGCTAAAGAAGGAACCATCTTTACGGAATGTTATGCATCGGATGCTCCTTGTCTCCCTTCAAGGGCCTCCTTATTCATGGGACAATTTGGAATACATACCGGCGTGGTTGGACATGGGGGAACCGCGGCTGATTTGGCCATCAGTGGGAAATATAGAGGATTCATGGATGCTAAATATTATAATTTCTGGATTAATCTTCTTAGAAAAGCTCGTTATTACACGGTTTCAGTATCCCCTTTTGCGGAACGTCATTCTGCTTATTGGTTTTGCTCGGGATGGAATGAAATGTATAATCCCGGTAAAAAAGGTCTTGAAACTGCTGATATGGTATATCCTTACGTGTATAATTGGTTAAATAAAAAGGGAAAAGAAGACAATTGGTTTTTACATGTCAACACGTGGGACCCCCACACCCCCTATCGATCGCCTTTAGAATATGAAAATCCTTTTGAAAAGGATCCCTCACCGGGATGGATGACTCAAGAGATCATTGATCAACACCGACAAAGCTATGGACCTCATTCTGCAAGAGATATTTGGGGAATCGGTTCGCCAAGAGAAACTAAATTTTTCATGAAAATTTTTCCCAGGGCGAGAATAGCAGAGATTGAAACAATCGAAGATTATAAAAGATGGGTTAATGAGTATGATGTAGGGATCCATTATGCCGATAACATGGTGGGGAAAATCGTAGAAAATCTTAAAGATTTAGAAGTTTATGATGATACCCTCATCATGATCAGTTCGGATCACGGAGAAAGCCAAGGTGAGCTAAATATATATGGGGATCATTGTACCGCAGATCATATCATAAATAGGATACCCATGGTAATTAAATGGCCTGGTAAGGAATGGAACAAGAAATACGAATCTTTAATTTATCAATCGGATATTGCTGCTACTTTAATTGAAAGTTGTGGACTAAAAGTTCCTAAAATATGGGATGGAACAAGTTATTACAAGCAAATTCAGAACAAAGAAGATTTCGGGAGGAATTATTTAGTTATAAGTCAAAACACGTGGAGTTGCCAGAGGACGGTTAGATTTAAGAATTGGAGCTTTATTCGAACATATCACACGGGACTAAAGGATTTTCCAAAATACATGTTATATGATTATGATAAAGATTTTCACATGGTTAACAATCTCGCGGATATTAAAACTGATGTTAAAAATGAAGGCGTGAAACTTTTAGATGAATGGCACGCAGAAATGATGAAAAGCTCCCAATCAGATATAGATCCTATGTGGACTGTAATTTACGAAGGTGGGCCTCATCATACCCGATATGACTTGCAACAATATCTTAAACGACTGAAAGATTCTGGAAGGGAACATTTAATCCCCAAAATACTAGAAAGAAATGAAGCTTATCTGACTCCGGATGAAACCAAGGGGGGCTCTTATAATGTATGAAGAAAAAAGGCAAATGTTCTATTTAATTACTTCTATTAATAAAAGGTTTAAAATTGAACATTCTGTACTCTTCTAAGGTTTCATATCTTACAAATTTGCATGAAAGGTTAATTCGAATTATTTAATTTTTTATATATCTTCTATTAATTAAAATACATACCTTAAAAGTTAGAGCAATCATGAGTAAACCAATTTCTAAAAAAATTATACTTTCAATAATGCTGATGAAATTTGCTGGTGAAATAGCTTGGGCAGTAGAGAATCAATATTTCAATGTATTCATGTATAACGTGATTGCCCCTGTCCCCATTTACGTCTCATGGATGGTTGCAATAACAACTATAGTTGGAACCTTATCAGCAATCATTTTAGGCTCATATAGCGACGTTAAAGGAAAAAGAAAATCGATCATTGTTCTTGGTTTTATTTTCTTTGGAATCACCACTGCCATTTTCCCAATTGCTGCTTTTTTACATCCCATATTATTGGCTGTGTTTATAGCTATCCTTTTTGATTGCATCATGACATTCTTTGGATCGATGGCTCTTAATGCAGGGTTTAATTCATATATAACGGATATCACCACAGTTAAGACCAGAGCAAAAGTGATGAGTGTTGCACAAATAATGTTTTTACTTGCTTTATTGCTCACTTATGGCGCATCGGGATTTTTAATCACTGCTGTGGGATATTTTGCTTATTTTTATGTGATTGGGGGCATAGTATTAGTTATTGGGCTTGCAGGAAGCTTGCTCGTTCAAGACGATCCGGATTTAATGCCTTTAAAAACTACTACTTGGAAGCATATTAAAAGCACCTTCCAAAAAGACAAACTTAGTAAATACAAGAATTTTCTGGTGCTCTTAGTAGCCATGGCAATCTGGCAAACTGGCCTCAATATCTTTTTTCCTTTCTTACTCGTCTACCTTCAACATTATATCGGTATCACAATTGTCACTTCGTCCATTATTGTTTTTATAGCAATACTCGTCTCTGTTATAATGGGCTATCCCATTGGAATAATAATTAATAAAATGGGAAGGAAAAAAATGGCAATCATCTCCACGTTGCTTATAGGGATCTTTCTAATATTATTTTCGATGGTGACCGAATTGATTCTTCTGCTAATTTTTGGTACTATATGGTTTTTATTTTATACGGCATGGACGATTTCTACCTACACTTGGGTTAAGGATCTTTATCCTGATGAGAGCAGGGGGCAATTTAGCGGTTATTTCAACCTTTTCAACGCTACAATTCCCATGGTAATCGGATCGTTTATAGGAGGCTGGTTGGCATCCGCATATGGAATCCCTACGGTTCAAGAGGGCATTGAGGGAACGATTCCCACACCACTCGTCTTTTTGGTGGGTGGTATCGTGATCTTAGCATCAATAGTCATACATTTCTTTATAAAGGAAGTGGAAATTAAAGAAGCTTTAATCAAGGACGTTTAATTAATGAAAAACCTTTTTATTTTTTTTTTAACATTCGGTTCAGTTAAACTCTTGAAAAAATGAATAAATTTAGGAATAGCGGTAAAAAATTTTTTTTTAAAAGCTCTTCACTCAATTCTCTTATTTTTCACGTAATAAATAAAAAGTAGTAAAAAAAAGAAATTGTCTATCATTAACTTGATGATTCTTCTTGAAGCCCTATATTAATCAACTTAGCCTTTATTTCTAACATTTCTTTAGGAGTTAGTTTCCATTGAAAGTAAAAATATATCGCAGCAAAAACAATGAAAATCATGGGAACAAGTGCAATCTGCGCGCGGATTCCGAACGTGGCTAAGGGGCTCTGATTAATACCCGCAGCAACATTATAATCAGTAAAGACATCATGAATTAACCACAGGGATAGGGCCATTACAATTTGACCAAATTGAGAGACGAACATGAGAATTGCATTATATTTTGAATCGACTCTGCGTCCCTCACGGACAGATCCTTCATCAATCATGTCCGATAGAATTGGGACAAGAACAACACCAATTAAGCCCGCTGCAGCTCCAAGAAAAGCTCCCACGATCATGGCACCTATTAAACTAGAAACAAACAGAAAGGGGATTAAGCAGATTGGCCAAATGATAAGTGCAAATTTAAAAATTTTCGCCTGACCGTATTTTTTAATTAAATATAAATAAAGGGGGATCAATACAATTCCGGCTACAGTGAAAGGAACTGCAAGTAGAGTCACGATGGAGGCAGCAATTCCAGGTTCATATTTTAGGACCACAGTAACAAAATACGTAAGAGACGGAGCAAATACATTTCCAAACACAGAATTGGCGATTGTAAAAATAAGAAATGCCCGAAAATTCGTATTTTTAAGGCCACGTCCCAATACCTTGAAAAATTCCTTAAAGTCACCCCAACCTCCCAAAGATTCTACATTATCCACTATCTTTCGATTCAATACTTTTTCACTATCTCTTGCTCCCGGAAAAGATAAAATAATTAAAACAATTCCTATTATCACGAACAAACCAATTGTATAGATGTAAGCGGTTGCATTTTCAATCCCACCAAAAAGAGAAATGAAAATGCCTCCCGTAACCGCCCCGAATACTCCACCTAGAGTTCCGATAACGGTTTGGAATGCACCAATTTTCCTCCTATCAACATCAGAGCGAAATTTATCGGACCGAATGGCAGCAATTGAGACCGTCCAAAAAGCAAGTAATCCATCATAAATGAATAAAATAGCAAGAAAGTAAATAAATGTCAGCCAAGCATTCCATATATTGACACTGGGAGGTGTAAAGACGAGAAAAGTCAGGATACCAAAAGGTATGGCCGTCATTAAAACAAATGGAAATCGTCTTCCCCACCGTTTAGTAAAAGAATAGGTTTTATCCGTATATATTCCGGCAATGAGTTCATTCAAGGAGTCCCATACGGTGAATATGGTCAGCGCAATGAAGTAAAGGAAGGTAGGCAAGCCTATAACGTTTTCATAATAAAAAGGCATCCATACCCACAACACGTTGGTCATTATTCCCAATGCTGCGCTTGCAAGGCTAAAAGAAAGTAAAATCTTAGTGGGGTAGATTTGCTGGGTTACATATTTTTCTGCATCTTCAACAACCATTTTAATCACGAATAATTTATTAGTTGATTAGGTTAATTTAGGCAAAATCCTATTTAAAATGTACGCTTACAAATTACTTTAAATTTTTTTTTAGAAACCTCATCATTTTGAAAAAATCACGCGCTCGTCTACTTCTGTCCTCAAGACCTATATTATGCCCGGCTTGGTTGTATTCTATATATTTATAGGGATGATTTTTTTCTTTTAATTTTTCAACGAATAACCGGATTGGCTCAATTGGACATCTTGAATCTTGATCCCCCGCTACAATCATAACAGGTGCTTTAATATTATCCACATGAGTGATGGGGGAGCGATCGCGATATAAATCTTCCTTTTCATCAGGAGTTCCTCCAAAGAGCAAGTCAAGTCTATTGGCAATGAGGTGTTTGTAGTCTTCAATCCAATCAATCACGGGAACTAAGGATAATCCCGCTTTAAATACATCTGGTTTTTTGACTAACGCATAGAGTGTCATGTATCCCCCATAAGATGCTCCTACAATGCCTATTTGATCATTATGAATTTCAGGCTGAGCTTGTAACCACTTGGCGGCATGAACAATATCATCTAAATCTCCTCCTCCTAAATCACCTATATTCAGTTTTTGAAATTCCGAGCCATACCCCGTAGAACCCCGATAATTGACAGCAAACACACCAAATCCACTATTTGCGATAGACTGCAAGTAGACTCCTTGAGACCATTCATCAAAAACTTGATCTGTAGGGCCCCCATGTACAAATACCAATCCCTGAGAGGGCTCATTTGCTTCTTTTTTCGCGGGGATATACCATCCATGAATTTTTCTATTATCGTAAGAAGGATACCAGATGGATTGCGGTTGGCAAAGAATTTTTAATATCTCGATATTATAATGCGGAGGAGTTACTAATTGTATCGCATTAGTCCCTACTTGATATTTATAGATTGACCCCGGAGAAATCATGGAAGAATGGTAACCTACCAAACATTTTCCGTCTTTGCTTAGCTTTATCTCTTCAATTTGCCCTTTTGGAAAGGGAATGGCATCATTAATCTCATTGTTTAATGAATGCTCTCTCACAAAAGAGCGTCCATGTTTACTTACAATATAATAGATGCCTTGCTCATTGGGCATCCAACAGCAATGAGAAAAATTTTGTGCCTCTTCTTGTTCCTGTACATTCAAAAAGATTTCTTCAGAATTATTTACCTTTTTAATGAGAATTTGCTTGTTGCCTTTAGCGTTAGTTTGAAAAGCTATCCACTTATCGGTAGGAGACCAAACTGCGGAATTTTCTTCAGAATTTTCCTCAAAATTATAATAGATGACATCTTCCGGATCCTTGCGATTTATCAATTGGATTTCGGCACCTTTTTCAGTCGATGCTGTAACAGCAATCCATTTCCCATCATGTGAATAATCCAAGTCAATGAACCCATAAGTGTTCTCTTTAAGGACAAAGGACTCTTTTGATTCCAAATTTATTGTTTCTATGCCCATGTATGGACCTTCCGCAAAGGATCGACTTACTTCCTTTCCATTGGGATGCCATCCAAGTGCCCAAGATACGAAGGCTTTAGAAGTTATTTGAATGGGTTGTTGAGCCTCCTTTTCTAAAGGGAGGAGATACAAATGGTGTCTTTCATCTCCATGAGATTCTTGAGGAAATAGTACAATGTCTTCTTGAGGTGAAATTAGGAATCGGGTGATTTGTTCCTTAAAAGTAAGTTGTTTAGCTTTATTTTCTTCTGTCAATTTCTTGCAAAATATTTGGGGGATCCCCGGCTCGTTAGAGATATAAAAAATTTGTTCTTTTTTTGAAGCTAAATCAAAATGTCCGATGATAGGGATGGTTAATATATCGAAAAATGAAATGTATAGTCATCTCAATTAGTATCTTTTCCATTTCAGTAAACTATGCTAAATTGAATATTTTAGCATTTATAATTTTTTTTATAGGGGTTATTTTACTAAATAATGAATTTAAGTAGCTTCCTATCATCAAGGTAGCAATAGGGAAAAAAATCAATAGGGAATTCAACAAGATAAATTAAACAATTTCTCCTCTTTTTTTGTTTCAATATTTCATGTCTCTTTTCATGAGTTTTTCTTGCAAGAGTTTCAGATAATACTTAATTAACGAAATCGGCATGTCACATTCATTCCTATAATCGGATTTTTTTATAAAAAAATTAAGTAAATTTTAGATGATAAGAAAACTCTTACATTTATAACTGATACTTAGGATAAAATTGTTAACACATGTAAAAATTATAATAAAAAAAAGAAAAGATGCCTATCAATGGAAATAAATAGGGACGATTTAACTCAAATAAGAAGGAAATTCCATCAATACCCCGAAACGCTCTGGACGGAATTTTGGACGACGGCGAAAATATGTGAATATTTAGAAGCATGGAGATATAAATTAATGGTTGGAAGCGAGATAATTCAACCGACTCTAAGACGAATGGTACCTCCTCAAGAAAATATAGAGAACGCTTATCAACGAGCAAAAGAATGGGGGGCACCTGAAAAATGCCTTCATAAAATGGAAGGAGGGTTAACGGGTGTCATGGGCATGTTAGATACGGGAAGAGAAGGCCCCACTTTTCAATACGAAGCGGATATTGATGCTTTACCAATCAAGGAATCAGAAGAAGAGTCCCACGTTCCTTTTAAAGAGGGATGGGGCTCCAAAAATGAAGGTAACATGCACGCGTGCGGACATGATGTCCACATCACCATGGGGCTGGGTGTTGCAGAATGGATTTCTAAAAATATCGAAAAGTTAAGGGGAAAATTCGTTTTAACCTTTACCCCTGCTGAGGAAGGAGGTCATGGCGCTTTGAGCTTTAGTAAATTACCCGTGATGAAAGAAATTGATTATTATTTTGCCTATCATGTTGCTGTAAAACCCTTAGGAGGCATGTTTTTAGTTCCAAGGGTTTTTCTACGATCCATAGAGATATATGAAGTAGAATTTAGAGCAAAAAAATCTAAAGAAGAGCAAGCATTATTGCTAAATTTAGTACAGGAAATGCAAGAAGGCAAGTTAAAAACTCATCTAGACTTAGTCAATGCTTATGTGGAACGTTATAAAAGAATTCCACTTAAAAGTGAAAATACCTTAAAGGCAGCGATTTCCGCATATTTTAATCTTCAAGGCATTCCCAAGAGAATGGATGGGCAATTTCAGCTTTCCATTATGGAATTTAAGCAAGGAGAATATCCCAATCATTCCATTACCTTTAAACTCATAATTCGTGCAGATAACAATAATCTAACCGATTATTTAGCAAAATCTTCGCATCTCATCCTAAATAATGCAGCAAAATCGTTCGGTGTACGAGTAAAAATTAAAAGGGATCAAGAATGGTGCTATCCCGCTTGGGAACAAAATAATACTGAACTCATTAAACTTGCTGAACAAGTGTGGAAGAAGTTTTATGGAAATACTGTGGTTAAGCATTCTTTTGGAGAAATGGGCACCGATGATGATGTCTACATGATGAATACTATTGTCGAGAATGGTGGAAAGTGCTTTTATGGTATAATCGCTTCTGATACAAATGGGAATAGGTATGGAGAATTACATACAAATAATTTTAATATAGACGAAAGAGTAATTGAGGCGGGTATTGGGCTCACAACTCATATGATTAACCGTATTTTAGAAAAGCATTTTTAATCTATTTGGTATTTAAACAAATGAAAGTCAAGACAGATCTATGCCATTGAATTAAAAAAGAATTTTACCCTTTATCATATCAAATTAAAACAAAAATTGAAAGTTAGAACCATCAATTCATTAAATCCAAATTTAGAAGTTCGTCTATTTTCAAACGAGCATGATCATCAATCAGTCCTTCTTTTTTGTTTCAGCTTCAAATTTTTCTAAAATCTCTTTTGAAAAATTATTTGAATTTGTATTATAATCCATTTCAAAACCCTTAATTATTTTTTTAAAATCATCGAGTAGCTCCATCCAATTTAATCGATAATTTAAATAATTCCAATCAATCTTTTTTTTATTAGCTATTAATAAATTTATGATATCACTAATATCGATAGAAGAGCGATCCGTTCTGGCTAATTTACTTAGTATATAATCTTCTATTGAAAGAACATTTACATTTTGAAAAAATGGTCTTATTTTTTTAAGCATTTGTTGGTCCCAATCAAAAGCATCGCATGGCTTTAACCATATTTTAGCCTCATCTGTATGACTGAATACTGTGAAAAGATCGTGATTAATCTTAGGATTTTGGCGTGAATATATTCCCTTCTGGTTTAAAAAGGCTACAAATTTATCCAATTATTCTTGAGAACTTACATGAATACATAAATCTATATCTAAAGTAGTTCTCGTTATATTATATGCCGGAAGAGCTAAACCTCCAATAACCACATTTGGAATGTTAAGCTGTTCTGCAACGTTAATGATGGTTTTAAAAAAATCATTTATCAACATGAATCAACT
>CAYLZE010000083.1:21288-22766 GCA_964388035.1 uncultured archaeon
TTGAGTAAATTTTAAGATTAAACTTCCTCTCCTCTCCTTTTTGCTTCGATGTCTCTTAATTCCTTCCGTTGCACTTTTCCTACGAGAGTTTCGGGTAGTTCTTTCCTAAATTCAATGGATTTTGGAACTTTATAAGGGGCTAAACTTTTCCGGCAATGCTCTTTAATTTCATTTTTCATTTCCTCACTCTCCTCAAAACCACTTTTCAAAACGATGTATGCTTTCACGCGTTCATTTCCAGGCAAGTTGGGATCCGGAATTCCAATAATTGCTACATTTTCTATAGCTTCGAACTCGAAGAGAACATCTTCTAATTCTCGAGGGTAGACCTTGAATCCACTTACATTTATCATGTCCTTTTTTCTATCCACAATGAATAAATAACCATCTTCATCCATTTGCCCAATATCTCCTGTGAGCACCCACTCATCCTTTAATTGATTTTCCGTTTCTTCGGGCTTATTCCAATATCCTTTCATGACTTGAGGTCCTTTAATCATTATTTCGCCTTTTTCTCCCATTGGAACGATTTTAGTATAATCTTCAATATTTACTAATTTCACTTCAGTATCCGGAAGTGCTAGTCCAACAGATCCGATCTTTCTTATTCCATTCACAGGGTTACTATGAGTAACGGGAGAACATTCCGTCATTCCGTATCCTTCAAGTATTTTTCCACCTGTTCTTTTTTCAAATTCTTTTAAAACTTCTGGAGGCATGGGAGCAGCGCCAGTATTGCAAACTCTTATAGATTTCAAATCATTCGCATAATCTTCCAAGTCATCTCTTTCTAGTAATCTCATGTACATGGTGGGGACACCGGGGAAAAATGCTGGTTTGGTGGCCCTAATAATTTCAAAAAGTGATTTTTGATCACGTGCGTCCGGATTTAGAGCAATCATTGAACCATTATAAATTAGAACGTTCATGCAGACGGTCATCCCATAGATATGAAATAAAGGTAAATTAGTCAAACCAGTATCTTTTCCTCGTTGTGCCTCGGCTCCAAGCCATATGTGAGTCGCGATTGCATTTGAAACTAAATTATGATGGGTAAGCATTGCACCTTTTGGTAATCCTGTCGTGCCTCCCGTATATTGGAGTACAGCTATATCTTCTAAAGGATTGATCGTAAATTTTGGGGGATTCGGTTTCGTATCATTTACTAAATTGAGGAATTGTAATGTACCAGAAATCTCAGGGGGATTAGACGGTGCTAAAGGAGCATAATCGAAGACATTTGTTATTATGACGTGCCTAAGTCGGGTTCTATCTTTTATATTGTTAATTTTTTCTAATTGACTATCCCAAGCAATTATAATCTCCGCTCCAGAATCGTTTAATTGATACGCCAACTCGTGTTCTGTAAGAAGCACGCTACAAGCAGTTACTATCCCCCCAGCTTTTAATATGCCATAAAAGCTAAAGCAGAATTGAGGAAAATTGGGTATCATGATAGCTACTACTTGACCCTTTTT
>CAYLZE010000084.1:0-22535 GCA_964388035.1 uncultured archaeon
TATCATTTTAAAAAATACCAATATTTAAAATGATAATTTAAAAAAAGTGTTATTTTCATCTCATCCGCATATTTTTAAATTATCTGATTTTTGCAAATTTATTTTTGAATAAAGACTGAACCATATTACAAAAATACAAAAATGTATTAATTGTTTAGATCCGATTATCGTAAAAGTAACATTCCTTATTTTTCATAAGAAATAATATTCATCTTTTTTGATGAGGTAGTGAAAAATAAAAGGTTGATCCTTGATACCTACCTTTAGAGGAAACCCAAATTTTTCCGCCATGAAGTTCTATAATTTCCTTGGAATAAAATAATCCTAGTCCGGAACCATCAGATAGAACATCATACCCTTGCCCAAAACGTTCAATTTTTCCAAACCGATGAAAAATTTGCGCCTTTTCTTCATCGGTTAATCCAATTCCAGTATCTTGAATTGAGATAATGATCTCACTCTCAGTTTTTTTCGCTGTAATAGTTATTGTTCCATCGGGAGGTGTATATTTTATCGCATTGGTTAGAAGATTGCTAATTACGTCATGAATTTGTTCTTTATCAAAAATGCTAATTATATTATCATCAAGAAAGAGATCAACGTGTTGGTTTCTTGATTTTATGAATCCATTTAATTCGCTCACACAAGCAAGAATTAAAATACCAAGGTCTTGTTTTAACTTATTCGAGTTTACCTCTCCAGATTCTAATTCTGCTGTTTTTAAAATAGTTTTGACTAAAGTTTCTAATCTATTACAACCATTATTAATTTCTTCTATGATTGAAAGTATATCTTCATTAAAAGAATGACCATATTGGATAAGCAACAATTCTGTAAAGCCTTTTATGGATAGGAGAGGGGTCTTTAATTCATGAGAAGTTCTCGTTAGTAATTCAGACTTTAATAGATTGAGCTTTAATAATTCTTCTTCTGCTTTCTTACGCTCAGAAATATTGCGATTAATCGCGACTACACCTATGGGTCTTCCCATAATATCTTTTATATATGTAACTGAAGAAAGTATATTTAATTTGACACCGTCTATTCGAGTTTGAACCACTTCTCCTTGCCAAATTCCATTTTTAAGGAATAGTTGTAAGACTTCCTCTTCTGTTTCGTTATTTAAATAACTTGTTGGAATAATGGCAGAAATACTCTTGCCGATGGCATCGTGGGATGTCCATCCATAAAGATTTTCTGCTGCCTTATTCCATGAAATGATCTTGAAACTGAGGTCCGTAGATATAATCGCATCCGAAACATTTTTAACCAATTCTGCTTGATATTTCAATAGTTCTTCTGCTTTCTTTTTTTCAGTAATATCTTGTACTAAAATTTGAATGAATTTTTGTTCATCAATTTCTACTAAAGAAGGGGTAGATCTTATCCAAATAAATTTACCATCATTTCTGGATAATTCCATCTCAATTGACATTATTGGGTTCCCATTTAAGACGTACTTTGTCCTTTCCCTTAGAATTGGAAATTTATCATTTTTTAGTAAAGGAAAGTCCATTATATTTTTCCCAATTAATTATTCTTTTGAATATCTAAGTATTATTTTTATGCTTGAATTACAATCGATAATGTTCCAATCTTTATCAAGTAGAAGTATATAAAATGGAGAAGATTCAAATAAATGGCGATATTTCTCTTCAGATATTTTTAAAGCTCGTTCTGCATTTTTTCTATCCGTAATATCCAATACCGTGAAAGCAGTTCCAAGTGACGAATCATCTTTATCTATACGAGAAGCGCTCATTAAAACATCGATGATCTTTCCATCCTTTCGTTTAAGCTGGGATTCATTAGTTTCAAAACTAGATTTGTTTAGCCTATTCTTTTTTTCCATCCCTACGCGTTCATATTCCTCTAATGAAGGATAAAGAAATTTAGCATCTTGATTCAATAATTCTTCTCGGGAATAACCGGTTAGCTCACAAAATAGTTCGTTTACATCAATAATAATGCGATCAACTTCTACCCCTATCCCGATAGGAGCAGCTCTTAAAGTACCCTCTAATTTAGCTTTATCTTGTTTTAAGGCGATTTCAACTTTTTTTTTTGCTGAGATATCTTGAAATATTCCTAGAAGATAATGAATGTTTTTTACTTTTATGATTGAGTTAGTAAAGCCTACCCAAATAGGAGTATTATTTTCATTATTAATGCAAAACTCAATAGGTTCTAAAAATTCTCTGTTTTCAACTTTTTGAAACCTTTGTTCAAAAAATTTTGGAGATATTGAGGCTTTAAGAAATTCTAAAAGGGAGGTAAAGTTTTTACCTATTAATTTTTCTTTGCCGAACCCAAATATTTTTTCTATTAGCTTATTACATGCAATAATAGTTCCTAATCTATTCATTAATAAAAGACCAAGCGGTGCTTCGTCCAATATTTGCCAAATTTGTCCCTTTAGATTATTTATATTTAGTTCAGGTTCTATGAAAACGCCATTTTACATGTTCTTAAAATATTTTCTAACAATCATCGCATCTTAATAATCATGAGCCCTAATTTTTCTTTATAACTACTTTCCAAATCCTACTAACTATGCAACATGTAAAGGTAACTTTATTAATATTAAAAATGTTATAAGAAAAAGTTACCACTTTTATAGAGAAATTGATACTTAAATTAGAAGGAAAAAACATTATTTAAATTTAATGTAAAGTGAATGTCCATTGCAATAAATTATTATTGTTAAAATCTTGAAGTAAAATAAGTATTTATCATAGTAGGATGATTCAATAGATAAGGAAAATGCTTTAAATGGCATGCTCGTTATTCATAGATAATTGGTGAATTCTCCTATTTTTTTAAACTATAGAGTATTTTTATTGGTATGAGTGGGAAAGAAAATTATATCACTACTTTTGCTTATTTAAAAATTCCTGTAAGGAGTACTATTCCCCCTTTATTAAATCGAATTATCAGAAGATTAATGGCTCATGGCGTGGTCCCATTAATCCGTATATTGGGAGGTTTTCTGGGTTTAGGGTTTTCTTTAAAAGGGGTGAAGAGATTTCCGGAATACATGTTAGAATTAAGTGATGGAACGAGATTAGCCACGGATATATACTTACCCAAAAATGCCTATAAGAGAAAAATGAAATGCCCCACAATTCTCATTCGATTACCCTATTGGAAAGATACCTTCAATTATTTAGCATATGCATATGCAATGCATGGATATGCGGTAGTCTTACAAGATATTCGTGGTTGTGCTCATTCCGAGGGATTTAATCTGTATCTACTAGCAGACAGGAGGGATGGATTAGAAGTTCTTCGATGGATAAGCCAGCGATTTTGGTATAACGGTAAATTAGCAATGAATGGAGGAAGTTACTTCGGATTAACCCAACTATGCGTGGCTTTCGACAATGAAAATCTCTTGACTTGCATATCCCCTGCAGTATGCTCTTCTCTGAATTTATGGATGTATAATAACGGATTGGAAATCCATTCCCTGACTACTGCTATTTATCGCATTTTGATAAACATCACGGTAAATAGTGAGGCACCAGAAGTAGATATTCTCACCAAAGAAATGCAAGAACGGTGGCTAAATCCTAAAAAAGCGTTATTTAATGACAAAATGGAGAAAAATGAGATAATAATGAAATTCTCTGATTTTGACCATCTTGATTTGGAGCATAAAAAAGCTAAAATCATCGAAAATTATACTTCAAAATCCATAGATTTTAAGAAGCGTAATTACACTATATATTTACGATATTTAAATGACTTTTTAATTAACCGGAAGATTGATAAAGATACTCATCGCATGTTAGGGTTACTGGAGTACGGACCAGAGAAAATATCCCAACCAATCTTCATGATAGCGGGCTGGCAAGATATGTTTTTCGAACATCAATTAAAAGACTTTTTGGAGATAAAAGAAAAAACTTCGGGAACGATCAATACACATTCTAAGATGATAATCGGTCCCTGGGCTCATGCCGAGATCGGACATCCCGAGAGCACGCTATTCAATGCAGGAATTATAATGTTCTATAGACAGTTCGTTAATAAATCCTGGTTTGATTATTGGTTAAAAGAAGATAAAACAGCTTTACCAGATATTGAGAAGCCTTCTATTAAATATTGGGTGATGGGAAGAAATGTGTGGAGATATGATGATTTTTGGCCACCAAAAGAAGTACGGAGTAAAGAACTTTATCTTCATTCAGAGGGAAGCGCTAACAGCGTGAAGGGAGATGGAAAATTAAATTATTACTCGCCAAAAGAAGAGCTCCCTGACACCTATATCTTCAATCCAATGAATCCTGTTATAACACGAGGAGGAAGGAATTTAGGCATTCTTAAGGGGGCTCATGATCAAAAAGATGCCGAAAAGAGGGAAGATGTTTTGGTATATTCCTCAGAACCTTTAACAAAAGGAATCGAAATAACGGGAACAATACGAATGATTTTGTATGCATCCTCATCAACAAGAGATACGGATTACATGGTTAAATTAGTGGATGTCTTTCCCAATGGAAAAGCAATTAACATTTTAGATTCCGGAATAAGAGCTCGTTTTAGAAATGGCATGGAAAAGCCCTCTCTCCTCAATTCCGATGAAATTTATCAATATAGCTTTGAATTAGGAAATACTTCGAACTTTTTCAGGAAAGGGCATAGAATTAGGATTGAAATCACGTCAAGCAATTTTCCCCGCTTCGATATTAATTCCAATCTTGGAGGAAAAGGAAGGCATGGCGATTATTTAAAAGCAACACAGAAAATTTACCATGACAATAATCATCCGAGCCATTTAATAGTTCCCATCTATAGCAAAAGTTATAATTCGACATGATATATTTAATTGAATCGCTCAGAGAGGGCATTTTAACTGCGTTTAAATCGATCAGTCAATTTATCTATTTCAAAAAAGAGAGAGAGTCAATTTAACTCATCCACTAAAACCATTAAGGATGAATAAAAATACTTCTTTATGGTTGAATTAAGTTTAAACCAGGCAACTAAGAAATTATGAATTTTTATCCTTAATGAATTAGGTATAATCTTAAGAGTAATCACTTTAATTCATAAATAAGGATTCTAAATAATATTTAAGTTCAAATAGAAATTAATGAATCAGCTTTTTTAATGACTTAACTCATGTTAAGATCGATTTCTCAGATTAAAATCCCAAGAAAGTTCATCTCCTATTTTCTTTCCGTTATATAATCAAATACATAACGTGTATTTAAATATTTCTCTATTACTATTAATAGTAAACAGAAAATTTGGTGATAAAAATTTCAAGAAAAATATTAAGAGTTAACATGAATGATCTCTCAGTGAAGTATGAAGATTTACCTGAAGAATACTACGCATTAGGCGGCAGGGGATTAACCTCTACGATTATTGCCAAGGAAGTACCTCCCACGTGCCATCCATTGGGGCCTTCCAATAAGATTGTATTTGCTCCTGGGTTAGTAACTGGCACGTTTGCCCCGAGTTCGGGAAGAATCTCGGTGGGAAGCAAGTCACCTTTAACAGGGGGCATTAAAGAAGCCAATGCCGGAACAAGCTTTTCACAAATGATTGCTCGCCTGCGAATAGCTGCTATTATTATAGAAGGTCGAGCAAAAGGAGAAGATAAATATTTACTAAAAATAGATAAAGATGGTGCCACATTAAGTAAAGCTAACAAATGGTTGGGAAAAGGCTTGTATGAGGTGTATAAAGATCTTTTTAAGGAGTTTGGGGAGAAAGTCGGTATTTGTAGTGTTGGAATTGCAGCAGAACTATTAGGAGCAAATACTGGCGTCTGCTTTAATGATACTGAAGGGCTTCCTAGCCGATATGCCGGAAGAGGAGGTCTTGGAGCCGTGATGTATTCAAGAGGAATTAAAGTTATCATTGCAGATGATGCAGGTGCACCCGGTGTTGAAATTAAAAATGAAGAGTTATTCAAACAAGGAACGCGAAAACTGGTACAAGCTTTAGCTGCTCATGACGTGACGAAACCCGGTGGAGGTTTATCATCCTATGGAACAGCCGTTTTAGTAAATATTATTAATGAAGCAGGAGGATTACCCCAAAAGAATTTCTCGTCAGGGCAATCAGATTTAGCCTCCTTGGTATCGGGAGAAAAGAAAGCGGAAGAGATTCAAAAAAGAGGAGGAAAGCGTCCTCATGTGTGCAATCCAGGCTGTGTAATTCAGTGTTCAGAAGTTTGGACGGAACCAGGCGGTAAAAAACCTTTAGGAGTGCTTGAATATGAATCCGTTTGGTCGTTAGGACCAAATTGCGGAATTTATGACTTGGATCAGGTCGCAGCATTAAATCGACAGTGTAACGACTTGGGCATGGATACTATAGAAACCGGAGATGCGATAGCTGTTGCTATGGAAGGAGGAGAATTGAGCTTTGGGGATGGAAAAGCTGCATTTAAGCTTTTAGAGGAAGTAAGAAAGAAAATGCCCCTCGGAAGAATTATTGCTAATGGTACGGATTTTACGGCTCAAGCTTATGGTGTGTGGAGATCTCCCACGGTTAAAGGGCAAAGCATGCCAGCATATGACCCGAGAGCAATAAAAGGAATAGGAGTAACATATGCTACCACACCGATGGGCGCAGATCATACTGCAGGATACGCAATTGCAACTGAAATAATGGGTGTCGGTGGAACTGCAAATCCGTTGGATGTCAAGAAATCAGATCTTTCTCGTAATTTGCAGCTAGCTACTGCTGCGATTGATGCTTCGGGCTATTGCCTATTCATTGCTTTCGCGGTTCTTGATATCCCTGAAGGCTTAGTAGGGGTAGTAGAGTCTTTAAATGGGGTGCTCGGAACTAACCTCACGGTGGAAGATGTCCCAAAAATCGGGCAACAAATCATAGATACGGAATTAAACTTTAATAAAGCAGCGGGATTCACTAAAATAGATGATAGGCTTCCGGAATTCATGAAATTAGAACCTCTAGCACCAAAAAATGAAGTCTTCAACGTTTCTGATGAAGAACTTGATAAAGTATTTGGAAATTAGGGATTGCAGAGATGGGTATTAAAGTTAAACTCTTTGGAGATTTAAAGAAGAAAATTAAAAATCACGATACTCCTACAGGATCTCCATATATCACGAATATAGATGCAAGAACTGTGAAAACTGTCATGGATGTATTAAAAATGTTTTCAATAGAGCCATCTGAAGTATATCACATCTTTGTCAATACTAATTATGCCGGATTCAGTAAAAAAATCAACGACGGAGATATAGTCAGTTTATTTCCCCGCAACATGTCCGTTTTGTATAAATGGTATTTTAATCGAGAAGAAGATTAAAAGAAATTTTTTAAATTTGAAGATTCAATAAAAATTGCCTCCAAATCTACGGAAACGATAAATCTTAATTAATTTTTTTATTATCTTTTTTTTTGCTAAAAAATTAGGAGAAAAAATAAAAAGATACTTGATAGAGAGCTTATTCAGCTTGATCTACTAATTGTTTTGGTTTCTTTTCGTGAAAGAATGTCATTACTTGTATTTGGCTTGATAATATAAAAAGAGAACCCATGATCCAGATAAAACGTCCAAGAGTGAACCAGATAACAGTATTTGTAACAATTCCTATTCCTAAAATTAGTGCAAAATAAATGAGACCTATGGGAAGTAATGATATTCCAATTATAAGCCGATTCATGCGCTTTTTCAAAGCTATATCATCCGTTCGTTTTTTCACTCGATTTAGAGAGATTATTGATAGAACATATAAGATAGTGGGGAATAGCATCAAGGCACCAAAGAAAAGATTTAAATCAGTGGCTACAATGACCATTGAAGCAGATTCCCATTCCGAGGGGGCTAATACATTTCCTTGTACATCCCGTATATAAATTGATTCATTTAAGATCATCAATACACTTAAAGCATAAAAAACGATTCCTATTCCAAGAATTTTTTTCTTATTTACCGCTTTTAAGGAATATTCTATCACTTGACTAGCAAAATAAATTAAAAAAGCAAAAGTCATTGCCGCCAATATTTGGATATCTCTTACAACATTAACCACGTTAAACATTAAAACGCTGTCAGCGCCATGAGTCCATATTATTAAATCGGAAATAGTATAAATATTCCAAGACCACATGGCAAATCCGAACAACTTATTTACGATATAATCCTTTTTCCTATATATTATTACTCCAGTGAGGAAAAAACAGAAAATCTCAACAAACTTTGGTATATAAAGCCAATATTCTACAGGGTCGTATATGGGCATGATTTTGATCTAAAGATTGTTTCTAAAATTAAAAATCTTTTTATATTTTCATATAATAACCCCAATTTATAAACTTACTCTTTAACCATAATAAGCTCATTTGTTAAGCTCTCATTCATTCGAAATTCAAGTGATTTTTTAAGAAAAATAAAAGGAATGTCCTTTTTAAAAGATCGAAAAACTTTCGAGTTAATAAGCAGGAATACTTAAATATAAAAATAAGTTTCTTTCGATATAACCTTCTCAAATCAGGTTTTAAATAACTCATGCTCTTTTCTTAGCTTCTTGATTAACTTCTCATCAAAATGCTCTTTTGCATTTAAAAAATAAGATTTTTATAAAAAAAAAAATTAAATGATAAATTATTAGTGATTTTTCACGCTCGGTAAAAATCGGGCAACTTCCTACATCACTTTCATCGCAAGGTTCATATCTTCTAAGGTGAGCTTCTTTCGGCCTGCGTGTCTTGTCATCTCAAGTGCTTTATTGGTTATGTTTTTAGCAAGGCCTTCTAAATAATCAATCAAGGCATCCACTGCATCTCTTGCCACCATTTCAGCTCCATTGTCCTTCATAAGCTTCCGAATTGGGGACCAAGCGAATATTTTTTTTGCCATTTTTTATTCCTCCACTTTATAATTATTAATAATTTAATATGGAATAGTATTTACAAAAAACTTCCTTAAGTAATAATATTCATTTCGAATATATAAATGTTATGTTAGATTAACCATAATATGGGATCGGGTTAATAATTTGACCAGATCGACAAAATGCGAAGTCAGAGAATAACGCCGGTAGATGGGGTTCTGAACCCTTACCTCAGAGATTTTTTTTAATTTTGAATTTAATGCTTGATACAGAGGATTATTCCAAAATTCTTTACCATTCTACTAGATCCTTCTTTTTAATTCCTCTCCATTTTAGATTCGGCAAATTAAAGCAGATTTATTGCATGATAGATGGACTTTTTAACTCAAGAGGTTATAATCTCCATCATTTTCTTAAACAATTATAGGTGGAAAGATCAATTTGACAATTTCAGGAGAATATAAACAATTATGAAATGCCGATAGTTTTAAAAAATACAAAAATTATTAATGGACAAAATTTCTCGTATTATTTATTGTGGATATTATTAGATTCTGGATTTTTATTAGGCTTATTAATATCATATTCTCCTAAAAATGGTATTTAGATTTGAAATTTAAAGATATGTAAATTAGACAAATAATTTTTAATACTAAATGATAAAAAAAGGTTTTTTATAAAGAAAGCAGACGATTAATAAATGATGTCTTTAAGATGAATGGAAAAAAGGAAAGTGCTAGCCAAAGAGAAGATTTAGTAAATGATAAGGATTTTTTTAGGTCCATTTCACAGCAAGTAAAAGATTCCATAATAGTCACTAATACAGAATTTAAGATTATTTATGTAAATAAATCCACAGAAGATTTATTTGGTTATACAGCAAAAGAATTAATCGGTAAACGTCCAGATATCTTAAATTCAGAGCCTACTGCCAATGAAATTCAAGCACAAATTTATCAATCAGTATTATCTAATAAAGTCTGGACAGGTATTCATCTAAATAAGAAGAAAGATGGCATGAAATTCTTCTGTGAAATGAAAGTGTCACCTATTGAAAATTTTGAAGGTGAGATAATTGCTTTTATAGGTATTAAACGAGACATAACAGAACAAATGAGGTATCAACAAGAATTAAAAGAATCAGAAGGGCGATTAAGAAATTTAGTTAATAATATTACCGATATCATCATTGAGAATGATCTCGACGGTACCTTTTTATATATTAGTCCTCAAATTAGTGAGATATTAGGATATACTCCTGAAGAGGTGATTGGAACCAATGCATTTAGCTATGTTCATCCGGATGATCTAAGCATGCTTCAAGATATAATGAGACGTGCTATTAGATCCAAAGAGCAAATAAATGCAGAGTATAGGGCAATACATAAAAATAAGTATTATATTTGGATATCTGCCATTGGAAATGTAATAAATTATGGAGATAAAAGTCGTATTATAGCAATTTTAAGGGATATCACTGATCAAAAACGGAAGGAGCAAGAAATAAAGAATTCAGAAGAGAAATTAAAAAATCTAATCAATAACATTACAGACATTATCATTGAATTAGATCTTCAGGGAAATTTTTTATTTGTGAGTTCTCAAGTCAATGAAATCTTAGGCTTTTCACCAGAAGAAGTAATTGGTACCAATGGTTTTAAATATATTCATCCTGAGGATTTAAAAAAAGCATTTGAAGCATTACAAAATGGAATTAGCCAGAAAAAAAGAATATATTTGGAACTTAAAATTCTACATAAGCAAGGCCATTATATTTCTGTGTCTGCTACTGGCAATGTAGTTAATTCGAAGGGAAAAGGATGTATTATTGCTGCAATAAGAGATATCACAAAACAGAAACAAATAGAGCGGGAAGTAAGGGAATCAGAAGATAAATTCAGAACCATTGCGGAGCAATCCTTCATGGGTATTTTAATCATCCAAGAAGATAAAATGGAATATGTAAATAAAGCTTTATTAGAGATGTTTGAATTTTCTAAAGAAGAAATGGAAGGGTGGACAAAAGACGACCTTGTCAAATTAATTCATCCTGATGACCTGCAATACCTCAGGGAGTATCGTCAGAAGTTAAGGGAGGGCATCTCGGGTTTAAAGATTTATTATTCCTATAGGGTTTTTACTAAAAGAGGGAAAATGAAATGGATAGATCAATTTACCAGAGTAATTTCATATAAATCTAAACCTGCAGAATTTGTTACTATAATGGATATCACGGAAAAAAAGGAAGCAGAACAGGAATTAATGAGATTAAATAACTTAAAAAATGAATTATTGCGGAGAACATCGCATGAATTAAAGACCCCGCTCGTTGCAATCAAGGGATTTTCGAATCTTATTTTGGAACTCCATCAAAAGGATTTGAGTGATGATGTAAAGCAATATATTGAAGAAATTAAGGGAGGATGTACTCGACTCGAAGGTTTAATTCAAGATATCTTGGACACTTCTAAATTGCAATCTGGAATGATAAAATTGGAAAAAGTTCAAGGAGATTTAACTATACATATTAAAGAATGGATAAATGAATTAAGAGGATTATTAGAGATGCAAGGGCACACTCTCCATGTTGATCTCCATTCCCACATTATCATTTATTATGAGGAAGAACAGATACACAAGGTTTTCACGAATCTATTAAGCAATGCAATCAAATATACACAACGAGGTGGAGAATTATATATAAAGTCTGAGATTAAAGACGAGTCTTGTATCATATCTATTAAAGATAATGGAATTGGAATCTCAGAAGAAGAAAAATCGATAATCTTCCAACAATTTGGTAAAATAGAAAGATATGGCAAAGGATTGAACATCATATCTGAGGGAACTGGTCTGGGCCTTTACATCTCCAAAAAGATTATAGAATTACATGAAGGTGAGATTTGGTTTACCTCCGAAGGAAGGGAAAAAGGGGCAACTTTTTATTTTTCACTTCCCCTACAAAAGAATGCCTAACCAAAAAAAAAGGTTTTTGCTCTTATAAGTCGAAATATTTCTCATTATACCATCATTATGATCCTTAATTGCTAAATAGCAAAAGAATATTAAATTTAAGCGTGGATAGTATCATGAAAATTATTGCAATTACTAAAGGCGATGGCGTAGGTCCAGAAGTGGTTCAAGAGGGAATAAAGATCCTACAAGTAATTAAAGAATATACCAATTTTGAATTTGAATTAAGGGAAGCGCCCGCGGGTGGAGCAGTTTGGAAACAACAAGGAATTAGTCTTCCTGAGAAATCTTTTAATACTATAAAAAATTCCGATGCGCTCTTGTTTGGGGCAATTGGGCTTCCGGGCTTGCCGTTAGGCGTGGCAGAGATAGCAATCCTAACCATAAGGCAGGAATTAGATTTATACGTTAACATGCGTCCTATTAAGCTCTATGAGGCTTTACGAGATCGATGTCCGCTTAAAGACGAATTTATTGGAGAGGGCATCGACATCACATTTATTCGAGAGAATACAGAAGGGTTATATGTGAATATTGGAGGGATTTTAAAAAATGAAGTAGCACAAAACCTCATGATCTATACCCGAAAAGGTTGTGAACGGATCATGAGGTATGCATATGATTTCGCCACGAGAGTCCACCATCCCAAAATAACTTCCGTGGATAAAGCAAATATTTTAAAGACAAGTCTTCTATGGCGCCAGATCTTTCATGAAATCGGAGAAAATTATCCTAATTTGGAGAAAGAAGATATCTATATTGACTCTTTTTGTCAATGGTTAATACGTGCCCCCCATTCCTTTCGGACAGTGGTGATTGGAAACATGTTTGGCGATATTGCCAGCGATGAAGCTGCTTTTTTAATAGGGAGTTTGGGCATGGCATCTAGCGGCAATATAAATCCCGGAGGAGTCTCGATGTATGAACCAATTCATGGTTCAGCACCCGATATTGCGGGGAAAAATATTGCAAATCCTATTGGAACAATCCTAAGTGTTAAATTAATGATGGAAGAATCTTTTCAGCAACCAAAAATTGGAAGCACTATTGAGAAGGCGGTTGAAGAGGCACTCACAGAGGGAAGAACCGTGGATATTAAAAATCCCACATTAAAAACCTTGAGTACTAGAGAAATGGGTGACTTGGTAGCAACCCATTTGAAAAAGCTCTTAAAAAAATAAAAATCTAATATCTAAAAACTATGGGAAAAAACTTTATAAATTAATAAAAAGAATAAATAATTACCCATAAATCAAATTTAATTTAAAATAGAACAAGAATAGTATAAAAAATAGTATAAAAAGTAATAATTTAAAGAGGGTTGTATTTAGAATGGTAAGTGAAGAAACGTTAAAAAAATTAAAAGAATTGCAAGAAAAAGGGGCTACTGAGCCTCGAGATGCCTTGGTATTATTTAATGCGTATAAAGAAATTGCTCAAGAAGATGAAGATATTAAAGAAGAATTAGAAGATTTGGACATTATTGTGGTGCAAAATGTCTATACTGACGCTGATTTTAAATATTGGGTGAAGTTAGGAGAGGGCAAGTATGATGTTGGAGAAGGGGTTGCCGATGATGCTACCGTGACCATGAGTGCGAATACTGCTACATGGAGCGGATTAGGATCAGGAGAAATGGATGCTACGAGCGCTTACATGTCAGGGGATTTAGCAATAGAAGGAAATTTACAAGATGCTATCGCTTATGGTGAGATCTTAGAAATGTTTAGAGATTTTCTCGAGGATTTACAAGGTTAATTATCGAATTCCCCTTAGATTAATTCTCATCTTTCATCTCTTATTTATAACTAATTTATTTTTTTCTGCTTTTATGAAATTACTTTTAGAGTGAGAATCTAAACATAACGTGTTAGAATTGCGATATTTCTAAACGGACAAGATTTTATTTTGATGATATTGAGAAATGGAATGCAGGTAAAAAAATTCGTTATTTTCAATCACTTTGAGTTGCTTTAATACGGTATAAAGAAGGTGAAGTCCGTATTTTGTTTCAAATTTTGACATTAAAACAAAGATGAGTTTTTCAAATTCATTTAATCCCATATCATTTATTTCATGATCAGGTAGAACAAGTTGATATTCTTCTAAAAATCTTTTCACATCTTTAATACATACTGTTTTAACATTCTCATCCATGAAGCGAGCGAGTTTCAGCTTGTTGTGAGTAAAAGGAAGCAAAGTTAGTGAGGGCATTTCTCCAGGAATGAGGGAGCGCTTATTTTTAGAGTAGCGATAATATTCAAACCCTGATCGATATCTTTTTCTTTCTTGATATTGAGCAAAATACAAGGGATATATAGAAGTAGCAATTCCCTCTTTTAGAGCATTAATATAGTAAACCCGCCCGTAATAAAGTTGATTCAAAATTTTTTCTAACGAACTAATTTGTCCTCCATGATAAATATAAGGATATCTTGAAAAAGAACTCCCATTAAAAATCCATAAAACGTGAAGATTCTGCTTGGTGTAATCCGAAGTACGATCGAGTAATTCACTAGAGCTCATGGGCGAGTGCTGAATTTCTATCACAATTCTTTTTTTGTTTTCTAATTCCAGATAAATATCTGCTCGTCGATTATTAAATACCTTTTCTTCAACGATTTTTTTCACGTTATTATCCAAGGGTAAGTTATCCATGAGATATTTTTTTATACGCACGTGTTCAAATGATTCGGATTTGGAGTTCTGGTCGATTAGGTATTTATTTCCTAAATCTTGAGCGGCATTAGGATGAATCTTTTTTTGATCTTTTTTATTATGGGTGAATTTCTTAATCATGAAATGCATGTGAAAAGTTTGTTTCTATTCTTGTTATTTTTTAGAGGAATAACCTTAAATACCCCATTTTTTTTCTTAAATTGTTATTTTCAATCCTTAGTACGATTGGATTTTTACCGGACAAATCATCTAGAGATCTGTCGAAGGAATTAATGGAGGGAATAGTAATTATATTAAAAAAATAGAATAATATTCATCAATTGCATGTGTTTCCGGTAGTTGCACTCCATTATTAACTATATTTGCAAAAAGGTATGATTTACACTTAGGGAAGCATTGAATTAATCGTGCTTAACATTATCTTTAATTGATCATAGATTTCCAAGGTATATTCTAATCCTAATTTAAAAAAGAGAACAGAAACCATTTTCTTTTCAAGATATTCACTCACATCTAACCATTCTAACAACTTTGACCAGTCAAGTACACCACTAATGCGAATACCTACCAGAATTACCTTGTTTTCTTCAATTTCATCTATGATCTTAATGAGAGTTTCTTTCCACTGAGGGTTAAATCGGTCTTCTTTCCTTCCATCAAAAATTATCAAGACACCATCCGCATTAGAAACATCAAAATTTGAGGGCAAATAACTCTTTATTATTAATCCCTTATTAAATTGATAAATTTTCTCTTCTTTTTTATCTTCGGAGAAAGAACAATTATTAATATTTTCCGTCTCGCATAAAATTTGAAGACCCGGATTCCAAAACGCAGTCTCTGTAATAAAGATCAACTTGAGAGGTCTTTTCTTTGCAAGAATTTGATCTATTTCTTTAGATAAATCTTTTTGTAATCTATTTTCTTCTTCATCTTTTATTTTCTGGATATAATTGAACGCAATTAGACTGAAAGCATCTTCCACGTTCTCTCCACTTAGGGCACTCGTTTCTATGTAAGAAATTCTCTTATTGGGGAGATTACCAGCTAATTGAACCCCTTCCTGGTAGGTAATAACACGTTGATCTTCCAAATCCATTTTGTTTCCAACAATGATGATAGGAATATCAATTTGGGGAATGAAGGCATTTAGTTCCTCAAACCACGACTTAACATTTTCGTAGGACTTTTTATCTGTCAGACTAAACACAATAAAAGCGGCTTTACTTCCCTTATAATACGTGCGACGGAAGCGTTTAAAATATTCTTGAGCACCTATATCCCAAAGGGAAAATGTGATTTCATTTCCAATTAAATCTATAGAATGGGTAGTAATATTAATGCCAATTGTGGCACGATAATCCCGTGAAAACTTTTTCTCAACAAAGCGGCGAATAATTGAAGTTTTGCCTACTTCATGATCTCCGATAATAATGAATTTAAACCTATAACGACCACCACGGTTTAAATGTAATTGATAAATTTGATTCTTGATTCGCGCGATGTCTTCAGCTTCATACTCAAAATTGGGAACAGCAACTTGGATCATATCGTAATCCCCGGCTTCTAATATTTGCGCGGATTTTTCAGCCAGAAAATAGCCATAAGGGGAAATCTTATCAATCGAAGCTAAATTGTCTAAGACAATAGATATAATATTTTTTTCATCAATAGAAATGAATAATAAACGGTATTGATCAGTATCAAAGGTTGCCGAACCGAACCGTTTGAAAGCGAATTCATTGCGGATCCGCTGTAAAATGGGATTAATGATGCTTGTTAATACAGATACGATTTCCATGTCAATTTCTTTTCTTTTTTCACCCGCAATCATTAACCCATGTTCATCAGAAACGACGATTCCTACGACCTCTTGTTTTTCACTAAGAAAATTATGGAATAGCGTGGAAAAAATTTGATTTCTATCTAGGACCATGGGTAAACCTCATCATAAGAAAATAAAAAACAAAATCTTTAAGATATTACAATTACAATTTATTAAAAAAACTTTAATGTATTAAAATTAAGCCAAAGAATTTCTTCAATTAAAAAGGAACATGATTCTTGTTAAAAATAATAAAACTCCCTCGTTATCTGAAGGCAAATTCTTAAAAATAAGTATTTTCATTATTATTTTAATTTTTGGTATTGAATTAGAATATTTATAATTATCATCTAATATTAACAAATGCCTACTTGCATTATATGCCACTTGGATATGAGTTCTACACCTAATGGAATTGTGGTATGTCCTAATGGGCATGCTGCACACGAGAATTGTTTTAAAGAATGGTTCTTACATTCTAAAAATTGTCCCTTATGTCATGAGCCTTATGGTTCAGAAGTTCTGAGGAAATATGAATTGTTTATCAGACAAAAGGAAAAGGAAATCCAAGAAGAAGAAAATAAAATCATTCATCAAAAGAAGATAAAGAAAATTGAAGTGATCACCGATAGAATTCGATTTCTAAAATTTGTCGAAGCAATAGATTTCATGATCGAGAAAAAGCAATATTCTAGTGCTATAGCAATGCTCAACAGCTATAAAGAAGAACTTTTAACTTCTCAGCAAAAGCAGATGTTACTTTTTTTACGAGGGAAATTAAATTATTTAAGACAGAAATATGACCTAGCAATTGGCACGCTATTCAAGCTAGTAAAAGAAAAGTTCGATTATCCCGAAGCATTTTTATATTTAGGCAAAGCATATAAAGCCATTGGATTAAATGACAAAGCAAAATGGGCTTTTGAACGAGCAAAATGAGGGCGTGATAAGTTAAATAAGTTTTTTTTGATCTCCTTCTCTTTTTTATATATGAAACCTTCTTGTCTCACCATTGCCGGATTTGATCCCTCCTCAGGTGCAGGAATCAGTGCAGATCTAAGAACTTTTGATCGAATTGGGGTTTTTCCATTTTCTGTAATAACAGCTATCACGTACCAGTCCATGAGGGAGTTATATGGATATCATCCTTTATCGAAAGAGCAAATAATAAGGCAAATAGATGCTGTTTTAAAAAATTACCCTGTAAAGCATGTAAAAATCGGCATGATTCCTAATGCAGATAGTTTGAAGGTCATTGTTGAGAAACTAAAGGAATATAATCTCACGGCAGTCTTGGATCCCGTAACCATTTCTAGTGCGGGAAAACGATTATCAGAGATAAATCTGGAGGATCAAATAAGAGAAGAACTGCTTCCTCTTATAACGGTAATCACCCCAAATTTGAATGAAGCACGTCTGTATTCGAAAATGGACATTCCTTCAAAACAATTAAATAAAGATAATGTTAAGAAGATGGGACTCAAAATTCTTGAAAAAATGTTTGATGAGAGAAACGAAACAGAACCATTGGACACTATAAAAGCAGTAGTCATAAAGAGCGCTTTAGAAACAGAACATACCATGATAGATCAAGCTTTTATTGGAACAATGGTAAATCAAACTATCGAGAGAGAGGTCGTAACTCATGAAAAGAATAAGGTAAAGTTTGAAGGCAACATCCACGGGACGGGATGTGTTTTTTCATCCGCAATAGCGGCTTATTTAGCCCAGGAAAATTCAGTAAAAGCCGCAATCACCTTTGCAGAAGAATTTTTTAATCTACACTTTCAAAATTACATAACTTTTCCTGATATGGGCAAAACACTGGATTTATCTTTTCCGGAAGAAAAAGTTGCGATAATAAACCAAATAAAAGAAATCTATAATTTTATATCGAAAATTAAGAACTTCAGTAAATTAATCCCCGAAGTGAGAATGAATATTTCGGGGGCATTGCCCGATGCTAAATCAAAATTTGATGTCGCGGGTATTGAAGGCCGAATCACGATTATAAATGGATATCCTCAAGCTTGCGGTGAAATTAAATATGGGGTTTCAGATCACACTGCAAGGCTGCTATTAAATGCTCAACAATTTGATGCATCCATAAAATTCGTGATGAATTTAAAGTATGATCCTAAATTGGTTGAACTATTACTTGAAAACACCGATTTAAATTTGCAAGAAATTTTACGGGAAAGACAACCAGAGGATATAAAAAGTAAAGAATATTCGACCATGCAATGGTTAATAAAAGAGAGTGTCGAAAAAATGGGAAAGATTCCCGATATTATTTGGGACAAGGGTTCTCCGGGTAAAGAACCCATGATTCGATTGTTTGCCAAAAGTGGTCCAGATATTATTTTAAAATTAAAGAAAATTCTGGGATTTGTGGATTCAATCTAACTCTAAATTTGCACGATACTTCAACATCTTTTTTTTTCTAGAGCTTCTTTTAGTAATTTAATAGCACAAAACTCTCCACACATGCTACAAACTTCGTTTTTATCAGTACTCCCATCTCTGGTGTGCACCTTTCTTGCCAAATCAGGATCGATGGCTAATTGTATCATTTTCTCCCAATTTAAATCCTTTCGAGCAAGATCCATGTCCTGGTCCCATTTGGAAGCAGCGTTTCCATATCGGGAGATATTCACTGCGTGAGCGGCTATTTTTGAGGCAATGACCCCTCTTTTAACTTCTTCTAAATTAGGTAATCCCAAGTGTTCGGATGGTGTAACATAACATAAATAATCGGCTCCCGCCAATCCTGCTAAAACACCCCCAATCGCACTAACGATTTCATCATAACCAGGTGCGATATCAGTGACTAAAGGTCCCAAAACATAAAAAGGGGCTCCATCACACAAAGATTTCTGTATTTTTATATTTCTTTCCACCTCATTGGCAGGGATGTGCCCGGGACCTTCAACCATGACCTGAATATCCTTCTCCCATGCCCTTTTTACTAACTTGGAAATTTCCAACAATTCTTGTATTTGCGCATAATCCGTGGAATCCATGATACCTCCGGGTCTCATGCCATCTCCAAGAGAAAGAGTAAAATCATATTCTCTTGCCATTTCAAGTAAATAATCGTATCGTCTATTGTAGGGATTTTCTATTTCATTTTCCAAGATCCAAGCGGAGAGAAACGTTCCTCCTCGGGATACAACACCCATTGTGCGAGGATGGTCTATTAGATAATTAACAATCTCTTTAGTAACTCCCACGTGGATGGTAAAAAAATCTACTCCCTCCTTGGCTTGCTCTTCCACCACATTAAACATGTCATCTTCGTCCATGTGGATGATAGCGCCTTTCTTTTCCAAGGATCTTAATGCTGTTTGATAAATAGGCACAGTACCCAAGGGTACCTTTATTTCTCTTAAAATATTTTTCCGAATATCTTTTATATCTTTTTCGGTAACTCCCGTGCTCAGATCCATCACGGTATCTGCCCCATATTTTACAGCAATCCGTGCTTTTTCAAGTTCATTTTCTATATTGCATACCCTCTTGCTTGAACCTACATTTGCGTTGATCTTCACCAGCAACCCTTCACCTATGCCTATTGGAGGATTTAATTCCCTCTCATTTGATTTTGGAACGATTATTCTTCCCCTTGCAATGCCTCTACGAATGAATTCAGGATCTTTATCTTCGTTTTTAGCGACTACTTCCATTTCTCGGGTAATTTTTCCTTCTCTAGCACTTTTCATCAATGTAGCCATATTATTTCGATACCTTTCAAAAATCTATCATTTATTAAGTTTAAATCAATACCTACTACTCAATAATTATAAGTAATATAATAATAATATTTGGTATAATAAAAAATAAGACGGAACACCATTTAGATTTATTTTTATATCTTAATTTCTAACTTTTAATCCGTTTCATTCGAGAAAAAGAAACTTATATTCTATTGTAAGAATTAACCCCTATTACGGATCTTTCCACCACTTTGGATAGTCTTTCTCTTCTTTACCATCTCTATAATAGAAAATCAATTTATCCCTTGTTAATTGAAGGATAAATCCCTCGAGATATTGTATCCAATCCTTACATTTTGCAATCCCTGCCCAATAGAAAAGGTAAGTGAGAATGTGTAAATCATGAGACACCAAAATATTAACTTCTTTTGGCTTTACCGATTTGGAAATTCTCATTATTTCTGAAAAAGTTCTTTGAGCAACTTGAACAGCAGGTTCAATATGCTCCGAGGGGTATTGACTCCCGGTCCAGAATTGCATGAATTCTCTATTATCACGTCCTATATATTCAACTATTTTTTCAGAATCACCATTAATTTTCAACAAGGTTTCCATTTCACCACCATAAATTGTCTTCCCATTTTTAGCTTGGATGCCTTTTTGAATGCATTGACTAGTCTCCCTACATCGCTCCACAGAGCTGTGATATAAGTGATAAGTTAAATCTTCTGGCAAACTATTCCCAAATTCAAATGCAGCTTTTTTTCCTTGTATAGTTAAGGGAGCATTTAATACATCCATGATATCTGGTGGTTCTTCCCGTTCCGAATGACGGATTATAATGAAGGTCGGTAATTTATAATCCAATTCCCTAAGAAAGACAACGATATTTCGAGCTGGTTCTCCCCATGGCACTTCAGATAGAATACTCATTGTTTTTTTCCTATTGATAATTTAATTCTTTTTAGAAAATATGAGACACGAATTTTAATGGAAGAAGTAATAAGTAATTTACAATAATAATTTAAATAAACATTAAATAAAATTTGATTTTTTAATAGGTGGCATTAATGGTCAGTAAAGGAATGCAATTTGTTTTAAATATATTAACTGAGCAAAACAAAAAAGCAATTGAAAAAAGAGTTCAGGAATCAAGAAAGGGGCTAGAAGATCTAGCAAAAATGGTAAAAGTGGCAAAAGATATAAAGGTTGAACCTATTGACGCGGAAGGCGTACCCGGAGAATGGATAATCCCCCCAGAATGCGAGGAAGATAGAGTGATATTATATTTACATGGCGGATCTTACATGAGTGGTTCATTAAATAGTCATCGAGAATTGGCATCTCGAATAGCAAGAGCTTCAAAAACTAAAGTTTTGACAATTGATTATAGATTGGCTCCAGAACATCCTTTTCCTGAAGGTTTGGATGACGCCACTAAGGTATATAAGTGGTTAATCCAAAAACAGAACTTCAATCCCAAGAATATAGTGATCACGGGAGATTCTGCGGGAGGGGGTCTAACACTGGCAACTTTATTGAATCTCAAGGAGAAAAAAATCCCATTACCCGCTGCTGGAGCATGTTTATCTCCTTGGACGGATTTAGGACTCACGGGAGAATCCTATAGGACTAAAGAAAAAGTAGATCCAATGGTCACTCCTGAAGGATTAAGGTTTGAGGCAAAATTATATTTAGGAGCCAATGACTTTAAGGAACCATTAATATCCCCGCTTTATGGCAATCTAGAGGGCCTACCGCCCTTATACTTACAAGTAGGGACTAATGAAATTTTATTGGATGATTCAGTTCAATTTGCAGAAAAAGCAAAAAGGGAGGGAGTAGAGGTGACTTTAGACATCTGGGAAGATATGATCCATGTATTTCCAGCTTTTGCGGCATTCGCATCCGAAGGACAAGAAGGGGTCGAAAAAATAGGAGAATTCATTCGAAATATCTTCAAATTATGATTTTTTTTTCTTATTCTTATTCTGCGTTGTAAATGTTAAATTAAAAGCAATGAAATTTAACGAAACTTAATTACTCGAAGCCAATTTTCAATTCTCTCAATAGTTCAATCAGCGAATCCGTCAAATTATAATTCTTTAAATCCTCAAAAGCCACGAATCTCGCTTCTAAGGCGTCATCATCCGCTTTAGGAGGTTGATCTGGCATTCCTTCAATTTGTTCGACAAAGTAATTTAATAAAACATAATGATATTCAACTAATCCCGCCTCATCTTTCATAATTTTATTGATGATTCCCGCTAATTTTTTGACCTTCATTTTAATACCCGTTTCTTCATATCCTTCTCGCTCTGCTGCTTTTTCAACCCTCTCTCCTAGTTCCACATGTCCACCTGGGATGCTCCAATAGCCCGCATCAGGATTGAATTTTCTTTTAATTAAGAGTAAATTGCTGTTTCTTATCAAAAGGATACCAACGCCCACCTGAGGCCTTACAGGGTAGTGCCTCGTATCATATATCGTTAATTCTTCTCGATCTTTCATGAT
>CAYLZE010000085.1:0-22263 GCA_964388035.1 uncultured archaeon
GAATATAAATAATTAAATTATCAGTCTTTTTATCTAATCATGTCAACAATCCACGGTCCTCAGTATCTATTACCATTATTTTTAGAAAAAGGCAAAAAAGAATCGCCTTTTAAGGATAATGAAGAAATTACCTTAGCTTTTTATTTGTTAACAAAAAATTTTACTCCTTCTACTAAGTTGATTTCTTTTTCCAGACTTTTATGGCCATTATTATCCATTCAAGGTGTTATTGGTCGACATATCTTTCTTGATGGGCTCTATATTTTGAAAAAGGAAGGAAAATTTACGAACCCTCCACGTCAACCATTGATCGGTCATTTATTAAGGAATATTGATAATAGGACTCAATTAGAGCAGTTAAATAAAATAATTGAAGTATTGACTTATGAAGATACGGAAGCAGAAGAGATAGGTAAAGGAGAAGAATCAGAATACCGTGCTCTAACTATTGGAGGATTAGTACATCCCGAATTTCTTAATGCTCTTTCAGATGTGCTAAATCTCATTGAATATCAGCCAATTAATGAGTACATGCCGTTAGATACTACCATGTCCATTGAAAAAGCTTTAGATCTTGCAGAAAAATATCGAAATACGATCGGAGACATGAAGGGAAATGCGCAAAGATGGGAAATGCAGATTGATTTGATACAAAAAGAGATCGATAAAATGATGATTGATATCACCGTCAATATTAAAGACACCATGATCCGTTACGATTCTCAAGTCAAAAAAATCACTTCCGCCTTAAATAATGAACAGATGCAAGATCAGATCGAGAGAGAAATTGATAAGATCGACCTATGGAAGATGAATGAAAAAAAAAACCTAATTGAAAATTTTACCTTATCCTTTAAAAATACCGAATTATTACTTGAAGAGATAATAAAAAAAAACAAATTCTTTAGCAATAGTGAAGTTCTTAAAACGAAACCTGTAGAAGATTTAATATCAAATGTTAACAACCATATTGATTATTTGAAATCAGATGCTCAAACATTCGAGCAATCTATAAATTCAATAGAAGAAAAATTTCAAGATTTTAAAAATCGCCTTGATGAAATTGAAAAGGAAAGCAACGAAAAAATTAATTCTTTTAAAGAACAATTAGATATGGAATTGCAAGCGAAAAGTAAACAAGTCATGGGGTTAAAAAATGAAAAAGTAGATTTGATGAATAGTTTGAATTCACTTAAACAACAAATCGAAGATTTAACAAAAAATGTAAATCAGATTATATTTCAAAAGAAATCTGATTGTCTCAAAGAAGCGGAGGATTTAAAATCCTGGTCAATTGATGATGAACAATCCGAATTATTTTCTCGACCTATTCAATGGATTTACATGCCATTATATGTATTATTTTACGAAGATGAAGAAATGTTGGAAGAAAAAATGGATCTCGTATTTCCGGGATTTATTAATAGTGATTCATCTTCAATCTATGAGAATTTCAGTGAAGAATTTGCTACTTTAAAACAAGAAGTTCTGAAGAAAATTGAGGAAGACATGATACTTCGATCCAATTTCGAGTTTTCTTGTGAAAATAAAAATTACTTAAAAGATTCTAATTTACCCAAAAAGATTCAACAAGGATTGTCAAATTTAAGATATTTCATTAATAATGATCAAGAAAATAAAATTAGAGAAAAAATAAGTTCGATTTCTATATAATATCTAATATGTCCAAAAGTAGACAGACTCGGTTAAGTTTAAAAAAAAATCGCATAAGAGCTTTTTTTGCCTCTCTCGAAAAAAAAGCTCAAGAAAAAGTGAAGTATGATACAATAGAAGAACAAATTTTAAGGGAGGGCATGGTATATCGCCAAATGCGGTTACCTGTAGAAAAAATAACCCCTGAGTTTGAAGCGGAATTAAAAAAGAGGGTGGAAGAGAATTTTCTTCATGCCAAAATTAGAATTGTTGAACGGGAGTCTCATCATGATTTGAGAAGTGTAATGAATATATACAATAAGGCGTGGCTAACCAGCTCGACACCCTTCAGGCCGCTTACATTAGAATCTCTTATTAAGATTTTTAACGACCCCGATACCAGTATTTTAATAGCTAAAGTTTGGGACCAAGATATTGGGTTCTGTATACTCGATTTAGAAGGACCGAAAAAAGATATCGGCGTGATTGCGGGACTTGGTGTTGTTCCTAGATATCAAAGAAAGGGACTTGGAACGGTATTAGGCATGGCGGTATGGAATTTCTTTAAGGAGAAAGGCGTTAAAGAGCTCCGTTGTGAAGTGTATAAAGATAACGTTATTTCGTATTCTTTTATTAAATGGATTGGATTTGAGGAATTCGATGTTAAAGCATATCATCGTAAAGATTTTGAAGTGAATGAAGATCAAAATTAGATTTTATTTAAGACTTATTGCGATTTTATTTTATTATCATGTCCGATTCTAGAATGAATTTAAAAAGGAGACGCATAAGAAGTTTCTTCTTATTATCTGATACAAGAAGTACTGATACGGAAGAGCTTAAAGAAGATCTTGAAACAAAGGGTTTGACATATATCCAAATGAGGCTTCCTGTGGAAGAAATAACTCCAGAATTTGAAAATGAACTAAAAAAGAAAGTCGAACAAAATATTCTTCACGCAAAAATTAGAGAAGCTCAAGAAGAAGATTTAGAAAGCGTAATGTTCATTCATAATAGAGCCTGGATGACTTCCAATGAGCCATTCCGTCCTATAACCATGGATTCGCTTAAAAAAATATATGAATTTCCTGAAACCAAGATATTAATTGCTCGTGTCTATGGTTCCGATGGCGGATTTGTAATTTTAGATTTTGAAGGAGAAAATAATGAATTTGGAGTGATTGCTGGATTAGGCGTAATTCCTAGATTCCAGAGGAAAGGGCTAGGCTCCGTCATGGGGATGGCAGCATGGAACTTTTTTAAAGAGAAGGGTGTAAAAGAATTAAGATGCGAAGTCTACGTGGATAATAAAGTTTCCTATAATTTTATTAAATCATTAAATTTTAAAGAATTTTCAAAAAAGACCTATAGGAGAGAAGATTTTATTATCGAAGAGGAGACGGAGGAAGAAGGTTGAGTATTAAACCTTTTCACTGGAATTTGTGAGGGAATTAATTTTCTCTGTAATCAATTTTTCATTGTATTCATCTAACAATTCATGATAATAGCTCCTTGCTTTTTCATAATAATTCATGGATAAATCTATTAATTCCTCATCGATATATATTTCACCTAATAAGTTTAAAATAAGTGCACTTTTTTTAAGATAATGTTTTTGTTCGTATATTTCGAGGGCTCTATTGTAAGAATCAATTGCTTTTGAGGTATCATGTAATGTTTTATAATATATATCTCCAATTATGAACATGATGTCTGCTCGTTTAAGATCATCTCCATATTTATAAAAAATCTCGCTTGCTAATTCATAAAATTCAATGGATCGATGATAATTCTTCTTATTTGTATAAAGTACACCAAGAGATTCTAAAACCCTTCCTTCACGAATATCATCTCCTATTTCAAAAGTTCTAATGGATTCCAAGCTCTTTAAGAGATAATGTTCGGCATCGGAATGAGCCTGTAGATTATTATGGATTAATCCTAAATATAAAAAACATTCCCATTCTAATTGCGCCTTAAGAATTAATGAAAATCCGCTGTTTATCCTTTTAATTAGATTTAATGCTATATTTAAATTATTTAATGCCTCCTCTACAAAATCAGGGCCTTTTTTATAATATAGTTTACCTAATTTTATGCGTGTGTTTATTAATCCATATGAATCATCAATTTCCGTAAAATAGATCAAATTTCTCTCCAAAATATTCTGAACTTTCTCATACTCCTTTAATATAAAAAAAATGTCAATGAGATTACTGGAAGTTTTAATTTCATAAGATCTATAACCGAATTTTATAGCCAATTCTAATGCTTTATCATAATATTCATGAGCTTTTCCTATTTCCTTCAATGTAAAATACACATTGGCCAGGTTGTTATAAACTTGAATTATTTTCTCAATATCTTGGATTTTATCTAAAATTTCAATTGAATAGTTAAAATGATAAATTGCTTGATCAAAGTATCCCAATTCTTCTTGAACAATCCCTAATTCATTGTGAGTAATCGCAATATTTAATTGATCGTTCTCACTTACGAAATTGTCTAGAGCCAGATGTAAGATTTTTACTGTCGATTCTAAATCTCTTTTTTTATAGTATAAACTGGCTTTCTCAAGGAGTTCCGGAGCCGCGGATTCACCATTATTTATCTTTTGATTGATCAACAATTCGACGCCCTGAATTTTCGCTTCAATTTCATCGTTTTTAATAATCGTAAAATCAATAGTTTCATTCCCTAAATATTGATTTAAGGTTAAAAATTCATGGTCAATAGAATCTTGTTCCGGTATATCATCATTTTTATTAATGGGCACAATTAAAGGTTTATTACAATAAGGACAATAGGTATCATTAGGATGAATCAAGTTTTTACAATAAGGACAGGGTTCCATTGTCGAGATAATTACATTGTTGCTTGTTCTTTATAATCTATTATACAATAATTCCGTTATAAAATATATAAATTCAAATTTTATAAATTGATATCTAATTATCTGAATTTTTTTCTAATTCATAACGGATGTCTTGTTCACGCAGCCCTAAGGAATTTAATAGTATTTTTAATTGAATGATTGCATTCTTTGCTTGAACTTCTTTAGCATATTTTAATGCTGAAATGAATTGATCCTTAGCGGCGTTAAATTCACCCATATAGAAGAAAATTTCACCAATCAAGCTTCTTGCTTTTAAAATGTATTCGCCATAATTAGATTGTGATGCAACCTCAAGAGCTTTTTTAATTTGGAAAAGTGCTTCATTTAACTTTTCTGCATTTTTGTTAAGTAATCCTAAATTTAATAGAGATACAATTACACCCTTTTTATCGCTGATTTGTTCAAAAGCTTCCAAAGATTTCTTATATAATTCATAAACGACGTCCCAATTTTCTTGAACTTCATGAATAGTAATTAGATTTCCAAGACAATCTAAAAGTCCATATATATCACCATGTTCCGAGCATAATGCACTACATTCAAGAAAGATATTATTAGCATCTTCATATTTTTGTAAATTGGTCAGATTCATGCCAATCAACTTTAAACACGTGATTATTTCATTGGTTTGTAATAACTCTTTATAAATGAAGAGAGCTTCTTGGTACGCTGAAATTGATTTTTCATGCTCACCCTGTTGATAATATAAAGTTCCTAGAATTCCCAAGGTGGCGGCGACACCTAATCTATCTTTTTGTTTCCTGAAATGTAATAAGCAAGTCGAGAGATTTTTTTCTGCTTCCTCAAAGTGATCGATCTCCATTTGCAATATAGCAAGCTCACTCAATTCTTGCATGTAATTCGAATCTTTCCCGATTTGTTCTAATTGAGCCAGAATTTCTTTTTTTTTCTTTATTAATTCTTCAATTTCTTCTTTGGTATATTCTTCATGCTTTTGAACAAAAATGGAATAAATCACCTTCTCATAATTATCAATAAATCTAATGGCTTGAATTTGGACACGATAAAGATAATAATGTTGATAAATACAAGAATTTTTTTCTTAGATTTTAGAAGTTTCTATAATATGCGAGATATATTTTTTAAGAATAATTTTTTTACATTCAAATTTTGAAATGTAATGAAACATTGCTTATTTAGAAGAAATTCCATATCAAAGTATTGTTGTTTAAATATTATAAATTCTAATTAATCTAATATAAATTGAACAACGCCATGAGAATAGTATTGTTCTTTAAATTTAATAATAACAACAAAATATAACCATGTATAAACTAAACTTAAAACGAGCGGTAGAGTATATCAAGGAATTAAATTTTAACGAACAGGAAATTAACAGAATCAATGAGATAGCGAAAGATATCATTCAAGATAAACATTTTGTACGATATTCCAGCAGATTAACTGAAATTAGTGAAAAAAGTGAAAATATTGAGGCTTTTCTAAAAAGTACTATAGATTTACTAGGAGCGGGAGATCTCCCTTCTCTCATGAAAATCATTGCGAATGATGAGATTTTTTTAAACTACATGCAGGATATGTTATTAGATAAATTATTATAATTTTTTTTTTTAATAACGGACTTTTTAAGGAATTGATTTTTAAGTTAAAATCCTTACTCTTTAAGGTCATATCAAGGTGAATAAATCTGTATTTCTTCTTTCTAAATATAACTTGATTCCACCTTTCAATATTTGCTTCAAATCTTTTCTCATGTATTCTTAAAATGGTTATCACAATTTATTTTGAAAAATTATAAAAATAGGTGTCTATTAATAGTTTTTGAATGATGTATAAAAATATTGGGAGTATAAACCATGAAACGTGAAGCTAAATTATGGAATAAATTAGAAAATAATAAAGTTCAATGTCATGTTTGCGCAAATGAATGCATCATAACTCCAGGAAAGCTGGGGATTTGTAGAACTCGCAAAAACATTGATGGAACACTTT
The DNA here is from genome assembly GCA_964388035.1 of uncultured archaeon. Lineage (GTDB taxonomy): Archaea > Asgardarchaeota > Lokiarchaeia > Sigyniarchaeales > SOKP01 > JALGVJ01. Next base: position 6,524 of record CAYLZE010000085.1, read on the forward strand.
TTACATTGATTTATGGCTCTTTGATTTCATCGGGGAGTTTGGATCCTATTGAAAAGAAGCCCCTTTACAATTTTTGGCCTGGGGCTATAGCATATTCGATTGCCTCCATTGGGTGTTCCTTAAGTTGTCAGAATTGTCAAAACTGGACAATAAGTCAAGCATGTCCTTCTGAAGATGGTAAAAATGGATATTATGAATTCGAAGAAATGAAATCTCGCAAGATTTCTTTGATTGAAATGACTCCCGAAGATTTAGTTAAAAAAGTCTTGAGAAGCAAAGCAAAAACTCTTGCCTACACGTATAATGAGCCTTTAATTTGGCATGAGTGGGTTTTGGACACTGCAAAATTGCTGAAACAAGAGAGAATTCCAACAATTCTCGTTACAAATGGATATTCAACTTCCCAAGCAACAGAAGAATTGATTGAAGTTGGAATTGATGCAGCTAATATTGATATTAAAGCCATGTCCGATGAGTTCTATCAAAAGATATGTTGCGTGAAATCTGTTAAACCTGTTTTGGACACAGCAAAACGTTTTAAGGAGCATGGAATACATGTGGAATTAACAAATTTAATTATTCCCGACTTGAACGATACTAAAGAAGAAATTGAAGAATTATGTCAATGGGTTGCGAAAGAATTAGGTAAAGACACTCCACTCCATTTTTCTGCCTATCATCCCGATTTTAAAGTGCCCTCTAAAAAGAGAACACCCTATCAAACCTTGGACATGGCATATAAAGTTGCAAAGGAGATAGGATTATATTATCCATATGTTGGAAATATCAATCATGAAAGGGGAAGTAATACTTATTGCCCACAATGTGGTCATTTGCTTATTGGTCGTTCCGGATATAGTTTCACTAAGATCGCTATTGATCAAGATAAAAAATGTCCGAATTGCAATTATAATTTAGAACATGACATTATTGGAGAGATAACCCAGATAGGAGCGCGGAGATTTTCTTTTTTTTAAAATAAATGAATAAAAGAGTAAAAATTAAATAAAAAGAGAAAAAGAAGCTAATTTAAAATATTGAAACCCCATAAATCAAAAGTGCGAAACCTTGTACGAAACAAAATCCAGCAACGATTATTGCAAAGGGTGGAAAGGAAATTATTTTTGACAAGAACATGATACCTCCTATAAAGAATTTAACGGTTAAAGCGACAATTGCAAAGATAATAATAAATACAATGATCAGAACGATTCTAGGATCTACAAACTCTCCGATAAATTTTACAGCCGAATCTGGAATAAAAGCTATTATTACAATGATAACACCTGTCGCAACGCCCACACCAATGATACTTGGGATCGGTAAATCATTCAATGGTTTCATGAGAGTAAGGATGCCTAAGACGATCAAAAATATGGATGTAAACGTATTATGTCCGCTACCTGTTTCTGTCTGATAAGCAATGCTCGGGGGAATATTTAAAATTATTGAAGCAACCCCCGAAGTGATGCAAAAAGCACCCACGAGGAATCCGAATCCCGTTAAAACTTTTAGGAAGAGAGTAATGTCGAAATCCCAATCCTCAACTTTTGTTAACTTTCTCCATGATTTTCTTCTACTGGCTTCATAAGCAGCATAAATTAACCAGAATACTCCAAGTAAAACGACAAATAGGGCAGCTAATTCAGCCACAGGTTGTAAAAATTGATCTACTAATGCCATTTGATTCACTTCCTATTTAAATTGAATTATTTGTTTCAAAATTTGAATATTATATTCAATTTAATTATAATATGTAAATTTAATTATAAAAAATATTGTAAGACCATTTTTCATGTATGATGGAAAAAAAAAGATTTTTAAATAAAAACTATAGTTTTCTGGATGTATTCTAAATAATGATTAATTTCTTTTTTTTTAGTATCTTCTGACCAAGAATACTCTCGAGCCATAATATCACCTACTACTTTTGTTGCTTGCTCTTGCTCTCTATGATCAATGAAAATGGCCATTTCAGTGCGCCTACAAAATACATCAATTAAATGAAGGGTTAACTCATGTTTTAAAGTGTAGAAAATTTCCGCTTTTATAAAATAATAATTATCAAGTATTTTTTCAGCAAGGGGGGGATCTTGCTTAATGAGCTCTAAAATTTTCAAAGCACCTCTTCCATATTGTTGATAAAGATGATCAGAAATCTTTTGCTCTAAATTAATCCCACTTTTCTCGAGATTATTAACCCAATCCTCTTTATCAAGGGAAATGATGAATCTTTGTTTAGAAAAATTGCTCTCTCTATGAATATCGGAAAAAATATTCGCTTTTTCAATTTCAAGAAGAAGATCTTCAGCCATGGCTCTCCATTCGGTTAACTTTCCGCCTGCAATAGTAAGGAGTCCATCATCAGAAAAAAATATGATATGTTTTCGCGATATATCACTTTCAGATTTTCCTTTTTGCATTACTAAGGGACGTACTCCCGCATAAGTAGATAAGATGTTTTCATAGCTCAATTCTGCTTTGGGAAAGTAATATTTTACCGAGTTAATCAAATAATCTGCATCTTCTTTATTACAATAAGGATTGTCCAAATCACCCGAATAATCAGTATCGGTCGTTCCTATTATGGTAAATTCACCTTCCCGGGGCAATACAAAAAATGATCTATCATCTGTTCTTGAGCGGATTATCGTGGCCATTCTGTTTTTCACATGTTTTGTACGAAATTGAACGTGTACTCCTTTTGTAGGTCGAATTAATGGTTTTGGAATATCATCAGGATAACTTTCTAGTAATTTATCAGTCCATATCCCTGTTGCGTTGACAACTAATGTTCCTTTTATACGTAATTCTCGATTCTTTTCTAAATCCTTACATACCACCCCCACGATTTTTCCATTTGCTTTAATGTATTCTTCAACCTGACAATAATTAACAGCATCCGTACCCCGTATTACTGCTTCTTTTAAGGTTTCTAAGGTTAATCTTGCGTCATCCACGTTGTTATCGTAATACACGGCACCCCCTTTATTACCTTCTTGAATGTACTCGGGCTCCATCTGATGAATTTCTTCTGCAGAATACCATTTATACTTTTTGAAGTTTTTGAATTCTTGATCAGTATCGCTTAGAAAATCGTATATTTTACAAGCGCCTATGATATCTCTTTTTTTATACTTGTCCCCTTCTAATTCGACAAACAAGAAGGGTATGGGACGAATCAAATTAGGAATTGCATAGCGCATCCAATTTCTTTCTGTACTAGCTGTTTTAACCAAATCCATGTCTCCATGAGATAAATATCTAATACCACCATGTGCTAATTTCGAACTTCGAGAAGAGGTACCTCCCGCAAAATCTTGTTTTTCCAAAAGGGCGACTTTAAGGTTTCTCATTGCGGCCTCCCGAGCAACACCCGCTCCCGTAATTCCCCCTCCAATTATGATTATATCATAATTCATAGTTTGGAGTCTCTCAAATATTTTTTCTCTTGAATGGCAATTCCAAGATAATGAAAATAATTTATCTACTAATTCGCTCATTTATTCTCACTTAGAATTAAATAATTAATATTTATTTAAATTAAGAATGGAAATTATTTTAAATTAATTTTTAATATCTTTTTACTTGCCTCTTGAGCTATTACACTGCAGTTAAAAATTTCCGGGTAGATAATCTAATTCCAATATACGCAAAAAATAAGGAAGTCAGGAATGCAAAGGGGAGATTTGCAATTATGATATAGGCGAATAAGGGTTCTGCCGAATAAAAATATAGGGTAATGACAACAATTACCAAAATGATAGAGCTTCCATAAGCGGGTTTCTGGTTTCCAATTAGAAAACCTAAAATAAAATTCGGAAGTATAAAAATGATTAATACGTTAGAGATGGCTAAAAATACTAGTGATGGCATGAAAATGGTAAAAATTTCGGTTTGACTAAATAATAATTGATTTAATTGAAAATAATTATAAAGAAATTGAGTGGCAATAATACTAACTAATAATAAGAAATATGACATCGGAGCTACAATTAACCATGATAATCCCATTCTTTTTCCGAATGAGGGTTGGACTTTTCCTTTTAAATTATTCATTACTAATATATTCATGAGAGTAGTATCTATTCTCTCTTTTTCATAATACGGAGAATACTCATCTATAAAATCCAACAAAATGTTTCTTAATACTTGATTAAGAAGAATATTATTATCATTTGCATTTGCCACCATTGCACCTAATAAACATTCACGGGACATGGGCAATATAATTAATTTTTTATTTTCACCTAAATCAAGATGTTTTATTACACGATTCAAAGCTTCTCGGCTGAAGTGCGTGATGGATGATAAAAATCCAACTAATAAATTAGTATCAAAACTAGTGCTGGTTAAGTTCTTTTCGTATAATAAAACGCCATTTTCATTTATTATATATACACTATCTATCAATTTTTCTCTTCTCGGGACTTTTAGTTAGTATTTTAATAAACTATCTTATTTGCCAATTGATTTTAAATTTTGGTGAATATATTCTAAATAATCGTCAAGATCAGCATTAAGTCTTTTAAAACTGTATAAATTTTGTCCAAATATTTGTATGAGTAATATTAACAAATCATCGGGATTCATTTGGGTATAGATTTTATACCGTTCATTCTTTCGATCCTCTATTATCACTAAAGATTCAAAGGTTCTTAATTTATTAATTTCTTCGGGATTAGGATTATTTAACTCAATTAAAACTAATTCTCCAGATTGAGGTAATTTTGCTCTATATTCTTCAATTGACCTAGTTTCAGTTGCCTTTTCAGTTATAATAAGAATTTCATCGCATTCTGAAACAATTTCTTCTGGTCCATACAAAATGAATATCATGTGGAAAGATTTTTTGATATTTTTAATAAATTCATTGAATTTGGCATACTCCATTCTATTTAAAAAATCGGGGGGTATTCTAAAAATAATTAAAGTAGAATATTGCAATAATGCTCTTGCGACGGAAAAGATCATGTATTCTAATGAAGTTAACTCCTTTACTTTTACGTCCTTTTTAAGGATTAACCCCGTTACTTTTAAAATAATAGAGAGATTATCTCTTTTTTCCTTCCAATTCCTCAATATCCTATATAATTGAATTCTTTTTTCAAATTCTTCATAAATTTCATCTTTTAATTGATATAGTCCCGCATGCTTTATTGCATCTGTCAAAGCAACTCGACGCTCCTTAAAGGGATTTGCAACTTGAATTCCCTTTTTTATCGCTCTTGCTAAAGTTAAATTTTCGGTTTTTTCATCAACTCTTGCGGGTAAAATGAAAATTCTTTTTTTTTCTTGTTCTGAAAGTAATTGTACATGTTTTCCAAAAACCTTAATTGTTCCATTAAAATCCTCTTGTGAACCCCCTAAAGCTCTCATTAATTTTAATAATTCTAAATTAAAAATATGTTCACTAATTTGGGTTGAATCATAATATATTCCTAATGATTCTCCCCTATGAACTTTGAAATTTAAATTTTTAATCTTATCTGAAAGCATTATATCTTCCATGATTAAATGTTGAGAATCTTTAAAAAAACCCGATATATTAAGGCGATCAAGAATAACCTTAATTAAACTATTCACAATTTCAGTAACATGTAAGGGGTGATTTTCATCCCATTTTTTGATGTTTTCTGTTTTTAAAAATTCATTTAATTTGATAATTCTGGATAATGTAAGTGAAAATGTGATTTTTGGCAATAGAGGATAATTTTCAAAATTTATTTTAAGTTTCAATAAAAAGTGGGGAAAATACACCCAAATTTCTCTATTATAAGGATTATTTTCAACGCTATAATTTTCATAATCTTCATTTAATAACGTGACTTCTTGTTCTAATACAGATAAATGGAAGCGATATTCGCTATTTATAGTTTTACTTAATCGATTAATAATTTTTAAAGGACTAACTAATCCATCATCATCAAAGTCAGGATTAAGGATTATTTGATTAATGTCGATTTCCGTTTCAATGGGAGTATATATTTTTAAGAGAGGCATGCCCTTATCCAATACATCCCTATTTGTAAAAAAAAGAACCTCTACATAACTTTTCTTATAAATCAAATTTAAAATGGTAGATATACCAAATGTTCCTTCTTTATAAATCATCCAATACTTTCGTGAGACACGAATAGCTTCTAAGATCTTTTTTTGAATTGTATTTAATTCAATTTGACGTTTGCTAATTGCTTCACCGTTATCATTCCTTACTTCTTTTTCTTTACTCATCGACATTTAATATTCTATTCCTCAATTTCAATTGTTCTATATCTAAAATATTCTTCCATTCGCGATTCTGATTGTGTAATTTTTTTCAGAACACCCTCACTAAAAATAGGTTTTATTTTTTCCTCAACTTGATTTAGAGTCAGATCAGTAAAGATGGAATAATCAGTTCCGGCTTTGTCTTCTAAAGCTTTAGCTATGCCCTCAATATTATTCAGTTTCTCTAAAGCATTTTGTTGAATTTGCTTAAATGTCAATTGAATAGTCCTGCCTTTTCCCGGAAGTTGATCAAGGAGATCTTTAGGATCACCATAATCTATCAGACCTCTATATCTTCCAAAAATAGCAACTTTATCGCAAAATCTAGACTCTTCGGGATAATGAGTTATTATAATCAATGTGGTATTAAATTGCTCATTAATACGTGTTAAAGAGTGCCATAAGTTTTCTCTCACAATCGGATCGAGGCCTGAGGTGGGCTCATCCATCCAAACAATGATAGGTTCGTGAATAAGGGAGACTGCTATTGAAACACGACGCTTTTGACCTCCTGAAAGATTTTTTACGAGCTCATTCATTTTATCTTCAATTTCAAGGGTTCTTAAAATTCTCCTTGCTCTTCTTCTAATTTCTTTTTCAGGAATTCCATATTGATTCCCAAAATATAATAGATTTTGGAGCGTAGTAAAATTCTGATAAATTTTAGATATATCTTGAGGACAGTATCCATAAATAGGACGAATTTTTTTTGCATACTTTCTCACATCCATCCCATAAATTTGTGATATACCTGTTGTTTTTCTCATTCCTAGTAATCCCTTGACAAATGTACTCTTTCCCGCTCCGCTTTCTCCTAAAACACCAAGAATTTCCCCATGAGTTAAACGCAATGAAACAGAATCAACAATTAATTTTCCTCCGGCATATATACTTAAATTTTCACAATTAATGGCGGGAAATCTTTTTAAATATTCAATATTTAACTTGTCCCTTATATTTAAGATGGATTTTAGCCTTTCTGTTATATCAAAGTATGATAAAAAACTTAGAAATCCAATTATCCAGATAATCACAATTTCTGCAGCTAAAACAGAAAGTAATAATTGGTTCCAAGGGGTGGGATCAAAAGAGTGATCATATTTAAAATTATTAATAATGATAATTCCAAAGGGACAGTTTCTTAAATCCCCGCCAAAATTTGGAACATCCCCCAATCCTCCCGTCTTTTTGCTGATGCAATTTAAGAACCAAGTTAATAGAGTAGCCATATTTTCAGGTTGATATCGATAATCATACAATGCCTTGGATGCAAAATATGTAATAATAAAGTAGGAGATGCTAATTCCCGTAAATGTTGAAAGATCAGGTATAAGATTAAAACCACCATCTTCTAATTGGGCTAATTTTAAGAATTCTATTGAGGAAATCTTGGATAGAGGTTCTTCTTGAATTAATATTAATAATTCCAATCCATAATAAGTGGAAGTCACATCACTCTGAAATCCTAAAAATAATGGAAAACCTCCATCGGCACTTTGGCAAGATTTAATCCAGTTAGATAGAGATGTCATATTTATTTTATTGACTGCATCCAATATACTCAAAGCTGAATAGGCCCAATAGGTTGTTTCTACAGTCGAAATGTTGGTATTAACCAAATCTAATATGATGTAATAATAAGATCCAAAAAATTGGGAAAGGTATTCTGTATCATTACCTGCCTTAAACCCGCCGTCCGGATTCTGTAATTGAATTAAATAAATTTGCGTGGCTGTTCTATTTGGAAGCTCTATTTTTTCATAATCAAAAAAAATTTCATATAATTCCATGGCACAATAAGTAGAAAAGGTACTGGAATTCATTCCGGGGTGAGAACCAAAACCACCATCTCGAAGATTATAACAATCTTCCACGAACTTCCAAGTATTGTTAATATTAATTAAATTAGGTAATCCCGTGGAATTTCCTTCATATACGGCTAATGTACCCAAATAATTAGACTCAATAGTTATATCTCCAAATAAACCATTCGTAGCTTGATGGTCATATAACCAAGAATAATAATTTAGTCTCACCTGATTGATTCGTTCTTTATAAACATCATCAAGCTGTGAGTTTTGTTCAAATAAGGTGATTGTATTCATAGCGGCCCATCCAGCTTTGAATGTTGAAGGATATTTATTTCCCTGTCTCACCCCAAATCCCCCATCCGTATTGTTACAATTCAAGACATAATCAAGTGTTTGAAATCTTTGCAATGGTGTAGATCCTATTTTATAGAGAGAAGATACACTGTAATAAGTTGATTTGACATCTGAATCTCCCCCAATTTCCATCGAATAACCTCCATCTAGCCGAGAATAACGAAGAAGATTGAAAAACGCAATTATTAATCCTTCATCAATTAAACTATAAGTTTGATTTAATTCTAAAAATGCCTTGATTCCATAATATGTACTTTCTGAAGTAGGAGATATCGTTGTATTGGTATAAGAATATCCTCCGAGATAAAAAGTTGAATTTATGTACGTTGAAAGATTCTGTTTAGAGATTATAGCTGGAAGCGAAAATTGTTCCGCCAATTTTATTCCACAATAGGTTGAAATGATATCAGAATCATTTAAAGAGGGATTCAATTTAAATCCATACCCATGAGATTCTTGACTATTTTTTAGATATTGAATAATTTTATCAATTTTTCCTTCATCTATTTCGGGATCCAAGAATGATTTACCCATTTCATCTATAGTAGCTACAACTTCATAGGTTGAAAAAAGATTACCTAATCCGTAAACATCAGAAAACGAACCATCATCATTTTGTTTTTCGAATAAATAATGAAAGAAAAAATATTTTTCATCTTCTTTTAATAAGGTATTTGAGCGGGGATCTATCAATTTGGATAGAATAAATTGATTACTTGAAAAGTTAATAGAGTTAATTGCGCTGTAAGTCGAATCAATATCCACTTCAATGAATAATCCCGATGAGGGATTTTTATGTGTTAGAGAAAAATATAACATTTCATCTTTAAGGTCATTAACTTGTTCTGTGGTAAAATATTGCTTATAAGGAGTATTAATTATCAATAATAGAAATAAAGGGGCGCTTAATACCACGGAGATAATTATGATTGTTCTTATTATTCGTTTCGTTTTATAATTTATATTATCCCACCTCCTCTTTCCATTTGGTATTCCCATTCTTTTTTTTCCTTTTCTTCCTCCTCTTGAATCCGTATTTGAAAGTATCTTCGGAAAGTTGCTCCATCCTTATTAAGTGACTTAATTTTAACATCGTTTTTTATAAGATAATCAACCAATTTTGGAAGCTCATCATCAAAATTATTTAAAAAAACTTCCACTACTTCATTCCCTACTCTAATTATTTTATCCACGGGGTAATTCTTAAATATATTGATCTTAACTTGATTTAATTCATCGATGGTAAACCTAGCTAATTTACCTCCACTTGGAAGTGTAGATATTAATACTTGTGGATCCTCAAACTCCAATACTCTCCCTTCTCTTAGTATTGCTGCTTTATCGCAAATTAAGGAGCATTCCATGTCATGAGATATAATGAACATGGTCGTTCCTAAATTCTGATTAAGTTTCTTTAGGTAGCTTAAAATATCATACCTCTTACTTGCATCCACTCCCGTGGTGGGTTCATCTAGAAATAAAATTTCAGGTTCATGTATGAGACCTATTGCTATGGAGACTCTCTTCTTTTCTCCGCCACTCATGTTATTTAAGGGTTTTTTCCACGTATCTTCAGGAATATCTAATATTTGAAAAAGATCGCTTGCTATTTTTTTTGATTTTTCTGTCTTCATGCCATAAGTTGATGCAAAAGTTTCAATATTAGCAAGCGGTTTTAAATCATAATAAAGATTGAGTTCTTCCAGCTGAGGAACATATCCTATGGAAGATAATATCTCTGGATGATTGCGTCTTTTTGCCGGAGATAACCCCATTACTTGAATATTTCCACTCCAATGTTTCTTATTAAGCTGGCATGTAATTGCCCGAATGATTGTAGTTTTACCTGCTCCCGATATCCCGAAATATCCTATAATTTCACCTTTTTTTACCGAAAATGACACATCATGGATGATGTGCTTCTTTCCAAATTTCACATTTAAATTTTCCACTTCAATTACTATATCATTCACATGAATCCTCTAAAGCAGGTAATTTTATTCTCGCCTAGTTTATTTGCGATATAATTTAATTTTTAATTAAATTCCTCCATTAATTATTCTTTTTCCTAATTACATTAGACCTCATAATCCTTTAGATAAAATATTATGAAACTAAGCGCGATGAATAATGCACTTATTCCTAATAAGCAATAAAAATCAAATCCAATCACAGATTTCCCTTTTGTCACGATCCCCATGATGAGGGGCTTTCCATGAGATAGAGGTAGCATGTATGCTACAGCTTGCAGATATCTGGGCATTGCATCAATCGGAATAAAGATTCCGCTTAAGATAACGATTAAAATATAAAAAGCGAACATTAGCTGATTTGCTTCTGTCTTAGTGTTGCTGGTACAACTGATAAAGATTCCTATGGATAAACCTGAAAATCCGATCATAAATAATGCAATGAATAAATCGAGTGATGACCCTACTATGTAAAGTCCACCCAAAATACTCGAAATCATTAGGATTATAACTTGCAAAAACAAAATAGAAGAATAGGTAATAAATTTTGAACAAAGAATTTCATATTTATTGAGGGGAGTAAGTAAAAGTCGAGCTATGGGATGTTCCCTAACAACGACTAATATCGTAAGGACCAGACTTATTCCAAAAATTATCATGGGAAGCAATAAGGTAATAGCATTATTAAATTGAAAATTATAATTTGGAGGAATTGCAAATTCTTGATATCCAGCAATTTTAAATTGCGGTTTGAGATTATTATCTTTCACAAATATATCTATGGAGTCTTGAACAGCATTGAGATAATCTTGAATTTTATCTATATTTGATGCATCGGGAACGCATTGAATTACAGCAGGATAACCCCAAGATATCATCTCTGAAAAATCTAAGGGGATAACAATAATAACACTAACATTTCCTGCAAGTAGTTCATTTTGGGCTTCTTCCATGGCATAAATATCTTTAGAAGCATTATAAAATTTAACTAATTCCAATTTTTGGGATTTATTTACCGCATTCAAATAAGGAATCGTATAATTATCTATCTTATATTCTGTATAATCATTAGGATTGAGAAAGGAATTAGAATCATAAGAAATTACAATGGTCTTAACTGGAATGGGATTTTCAGCGGATTGCATCGAAATATACGCAAAAAGCGTGACGATGAGAGGTGGGAGCGCTAATGCAATGAATAAGTTATAAGGATCTGTCCGTAATAGTCTAAATTCCTTTTTTATCATTTTTGTTATTCTAAAAAGGCTAAGTCTGAGATCTCGAAAAAATCTTTTTTTTTTCTTTCCCCAGAATTTTCTTGAAGAATTAATATGACATCACACTTCCACCTTCTTTAATTTGAATATGAGATAAGCAAGAAAGAGAAACACCAAACTAATTAAATTTAAAGAAATAAAATGCTGGAGAGTGATCGATAACCCTTTTAAAGTGATTTCGACTAATAACGGAATGGCGTGACCCAAGGGTAAACTATTAATTAATATTTGTAAGGCGGGAGATAAAGAAGAAGTATCAACAAAAGTTCCTGAAAGAAGGAGCATTGTTATAAAAAACATGATATAAAGTTGGTTTGCGGTTTGCTCTGATGGACTGATTGCAGAGATGAACAACCCTATGCACACGCCACTGAACCCGATGGCAACCAATACGATATAAAGTTCAAAGAGTGAACCTAGAGAATACAACCCAAATAGCGCAATAGTTACAAATATTTCCGCAGATTGCAAAAGCATGATTAAACTATTCGCGACCAATTTACTAATTATGATTTCATTTTTTGCCGTGGGTGTTAGCAACATCCTGGGGAGGGGTCCTTCAGATACGATTGACAGCGAGGTGAGATTCATGGTAGTACCAATAATAATGAGAGGTAACATGATAGAAACTGCATAATTTAATATTTGGGGTTCCCAAAAAGGCACGTCATATTCCAGATAGGGGTTCATGACGACCATATTTTTTGTCATTCCTACTTTTGCTCGAAACAGCGCTATGGGTTCTTGTAATGATACTTCAATGGCTGCAACAGCATTCAGCTCCGAACCATCCACATAATAAATTATAACGGGATCTACTCCCTTAATAACGGACTCTGAAAAATTTGTCGGTAAAATAATGAATACATCAATTGTCTCTTGCCGTAATAATTCAATATATCGATTAAAAGTATATTCATATCCCGTAATATTCCGGGCTATGTATGATTCATAAAGACCAAAAGAGGTGGTGTTATCGCGCATGATGGAGATAAAATCATTTTCATATGCATGGGAATCTTTTCTAAAGCCTCTCCAACAGTGCATTTCATCTTTACTAATAATAGCTGCATTGAAAAATTTTGTTGGACCTCCTCCAGAAGTCAGTCCAAAAATAATTATCAAGATTAAGGGAATAATGAATATCATGACTAAAGTTCTTCTATCTGACCTAATCCGACCAAATTCCTTAAAGATTAATCCACGTATATTCAATTCATGCTTCTCCTTCTACTTTCCCCTAACTCTCTTCATTTTTTTATTTTAAATATTCAATATTCATGTTTAAGTACATAAAAACCTTGGAATTTATATATTTTTTAGCTCTAGGAAAGATAGGTGTTTTGATACCAATCTTTTAGATTTTTGAAACGAGAAGACTTGAATGTAGTGAGGAGGTGATTTTTCGCATCCTTTTTTATTTTTTCGAATAATGCTTCACAAATTTTTGGATTATCTTGACTAATGTCTTTGCTCCATGTCGGGTCTCTAGTGAGATCATACAATTTTTGAAAAGATCGATCGTTTGCTGTTATTAGGGCATAATGATCATCCTTATAAAGTGTCCAAAGACTCATGCCACATGTGATGTAATCTCTGCCCTCGAGTTCATGATCCTGTTCATCAACAAATCGAGAAAGGTCTAAACCATCCAAATTATTTGGTCTTTCTTTGCCAAGAAACCCAAGAATTGTAGGCAAGATATCGTGAACATACACGTGACTTTTGGTTATTTTTTTAGGTCCCTTTATACCTCCAGGGGGTTTGATCATTAGAGGAATATCCACTAATTCGGGATAAAGATGGGTAGGGATTTTTCCTATCGCACTATGTTCTCCTAAACTGTGTCCATGATCACTCAATAGAATAATTAATGATTCTTCATAAATTTCCAATTCTTTTAACTTCTCAATAAAATGACCAAACCAAGCATCGCACAAAGATACTTCTCCAGAATAGCATGCCCGCATGCATTTTAATTCTTCCCTTGACATGTATGTTAAAGATTCTCCATAAATGGGTAGAATAATCCTATTACCTCGATATGCTTTATCTAAATAGAGCTGAAGATATTGTTGCGGAGGATCCCAGGGTTCATGGGGATCAAACTCATCTATTAATAAGAAAATGTTGCTATAATTCTTTAAAATATCAAGGGTTTCGATAGCTTTTTGAAATGTTTTAGCGGGAAAATAATTTTTCTCCTCTTTCCGATATTGCACGTTAGCAAAATAGCGACTTAATAATAATTTTTGCAATTGGACTTGAGCTTTATTTTCTTTCGTTTTATTTACTAAAAATTTACGTATATAGCTATTGATCTCACGCTTATCTCCTTTTAATCTTGCATGGTATTTATCAAACTCTTGTCCCCGAATAGCATGCCATTCATCAAACCCTAAATGAAAATTCATGTTGGGTTTAAATTGATGATAAGTGCTTGTAATAAATGAGGTAATATATCCCAATCGAGTAAGGTATTCTGACAAATGTTTTTGATTGGAAGGAATGGGTGTCCAACCAGGGGACTCTACCATATCATCCGTTCTTAAGAAAGAAACATCTTGATTAAAGGGGAATGTTCTAATTCCCGTATGAACGGCGCGGCGCACGGGTATGGTAGGCAAAGATTCAGGATACGCTTTTTCGAATACAATAGAATCATTAGCAAAAGCGTCGAAATGGGGAGTGTGTATTTGATCATTCCCATAAATTTTGCCTACATGATCCTTTCTTAATGTATCAAATATTATCAAAAAGATTTTCATGAGAAGTAATATGAGTTGTGTATTGAAATTCTTCTAAACTTATATAAAAAGAATAATAAAGATTCTTAAATAAAATTCTGGAATTAATAACCTTGGGTGTGCAGATAAGATAGAAAATCACCCATCCTTAATCTTGTATTAATTTCTTCAAAATTAGAAGCATGGAATAAATATCATGGTAATTATGCTCAATACATTTTTTAATTAATCCGATGTATCGATTCGGATTTTCCTTGTACTTTCTGTAGCATAATCCTACCATGCTACTTGGTAGTTCATTTTGTCTTTTAAAATTCAATAATTGGGTTTCAATACTCGTCAAGCTATAATTTTCATACTTGCCCTTGAATTTTCTTCGGCAATTATGATAGAGATCCAAGTGATAATATTGCGTATTACTTTTTTCATAAGGATCTTCGCTCTCGAGAATCATTGGATTTTCATCAAAAAAATAAAGTAATCGATTTGCTATGTAAGGAATATCAAAGCTTTTTCCATTATAAGTAATGAATCCTTTAAATCTGGGAAGAATTTCTTTTCGGAAATATTCCAAAATAGCGATTTCTTCTTCCAATTCTCTACTAAACAGTTGAGAAATTACAAATTTTTCATTATCATAATACCCTAATCCTAAAATAATGATTGAGCTATCATAAAGATCTAATGTTTCTATATCAATAAATAACAGTTCTTTTTTATTAAAACAGAAGATTAAATCTAAATCTTGAATATAGCGATTTTTACTCAATGTGACATGATCTTTTTTTTTAATTAACTCCAAAATTTCATTTGCAGAATTTCGATATCGTAAATTAAATCTCAAGTCTAAAAGAGTTTTAACACCCCTGCGAAATAAATCTCGTTCAATAGCTTCTCCTATATAATATACAGTTTTTAAGTTCTGGAGTAGTTTTTTCTTAGTAAAATGTAAACACAAATCATTTTGTGAGACATCCAAGACATTCTTGACTTCCATGAATTGTCCCATTTCATTCCTGAGGATATTATAATTTGGAAAGAGATCCTCTATAGCTTTACCCCGATATTTCGTAATATAATCCGTGATGTTTACGCTGATTTCTTCAATATTTAGATGAAAATCCATTGCCAAAATCTTAAAATGTAATTCTCTTTAAAAAAGAAAAATCTCTAACGATTTTTAGTAAAATAACGTGCTTTTAAAACAAAATCCTTCTTTGCTGATTTTAAAAATTAACTTTATCAATAATTATTATTCAAAGAAAAAATCAATGTTAGGAATAACATCTTTTGCATGTTTTCTAGAAGAAC
>CAYLZE010000086.1:0-21835 GCA_964388035.1 uncultured archaeon
GCATATCACTGGAGTCTTTTATGATAATAGGAATAGTTTCTTCTATTTTTTTCCTGAATAAATCTTTCCAAATCAAAATCCTCCTAATTATGATATTGTAAATTATAAAATGTATTAGAATAACAAAGCAAGAGATAAATAACCAAATTAGAAATAAATAATAATAATTAGAATAAAGACTAAAAAAGTTTAATACAGCACAAGAAACTATAATAAAGAAGAGAAGAAATTTTAGAGTACTCCAATATTGAACAATGGATTCCTTTTTTTTTAAGTTAGGATATTCTAATAGTTCCTTAAGAGTTCTTTTTTTTTCAATAAAACTCTTTAAGTTAATGGTCTTTATTTTTTCTTTAATCGCTTCCGAAATGACTCTTTCTTTCGATAATCTATGTTGAATTCTCGAAGTTTTTCTTGATAACTGTTTGTTAATTTCTCTCGTCAAATCAGTCCAATCAATACTCGGATCATCATTATTTTTGTAAATAACTTCAAATATATAATACCAGATAATTCGTTCATATAAATCTGCAGGTTCTAATTCCATTAATTCTGGTCTTATATCAGACCTAATGTCTTCGGGGATTCGAAAGTAATTAAAAGGAGTGATTAATAAATACTTTTTGTTTGGCTGAATTTCTTTCTTGAATTCGATAAGATAAGTGGAATTATCATCTATCACATTAACATCTTGAAAGGTGATCTCTTTCTCTTCCCTCAAGATATTATAATCGGCTAAAGAAATAACTTCGGTTTCATTAATATTCATAATAGAATAAAATGATCTAAAAGTTAGATTTATATGATTCCTTAAGTCTTTTAAAACACTTAAGAAAATTTAACTTTTTCTTTCCTTTTTTAATTAGAAGATAGAAGTGAATGTATTCAAGAAGAAGATATTTAAAGATTTCGAACTGTTTCATACAAATAAAAGACTAAGAATAAAATTTTTATGAATAAATTCATTTAACATATTAATTGCGCTTAATGAATTAAATAACGATCATCATGTCATCAAGAACACTCGTATATAAACTTAACATCTCAGGTGGTAATACCGGCCCCGGTAAAGGATTAACTAAAACGATACAAATAGATGAAAAAAAGTTTCGCTTTGCCGGAATGAAAATAGGAGACATTATAAAAGGGGGTCTCATAGGATTTCCAAATTATGAATTTTTGATCACGGGCGGTTCCGATGCTAGTGGATTCCCAATGAGGAAAGATGTTCACGGTCCCGTAAAAAAAAAGATTCTTGTTTCTAAAAGGAGTATTGGTTATCATCCTGTAAGAAAAGGTCAAAAAAAAAGAAAAACCGTTAGAGGAAATGAAGTGACCGCTGATATGACTCAGATAAACCTAAAAGTTAAAACTTACGGGGAAGCAGAATTATTTAAAAAGGAACAAGAAGAAGAGTAAAAATAGGTGAAAAATAGTAATGGTGAAAACAAAGAATTGCAGTTTCTGTGGCTATAACATCCCAATCGGAAAAGGGTTCATGTACGTGAAGAGAGATGGACAAATTCTGGATTTTTGCACGAATAAATGTAAAAAAGCAATGCTAAAATATAAGAAAAATCCACGCAAAACCCGATGGACTACTTTCTACGGAAAAGAATGAGATTTATCCCACCTCAAAAAACTTATACTTTATTTCTTAATAGAACTTATTTATCATTTCTAATTATCATCCTTGGGAAGATTATGGGATTCTAATTTAATCTTAATTTCTGAACTATCTATTTTTAGATTTTATCAGATGAATGAGAAGTTCCTATAAAGAAAGAGGATAATGATAAAATATTTTTTTCATGCTTACTTTTCTTTCTCAATACATTTGATTTGGTATTCTTTCTAAAAAAACATTATTTTTGACATAAAATATGATTATTCCTATACGTTGTTTTTCTTGTGGTAAATTAATCGCCCATGTTTACGAAGATTTTAAAGAAATGACCGAGAAGGGTGAGCCTGCTGAGGAAGTTTTTAGGAAATTGGGGATTAAGCGATTTTGCTGTAAGAGAATGATAATTGGTCATGTAGAATTAATAGATGAATTATTACGATTCCCACGACTTCAGTAATTTTCCAAGGAAAAAAAGCAATTATAACAGGTAAGGAACGGTATTAACATTCTTTGTACTTATTTATTTCAAAAGTCTTTTGCTAAAATTAAATTTTGCTTAGAGAACTTCACGTTATTTAGTTTTAAAAGTAAGCAAAAATTTTATTTGATATTACAAATTCTTATCCTTACAATATCAATGATTAATGAGAATATAAAAAACACTATATTTGAATGAGAAAAAAATGTCTTTTATAAAATTTAAAGTACCGGATAAGTTGCAAACTACCATTAAAAATTCATTATCTAAAATTGCGGAGAGTAAAGATTCCAAAATACGCAAGGGTATGAATGAAACTACTAAAAGCATTGAGAGAGGCTTAGCAAAGTTAGTAATTATTGCCGAAGATGTGACCCCTCCAGAGGTGGTCTTTCATCTTCCTTTATTATGTGAAGAAAAAGGAATTCCCTATGGATATCTTAACACTAAAAAAGAATTAGGAAATGCCGCAAAAATTGGAGTGGGAAGCTCAGCCATCGCCGTTGAAAAATTAGGAACGGGTAATGAAGATCTCTTAAACAACATCATTAAAGACCTTAAGAATTTAAAAAAGTAATAGGGTTGAAATAAAATGGTTAAGTTGGATAAAGGAAAGGGGGGTTACATAGAAGATATGTTCATACCCGCCCAAGTGATCGAAGTCATAGGGCGTACGGGATTAACAGGAGAAATTAGTCAAATAAAGGTTCGAATATTAGAAGGACCGGATAAAAATCGGATTTTAACACGAAATGTAAAAGGTCCTATCATGGAAAGCGACATCGTTATTCTCAGGGAAGTTGAAAGAGAAGCACGTAAACTTAGAAAAAGAAGATAAACTTATAATACGCTCCATTTCGTATTCTTGATCGTCAGTTTTGGATTAAATCTTTTTTTCTTTAGTTAGTTATTGTAATTTCATTTTTACAAGCATGATTCATTCAATTGGATAAATTTTTCAGTAGATAGAGATTTGGAATGCCAGATCTTTAAAATTAAGAGAGATATTTTGCCTGAAAAGCAAATTTTATGGAGTTTAAAGCTTATTTGAAAGCATCTTACAAACGCTCATCTTTTTTTACATACCTTCCTCTTGTTTCAATGGCAGAGATATTTTTAATTATCTGGTCACAGTCATTTAATCCGCTTTGTTGATATTTTGCCTTATATCCTTGAAGAAAGTAAGAAAATGCTTGTTTAAATATACCCCCGTGAGTTGAGATTAAAACTCTCTTAAATAGATGGAGATCCACGCTTTTATCTTCAACTGTATCGGAATATTCGTGAAGCCCAAAATCGATCAAAAAAATATTCTCATTTTCCGTAATTAAAATATTCGAAGTGGTAATATCTCCATGTATATGACCATTTACATGTAAAAGTGCAATCATCTCACCAATTTTGATTAAATATTCTTCCAATTTATTGTCTGGGAGGTCTTCAATCACATCTTTTAATTTTTTTCCTTTTATATATTTCATTACAATCAGAGCATTTTTTGGACCAATTTCATGGACTTGGGGCACGTTCACCCCATATTGCTTAATCTTGACAAGTGCTCGCGCTTCATTTAATGTACGGACGGTTCTTATTTGTTCATCCAATTTTTGTAATCTATAGTTCTTGGGGATTCTATGTTTAAAGATAACTTCTTTTCCAAACCAAAAGCCACGAGATAAAGTTGCCTCAGCACCCCTGCTTATAATTTCAATAACATCAGTGATTGAATTCATGTTATTCGGACCTCCAGGGAATTGAAATATGATCCATTCGTTCTTTTGGTTTTATAATCGTATCCATGATTTTATCCCCACCAGAGTGCTGATATCTTAATATACCCGTCCATGCTATCATTACTCCATTATCTCCCGCAAATTTTAACGGTACCACGTTGAATTCTGCATCATGCTCTCGACTAATATATTCTATCATCTCCTGTAATCGCTTGTTGGCAGCAACACCACCAGTCAATAATACTTCTTTTTTTTCCGTGTGAGCTAAGGCTCTCTCAGTTACTTCTGTAAGCATCGCAAAAGCCGTTTCTTGGAGCGAATTTGCCACATCTTCTAAAGTATATGACTTATTGAATTGATCCGATTGGAGTAATTTTTTGGCCGCAGTATAAAGTCCTGAAAATGACAAATCCATTCCTTTAACCACGTATGGTAATAAAAGATATTTTTGTGATTTTGATGCGAGTTTTTCAATCTTGGGGCCTCCAGGATGAGCCAAACCCGCATCTCGGGCGAAAGAATCAATCATGTTACCTATGGGTAAATCAAGAGTTTCACCGAAAATCTGATATCTTGACGATTCAAAAGCACTTACAATGGTATTTCCTCCCGATACATAAAGAGTCAAGGGATCTCTTACCTTGCACATCAAGCGACCTATCTCCACGTGAGCGATGCAATGATTCACTCCTACGATTGGAATATTATTGAGTTGGCTTAATGTTCTCGCAACAACAGCCCCTACTTTTAAAACGGGGCCTAATCCCGGACTTTGACTAAAGGCTATTAAATTAATATCTTTAAAATTTATCTTAGCTTCCGAGAGTGCCTTTAAAATTACATCCATGAAGTTGTTCAGGTGCTGTTCTTTTACCATGACGGGATGTAATCCGCCACTATCCGGAGTATATATATCATTAACTGAACTGAGAACAGTACCATCAAAGTCAATGATACCCACACCAAAAGTATGAGCTGTTGATTCAATTCCAAGTGCAAGAATAGTTAACTCCTCGAAATAGTCTTCTATTCATTTATATTTATTTATACTCATTATTCAAAACATTATTTTCAAAATTTAATGAGTTATTAAGGTAAAAAAGGAAAGAATGCAAAAATCTTTTTCTAAATCGCGGTAAAAAGTTAATAATGAAGTTAAATTTATTGAGATTCGGGAAATTAAAGAGGAAGAGAAAAAAAATTCATGTACTTAATATTCATGGTAGGTATTGATAAGATGGCTATATATCATGGGCATATGAAATCTTTTTCTGAATAGTTTTTACAAGTAGAATATTGCTATTACATCTTTACTTCCTCTTTAATTCTTGAACATATTTCCTTGATTTCAATATTATGATTTTTTCATAATTTTTCATAAATTAGCAGGTTATGTTCCTAAAAAGTCATAAAATAGCGTCCAAAATTCCTAACTTTTACTCTAAATTCTCAAATAACTTTATAACTCTAACCAAATTTTTCATTTTGATGATTTTTTAATGCGTATTATAATTTAAACAAAAATAATAAAAGTAGTTAAGAAAAAAATGGCTGAAGCAGATTTAGTTTTTGTGTGGATTTGTACTGCCTTGGTTTTTATTATGACTCCTGGATTAGCATTTTTTTACGGTGGATTGCTGAGAAAGAAAAACATTATCAATATGATGGCAATGTGTTTCATATCCATAGCTATTGTCTCAATATTATGGTTTTTCATTGGCTATAGCTTGGCATTTGCTCCCGGAGGAGGGTTTATTGGAGGTTTTGATTTTGTTGGATTATCTCAGGTAGGACTTCAGGCAAATGATGTGTATTCTAGCAAATTCCCTCATTTATTATTCATGGCGTTCGAACTAATGTTTGCAATAATTACGGTTGCTATTATTGCGTCTCCTTTCTCTGAAAGAGTAAATTTCAACGTATTCTTAATTTTTATTTCCATTTGGTTGATTGTTGTTTATTGTCCGATTGCACACTGGGTCTGGGGAGATGGAGGATGGCTAAAAGTGATGGGTGCTTTAGATTTTGCGGGAGGTACCGTTGTACATATTAACGTTGGATTTGCCGCGCTTGCCGTCGCATTGGTAATCGGGCCTCGCCAAGGGTATCGAAAACAAGCAATGGGGCCATCGAACATACCTTATGTTTTACTTGGAATGGGTCTCTTATGGATTGGATGGTTTGGCTTTAATGGGGGAAGTGCACTTGCTGCAGATGAAATAGCAGTATTGGCAATGTTTAATACGCATATTGCAGCGTGTGCGGGTGCATTTGTTTGGATGCTGGTGGAGTACATTAAAAATAGTAAATGGACAACCATTGGATTCGCATCTGGAGCATTAGCAGGATTAGTAGCAATTACTCCTGCAGCAGGATACGTAACACCGATAGCGGCATTAATTTTTGGAGCGATTTCGGGTTTAACATGCTTTTTTATCTTGAGTCTTCGATCAAAATCAAGAATTGATGAATCATTGGACGCAATTTCCGTTCATGGCACGGGGGGAATCATCGGTGCCCTCTTAACCGGAATTTTCGCTACGGTAGGGGCACAAGGTTTAATAGGGGGAAATCCGGGGCAAGTATTAATTCAATTAATTGGAGTTGTCGTTACCATTTCATACTCATTTGGAGTAACATACATTTTAGCTTGGGTAATAAATAAACTAATTGGCTTTAGAGTGGCTCCTGATGTGGAGTATGTCGGTTTAGATTTAGTCCAGCACGGTGAAATGATTGAATGAGGTGAAAAAATGAAAAAAATTGAAGCGTTTATAAGACCCGAAAAATTGGAGCCAGTAAAAAATGCTCTTGATGCCAAACATGTTAAAGGAATGTCAATACACAACGTTAAAGGACACGGCAATCAGAAAGGAATTAAACTCTTGGGAAGAGGGGGAGAGTATTGCCTCCCTTGGATTGATAAAATAAAATTGGAGATAGTTATTAGTGATAACACGGATGTGGAAGAGATCATTGAGGAAATTATCAAAAATGCCCATACAGGTAAACCAGGAGACGGTAAAATATTCATAACGCCCGTAATTGATGCAATTAGAATACGGACTCAAGAACGAGGCGAAGAAATTCTTTAAACACTATTTTTTTTCTAATTCTTTTTTTTAAGTTTAATATTTTAATATGAAAGAGATCTCATGGCAATTGTAAAAAAACCCTTAATTTAGCAAAACCATCTTTTATATCTGCTTTTATGTTCATTCCATTAAAAATTTCTTCAAGAAGGGTTTTTATGAAATTTTTAGAAATATCGGATCCTAAAAGTAAGGTATATCTATTCGAAGATTCTTGGATGATTTTAAATAAATTGCAGATCTCCAATCGAGTTATAACATCATTGAATGTTTTGAATTGATCTTTAAATTGCTCTGCGTGTTGCTTGCTTATTTGGCGATGATCTTCCCAAAATTGATTTTGATCGTGAGAATTCTCTATAAATTTCAAAATTGATAAATAATGGTCCACATCAAGAATGACATGTTCCCCATCGGCTAATAAGTCCAAATATGCATCTATTTTTTTAGTTTGTTTCATATCTTCATTAAATAAATAACCATATTTCTCATAAAATTTCAAAGCTTTTCGAAATATTTCTGATTGAGACATGTTTGAATTATTTTTAAATTCTTTGAGAATTCCAGCACATTCCTCGTCTAATGCGATAGTTACTCTTTCTTTTCCTTTAATCATGCCACTATAATTCTTTTGATCGCTAATATCTGTCATTATTATCATTTCTTTTAATTTTATTAAGTTGTACTTTTAAAATTTTTTCGATTTACACTCTCAATCATGATTAAAATAAATTTCATATTGATGGAACAAACATGTACTAATTTTTAACTAATTCATGTAATGCATCTATAAAATCGTAATCAGGATCGTGGAAATTTGACTTTCCTTTATTAATCAAGTTCAATTTTTTAAAACAATTACAACATAACAATTCTACATTGGAATCTTCCCATAATTCTTTTAAAAAAGTCATGCTTAAATTACTATTACAAGTCCAAAAACTACTCCAATCCAACTCAGTATCACAAATAAAACAAAATCTTTTTTTCATCCTCATTCTAAACTCACATTTTTTTATATAAAAGAAAAAAAATGGATTTAAAACTTCTAAAATGTTAAAAAAAAATATTTAATAATCCAAGTATTTCATGATTTCCCAAGGGGTGACGTATAAGCAATACTGGTTCCATTCATGGTTTTTATATTCCACGAATTTATCATATAAGTGGGATCCTAAAACATCCTTGAATAAATCATCACTATCTAAAGCTTCCAATGCATCTCTTAGCGTGGTAGGCAACTGTCTAATCCCGAACGATTTTCTTTCAGCTGCATCCATATCATAGATATCCTTATCAACAGGATCTCCGGGGTCTAATTTCTTCTTAATGCCATCCAATCCCGCTGATAATATAGAAGCCAAAGCAAAATAGGGATTCGTGGAGGGATCAACGCCTCTATATTCAATTCTTCTACTTTTTCTATATTTTTGTCCTCTTAGATACATGGGAATCCGTATTAAAGCAGAACGATTTCTTCTACTATATAAAATGTTGATGGGAGCTTCAAAACCGGGGACTAATCGCTTATAAGAATTTACTGTAGGACAAGTTATAGCAGTAAGAGCTTCAGCATGCTCGAGTAACCCACCAATGTAATATCTAGCAGTTTGGCTAATTTCAGCATACTCATCTTTTGGGTCCCAAAATGCATTTTCACCATCCTTGAAGAGGGAGTTATGGCAATGCATTCCACTTGCATTGTCTAAATAAATCGGTTTGGGCATGAACGTCGCAATCCACCCATATTGAGCCGCTATATTTCTTGCTGCCAATTTATATACTTGAATTTTATCTGCAGTCTCGATTGGATCGCCATAGCGAAAATTTAATTCGCACTGTCCTTTGGTCGATACCTCATGATGATGCATTTCAATCGTGTAGCCCATTTGCATTAAATTATTGGCCAAATTATTTCGATATGCATTGGTTGTATCTTCTGGAGGATTTCGGAAGTAAGCTTCCTTTGGACGCAAAATATATCCTCCAACATTCGTTTCAGGAGATTCAGGATTCACCCGAGGTGGACCCCAACTATCACCGGACCCACCTGCGGGACTCACGAAAATATCATAGCTTAAATGGCTGGGATCAATCGATTTAAACACGAAAAATTCAATTTCAGGTCCGAAATACGGGGTAAATCCCATTGCTACTGCTTTATCTACTGCCCGTTTGCAGACATATCCTCGTGGATCGCAATCAGCGGCTTCCAAACTTCCAAATGGTTCTCGTATATTACCAATAATGACAGCAGTTTTTTGATCACCGCTTGTCCAAGGCAAGACATATAATGCTTCGGGATCGGGATAAAAAATCATGTCACTCGTGTGAATATCTTTAAAACCCCGAATACTCGATCCATCAAATCCAATTCCCACATCAAAATATTCTTCCTCTTCCGTAAATAGGGATGCAGAAGTACTAAAACTCTGAAATAAACCACGAATATCTGTAAACGCACATAAGACCCATTTGACGTTTTGTTCTTCTAAGATTTGCTTTGCAGCATCAACGGACCCAGTTCCTGGAGGTATTAATCCTCTTTTTATACTTTCTTTAGTGGACGTCATAATATCGCTTTTTTTACATGCAGTTATATTTTTGGTTCTTTTATATATATTTTGACTACATAGTTATACTTTAACTTAAATAAATCATAATCGTATTTAAGTTTTGTTCATATGATCTAGTTCGATTAATGAATTAATAGCAAATGGGTAATTAATCTTAAATATGATGCATTATGTGATCATATTTCCCTTTTAGATACAACTCGCATTTGATCATGTTATTACCTAAAAGTGAGTTAGATCGAGAGCGATTAGAATGATAAAAAGTGAAAACTTATTATTAAGAATATTCTAAAAAAGATCTAACTGAAAATACTAATTAGATGGAAATAGAATTGAAAGTAGTTTCTATATTAAATAGAAAAAAATGAGTCAAGAAAAACAATTGCTAAGAACGCGATATCACTTATTAAATTAAAACAAGAAATAAACGAAAGGGATCTAAAAAAAAGATTATGGATTTTTAATTAGATTTTGTCCTTCTTCGAGGTGTCCTCTTAACAACTTTTCGAGAGGGACTCTTCTTGCCTTTTCTCTTGAAAACGGTATATTTGCAATTCCCGCAATGGTACCTATCGTAGTGGTCTGCCATGAATATAGCGGGCCCGCAGATTGGACAAGATCTCTTTTTACGCACTAGTTTGCCATCTTGAATCTCATAATATTTTGATGCGTCTGCCATAGTAATATCAATAATTTTTTATTTTGATGGATTTAATATTCAAATAATTGCTTATAGGGCTCTTTCCGTTTTCTCAATTTAATAATTTCTTCTCTCTTTTCCTTCGGTATATTACGCGCTTGAATGTGGAAAGGCACATAGAAGTCTAGATCCTCTTTATTTTTATAGGCATGAACAATACCTAGAGAATAGGCGTCTCCAAAATGACCTTTAATTTTTTGAATGATCGTGTATTTCTCATTAGTCTGGAGCATGGAAGCAAGTTTACTGCGTATTTCCATTCGATTGGGCGTTCCCATTCCGAAATGGTTTACGCGAAATTTTACTTCTGTCCTGTCGATTAGGGGATTCTTTTTTTCCTCAAGAATTTCGATTTCGAATGACATTGATAACAATTATTTAAAAGTATTTTAAGTATTAAATAAATTAAAGAAACATTCTATTTTATAAATGTAAAAAGATTAGATAAAAAATAAAATTTTGCTTTTCTACTGAAATTTAGCATCATGAGGAAGCATGAACGGCCTATTAAAATTTTAATAATTTTAGAGGTGATTGCTTTAGGATTTACCATGTTCTATTATTTTTGGGTTCAGAATGTCTTAATCGGTTTTTATCTTATATTATATTTCATTGCTTTATTTTCGGGTGCTTCGGTTTTAATCCTTTCAATTTTTATTTGGTGGAGGCAAAAGAAGGAATCGTTGAAATTTAATTCCAAAAGGTTAGATTTTAACATCTCTTAGAGCTAAAAGGCATGATCCTTTAACTTTTATCCATGAGCTTTATGAATTTATTAATGGTCTTTTTAATTTTTTGATCTACCTTTACGATGACAATTCCTTCGGGAATGGGATTATCTGAATCCGTGATAGGGGGTTGCCCATAAAAAACAAAATTTATCGTATTTTCCTTTAAAGGTATTTCGATAATTAAGGGCAGAACTAACAAATCCTCTTCTCCTCGTGTTATTTTAATTAAGGTTCTTTTATCAGATTCTACTACAGATTTGATAATGTCCCAAGCTTTTTTATGAATTGTCCCCGCGGGATTTTCAAATTCTACCACTTTTTCAAAGAACTGCTCGAAATTTAAACCAATTTTGTTGCGTTGGGTCATTTCATCTATGATACAAGTTGAAACATGAGTTCTTAAATAATCATTAGCCAAGAAATCTTGAGCAACTATATCTCCTACGATAAAAAAGTTCATTTCTTGACTTGAATATCCTTTCACGTATTCAATTACTTTTGGAATGGTTTCACTCCGTTTACCTGATATTAATTGACCTAAAGGCATGGCAAAAGCAGCCCTTTTCTCCTTAGAAAGTTTCAAATCATTTTTCACGGCAATCAGATCTATTAATTATTACATCTTTAAAAAGAATATATTAATTGGAAGAAAATTAATTGGGAAGATAACTCGATTTCTAATGATAGGAACTCTCCAATAGAAAAAGGTAATAAACAAAGTTTCGTTCTTATCGAACTCTTAGAGCGTACTTTCCGGGAACGTGGATTTTTAAGTATTCCGCCATTTTTGATTCGGTGGGCTTTATTATTATGACTTCTCCACTAAAGTCTTCTGATAACGTGTGAGTTTTACATTTGGGACAAATTTCTTGATTCTTAGTTATTAAATGGCACGTCTTACATGCCTTTTCTTTCATTTTATTTTCCTCCTTTATTAGAAACTTTTTTTACGATTCTTCTGTTTGCTCTTCTTTTTTATTTTTATTTTCTTTTTCTTGAGTATATTCATCTTCAATGTCTTCTTCAATCCAGTCGAATTTACCCAGAAATTTCTGTCGCATGGTCAATCCAAGTTTACCGCTTCTTCCCGTCCCTAAAGAAACGGCAATAATTCTAGCTCTTATAATATCATTAACTTCCAATATTTTTCCTGTTTCTTTTCCGATAAATCTATTACCAACTTGTTCATAAGAAATGTAATCATCCGTGATTTGAGAAACGTGAATTAAGCCATCCAAAGGCCCTAAACGAACGAATGCACCAAAATCCACAATCTCTACAATCTCTCCTTCTACTACTTCTCCCACGATAGGTCTAAAAGATAGAATTCTGAACTCTACTTCATGGAAAGTGTTTGGATTTCCAGGAATGATGATACCAGGTCCCACATCTAATACATCTATTACAGCAATGATAAAACCGTATTCACGGGTAATGATCCCTTCATAGTCTTCTGCAAGAATGATACGGGCTGAAATGTCCTTTCTTTGGTCAAACAAAAAGGGCGGTATTTCCACTTTTGAGCTTAATGTAAATAATTTAAAAATAGTGAATGCACCAATATTAACTGTGTTAAATGATTAAAAATAGAAATGTACCATGAAATTAATATTTTTCCCTTAACGCTGAAAAAAAAGGACTACAAGCTAGTTCCTAAGGGATATTTTTCATAAAATTGATGTTTCAGAATGCAAGAGGCATTTGATCTTCCTAATTCATTGAATGATTTTCTTGTATTCCATTATAAATCACCATGTAATTATCCCATAACGTTCTTGATTATTTCATCTAAAAAATAATAATTCTATCATATCCCTTAATAAAGAAAGCAAGTAAAAATTCATAAAATTGTTATTCTCTTTAAAATATAAGTTATATACAATTGTACTTAATTTTAACTAAAGTTTTTGAATTCACGAAGGAATAATATCGAAATAATTATATAAAATTGTATACTACTTAATAAACTACATTCGGATTAAAATAATGAACGATCATGATAATAAATTTGATGTTTTAGTCATTGGGGCGGGACCTTCAGGCTCCATTGCAGCAAAAGTGGCATCTGAAAACGGATTCTCAACTTGCTTGGTAGAAAAAGAAGAAGTTAGCAAGAAAGGGAGATATAAAGCATGTGGAGGGGCCTTGGCATGGGAATTAGTGGAAGAGATCGATTATCCCGAAGAGAAGATAGGCCGAATTATCGAATCGTTAGAATTACATCACGTAGATGGAGAAGATTATTCTAAAAAGGGAAAAGGAGCAGTAGTGTGGCGATCCGTTTTTGATAAATTTTTAACGGACATGGCACTTGAAAGTGGAGCACTCCTTAAAGAACGAGAAGCTTTAATCGAAATAGAAAGAGAGAAGGATTTTTACAAAATTACAACGAACCGTGGTTCTTATCTTGCAAAATATGTAATTGCGGCTGACGGGACTGCATCGCAAACGTTAAAAAAATTAAATTGGCCTTTTTTTAGGAGTCCCGATCTCATATTGACAATAACCCAAGAAATGAATACAGATAAATCTTATATTGATAATATTTTAGGAGAAGACACGGTTCATCTCTTTTTTGGAATTAAAGGTCTCATCCCTGTAGGATACGCCTGGTTATTTCCGAAAAGGAAGGCAATTACCGTAGGTTGGGGTAATCAGATCGATTTAGTAAAGAATTCTAGAGAAGAATTTAAGAAATTCACCCATCTTCCTTTTGTTAAAGAAGCACTTAAGAACTCAACCATGGAAATTTTTAAACCGCACCTCATTCCCGTGGGAATTAGATCCAAAATATATGAAGATAACGTTTTTGCTGTCGGAGATGCGGGAGGAATTGTTGATCCGATTAGTGGAAAGGGAATCCCCTATGCCATGATGTCCGGACAAATCGCCATTGAGACCATCATTGACTGTGAGAAAAAAGATAAATTGGAGAAATTAGGTCCTACCTATGAAAGAAATTTGGATAAAAAATTCTTGAAAGTGCTAAGAGCCAAAAGGATTGCTCGAGATAAAATCTTTCAAAGTGATGAAAATTTGAAGAAATTTCTGTCATTATGGGAAAAGTATCGATCATCGCAAATTATAATGGGGAAAATGCTTGATTAAATCCGAATAAGTTACGTAGTATTTTTTTTTTAATTTCACGTGGTTCATTATCTATATTAAAGTTTTTTAGATAATTCTCCTCCGCATTACACTTTCTATTTTATTTTAAAACCATTTTTTAGAATTATCTCCACGGTCATTCGTGCAATCTCACCTACTATTGTTGAACAATGATCCATCATGCCCGATTGAAAAGCTTCTTTCATTTCATTAGGATCCCATAAATTATAGAAACGTCCCATGCCTCGAACCTGAACATCTTTACAACGGCAAGTGCCATATTTTTCCACATATTTATCGTGCAATTCTTTTACCATATAATATGATTTCATGGGCTTACCCATGTTGGAAAAATCCTTTTTCTCTCTTCCAAATAAATAACCAATCACCATTGAGCCCCCGACTAATGCCCCGCAAGAACCATCTCCTGTTAATCCTAACCCATCAGCCAAGCCACTTGCTGCTTTGAAGACATCCTCGTTCCAAATCCTTAAGGATTCAAATATGGCTGCAATTGCTGTCTGGGCACATCCCGTACATTTCTGTTCATAGGATTTTCCTAATTTAAAAGCTTTATCTAACGCTTCTTTTTCTAGTTCATTCATTCAATCAACTCAAAACCTTTTTAATTTAATATCGACTGAAGTGTTGTTAAAAATAAACAATCATTCTAACAATTGAAATTTAATAAGGTTATTGATTTTTAGGTGAGAATAAAGTAAATATTGTATCACGGATTTAAAAAAAATGTTGAACATGAACGGTTTTGAAAAAAGAATAAAAATAGATAATAAAAAAAAATAGATACGATTACCATGAAAGCCAAAGGAAGAGTTCTTAAAGCCATAAATCATGAAGAACCTGATCGCGTTCCTTCTTTTGAGGGTTCAATTGATAATCTTAAAATTTGTGATTATTATGAAGAGAAATATTCTTATCAAGATATTGGAAAGCTCTTTAAAACGTTATCAGCTGTTCCCTTTAAAAATAGGTTAGCTCAAAAAGCACTTGGGTCAAAAAAAACAATAAAAAGCGGACTTTTAGCTTCAGCATCAGTTTTTAGAAAAGCTAAAATCGACTTAATGGGAGGTCCCTTGTCCATGTTCCCCATTAAGATATTTAAATGGGGATATGTTGATGAATTTGGGAGAACCTTTAAAGCCATGAAGAATCCTTCGGATGGAATGGACATTTTATTCTATAATGGAGGATTTTTTAAAGATTTTGACGATTATGAGGCTTGGGACTATCAACCCGATCCTAATGCCGAAATACGACGACTAAATTTCGAAGCCCAACAAGAAATAATGAAGGAATACAATGATGAGATTTTTATTGTTCCTGGAATGGGAGCTTTATTGGAAATGGTTACCGAAAGTTTTGGTATAGAATATTTTGCACGATTATTAGCTAAGCCTAAACAAGCCAAAAAAGTTTTTGATGATAGAGGGAAATTCGCCTTAGAATTAACGAAACTATGCTTTGAATGGGGCACAGAAGCGATTTTGTTATGGGATGATTATGCTTACAAGTCTGGTCTCTTCATGAGCCCTACTAATTATGAAAAGTACGTTTTTCCGTGGTTAAAAAGCATTTGTTCTTACGCCCATAAAAATGGGGGGAAAGTTCTCCTGCATAGTTGCGGAGATATATTAAAAATCTTTGAAAATTTAATAGAATGTGGTATAGACGCTTTTAATCCGATTGAGCCTACTACCGCAAATCCCGAATATGATATCTTCAAATTGAAAAAGAGCTTTGGAGATAAAATCACGTTGATCGGGAATGTTAGCCCCCAAGATTTAGCAGATAAAGATCCGAACTATATCATCGATTATACAAAAAGGCTTCTTAAAGAATGTGCTCCAGGAGGGGGTTTTATTATTAGCTCAGGACATAGCATCAATCCTGCTGTTAAATTAGAAAATTTCCTAGCAATGAGAGAAACCGTTATTAATTTAGGCAAATATCCCATTAAGGTAAACTGATGACATTTTAAAATTATCCATCCCCCAGTTGTTTAATATATAAAAATTAACCATGCATCAAAAAAGGATTTCTATACTAATTGTGAACGTTTAGAATGCTACTATTTTGTTAATTTCTTATCCTTATGTCTTGAGAACGTTAATCCGCTCTAATGATTGGAGTTGCTAGTTCCGATTTAGAAGAAAAAAAAGGAGTATTTAGACCCTATCTAAAACTAATCTTAATGAAGAGAATTTAACCAATTTATACTCGATTTTCAATATCCTATGAAAATGTATTAAATTTACAAATCTGGTAAAGATATCTTATAGGATAACCTTTTTCTGATATTTAATTAGGTTCATAAAAAATATGTTAAAAAGCAATAAATAATTTACAGTTTAGAAGTCATAGCTTGGAAAAAAAGGTTGAAAGGAAAAAATTAAAATTTTTTATTATAATCCATAAAAATATAAATGCATTTTTAATATGTTATAATAGGTATAAAGTGTATTAAGGTAAAGGATTAATGCCCATAATTAAAGTGCAATGCCCCAGATGTCTAAAGGATGGTAATATTACTATTCAAGAAGGCATGCTTCATGATAAAAAGGGAATAACGGCAATTAATGTGGCAGAAAAAGTGATTTGTAAGCACTCGTTTTTAGTTTATGTTGATAGAAATTATATCATGAGAGATGCCTTTAGTGCTGATTTTAATGTTATACTTCCGGAGTTAAAGTTAAAACAAGAAGAAATAGATACCCCTTATCCAAAAAGCTTTGATATATATTTACTAATTATCAATTTAAGAGCTATAACCTTCGTGTATATCTTGAAAAGTATTTTTTCTCATAGAAAAATCTTGATAATAAACGATATTAATAATTTAAAAAATCATTTTAACGAATTTATTAAATTTATCACGCAAGGAACATTTGAAACAGAAATAGTATTAGAATCAAGGGATTTATATGTAAAAAATAGAAAAAAGTACAATGATTACATTATCATAGATGGTATAGAGATATTAAATGATAAAGATAAACTATTAAACGATAAGAAAATTGAAGTCGAACAGTTTATTGTTAAGAATTTCTTAGCTGAAAATAATCCAGAGACTGGTTTAATAATCCTCAAAAATGAAATTAAGAAAGCCTTTATTTTATCCAAGGAAATCATTGAATTTAATAACAAGCTCAGGAATGAAAAATATTCATCGAAAAAAATATTGGATCATTTCATGAAAACGCGCAATCTAAAAATATCCTATGATTATCTTAACTTCTTGACTCAGATTATCAAGGATCATTTCAATCTAAAATTATCAACAGAATCAACAGCAAGTGATTTTTTTAGTTTTTAATAGATTCAATTTACAAAATATTATTGCATGACGATTATAGCATATTTTCTCCCTTGAAAACAACATTTATATATGAATATTTTTATTAGTAATGCAATTTGAATTATTCCAAAATTTAAATGAATAGGATGGTTGATTTTACACTTCTCACTTCGGCATTAGCAGGTTATATTTCCGTAGCTATTTTAATAGCAATTGGAATATTATTAATAATTAAATATCAAAAATATAAATATCCCCCTTTAATCTGGTGGGGATTAAGCACTATATTTCTAACAACTACTTATTTACACGCCCCGATTAATAGTACTTTAATTTTTTTAGAACATGCACCACTAACAGCCTCCCAAGTAAGTTTATTTTACACTATTGGACCGTTAACACTTGTTGCGTGGATTACTGCGTGGAGTGAAATTCTCTATAAAGATAACATTAAATTAATTAGAGTAATAGTGATAATGTTTGCAGCATTTCTTTATATAGCTTTTTTCATGTTCTTTTTTATTGATATGGGGATGTTGATGACCTTTAATCCACCGAATACTTATATTCCCGGACCTTGGATATTAATTAACGGGATATTGATGTTAATGATTTTCATGCTGACGGCAATAAAATTATGGGCGAATGGAAGAAAATCAGAGGATAAGGAAATTAGAATTAAAGGATTGTTGTTCTTAATACAAGCATTAATTTTATTTATGGGCATTGTAATAAATTTAATTGCGGGAAATATTTTTTTAGAAGTATTAGGTTATGCCTTGATAATTATTGCAGGGATATTACTTTATATTTCCCAAGCTTGGCCAGAATGGGCGAAAAAGATCTTCGTTAGAAATATTTAAGATTTTTTGGTTTTTGGTTTTTTTTTTTTTTTTCACATTTTTTAAATTTGAGAATATGTAAATTGGACTATATCAATTAATAAATATTAATCTAAAATCTTTTTCTTCATGAGTCAATTAAAAGATACTACATCGCTATCTCTATCCCAATGACTTGATTCCGATTGGAAAAAATCTTGTAATATTGTACCAATCAAGTTAATATGCTAACAAAAAAAATAGTTTCCTTAGAATTAAAGAATTATAAATTGTTTAAAGATTTAAAAATTGATTTTGATAAGTATAATGTATTTATTGGCTCTAATTCGTCCGGTAAATCTTCTATAGCAGAGGTCTTTATTTCTTTTAGAGCATTGATCAGGCATTTTAATAAAATGGGAAACGGATGTAATTGAATAAATTATCCCAGGTTAAACAATTTTCTCGCTTTTTCAACCGTGCCCGCATCATATTTCCTAAATAAAGCATAAGCCGTAATGGGTACTATACAACCGCAATTCTCACATAGTAAGGGGGAATTTCCCATAACACAAAATTTTTCGGTTCCATCGGGATAGAAACTTTTAATTTGACCGGTTTTAAATATGCAATGCGGCACAAATTCTTTGGTGAGGTATAGTTCTAACATTTTTCGGGAATAACAAACAAAATTTCCATATTTACGCGTTACTTTTAAAACGTTTTTTATTGCTTCTCGTAACATGTTTCCTTTTAATAATAAAGGGTCGTCAGGATACCCCGTATAAAATTGAAAGACAAGTCCGGATGCGCCATTATCATGAGCAATCTTAGCAATATCTTCAATTTCCTTATAATTCAATGTCATTATGGCAGAAGTAACAACAGGATGGTATTCCCGAATATTTTCGAGGACTTTATCAAAAACCATCGCCCCTCTTATCTTATCATGAGTTTCTTTCGTGCCATCTATACTCACCCAGTACCATGCTTGTTTTTTTCCCTTAAATTGGGGCAATTTCATGACGCCATTTGATACCACTTGCACTGAGGGGAAAATCTTGATTGCTTCTTCAATAAGATCTTTTCTTAAGGTAGGTTCTCCGCCGGTTAATACAGCTATTTTTGTTCCCAATTTTTTATGATATTTAAAAACCTTAATCCATTCTTCGTTCGATAATTCTTTCCTTTTACTTTCTAATTCCTCCGTGGATGAGAAAAAATAACAATGTTTACATTTTAAATTACACTGCCATGTTAAATCATAATTAACGTAAAATGGAACCTTTCGTATTATTGATTGTAGAAATTTTGGTGCCATAGAAATAAAACTTACAACATTTTTTATCTTAAATAGGCTCATTATTATTCAATTAAAAATATGATGCTATATAATAATATTGATTATAATAATGATGGTACACTGAAATATAATAATGTTGATTATAATAATGGTGGTACACAGAAATATATAAATATTTATCGAAAGTTGACCGGAGAGATTTTTTAAAACATGAAGTCTAATTGTCTTGTTTTTATTATTGTAATAAAGTAAAAAAATAGATTTATCGATCAACTCCATCCACTAATTTTTAAAATAGAACTTTTAGGTACTCAAAAGTACTCATAAAGTCAGGTATCGAGATAATTATGCTACCACTTAAATCCATTATTTCAAGAAAATTTAATTTTTTAAAAAAATCTGGAAAAAATGTATTCTATTATTATTAGTTTTTAAGATTAGATGATTTTAAGAAGATAGAGATCGGATCTAACCCGCATTTGTATCGTAATGAAGTGGGAATAAAAATTGAAAATTCGAATCTGGTTTCTCAGCTGATCACTCTTTTTAAGGACATGTATCTCATTAAATATAATGTATAATATCCCTTCAATGATCCAGAACAAGACGAAAATAGACCCGTTGTTTATTCGAGGCAAATAATATGTGAAGATAAGAATTATTTATCAAATTTAGTTGATACAGAAACTGATTCAAACAGTAATTTGGAATTTATCTGGACGTACGAATTTTTAAATAAAAGTCATTATTTCACAAGGTTTCAGCCTCAAAAGCTTCTCGAAAAAATTAAAGAAATTCTTGAAGAGGAGAGACAATTCATTTTATTGACCACTTTCAGTCTCTTGGATCCCCATCCACCATCGCTTGATATACAATAATAATAAATATCCCAATCCCGATTGCAGGCATCAATTCATTTTCGCCAAGTATTTTATTATAAGGGGAAGCGTATTAGTTGAACAATGTAAGTATAAGGAAGCGTTGAGGCAATTTACTAATGCATTATACTTTGACCCATCATCGTTAACTGCTTTAAATGGCATTGATGTTTGTCATGATCATTTAAATAAGTCAAATATAGCTTTGGATATGTTTAATAAAATTATACAACAAGATCCTTCCTACATGCTAGCATATTTTAATAAAGGAGCTGTGTATATCAAGAAAAAAAATATGAATAAACTACTGAAATGATCTAGAAATTATTAGAGTTGGATTCGAATTATGCTAGAGCATATTATTTAAAAGCGTGTCTTCATTCCGTTCAAAATATAATTAACAACGCGATTACAAATTTAAAAATTACTTTAGAAATTGATAATAAATTAATAAAAGATGCGGAAAATAATCCCGATCTGGCGAATATTAGAGATTCTCCCTTATTCAAAGACTTAACTTATTCATAGTATCAATCAATTTAATATATTAAGAAATAAGGATTTTTTCCCATTACATTGTCTAAATATTGTGAGTTATGAAACAACGAATTAAGGAAAAACTTACATTATCTTGATAAGAATAAATCATAAATTTGAGTAAGCCATAACTTTTATAAATATCTTAATTACTTAACTATATAGAATAAAATGAGTAGCACTATCCCAGAATTTCTGATTACAGATAACGAGGGACATCAAGTCATTGCTCTCAAATTGATCAATGGAAAGACATATATCTTCATTGGAAAAAAGAAAATAACCACCTGCATGACCGTGGCTGTTACGCTCCCAGAAGAAGACTTGCCTGCCCTAAAAAATGTTGAATCAATCAATGATCTCATCCACCTATATAAGAAACATGATGTGGAAGATTTAATCACTCCTGAAGAAGCTTTTTGGGTACACTGCTCCAACATCGAAACTTGGGTCAGGCACGATTATGATACTCACTTGCTCGATTATGGCCTTTCATTCACATTACTCAAGGAACTGGCAAGAAAGGGTGTTCCCCGAGCAACTATGAGATTGCATGAGGAGGTTATAGAACGCTACAAATATGGAAATGAGGAAATACGCAATTTTTTGATTGATTTATTCTATTGTAAATATCTCTCGCTCGAGGAGATCTATTATAATATACGAGAGGAACAACGGTACGCATTAATAAAAATAAGGAAAATAGTACCCAATTTTCCTTTTAGTGGCGTAAAAGTTGGAGAAAATGGTTCAGTGGAGTCTTTAGAGGTAGAAATAAATAAAGCTCTCAACAAGAAACAGATTGAGATCCTTCAAGCTGAAACTTCCAAACTAACTTCCTTGAAGTCGTTAAATATTCTTAATAAAGCTGAAAATATTATTACTGTGAATATTGGTCCCTTGCCAAGACTTGAAATGCTAACTGCATCCAATGT
>CAYLZE010000087.1:0-21779 GCA_964388035.1 uncultured archaeon
AATCAAGCATTATGTGCTTTAGCAGCATTAATTTATCTGATTTCTCTTGGAGGTCAAGGTTTACGTGAGATTGCCATCCAGAATATTCAAAAAGCAGACTATGTAAAAAGAATTCTTAATTCAATAGAAGGATATAGAGTCTTAAATAAAAAACCTACTTTCAACGAATTTCTTGTGGAATGTCCTAATATCAATGAGTTAAGAAATCGATGTCAGGAAAATGACCTTCTTTCCCCCTTAGATTTCTCTCGTTATTTCCCAGAAAAGAAGAATGTTGCTTTAGTATGTGTTACCGAAATGAATTCTAAAGAGAGCATTGATACTTTTTTAAATATTGCTCAATCATTATCCGATAATCGGGGAGGTAAGTAAATCACATGGTATATGATAATAAATTAATTTTCGAGAAAGGAATCAAGGCTAAAGTTCCAAATTTCATAACTCAAATGGATATAGAAGCTCAAGAATTGAATGATATATTACCAGCGAAATTCCAAAGAAAGGATTTACCAATTCCAGATGTTCCCGAAGTCGAAATCGTGCGTCATTATGTTAATTTAAGCCAAAGAAATTATGGAACTGATTTAGGGATATATCCCTTAGGATCATGTACCATGAAATATAATCCTAAAATTGATGAAAAAATTGCTCGTCTTCATGGATTTAGTAATGCTCATCCTCTTCAAGATGAAAATCAAGGATCCCTTGAATTGTTACATATTCTAGCTAAATATTTAGGTGAAATCACTGGTATGGAAGGATTTACTCTACAACCAGCAGCTGGAGCACATGGAGAATTAACGGGGCTTTTGATTATCAAAAAATTTTTCGAACTTAAGAATTCCAAACGAAATAAAATCATCGTTGCAGATTCAGCACATGGAACGAATCCCGCATCAGCCAAAATGGCAGGTTTTTCTATCATTGAACTAAAATCAAATAAATGGGGTGAGATGCCCCTCGATCAACTTGAATTTGCAATGCAAGAGAGTGATGTGGCTGGATTAATGCTAACTAATCCTAATACGTTAGGTTTGTTTGATAGAAATATAAAGGAAATTACTAAACTAGTACATGATAAAGGCGGGTTGTGTTATTATGATGGAGCAAATTTAAATCCAATATTAGGAAAATGTCGTCCAGGAGATATGGGTTTTGATATAGTCCATTTAAATCTTCATAAAACATTTTCAACTCCACACGGTGGGGGCGGTCCGGGAGCAGGCCCTATAGGCGTTAAAGAGCACCTCATACCCTACTTACCAGAACCTTGTATTATTTCTGCTCGAGATGGGTTTGCATGTAGAAAAAATTCAGCAACTAGTATTGGGAGAATAAAATGTTTTTGGGGCAATTTCGGTGTGTTAATAAGAGCTTTCAGCTATATTTTAGCTTTAGGTGCAGAAGGATTAGAAAGAGTGGGCGAAATTTCCGTATTAAACGCTAATTATCTCAGAGTGAAATTAAAAGAATTCTTTCACCTGCCTTTTGATAGAGCTTGTAAGCATGAATTCATTCTTTCAGATAAAAACTTACCAAACGAAATAACTACTGAGGATATAGCAAAGCGAATCTTGGATTATGGGATATATGCCCCCACAATCTATTTTCCTCTGATTGTCGAGGGAGCAATGATGATCGAACCCACTGAAACAGAATCGAAAAGTTCCTTAGACTATTTTGTGGATACTCTAGTCACAATTTATAAAGAATGTCGGGAGAATCCAGAAATTATTAAGAATGCACCTCATAATACTCCTATCGGTCGATTAGATGCAGTTCTTGCAGCAAGAAATCCCATTTTACACGATTAAATCCGATCATTAATTAAATTCATTATCGGGTTTTGTAACCCCATACAAACTCATATTTAAAAACAATTCTGCTTTTTAATTGTTAAAAATAGTTCTTCATTTTTTTTATAAATATGAGGAATGAAATTGAATAAACTAAAAGTTGGTCTGATCGGTTTAGGAAAAATTGCTGAAGTTCATTTGAAAGCTTATCAGCAAGTTTCTCTCATTGATGTCATTGCTGGAGCGGATATTAATTCGGGCCGAATGAAAACAATGACAAAACACTGGAATCTGAAGGGATATACGGATTATCAAAAAATGCTGGAGAAGGAAGAATTGGATATTGTTTGCATTTTAACACCTGCTCGGTATCATTGGAATGTCGTAAAAGATTCAGCGGAAAATGGTGTAAACATTTTGTGTGAAAAGCCCATTGCGACAAATATTGAAGATGCAAAGAGTATTATTAATGTTTGCGAAAAGAGAAACGTAAAATTTTATTACGGTTCGACTTATAGATGGCTTGCTGCCTGTCGTAAGGCAAAAGAATTGATAGATCAAGATCTCTTAGGAAACATCTCCATACTCCTGGAAGCTTTTATAGGAGGGAGCGGTCGGGAAAGCTACAAAGATTTAGGGAATAGTCATTATCCTAATGGCACACCTGGAGGAGGAGGGATGGGATTAATGGACCATGGCATCCATTTGATAGATATTTTTTATTGGATGCTAAATAGTGAGATAGAGCACGTTGTTGGGCGAATAAATATATCTGGATCTCCTCCTTTTACAGAATTCTTGACCATGATGTTTAAAAATGGAGCTATAGGGCAACTAATCTATAATGAAACCTCATTTTCCTCAGATTTACCTTATGAGGGAATTTTCAGTTGGGGTGGAAGTTGGGATATTGAAGGGAAATTATCATTAGAGGGTAGCTGGCAAGACCATCCTGGAAATATTCGAATCCATGGAGATAAAGGGGCGTTTAGAGTTTACTATTATGCAAATAAATTATTTTATTTTAGTAATGGACAAAAACAACCTATAAAAGTTTTAGATCGCCCCATGCCCGATAATTTTGCGTTACAAATGGAATCATTTGTTAATTCTATTCAAAATGATCTAAAACCTGAAGTAACTGCTAAGGATGGATTAAGAGCATTGGCTACTGCTTTAGCTGCTAATGAAAGCTTTCAAACTAAGAAATTTGTGCGTGTAGAATATTAATTTGTGAATTTTAATAAAATATTAACTTAAGACTATTTTTAAAAAAGTAATTAGAAAAATGAAACCGCAAGAAGTAAGACACACTGAAGAAATGTTAAAAAAATTAAATATAGATGCTGAAGTTATCGAACATTCGAAGGTAGATGGAACACGTTCTAATATAATTGCAGATTATCTCAATGTGCCTTTAAATTGTATTATAAAATGTTTAATATTAAAATCTAAAGACAATAGATATGCAGAAGCCATTATTCTGGGAAGTCAAAAACTAGATATTAAAAAGATAACATTACTTTCGGGATTGAAAAAGTTAAGTTTGGCTTCTCCAGATAATATAAAAGAATTGACGGGTTATGATATTGGTGGCATACCACCAATTGCCCTAATCAATAAATTTCCAATATATATTGATGAAAAAGTTTTTGAAAAGAAATATATAATAGGTTCTGCAGGAAGTCCTTATTATGGACTGAAATTTGCACCTATAATCTTGAAAAAATTTGACATCATAATTGCTAATATAAGTATTTAAGCGAATTGTTAATTCATTATCTTCAACCGTAATCGTATTAATTATTTGCTTCATTTTTTCGGCTTTAGAAAAAAACATAGCTATAATTAATTAAATAAATTTATGGTCATTATGGGTATAATAAGAAGAGAGATAAAGGGCATTTTAATTTCTAAACTACAAGCAATCGGGACCAAATCACAGGGACCTTCTTATTTTCTCCAACCTATAGATGATTACGCAGACCGATGGAATGAGATCTTAATTAGGAAAAAAACTCATCTTTGGCAAGTTGATCCTGAGCTCGATAAATTTGTAGGAAAAAAAGTTATTATTTTTGGAGAAATTATAGAAACCAAAAAAACCATTACGGTGGATTATGAATTTATCACTGAGGTTAAAGAATAACATTAATCAATTCTTTAATAAGAGGTAAATATGTCATGAGTAGTAATATTAAGCAAATGGAATCTCTAATTTTAAATTTGATGCGGGAGACAAAAACTCCCGGTATGTGCATTGGTATTGTTAGAAAAAATAAATCCATCTATTCTAAAGGATTTGGGGTCAGAGATGTAATGGAACTCTTACCCATGACTCCCGATACTTTATTTGGAATCGGATCTATTTCTAAATCTTTTACTGCAACAGCGATCATGCAATTATTCGAACGCGGGATGATTGATCTCCAAAGTCCCGTAAAAAAATATCTTGATTTTCAGTTAGGATCGGATGAAAATCCTATCTTAGTCCATCATTTATTATCTCATTCGACGGGAATATCGGATCTTGATAGCGGAGCAATGGTTGAATATAGGAGAGAACAAATGGCAGAGACCATTGTATCTATCGCTAATTGGGGGGAGCTTCTCCATTATATTAATGGTGCTAAAGGCCAAATAGCGTCGCTCCCGGGTCAGCTCTTCATGTATTCTAATGACATGTATTCTTTATTAGCATACCTCGTGGAAAAAGTCTCTGGAATTAAATTTGGAGAATACATGAAAAAAAATATATTTTTACCACTTGGTATGGAAAAAACAACTTATGAATTTAAAAAAGCTCAGAATGTGGTTACGGGCTATAATTTATCTCCGGATGGTAAGAAATTACTTGAAGTTTCCCATCCTTTTCATGAATTGAAATTTGGGAGGGGAGGTATCTTTAGCACGTGTAAGGAAATGCAAAATTATCTTCTCATGTTAATTAATGAAGGAAAAAGTCCCATGGGCGATTCTCAAATTATTTCTATTGACTCTTTACGTGCAATGTGGACGCCTCATATCAAAACTCCTGAAGAAAGTTCATATGGAGACGCATATGGTTATGGATGGAGTATAAATAGTAATTTTTTAGGAAATGAATTAATCACTCATGGAGGGAGTATAGGAACCACCGGTGGATATATTGCATTCCTTCCTAAATTACAAATGGGTATAATTGTTGGACAGAATGGTACGCCTCAAATTTGTGGTCAGATTGCCAAAGGTATTCTTGGTACTTTGCTAGGCGGGGATCTAAATAAAATAGTTCCAATGTTAAAAATTCAAGAGAAAATGAAAATGCTTGAAGGCAGATATGAGGGTTACAAAAATTTAACACGAGCAGAGGTAAAATTAAAGGAAGGGATTCTTCAGGGGAAGCTTTTTTTCGTTGGAAACCCGAACCCCATGGAATTTTGTGCTGCCCCTTATGATTTAGAGAATTTAATATTCTATATTCCTATAGTATATCCGAATAATAAAATTTGGCTCAATTTCATGATAGATGAGAATGGAGGAGTTCATCTTCAAGCAGATAGATATTATTTACATAAGGTATCTAATATTTAACTTAAATTTTAAAAATATATTATTTTTTAATTAATAAAACAACAAAAAGTGGTGAAAAATATTAAAGTTTATATTTCTGCTGATATGGAGGGAGCTACGGGAGTTACGGGTATAGATGATGTCATGGAAGATAAAAGTGCATATGAACGATTTCGAAAATTACTAACTAAAGATGTAAATGCAGCGGTAGAGGGCGCCATAAAGGGAGGAGCTACGCAAGTAATTATAAATGAGGCACACGGATTTAAAAGAAATATCTTAATTGAAGAACTCCACGAACAAGCTGAAATGATTACAGGACCAACCCGTTTTTTATGCATGATGGAAGGAATTGATGAAACTTTTGCTGCTGCATTCTTTATCGGATATCATGCGCGTGTTGGAACTCAAGCCGCAGTATTAAATCATACCATTTCAGGATCCCAGATTTATAATTTGCGTTTAAATGGTAATGAAATTGGGGAATTGGGATTAAATATTTTAGTAGCAGGATACTATGACGTACCCGTAATTTTAGTATCAGGAGATGATAAGGTATGTGCTGAAGCTAAATCTTTTCTTAAAGATGTGGAGGTCGCTCAAGTAAAAGAAGGCATCGATAGATATGTTGCAAAATGCTTAACACCGGCTAAAACTACTAAAGTGATACGAGATTCAGCAGAAAAAGCACTTAAAAATCTGGAACGTTTTAAAACCATCAAGATAAAAGAGCGGATTCAAATAGAAATTAATTTTATGGATACTTCAATGGCTGCATCTGCAGCGTTGATTCCTACAGTAAATCGTCTAAATTCTCGCACTGTTTCCTTTTCTACAGAAAATATCGTTCAAGCTTATAAATTAATTTTGAATTGCGTATTTCTTGCTGTGAGAACTCCCAAGCGCTAAAGAAAGATAAAATACTGTTTTACTTTCTCATCTTTATTTTTAAAATGCGAATCAAAATAGAAAATATTGATAAATTTAATGATTGAGGTAAGAGGAGAGATGTATCGTGATAATAAAGCCATATTAATAGAACTAGAAGGTAATGCATTTGAAAGAGGTTTAATGCACGGAGAAACATTAAATAGTTTAATTCAGGAGACTATAAAAAGATGGAAATACCATCTGAAATTAAATTATCAAATTAGTCCTAATAAATTAATAAAAAAATTCATGCAAAATACTTATTTTGTTAAATCAGTAAAGAAAAATACTCCCGATTTGTTCGAAGAAGTTAAAGGAATTTCGGAAGGTTCGGGAATTAATTTTAATACAATATTTGCTTTTCAATGTCTCGATGAAAGATGGTGGTTCTCTAAATATTCGAATAATTCAAATTGTTTTGACCATTGTAGCTCAATTGGATGTTATAAATCCGAATCTCATCCAACATTACTTGCCCAAAACATGGATTTGTTCTCTTTTCTCCAAGGATTACAATTAGTCTTAAAAATAAAAGATTCAATCTCTTCCTTACAAACGTATATATTAACAATTCCTGGATTGATTGGATTATGTGGTTTAAATAATGCCCCATTAGGTATTTGCTGTAATTCTCTAAAGACACTCAATCATTCTGAGCTCGGATTACCCGTTGCATTTATCTTGCGAAATGTACTTCAAAAGAAAACACTAGAGGATGCGAGAAATTTCATACATGAAGTCGTTCATGCTTCGGGACAAAATTATATT
This sequence comes from uncultured archaeon, assembly GCA_964388035.1. Classification (GTDB taxonomy): domain Archaea; phylum Asgardarchaeota; class Lokiarchaeia; order Sigyniarchaeales; family SOKP01; genus JALGVJ01. Next base: position 7,047 of record CAYLZE010000087.1, read on the forward strand.
ATCGGAGGAATTGAAAAAGTAATTTGTTTGGAATGTTCAGCAAATAAAGTTGTTGAATTCATGCCTACTAATTATGCCACACGAGTTTATCATACTAATCATCCTTTAGTAAATGACGATATTATTACACCCTTAGAAAGTATTGAATTCTATAGTAGTTCTTGGGATCGGTTGAATTATTTAAAATTTCGGCTACAAGATGAAAGTGAAATTATCAATCTAGACGGAATAAAACATATTTTACGTTCCCATTTTGGACCAATTTGTGTTCATCAAAACTTTAAACCAAATGATGGTTTTACGTTTGGATCTGTTGTTTACTCGATGAGTGAAGGTCCTGCGTTTTATTTAGCTATAGGACCGCCATGTTTAAATAATTACCAAGAATATAAATTTGATATATCATAAGTTATTACCTTAATCTTACTTTTTTAAAATACCTTGTAAAATTTTGAAAATGAAAAAAAAAAATTGAAATATGCATTTCGTTTTAAATGGCTATAATTATTCTATTCCCGCACCTTGTGAGAAATCAATTAAAACGCTTCTATCTTTCAAATTTTTTTTGGTAAATGGTAGCTTTCTATATATTTCACTATAGGCTTTAATAACTCTATTTATCTTGAACCAAGGATCCTCTGGCTCTTGCTTTATTAAGGAATCGATCGCATTATAATTAGAAAGAGCCCCTTCTCTATTTCCATTAAGATCGTTTAAGATTCCTAAAATTAACGTGTTATGAGCTCTTTCATTAGCTGATTGCGTTTTCTTTAATGCTTCAGTCATCAATTCTATACCTTCTTGATAATTCCCTTGATGAATCATGAATTTTGCAAGCATTTGATAATAAATAATTTCTTCAGGATCTCTTTCCAGTGCTTGTCTCAGAAGCGATAGAATCTCCGGAGTAGTTTTCACGTATTTCTCATGTAAAATATATGCATTATTAAAAAGTACCATTCCCTCTCTTTTCCTACTATCCTTAAACTTATAACCATCTAACGTTTTCGGAATTAGATTTGAATTCTTTCCCTCGATTTCCGCTTTAAAATCGAATCCTACGTAAGGATTATTACAGACCGGAGCAGGTCCTGCGGCAATCCATATTTTTAAATCTTCTGGAGAAAACACCATGCTATTAACGTTATCATCTACTCCTATGATGCCATAAGCATTTCTTTCTTGTCCCGTAGTATACCTGATGTGATCCCCCATGAATTCAGCAACTAACATAGGTTCCATTTTTCCATAATTCGATTTAAATAATTGCTCTAATCTGCGATATCTTCCTGGGCACCCTTCATTTAAATTATATCTTGAAACAAAATCAATTTGTCGCTTTTCCTCTGATACTGCCATGTTAGTCATTATTAGATGATTATCTTCTAACCAACGAATCGTGGCTTTTCCCGTGCTTACCTCTGCAGCAAAAGCATTTTTAGTTTTGCCATCAGTGACGACAATACCACCCGAAATACCTCTTGAATTTTTATTTAATATATCGACAGCATCATCTAAAGTCTCAGCCTCACGTAATATCGTATCGGTAAATGCTGGTATGCACCATCCTGCAGGATCAATATCGTCATAAATCATGTAATGACAACAAACGACAATTTTGTTTTCATTCATTCCGGGCCCCCACAATAAGACTCCAGCTGTTCCTATCTGCATATATTTAAAACCATCCGTTGGTTCCACGAAACTTACCGTCTGATGCATTGGCCATTCGTGAATAGCGGAATAATCAGTATTTCTCCCCACGATAGTTTTTCCATCTATCGTAGCTTCTTTAGTCGCTACAAAAGTACTACAAGCTGGTTGAATGGTAATTCCTAATTCTTTAAATTTTTTTTCAGTGCTCTTAAATATAACAGGAGTCATGACCATATTGACAGAAGTATGATGATTCCCTTTGAATATGGTTTTATATGATACTCCACTACCATCGGCAATACCTTTTAGATGTTCAATCAATGCTTTCGGTTGAGCTTTTTCTGCAGGTCTATAAATCTTACTATTTAAAAACATTTTTCCTATTATTTTCATCAGCGGATTTGAAATTCCTTGGTTACTCAAAGGATCTGCATAAATCTTTACCGCTCCCTTCTTGATCTCATCTTTCAATAAAATTCCATGCTGGTACCCTACCTCATATGGAGCTCCCTTGAGATGAAGAACATTAAGATAATCTTTCTTTTCTACCCAAGCTTCTCCATAATAATATTTACCATTTTTGAATAATACTTTATTCTCGACCATTTTTCTACGTATAAAAATATTAATTAAATTAACAAAATAAAACTTTAAAATGTAGAATATTCAGAAAAAGAAAAAGAATTATTATTTTTTTTTCAAAAAAGTATTGAATTAACTTTTTTCTAGTTAAATACAGACCTCTTTAATGTGCTCATCCTTTTTCTCATTTATTATGAAAATATTTTAACTATTTTGAGACATAATTTCTTTTATCTTAATTTGAGGTTGATGATAACGTTCCCTATTTGCTGTATTTTTACCATATTGTATCGCTTTCTGGGGACAGAAATGAATACATGCTAAGCATTGTTGACATTTATGTTGCCATTCTGGTTTTCCATCAACAATTTTAATATTACCTACAGGGCATACTTTTTCACAGATTTCGCAAGAATCGCAATTTATATTCACATAAAAATCTTTATCAAGCTTATTAACCCTATTCCGGAAAAGTTTATTTATGGGTTTTAATATGACACTAAAAGGTTCTCTTCTTATTTTGCTTTGGTTGCTTTTAATGACTTCATAGATATTATTAAGAATTATACTTGCTTTTTCAAACATGCGTATTTGTGCTCCTTCAGAAGGAATATTATACATTGGAATATAATTTATTGGCATTTGAATTGAAAAGCCAGCATTTAAACGTTTTGATTGTTTTTTTAATAATTTCTTAACTTGACTTAATGATGCTCCCGAACTACCACCTCCGCTAGTAATAATTGTAAAAATATAATCTGCTAAATGAGTATTTAATTTATTTAGAAATTCATAAACAATTGCTGGAAGTCCAAATCCATATACAGGAAAAATTAATCCAATTCTTTCGGCAACTACTATAGGAGAATCTTGTTGCCATATCTTAGAAATTGGTACTAATTCACAATTTGATAATTTTTCTGCTAATTTTTTTGCAATGTAAAGGGAATTCCCCGTTCCCGTAAAAAAGTAAATAATAGTTTTCATAATTTCCCCCTCTTGCATATTTTTTTATAGCTGGTCTTTTATGTAATTTTATGTTATAATCATATTTATTCCGAAATCTAAAAGATTGATTAAAAGAATTTAAATTTAAAAAGATCTTTACCAAGATTGAATTAATATATGAACTCCACTAATTATTTAGCTTTTGGAGCTTTAATATTTAAGCTATTGCAGAATAATTTTCACATTTTAATTAGTTCATATTTATATTTTGTGGGATTCCCCTTAGTAATATACATTTCGAGGTTAACCAAATCCATAATTATTGAACAAACCGACCCACCCCGACCAAACCGTTCGTTTCGTCTGTATTTACGGCAAATCGGATGCTCTTTATTGGATTTATCCAAAAGAATCGATTTCATATCATCAATTGATTGTAATTGAACACCTTTAGCTAAAGATTCTGCTCGTTCATAGCGAGCAAGAGTATTGTCCATGTCTGATCCAAGGACTCCTGTAGAAATAATGGATTTATCTTTAAGATAATGATTGGTATGAACAAAAATTTCCTCTTCTTGCGAATTTTCAATTAAAAAATACTTTTTCCCTGCAAATTCCACATCCATGAATCTTCCTTTTTTATCACCAATTAAAATATTGCTAGCTGTTCCATGCTCATGATTTTTCATTTTATCAACCGCTTCTTCCAAATTCGCAGAATCCAATACTGCTCGCAATAAAATATGAATAGGAACGCCATTTAACTCTCCATCGATTCCCAAAAAATTCAAACAAGCCCCCACACCATCATTATTAAATCCAATCTTACCGATTATTCCAGGTTCTGTCATTTGAAGGATTTCCTGTCCATTTTCTTTCTTTATTCGCATGATAACTGCTAATGATTCCAAAGCTTCCGCCCAATCCCAATTTTGTGCAAGAATGCTCGTTTTGCTAAAATAGAGGGCGGTACATTCTTTCTTAAGCAAAGAGGTCAGCTCAGTTCTTCCGTTTAACACATAAATCCATAAGGGGTTTGCTCCAGATCCCTCTGCAATAGCTTCTATTTCCTCGCAATAATCAGGATTGAAACCATTAATAACTTTTTTAAATGCTTCCCCCTTCTTTAAAATAACTTCTTCCTCTAATCCGGAAGCTATGTGATAAGCTGCAATAGTTTTATGAATCCTATCCTTTATAATTTTTCCGTGCTGCAATCCAATTTCACGAGGAGATCCTTTAAGTTGGATAATCGGAAATTTTTCGACGGGCATATTTTAATATCAACATGTAAAAAATTCAATAATAATTCTACTTAATTAGATAAATATATTTAACTTTTTACTTTCTCAAAAAAAAACCTATAGATATATTGTAAAAGTTTTGCATAAATCATTTCAACGTCCACTATTTACCTCAAAAAGAGAAATTGACAATTATGGAGAAAAAGTTTATATTTATAATCAGATATATAAAGATTGAAGGACGATACTAACAATCAAGATTTCCCCCATACAACCTGGATTTTTGTCTTTTGGTTGGTGTAAATTTTTACACCTTTATTTGCCTTTCTCCTTCTTTATTGTTAATTACCTTGTATTGAGGTAGTGTATGCGGGGAAATCGCCTTAACTAAATTTCATTACTTTCTAGCATAATCGGCTTAATTTTGCTCTGATAATTCGTTAGAATAAAATCAAATTAAAAAAAAGAAAAAGTGAATGAGTAATTAATAATAGAGATACTTTATCAAAGACTTAGTCTGGACTATTAATAAAATAGGCAATATGGAAATTTTCTTTTATGATTTCCCTTATTTAATAAATTAGACATTCTTTCAACGATTTTATCAATTTCAGTTTTAAATTTCAAACGTTGATCAAAAAAAGTATTATTTACGAGGAGCAATTGCGTTATTAAAATTTCTGGAATTTATAGAAATTTCTTAGCAAATACGAGCATTTCCTGAAGGAATTGCCCAGTCTCCTTTTTTTTCTAAAATTATAAATTTAAAATTATTTGCGATCGTCATCTATTTGCTCTAATTTTGAATCTTATTTAAAATCACGCTCTAATATTCTTAGGATTTTTCCTAGTTGGAGAATATTTTAATCTACATTAACTTCAATTCCACATTTATTACACCGTTTTGCTCCCCGAAATAAGCTATTCCCACATTCAGGACAAATATATCTTTTCTCTTCCTCTTCTACCCATTTATTATCTCCCCACTCTTTTCTCTGGGGGATAGCTCTCAAGATCACCTTTTTCCCTACGGCAATAGGAAAGTTTTTGATATATTTGCAAGGAAAATCTTCGCATTGATGGCATCCTTCGATTCCTTTTGTTTCACAGCAGCTTTTAATCGCACAAGCTCTGCATACGGGGAAAACAACTCTTGAAGATAAACATCCCGTGCATGATATTTCATCTACGCCTTTTACGAATGCTTTATAAATTGGAAATAATTTTTCTTTAAACTTTTGATTATTATCTCTATGGGCAATATAGATCGAGCATACACCACAATATAAACCGCAAGGAGCTAAAAGATCCTTATTCACTTCAACCATTTATCCTTCCTCTTTTTTATTTGATCTCTCACAATTCAATATGATAATTTAACAATATTTTTATGATTATAAAAAAGTTACCTTTTCACTATAATTTTCTATAGGATTTAAATAATAATATACATTAGTATAGTATGATCATTTTTCATCAATTTTAATCATCTTGTTTTATTAAACGTAAAAATGTCTGAGTCTAATGATAAGATTTCGAAATTAAGTATGCAAATATCGGGATTAAATAATCGATTTAACTTCCTTCAAGACATTCTGTTAAATATTAAAAAGGATATTGATCTTTTAAAAAAAAGTAGAATTCAAGAAAATTATTATTTTAATATAACTAAAGCAACAAGTAATCGCTTGACTAAATTTTTAGATAATCGACCTAAAGATTGTAAAATTTTAGATTATTGTAACACATTGATAGAAAAAGGAGTTTTTCGAGTTTTACGAACATTAATGGAGCATGGAACCGAATCAGCTATTAGAAAAATTGATAAATATCTTGAATTTTCTAAATCAAGTGCTGCGTCGAAAGCATGTGAAAATAGGGAATGTTTTAAAAACGCTTTAGACATTTATGAAGTTCTAAAAAATTTAATATTAAAATCAAAAGAGTTTTCTTCAAGATATTTGGAAGAAATGATTATGATCAATGATGAATTACCTTTAACTGAAGGGGATGAGGAGGATATTAATCAGATTTTATCTCCTTTATGTAATATTATTAGAATAAAAATATTAAAAAATTTGAGTAAAGGGGGCAAGTATTATTCTGAATTAGAACAAGATATGGGAATAAAAGCTGGTCACTTGCTTTTTCATGTAAATAAGTTAATAGAAAATGATTACGTAGCTCAAGAGAAGAAGAAATATATCATTACATTAACTGGATTAAAAGCATTACAAATAATATATCAGTTAAAACAATGTTTTTCTTAAATATTAAGCGAAATGAGTAAGTGATTTAATTTGTGTAATTTTTTAAACTAGTTTATTTCTCTTTTTTTCTAATGAATGTCGCAATTATTTTTGAACTAACTTTATTTATAAATTGAAATAAATAAATGATAACTTGAGCTTAATAATTTAAAATACTCATCAATTTTAATATCATTATCCTTTTTAATTTTAAGATTTTAAACTTAGTTATTAAGATGATGAAATTTTAATCACAATAAGAATATCGTTAAAAAACATTTTTCCCGTTCATCTAATTATAAGGTGGTTTTGGTAAATGAGTGTTAAAGATACATTGAAATACAAAGAACTGTCAATTAATAAGACAATTCTATCGTTAGAAGGAACTCTAATGGGTTTATCCCAAGAAGAAGCTCAAAAAAGGTTGGAACAATTTGGAGAGAACAGAATTGAAAAAGAAAAGAGATCTCCCATTATCTCTTTTTTTTCTCGATATTGGGGCCCTATGCCTTGGCTATTAGAATTGGCTATCATTTTATCTTTAATTGTCGCACATTATCTTGAGGTAATTGTAATATTTATATTACTAACTATTAATGTAATTATAGGGTTTTTTCATGAGAGGAATGCTAGAAATGTTCTTGATCTCCTTTCCAAAAAATTAGCAATCAAGGGTAAAATTTTGCGGGATGGAGAATGGGAAATTAAAGATTCTAGTGAGATCGTTCCGGGAGATATTTTTATCATAGGTTTAGGAGATGTCATTCCCGCTGATGGGAAAGTAATTAGTGGAACACTCACTGTCGATCAATCTTCTCTAACAGGTGAATCTAAACCAGTAATCAAAAATCCATCCGATATCATCTTTTCTAGTAGTACTGTAAATCGAGGGGAGGCAAAATGTATTGCACTAAATACGGGAAAAAATACTTATTTTGGAAAAACCGTCGAATTGGTCAAAATAGCTAAACCCAAATCTCATCAAGAAGATTTGGTTTTCACTTTAAATAAATATTTAGTTATTTCTGGTGTTATTGCATTGATTTTAATATCAGTAAATGCTATTTTTTTGGGAGCTGGTTTAATATCCATTATTATATATGCAATTATTATCTTGATGGGTTCAATTCCTGTGGCCTTACCCACGGTTTTTGCAGTATTACAATCTGTTGGGGCAAAGGAACTTGCTGACAAAAAAGTATTAATAACAAAACTCGATTCTATTGAAGATGCCGCTTCTATGAATATCCTTTGCATCGATAAAACCGGAACTATTACTCAAAATATTTTATCTATTATTGACGTACTTCCATTTTTTGGAAAAAGTAAAGAAGCGATTATTAAAATAGCAAAATTGGCTTCTCTCGAAGAGAGTAAAGATGATATTGATCTTATGATTATCAATTATGCCAATAAGTATTTGAAAGATTTTTATCAATTCAAGCGGCTAGATTTCATACCATTTGATTCTACTATCAAACGTTCAGAAGCATTGATTGAGGAAAATAACGTGAAATATAAAGCTTTAAAAGGCGCTCCTCAAGTAATAATGGCTCTTTCTTCTAACCTTAATCCAGAATCCCGCAATACAATAAATATCGAATTAGAAAAGTTATCTCTTAAAGGGTTTAGAACCTTGGGTGTGGCTGCATCTGAAGATAATGATATCACCAAACTAAATTTTCTAGGTTTAATTGTAATAGCAAATCCATTAAGACAAGACTCGAAAGAAATGATAAATAATGTTAAAGAATTAGGAGTAAAACCAATAATGTTAACAGGAGATAACTTAAGTATAGCAAAAGAAATAGCACGGGAAGTATCCTTAGGGAACAATGTAGTAGCAATCGATTCTTTTAGACAACTAAATAAACAAGAATTAAGTGCCAAAATTGATAGTTATGACGGGATTGCTGAAATTTATCCAGAAGATAAATATAATATCGTTAAGCTTTTTCAAGCGAAGGGACACATCGTGGGAATGACCGGTGATGGTGTCAACGATGCTCCTGCTTTAAAACAAGCTGAAATTGGAATTGCTGTGAATAATTCTACAGACGTAGCCAAATCATCTGCTGCCATTGTGTTAATGGAAGAGGGACTTGGGGTTATAAATGATGCGATAGAAACAAGTAGAAAGATTTACCAAAGAATGCTATCTTGGGTTTTGAATAAGATCTCTAAGGTAATTCAGATTATAGGAATTCTTGTAGTAGGATTTTTTATACTGCATTTTTTTATAATTTCGTTATTGGGAATCATTCTTATCATGTTTGCAAATGATTTTGTAACAATTTCTTTAGCGACAGATAATGTAGTACCAACAAAAAATCCCGATATATGGAATATGAAAAAAATGATGATCCCTTCTTCCGTAATTGGGATTGGATTAGTGGTTCAAGCAATAATTGCCGTGCAAGTTGGACTTACAATTTTCAATTTAAATGAGGAACAATTAAGTACATTCATTACGGTATTGGTTATTTTTTCTAGTCAATTTAGGATTTATATCATTCGAGAAAGAAGACACTTCTGGTCATCTTTTCCCGGGAAAGAATTGTTGATTTCTACTATTGCTGCACTAATCGTTTTTGTAATATTTGGCATCTTTGGTATCTTAATCTCAGCCCTATCAATATCTCAAATTTTGTTTCTCTTGTTATATTCATCTATATTCACGTTTAGTTTAGATTTCATAAAATTTTTTGTATTTGAGAAAATAAATTTGTAAATGAAGCAAATAGATAAGAGCTAATTAATTTTTCTTGACAATAGTTTTTACGGATAATTACAAGAATCTGTTTTTATTTATAATTCCTTGAAAATCAATAAAAACTGTCTTAATATGGTTCAAAATCGAAGAATTATCTCTTTTCCATGAGTATTAAACTATAATCGCAACGTGCTAAGATGAGTGTATTATGCAGATTATAAAAAATCTCTTGGGGTTCTTGGGTAAACTTAAAATAATATCGGAACACCGATCATTAGAAAAAAATTAAAAAAAATAAATAGTTAAATATTCAAAAAAAATAAAAAAAAATATTTATGCCTTTGGAGACTAGGCGAGGTCGAAACGGTCAAGGTTCATAACTTTATTCCATGCCGCGATAAAATCGTTCACGAACTTCTCATGGGAATCTTTACACGCATAGACTTCCGCCAAAGCTCGGAGTTGCGAGTTCGAACCGAAGATAAGGTCAACACGGGTCGCAGTCCACTTGAGTTTACCCGTTGCGCGATCAAATCCCTCGAATAAGTCTTTTTCTTCCGTGGTTGCCTTCCACATTGTGTTCATGTCGAGCAAATTTATGAAGAAATCAGTGGTGAGCGCCTCAGGCCGCTTGGTGAAGACGCCGTGCTGGGATTGTCCAAAGTTGGCATTAAGGACACGCATGCCACCAATGAGAACGGTCATCTCTGGAGCGGTCAACTTCAGTAATTGCGCCTTGTCAATCAGTAACTCTTCGATCGATGCAGCATAACGGGTCTTCTGATAGTTGCGGAAGCCGTCCGTTTTCGGTTCGAGCACGGCGAAGGAATCTATATCGGTCTGTTCCTGCGAGGCATCCATGCGTCCTGGCATGAAGGGAACCTTTACATCGTATCCCGCATTTTTTGCAGCGCGTTCGACACCCGCGCAACCAGCCAGAACGATCAAGTCAGCCAGTGATACTTTTTTCCCGCCCGACTGGGCGTTATTGAATGCATCCTGGATTCCTTTTAACATTTTGAGCACCTTTGCCAGCTGGGTTGGCTGGTTAACTTCCCAATCCTTCTGCGGTGCTAGGCGTATACGGGCACCGTTGGCACCACCGCGCTTGTCGGAACCGCGAAAGGTGGATGCCGAAGCCCATGCGGTTGAAACCAGCTCCGATATAGACAGGCCAGAAGCCAGTATCTTGCCCTTGAGGGCATCAATATCCTTTGCATCAATCAGTTTGTGATTTACTGCGGGGATGGGGTCTTGCCAGATGAGCTCTTCGGCTGGAACTTCTGGGCCTAGATAGCGCGTGCGGGGTCCCATATCGCGATGAGTCAGCTTAAACCATGCCCGAGCGAACGCGTCTGCGAATTCATCCGGATTCTCTAAGAAACGCCGTGAAATCTTTTCGTAAATAGGGTCGACTCGCAGAGCTATGTCTGTAGTCAACATGGAAGGTGCAATGCGTTTGGACGGATCGTGGGCATCCGGCACGGTTCCGGCGCCCGCGTCATGTTTAGGTTTCCACTGATGTGCGCCAGCCGGACTCGTCGTCAGTTCCCATTCGTAGCCGAATAAGTTCCAGAGAAAGTTGCTGCTCCACTTCGTGGGCGTTGTAGTCCAAGTGACTTCCAAACCGCTAGAGATCGTATCACCACCTTTGCCAGTCCCAAAGCTGCTCTTCCAACCCAAACCCTGCTCCTCGATGCTTGCTGCTTCTGGTTCTGGTCCTACATGCTTTGCATCGCCGGCTCCATGTGTTTTACCGAAAGTATGTCCTCCCGCGATTAGCGCCACTGTCTCCTCATCGTTCATTGCCATGCGGGCAAAGACATCTCGGATTTCCTTGGCTGCCTCGAGAGGGTCTGGATTGCGGTTGGGACCTTCCGGGTTCACGTAAATTAGGCCCATCTGCACGGCAGCAAGCGGATTTTCAAGATCCCGCTCGCCGGAATGGCGCTTATCACCCAACCACTCCTTCTCAGAACCCCAATAGACATCTTTTTCCGGTTCCCAGATGTCCTCACGCCCACCGCCAAAACCGAAGGTCTTAAAGCCCATCGATTCCAAGGCAACATTGCCAGCGAGAACTATCATGTCAGCCCAAGAAATTTTCCTTCCATACTTCTGTTTGATGGGCCAGAGTAATCGGCGTGCCTTATCGAGGTTGACATTGTCAGGCCAGCTATTTAAGGGCGGAAAGCGCTGATTACCGTGGCCTGCGCCGCCACGACCATCTCCAACGCGGTAGGTACCGGCGCTGTGCCAAGCCATACGGATGAACAATGGTCCGTAGTGACCAAAGTCCGCCGGCCACCAATCTTGCGACTTCGCCATTAGTTCTTTGAGATCCTTCTTCACGGCTTTCAAGTCGAGACTCTTGAACTCTTTAGCATAGTTGAAGCCTTCACCCATTGGATTAGACTTAGAGCAATGCTGATGCAGCATGTCGAGATTTAACTGATTTGGCCACCATTCTCGGTTCATTGTGCCCTCTGCCGCTGTTAAGATCTTTTCTTTCTTTTCTTTTTCCACTTTAGGATATCACCCTTATTTTTTATTATTCACCTTTTACTCGATTTTGTTCGAATTTAAATATATAGTTTAAAATTTCAAAATGTAATTTTTAATTACATTGGAATTATTCTTAATTAGTAACTAATACTAAAGAGTTTGGAGTATTAAAAAAGATTACTTTTTTAAAATAAAAGCAACTCTAATAAATTATCATATTAATTCGTAATTTACTAAATAAGTTAGATTGATATTGAAGGATCAAGACTTAATTGTCTTATTACGGAAAAAAGGGTATAAAGTTACAACTCAACGCTTGGCAATATACAATTTCATAATCTCCAGGAAGGATCATCCCACCATTGACCAACTTCATGAAGCAATGAAAAGAAAATTCCCTATGATTAGTTTAGGAACTGTATATAAATCACTGCATTTATTAAATAAGCTAGGATTAATACAAGAATTAGGATTTAGCGAAGGGAGCATTAGATTTGACCCGAATACCAAAATTCATATTAACATGGTATGTACTGAATGTGGGAAGATTATCGATTATGACTCCGAATCATTAACAAGTTTCTGGAGAAAATTGATATCTAATTTGAAAGTTAAACCCAAAGGGCAGCGTATTGACTTATATTATAAATGTGATGATTGTTCATATACTAAGTAAAATTTTATTTTCCTCCGTTCATTAATGCATGTTCATAAAAAGATATGGGAATTGGACTTTTAACTTGAATATATTGAGTTTAGATAATTAGAAATACTTTCAAATTTCTAAGTTTTGTTTAGAAACCAATAAAGAAGAAGAGGTTTCCATTATTTATTATATCAAAATGCTCACATTTCATAAGCTCTTACATATTTTTCAAAGGACAATGAATTAAGTGCTAAATCATGTAGATTTTGAAATACAAGCTCTTCAGACATGCTATCTTAATTTTGGAATGCATTTTAATAAATTTAAAAAATAGAACATAATTAATTAAAACTAATAAAATCGAAAATAGATAAAATTATGACTGAATTTGCAGAATATAAAAAGATTGGAAGAATTGGATACATTACTCTTCATAGGCCAGAATTAGATCTTCAAACAGTCAGAGATTTAATTGATGCGTTTAAAGAGAGCATGAATAATAAAGACGTGTGTGTGGTATTTACTTCAAGCAAAGAAAATTTTGCATTGGGAGAAGATTTAAAATATGCTTATGATCTAATTACAAATCCAGAAAAGCAATCTCAGGCATTTGATGAAGTATCAAACTTTCAAGAATTGACTTCTTTAATTAGAGAGCATCCAGGCATTATCATATGTGGCTATCGAGGATGGGTCATTGGAGGAGGTTTTGAGCTTACTCTTTTCTGTGACTTTCGGATTGCTGCCTCTGATACTAAAATTTGGCTCCCTGAATTAGAAGTAGGTATGTTCTTTTCAAATGCTTCTACGAAAATTTTAGCTTGGTTAATTGGAGGTAGTCATGCAAAAGAATTAATGATTTTAGGCAGCAAAATCAAAGCAGATAAAGCATTGGAGTATGGTATCGTTAATAAAGTTTGCAAGCCGGAGGAATTAGATAAGGAGTGCAAGAAAATGGCCAAAAAAGTAGCTGAAAAAAGTCCCTTCGCTCTTACTCATGCAAAAAGACTAATTAATGCCGGACCGGATATCACTTTTGATGAGGCATTATATAGAGAAAGTCGGGCAATGATCGCCTGCGGTAATTCAGAACAAGCAAAAATGAGAATAGAAACATTTCTTAATAGATCAAAAGGAGCAAAGTGATTGAGAAGAAAAAAATCATTAGCGATACCATATTAGAGTATAAAATTTGTTTTTTGAGAGAAGATAATTAAAAATTTTGAAAATAGCTTGATGAAAATGACCAAAAAAAATCTATATGAATGGAATGAGACTGCACCAAGAGAGAAACAGTTTGAAGAATACGAGATCACATCTACTTATATCACAATGAGGGATGGTGTGAAAATAGCTGCTGATATTTACCTTCCAAAAGGACTAAAACACGGACAAAAACTACCCACCATCTTGGTACAGACATGTTACTGGAGGGATACTATTTTTAGAAAGCCTTTCAAATGGTTGAAAGAGTCCCTTATCAGGTTCAACTACAATCTTTTTTTCACTAATTATGGGTTTGCTATGTTAAAAGTGGATGTAAGAGGTACGGGGGCATCATTTGGTATCCGACCATATCCTTGGTCCGAAGAGGAGATTGCCGATAATCAAGACATTATAGAATGGATAATAACTCAAGATTGGTCAGATGGAAACGTGATTACATGGGGGAATTCCTATCTGGGTACTACTGCCGAATTAGCAGGGATAGTACAGCATCCTCATTTGAAAGGTTTGGGACCGATGCATAATGAATTTGATCCTTTTTTAGATATAGCATTTCCAGGGGGTATATATGATGAAATGTTTATCGAAATGTGGGCCAGAGCTACTCGAGCACTTGATTTAAATAGTTCGAAAGGATTGGGATTTTTGCCTTTTCTTTTCATGAAAGGTGTAAAATTTGTTGATTCCGATGAGGATGGGCACCTATTAAAGAAAGCTATAGAAGAGCATAAAGCTAGTAATAATGTGGCTGAAGGTGCTCGTACAATCACATATCGAGATGATACTTATGGAGATACTAATGCATCCTCCCAAAATTTCAGCGTTTATCGATATAAAGAGCAAATTAATCAATCAAGACTGCCCATTTTCTCTTGGGGCTCTTGGATGGATGCTGCAACTGCTAGAGTGATAATAGAACGATTTTTGAATTATAATAATCCACAGATTGGCGTGATCGGTGCA
>CAYLZE010000088.1:0-21444 GCA_964388035.1 uncultured archaeon
TAATTTAAGATTTATAATGGCTATCCTTTTAAAAAACATCTGCCTTTCTATTTTTAATTATTTCGTAAAGTGGAATTAAATTGGTTGATAAAAGTTCAAATGAAGAAACATTGAAAAAAAAAGTTCCGGGCAGAGGGGGAACTCAAGTTACTATTAATTTATCCAATATAATCGATAATGCTGACGGGCAGATTTTTCCCTCTGTATATGAACAAGTACAGCTAACGACGGGATTGGATATTGTCCAATTAGGTGATTTAACGGGAATAAGGTCTTTACTTCAAGCATTAGCTACTCCAATCTGGGGGTGGTGGAGCGATAAACATTCCAGAAAATTAGTATTGTCGATTGGATGCTTTATATGGGCATTTTTTACCATCATGGTAGCCTTTGCCTCCCAATTTATTGATTTGCTGATTTATCGAGCCATTACGGGTATCGGTTTAGCGGTAATCGTGCCGACTTCCCAATCCTTAGTCTCTGATTATTTTCCCCCAGAGACCCGTGGAAAAGCTTTTGGATGGTTAGGATTAACGGGCGTACTTGGATCTATTGTTGGAACGATCTTTGCCACTGCAATTGTATCTGCTTATAGTACTATTTTAGGGATTGATAGTTGGAGATTTATATTCATTGTATGGGGTATTGTAAGCATAATAGTTGGTCTTTTAGTTCTAATATTCGCGAAAGATCCCATTCGAGGTGAAATGGAACCCGAACTCGCTGCAGTGATTTCAAAGGAAGAAGCAGATAAATATCATGCCAAATTTTCAGACTTTAAGAAAATTTTGACTAATCGAACGTTCATGATTATTGTTTTTCAAGGAATGGCCGGATCCATCCCTTGGAATGGTATTTTTTTCATGATCATCTGGTTTGAATATATTGGATTTGATCCGTTAATAGCCGGCTTATTGTTTTCCATAATCGCAATCGGAGCTGCAGTAGGAAATCTATTGGGAGGTTTGATAGGAGATAGAGCGGCAAAATGGCGTCCTAAGAGCGGAAGAATCATCATTGCACAAATCTCTGTAGCTTCAGGAATTCCTTTAACGTTTATAATTTTCCTGTTAATCCCCATGATGGAATCTTCTGTACTATTATATATCATCTTTGGCACCATTACAGGACTTCTCATCTCTTGGTGTTCGGGAGGCACTAATAATCCCATTTTTAGTGAAGTCATAGAACCAGAAATTCGCAGTTCGGCATTTTCTGTAGATCGCATGCTGGAAGGGTCCTTTGCAGCCTTAGGAACCGTGTTCGTGGGGCTTGCAGCAGACCTCTTTGGCTATACCACTCCTCCATTGGGAGTAGATTTAAGCCAATTGCCTGCTTCAATAAGATATACAAACATGATGGCACTTGCATTGGGCATGTTTTTAGTGGCGTTAATCCCTTGGATAATTTGTTTAATTCTTTATTCGTTCGTGTATAAGACGTATCCTACTGACTTCGAAAGAGTTCGGAAAATATTAGAGGAAAGGGGAAAGGATTAGAACAGAATCATCTCTTTTCAATAACGAAAATAAATTTTAAAATTAAACTATTAAATCGCTTATTTTTTTATTTTTTTCATTTTTAATTACTAAATGAGAATAGAATAGTATAATTTTCTTAAAAGAAAGCTTTTTCTAATAAAAAGGTACCATTTAACTTTTATAGCCATTTCTTAACACTGCTTCAGCGCATTATTATACCGATTTCCAAACCTTTAACCAAACTTGAAATCATAGGGGATTAGTTCACATCTTATTCTCGCTAGTGAAAACTTGCTGCTCTTCCTGATTTGCACCCAATCCCTCCATTTGTTTGCGCGCTAAGTCCGACTCGTGATCTTTAAATGAACTTATAAATATAGCAGAAAGAATTAATCCACATCCTATTCCACCTAAAATGGAGATGGTTTCATTTCCGAGCCACATACCAAAAAGAAGACCAAATACGGGTTCTAAAGTGAAGACAATAGCAGTTTGAACAGGGGACACGTGTTTTTGACTCCAATTTTGAAATATAAACGATAAAGCGACTACTCCCACCCCTAAATAAATCATGAGATACCAAAAATTAAGATCATGGGATGTTAGTTCCCAAGATTCCTGGAAAAGCAGTGAACACCCAATACTCAACAAGCTAACTAACCCTAGCTGTATTGTCGTATAAAGATATACGTCCACCAGTTTAACGTACTTATCGTTTAACACGATATATATGGAGAAAAAGAACGCACATATTAAATTTAAGAAATCTGCTAATATTAACCCGGATTCTCCTTCCAATAGCAAGAGGGCCATCCCAATGACAGATAATAAGACGGCGATCCATATTTTCACTTTTAGACGTTGACGAGTTTTTATTCCTATTATGAAGGGAACCATGACGGTAGAGAGACTCGTTACGAAACCCGTTTTACCGGCCGTTGTTCCTTGAATACCATACGTTTGAAATAAGATGCCTATAAAAAATACGATCCCCGTAATCCCTCCCATGATCAGGATCTTTTTATCTATTTTTTTCACAAGAAATAAAAATGGAATTAAACCCAAGAGCGAAAAAGTGAACCGTATTCCCAAATAAAAAAAAATGGGAACATTTTTAGTGACAATTTTGGTTATGATGAAACTGCTACCCCATAATATGGTTGTCAAGATCAATAAAAATAAAGCCATTAGTCTTATCTTTGAAGAAGGGGGAGAGGTCATCAAAATTCACTTTAAAACTAAGTGATGAAAAACCGCCACTCGGAAATAATTTGCCATGGAATGATGGAAAAAGATTAGGGTATCATTAACTTTAAAAGAGGGCAGGAGAAAAGTAATATTTTTAGAAAATTATCGGAAGAAAATCAAATACCTATTAAGGACCATGTGGTTTTATATTGACTAAATAGCCCTTGATAACCCTGATTCCAATGATTCCAAATAAACCTTCTTAAAAACATGAAGTATTCTATAATGAGAAAATAGTCATTGAATAAGAATAAATTACGTTTTGAAGAGATTAGAAGCATTATGAGATTTGTAATGATAAGATTATCATATTAAATTATCCGTTTTCAGATTTTTCTCAATTTATCCGAACGCTTCAAGGGATAGTTGAGGATCCAAGAGGTTTTATTCAAGGTTGCATGATTTTTTGATAAAAAATGATTTTGGTGTAAACCTTTAATAACTTTAAAATGAAATAAAAAATATTAGACATTTATTTAATATTCTAACATTATCAGAGTTTTAAAAAAGTGAAAAAAAAACATGACTGAGAATGAAGTTGAGTACAAGACCTCATATACGGGAATCTTTTCTCTGAATTATTTTGTACAGGGAATGAATCAGAGCATCTTCACCACGGTAGTACCTATCTACCTTTTAAACTTGCTTGGTGTGGTGGATGTCGTTGCAATTGCTTCCTTGGGTTCCATAATCATGATTCCTTTTGTTCTGAAAATTATATTTGGATTGCTCTCAGATAAAATCGATATAGGGAAATGGGGACGACGCAAACCGTGGATTATCATGGCAACAACGTTTGCGGGAATAATGTGGTTAGTGCTACCTCCCATATTATTCTCAGACCTAGAAGCCGCATTTACTATCTTTACGATAGTAGGTTTTTTTGTAATGTTTGGAACTGCCATGTCAGATACTGCCATGGACGGATTCATCATGGATATTTGTCCAAAAAAGCTGCTAGGAAGAGTCACGGGAGCGGTGTGGGGTTTTAGATCCATTGGAATTATTGTAGGGGGGTTGGTAATTTTATTAGTCATCAATATTATCCCCATTGAGTACATCTTTTACTTATTAGGAATCATCACGATTATTTTTGGGTGGAGCACCACGTTCATTAAACACGGAGAATATACTAAAGATAGAGAAATCCTTTCTAATGTTAAAAGAATTTTTAAAAGAAAGGAAAATTGGAAGGTGTTTTTCTTCTCGATGTTCATGGCAATCGTCGATGGGGTGATCTTCTTATTTTTAGCATTATACATCCTGATAAGAGGAGGATTGGTAAATCCCGTGGGGGCAAACATAGAACTCTTAGATGAAGATCTGAACCTGTATTATCCCCAAGCTTTTATCACGTTAATCGTGAGTTTAGGTGTTCTGGCAGGAGCTTTCTTGGGAGGAAGAGTAGCTGATAAAATGTCAAGGAGAACGGCAGTATTTTGTTCCTTCGCTTTAACTACAGGATCTTTATTATTACTATTAATTCCCATGCCATCTGCACTATTTTTCATGCTGTTGGTGTTTGCATTCATTGCAGGTTCTTCTAGTGGTTGGAGCAACTCTGCGTTTTCTGCAGTTGCAGGGGAATATTCTAAACAATATCCCGACGCTCCTGGAACGTATCTCTCTATATGTACCTCCTTTATAAATTTTGGTACTCTCATGGGATTATCCATTACGGGTCAGATTTTTAATAACATAACCGGCGTTTTTTCTAATGTAATGCTGATTTACGGCACGGTTTTTATCTTCATGGCCATCCTCAGCAATATTGCAATCATTCCCTTCGTATTCCTTGATAGAAAACAATATGAGTACAAATTAGAAGAGGAAGAAGAACCTCTGCCAGAAATGATCAAACCTTAAGCATTACGTTCTAAATACTTTTTATTCCAACCATTTTTTTTATTTTTATTCTATTTATGCCTTGATGTTCTATATTGAATTAATGACTTTGAGTAATTTTATTTTTTCAAGCATATCAACGAATAGTCTACCAGAACTTTGGAGGAATTAGAATGCTGTATGATATTGATACTCTTTTGAAAGAGTTGAATTTAACAGAAAAACAAAAGGAAAATTTAATAAAGGATTTGAAAGAGGAATTCCCTCAAGATGAGATGTTATTCGAGCTGCATCTTTATCGTGCAGCTCAATTTTTGAAAGGATAGCATAATAATAATGTTTGAATTAACATGCTCTAAAGTACGATGGATTCATAATTCCTCGAGATGTGCTGACCTAGCATCCATCCTATCTCCTCTGATTCTGGAACTGTACTATCCAATTTAGAGAACTATTTTAATAATTTTAATCTTTTAAAAAATATGTAAAAAAGACTATTAAATACTATGTTAAATAAAGAACATATTAGATTAAATCAAGGAATTCCTCTCGAGTTAAACCTATATCATTTATTATTTTTTGTAATAATCCTTTACCAATTTTTTCCCCTTTATGGAATGGAATAACGGTTGTTCGACCCTCATTATTTCGAAACAATTTATGGGATCCCTTTTGCCTTATCTCTTCATATCCTAACTTTTTGATGATCTTAATCAATTTTTCAGGTGCTATAGGGCTAAGTTTCTTCAAAAGAAATTTCCACCTTTTGAATTCCAATGAATTTATTAAGTTTATCAAGGTCAATTGCTTCTGTTTCGAGATATAATTCAATTGCTTCTTTAATTCGTTTATTTAACTCATCCAATGAACTCGCTTGTGTATGACAGCCCGGTAATTCTGGCACGCTCCCAATGTATATTCCATCCTCATCTTGCTCTATAATAATATTAAATTCTTTCTTCATGAGATAATATCACAGCCCATTTTTCCATCTAACCTTCATTTAATCAAAATAAAAATAGCGATAATCTATTAAATATTTTTTTCAAATTATTTGCTTCAAAAAAGGAGAATTTTATTTCTAAAAAATAAGTAATAAATAAAAGAAAGGAAAGAGGATATACTTTATGACCATAAAAAGTACTTTTAGTTCTTTTAACCATCAATAAAAAATAAAAGAGTTCTAAAAAAAATTTAATTTTAATGTTCTCTTTTTTACGGGAATTAATAGATTTTCTCCCATTCATTTCAAAGCCATCGAGTGATATGATGAAATGGAAATTTTTTACTTTTCCGTATTAGGTTTATTTAAAAGAGATTGTGCGATTTTGTAACTAGTAATGATTGGAATGCCAAGTCCCGTTCCATAGATGATTTCCATTTCGTCTGAAGTTTGATCCGTAAAAGTATAAATTGCAGATCCACAGAGGTATAAATTGGTAGTATCTTTTCCTCCATTAAATATTAACTGAAAGGAAGAATCCAGTTTATTTGGTATTGGAATATCAATTTTAGCAAAATAGTCTCTCATTTTTCTTTCAGTTTCAAGAATTCCCGCTTGAAACATGGAACCCGTGGAAAAAATAATCGATTTAGACAACAAAGATTCTCGATTTCCCTTTTTGTCTTCAAATATTAACTTCCAACCTACTTGGTCATACTTTTTTTGATTCTCGAGTTCAATCAAGCTCCATCCTTTATTTATTTGTATCGCCTCTTGCTTCAGTTTCTTTTCATACTCATTTAATAATCTATTAGCTATTAAAGAAGGAGAGAGAGCAATCAATTCCCGGCACTTTGAATTCAAATTAATGGATAAAGCGCGGAGAATTTCAGGATTTCTATTCACCCCCAGGATAGGAGGGAATAAAAAAATGTCAATCTTTTTACCTGAAAATTTCGGTAATTGGTCTTTTAAATTTGATAAGATCATATCTGTAAAAAGGGCCATCTTATCAAAAAAAGTGTCAAAAAAACGTCCTAATTTGAATTCGCTTAAGTTGGATGGTGAACTCGCTTGGGGAACTTCTTCCTCCATGCGGGAATATAATTCCTTAAACGATAGGTTTAAAATAGCAAAACTTGAAGGAAACCTTTCTTCTAGTCCTTTTTTAAGCAGATACAAACTCGAATTGTTAAATTCTCTAAATCCAATTAAGATCACATTCGTGTCATTATGCAGAGCATCAAACTCATGAAAAAGTGAGCCCCAAATTCCCAAGCAAGGTTTCAAGGTACCGAGAGAACTTAATACCAATTCATTTGTAAATTTACCTTGAATGGTAAAACATTTAACATCAGGAAAATCAGCAAAGAACTGTAGCAGAGCTTTACGTGCTTCCTTATAGGAGAAGTGAACGTAAGGATGTTGCGGAAACGCTTTACAAAAAGAATTAAATGAGGTTTCTATGTCTGCTGAATTGTACGTCAAAAAGTCCAGCGTTCCCATCCACAAATTTGAAGCCCCGTAGCCTGTAGTGTACATTTCACAGTTAATGCCCTCTTTTGCTAATAATAAAGCACTATTTAAACCCGCAAAACCACCTCCCACGATGCAAACATCTAATTTCTTTACATGATTAGACATGCACGTTTCCTCCTAATGAATAAAGATATTTGGATAATTTAATTTGCTTTTTTATGAATTCTCCTCCGTAGGGTTCTGTTTTCCATCTCTTCTTTAAGGCTACTTTTAATTCTTCCATGATTTGAGCGTGCGATTTATCCGTCCATTTTGATTCTAAATCGCATAGTTTATAATAGCAAAACTGTCCTTGGCAGGGTCCCATTCCTTGCCGGGTTCTCCTGCGATAATCATCGATCACTTTCACCATGAGATTTTCTCTTACCCAAGATAGTTCGGGTTCGGTGACATGTTCACATTCACAGATAGTTCTGGGTCTCCCAGGTTCGCTATATGATTCCACACACGTTAGGCATGATTCTAATATTTTATCATAAAATGTACCCCATTTGTAATGCATGTCAAAAGCAGTCTTCTCATCCACGTTGAATTTTTCTTTAAAGGTTTTCAAAGGAACCTCTCGTTCTCCACCTGGCAATGTTCTCTGCGCGGTCAAGCATTCCCTCTCTATTCCAAGTTTTTCACAAGCTAAATCGGAGACTTTCTCTGCCATTAACCGATAAGTGGTTAATTTTCCTCCAAAAATCGTGAGAAACCCTTGATATCCCGCCTCTTCATAATCAATCACTTCAAACTTTCGGGAAGCTTCCCTCGCAGAACCTCCGCTTGCAACTAAGGGTCTGGCACCCGAGTAAAATCGAATTAAATTATGCTCTCGAATAGAGGGAATTAAATATTCTCCCTCGTCTAATAAATACTCGATTTCTTCTCGATTGGACATGAGGTTATCTAAATCGCCTAATTTCACGGGAACAGAGGTCGTACCCAGAAGAACGGATTGGTGGCTGGGAACAAAGATATCTCCATCTCCCGGCGGGCGAAGGCGATTTATCAAATGGTTTGTTAATCTATCTTGGATCACCAAAAGTGTCCCCATTGTAGGAGCAATTTGTAAAGGACTTTTCAATTCAAGACCCTTCTCTAAATATTGCGCCCACGGTCCCGTGGCATTTATCACCAAATCCGCATGAGCTTTTTTAGTGGCATTTTCTAATCTATCAAAATATTCTACTCCGATAACGTGCTCTCCTTTTAATAGCAAATCGGTAGCCTTGCAATAGGTTCTAACTTCTGCTCCGTTTAACACGGCATCGTACGCATTATAATAAGTTAAGAGAAAGGGATCGATATACCCGTCATTAACTTGAAATACCTTTTTTACGTTTGGATTACATCGAGGTTCTTGTTCTAAAAACTTTTTTGGCTCGATTTCCTCGCAGCATACTCTTGCTTCCTTGCAAGACTTTTCAAAAACATCTCCATATTCCACATCCTCTTCATTTACACCTATAAAAAATCCTCCACACGATTCCGAAATATGGGGCGCAATTCTTAATAGAATTTCATTCTCTATAGCACACTCCGAGGCAGCTATCTTATCTTTATACACGTACCTTCCTCCCGAATGGAGCATCGCATGACATCTTCCCGTGGTGCCCTCGCTCAAATCTTTTTGTTCCAAGAGTAGTACCTTCACGCCTCTGAGACTTAAATCACGAGCAATCCCCGCCCCTGTTGCTCCGCCACCAATGATGATGCATTCGAATTTCTTGTCAGATTCCAATTTTATATCCACTTTACTTAATTTGAATTAATATACTCCTCTAAAAATATAAATTTACTTCATGTAAAGTATAAATGCTCCTTTTTTTGATAAGGGACGCAAGAAAGTTAATTGAATGAAATGATATGTAAGATGTGGAAGAATTTTTGCTATAAGTATGGAGATTTAATGATGGCATCTATTTTCATTCAATAAATGAAGTCAATTTATATGAATTAATAGATTAACTTGCTCTAATTCTTAGCAAGTATTTTAATTAATATTAAAAGGCAAAGAGTCAATTTATTATTGAGTAGAAACAAAAATATAATCTTAAATTCTTTTATATATATTGATAAGAAATTATGACGGAAATAAAACTAAAGATTTCTAAATCTTTGCATGAAAAAATGAAAAAATTTCCTGAAATTAATTGGGATACCATAGCAGAATCAGCTTTGGAACGATATATTAAAAATCTTGAAATAACCGAGGAAATTACCTCTAAGAGCAAATTAACAATCGATGATGTGGAAGAAATTAGTAATGAAAGAACCGAAAGAAGTTGGCAAAAACATGTGGAATATCTTGAAAAGTTAAAAAAATGAAGCTTATTATTTCTAAAGCGTTAAGAGTTTCTATTACTTGCTCTTCTTCTGCTTTGATATAACTAATGAATTTATCCATAAATCTTCATGCCATTTTCTCTAATTAATTTATTAAACAATGATTTTTGGGATAAATCAATAAGATCTACTGATTTCGGTAAAGCTCTTAATAGTTCTCCATAAAATTTAAAAAATAAATTTGGTCGAATACCGTCAATGGCAAGATCAATATCCTTATAATCTTGTTGTTCTAAAGAGGAGCCAAATAAATAAACCGAGAAAACCTCATACTTTTTGGCAAAGCGGATGATTATTTCTTTTTCGTTATCGCTTATCATGCTTAAATTATATATATTGAATTTGAATATCAATAATAGTAATGTTTGTATTTTTAAATATTTTTAATAGATAAGCTTATTGGATTTTAAATTGAATATAATAAATAATTGTTGTAATCAGCGTGATATCAAATATTTCTTTTGCTTATTTAGAATATCTTTTCTTATTCATACGCATTTGGATTTTTTGAATATTATGATTCCATAGTTAATCATAAATACTTTTTTTTGACTTTGAAAACTTAAAAAAAAGGTTGAAATTAACATTGAAATAAGAGAATAATATAATTCATAATTTTCTTTAGTAATGAAAAAAATTATTTTTTATCTATTTCTTATTAGAATTAGTATTGTGACAAATTTCATTTTTTTTAATGTAAAAACTTAAAGGAAACAATCTATTGCCTGATCATGAAAAAAATTATATTTCTTATTAAAGAATCTTTAGAGGGAGGATATGAAGCACGGGCCTTAGAGGCACCTATTTTCACTCAGGCTGATGAGCTCAAAGAGCTAAAAACTTCAATTAAAGATGCTGTTACTTGCCATTTTGAAGAATACAATAGACCCAGAATTATTCACTTGCATTTTAGTAAAGACGAGGTTATAACTTCATGAAAAGCCCTCGTTATATTAGCGGGAAAGACTTAACCAAATTGTTGCAACGATTTGATTTAATTTAACTAGACAAACAGGGAGCCATTTGAGATTAACTACCAATCTGAAGGGTGAATTTCATATCACCATACCAAATCACGCTAATCTTAAAATTGGGATTTTAAATAATATTCTCATGTTAATTGCAGAATATCTCGAATTAGAGAAATCTGAGCTTTTAAAAATTCTATTTGAAAAAAAATAAAATCTTAGAGCCCAAAACATGAGTTTATTTTTAGGATTTAAATTTATGACAAAAAAATGATAGGAAGTTCTCTTTCACTTTTTTAAAGATTCTTAATAGGGAGATTTTTGTATTAAAGTAATTCTAACTATATATATCTCATGTAAGTTTCTTAAAAATATCGAGAAGTTATCTATAAAGTTCTTTTAATTTTAACAGAAAAATTAGGAATATACTTTTAAATCACTAATATTTCAAATTACTTGATGGCTGGTATAAAATTCAAAAATAAAAAAGCTCTTGAATAATTTTGCCCAAAAGCAGAGATGGTAAACGCGGTTTCTTTTCGCGGAGGAGACGCTAAGAATACAAGAGAAGAAGTTAAAAAGTGGCTTAATGGAGCTTGATTATTTTGAAAAAAAATTGGAACTGAAATTATAATAAATTTAACTAAATTAACAAAAAATTTACACCCGTATAAAGGAAGTGGTAAATATGAAATATATAAAATTAAATAATGGTGTTGAAATGCCAGTTTTGGGGTTTGGTGTTTATCAAATTGAAAATTTGACTCTGTGTGAACAATGTGTATATGACGCGATCATGGCGGGGTATCGATTAATAGATACAGCAGCAGCTTATAGGAATGAACAAGCGGTTGGTTTAGGGATCAAACGTAGCGGAGTTCCCAGAGAGGAACTCTTTATCACCACTAAACTTTGGATTCAGGATGCTGGTTATGAACACACAAAATTAGCTTTTCAAAAATCATTAAAACGATTGCAATTGGACTATTTGGATTTGTATCTCATCCATCAACCGTTCGGTGATGTATATGGTTCTTGGCGAGCCATGGAAGAACTATGCCTTGAAGGCAAAATAAAAGCAATTGGTGTCAGTAACTTTCAACCAGATCGATTAGTAGATTTGATACTTCATAATAAAATAATTCCTGCAGTGGATCAAGTTGAGACTAATCCCTTCTTTCAGCAAATTGAAAGTGCCGAAGTGATGAAAGAATATAAAGTACAAATCGAGGCTTGGGCTCCTTTTGCGGAGGGGAAAAATAATATATTCCATAATGAAGTTCTTATATCAATTGCTGATAAAAATCATAAATCTGTTGCTCAAGTGGTTTTACGTTGGCTGATACAAAGAGGAGTTATAGCATTATCGAAATCTGTTCATGAGGAGAGAATTATAGAAAATTTCAATATTTTTGACTTTGAATTGAGTCAGGAGGATATGGAGAAGATTGCAATGTTAGATACGAAACAGAGCAGTTTCTTCTCCCATCGCGACCCAAAAATGGTGAAAATGCTTAGCGAACACAAATTTGATATTTAACATTTTAGGAATATAAAAAAGTTAAAAGAAAGAGATGGAAAATGGAAAAAAGAAAATTAGGTAAGAATGGTCTTGAAGTTTCCGCCCTTGGATTGGGATGCATGGGCATGACTCATGCGTATGAACCAAAACCCGACAAAAAAGAGATGATCAAATTGATTCATGAGGCTATTAAAGGGGGGATTACATTTTTCGATACAGCAGAAATGTATGGTCCGTTTACAAACGAGGAATTAGTAGGGGAAGCTCTCGCCCCCTATCGAGATCAAGTGATTATTGCCACAAAATTCGGCATCAAAACAATAGAAGGTAAGCTGATACCTAATAGCCAGCCAGACCAGATCAGAAAATCCGTTGAGGGTTCTCTAAAGCGCCTCAAGATCAAAACCATCGATTTATATTATCAACATCGGGTCGATCCTAATGTACCTATTGAGAAAGTGGCTGAAACTGTAAAAAAGTTAATAAAAGAAGGCAAAGTAAAACATTGGGGGCTTTCTGAAGCAGGGATACAGACTATCCGTCGCGCCCATAAAATATTACCGTTGACGGCAGTTCAGAGTGAATACTCAATGTGGAGGAGAAATCCAGAAGAAGAACTATTGCCAACACTTGAAGAGCTTGGAATCGGCTTCGTTCCATATAGCCCTTTAGGTAGGGGTTTCCTTACAGGGCGGTTCGATAAAAATTCTCGATTTGAAAAAACCGATTTCCGTAATTTTGTTCCTCGGTTCACTCCCGAGAATCTTGAGGCAAATCAAATTTTGGTGGATTTAATAAAAAGGTTTGCTGCAGATAAGGATGCAACCCCTGCTCAAATCGCGCTTGCATGGTTGCTTGCTCAGAAATCGTGGATTGTTCCTATCCCAGGTACTACGAACTTGGGTCGACTTAAAGAGAATCTGGGATCCGTGAACATAAAACTAACACCGGATGAATTACAGAGCATTAATTCTGCGCTGGAAAAAATTAAAATAAAAGGCGAGCGTTATCCTGAAGAAATGGAAAAAAGAACGGGATTATAAAAAGCAAGGAGAGATATTATATACACGATTGAAGATTCGTGGAAGATCAAAATGCTATCTTTTCCAAGGATGAAAAAGCTTCTGTTGATTTTTTCACCTGAACTTCAAGGGTATATATAATAGTTCGTTAAAATAGTTTTTTCTTATTTTTAGATTTACGTAAAGGGTAATAAAAATTGACATTCTAAATCAAATTGCCAATATTATTTCATTAAAAGTCCAATAACTTTTGATAGGAGAAATATAGCTTACTATTGATCAATTAAGCATCAATTTCTCATTCTTTTTCGAGAGAATTTAGGCATGCCTAAAGATTTAAATAACATTTTTCCTTTCCCATAATTAAAGAATGAAATCTAATTAGGTGATTATTATAAAGATATTAGTATATGGAGCGGGAGTTATAGGAAGCATTTTTGCCTACTGGTTAAAAACTGGTGGGAATGATGTCTCCGTTCTTGCAAGGGGTAAACGATTGGCGGATTTAAGACAGCACGGAATAATTATCGAAGATGGCATTTTTAACAAGGTATATGAAACAAAAATCAATGTCGTGGAACAATTGGATAAAAATGATTATTATGATCTTATTCTGGTTATCATGCAACGACAACAAGTAAGTCAAATTTTACCTATCTTGAAGGAAAACATCAGTCCAACCATTATATTCACGGGAAATAATCCTTCGGGAGCGAAAGAATATCTAAATTACATTGAACGGGACCGAATCCTCTTGGGGTTCGGAGGTCCCGGTGGATATCACGACGATTATAAAATTGTAGCTGCATGTGTAGAGAATGCAATATTGTATATAGGAGAACTGGATGGTAAACCCCGTGAACGTGTAAGGCAAATTGAACAAGTATTCACGGATTCGAAAATAAAAGTGGATATTCAGGAGGACATTAAAGCGTGGTTAATAACCCATGCGAGCTTTATTAGCCCTCTAGCCATGGGAGGATATGCCGCAAAAAAGAAAGGCACTACGTTGGGAGAAGATATGGAACTCTTGGAGTTAGCCCTTCGAGGATTCAGGGAAAATCTTAAAGCATTGAAAGACCTCGGGATTCCGATCCTTCCCAAGAAATTTAAATTGTTTACATGGATGCCCTTGGGGATAATTAAGAAAAAGCTCAAGAATATGATAAACTCGGAATTTGGAAGAATCGCCTTATCGGGACACGCAAATGCAGCTCAAAACGAGATGAAACGACTTTCGGATGATTTTCTTGACGTGGTTAAGGAAGCGAAAATAGGCATGAGTATTAATGCCAAGCTTTATCAATTAGCTTACCCTTAACGATTGAAAAAAAGAAGAAAGTTGAATGCGTGATATCCATCCACCATATCATTAAAAGTAATCAGAATCATTCATATTTAAATAAAAAGTAACTTTTATTTCTATATATTAAATAAGATTAACAAGAGTAGATGAAATATTGAGTTTAGATGCGAATGAACTGATAGTAGGTATTGGAGATTTATCATTTATAACGGTCTCTTTCATCATTGGGGTTAAAATATTACTTAAATATGGAAAATTTAAAAGAAGGGAATTTTTAACAATTGCTCTTACTTGGATTTTTATAAGTTTTTCATGGTTAGGTGGCGCATTATCCTTTATAAGTTTTTTAATAATTAACACTCCCATAAATAGAACCCTATTTTTAATACTTAATAACGCATTTTCACCGCTAGCATTATTATGTTGGCTATATTCCTTTATTCTCTTGAAAATTTTTCCTAATAAGAACAAGTTATTTTTGTATATTTCAGCTATAATATTTATTCCTTATGATATCATAATTATCGTGCTTTGTTTTATCCAGCCGGATCTAATAGGAACATTTTCAGGAAATTTCTTTTTAACTCCCGGATTGTTAACAATCCCATTTAAATTACTTGCAATGCTTATAACTATTTTAACAGGCGTTGCTTTTGCAAGGACATCAATGCAATCAACGGATTTAAAAATAAGACTCAAAGGAAAGTTTCTTTTATGGGCATTTATTTCATTTATAATCGGATTAATCGAGGTTCCTTATGTAGCATTATTCACCATTCCTATATTACAGATACATATTATACTCATGATTATCTTTCGAATATTTTTAATTACTAGCGTATTTTTATATTATTTCGGGTTCTTTTTGCCAGATATCCTTGCCAAAAAGCTAATAAAGGATAAAAATAAAATACGTGTAAGCATGAGCTAGCAATAGCTCAGGATTTTTTTCTGCCACACTATTAAAACTCTCATTTTCTATAAACGAGTCGAAAAATCACATGATACCTCCAAACAATTGGAGTAATTTCGAATAAAAAACTTACTCGGGGATTCTCCTCCTAACTTGAATTTTTTTTAGCATTAGCATGGCATTTTATCGCTACCATCAACTTACATCTTATATCGAATCCGATTGATTTTTTTGAATTTAAAGAATCTTCTTATAATCTTCCAAAGTTAAATTTGAGCTACTTCAATTGGAACGATTGCACTTAAAAAGATTTCCTCAGAAACTAAAATTTCTTCAAACCATTTAACGATATTAGCATATTCCTTAGAATGGGGGTCAAAATAATATATTAGTATCTGCGAATCTATAGATAGCATGGGAGTTTCACTCAATTATTTTTTTAAAAGGGAGGGGGTCATCAGTAACTTCACTAATATGTTTTTGCAACTCTTTCGCTTTTGCAATAAATTCTTCGGGATTCAATGCTTTTTGAATGATCAACTTTTCTTGATTAATATTGAAAATTAATCTTTCACCGGGTTTAATATTCAATTTCTTTCTAATTTCTAAGGGAATACTAATGCGTCCTTGCTCATCAATAACCATTTCTGAATACATTAAAAATCATTATTATCTAAAGGTTTAAATAATGAATTCTAATCCTTTAATATTATATAGCAATTTCTATATAATAAATTTCTATTTATATCTTTATATAAAATTGATTAAGAACGCTAAAATAATTTTATCAATTCATATTATCAATCTGGAATGCTCTCATGGATACGGAGCCGTATTGAAAGCCTTCATGAATAAACTTACAAGTTTCAAACTCCTCCTGCATAGCCACAACATAAATCAAGGGTAAATAATGATCCCAGGTCGGAACGGATAGCATGGCAGGTTTTCCAAATTGTTGGAATTCCAGTAACTTGTAATGTTCCTTTCTTTCGAGCGCTTTTTTTACAAAATCATCAAACTCCAAAGCCCAATCATGCACTTTAGCATCGATGTCGTTAAAATCTATTAAATATAGATTATGTACAATATTACCGCTTCCTATAATTAATACACCCTGTTCCCGTAAAAAAGCGAGTTCTTTCCCCAATTCATAATGATATTTAAGAGGTTTATTAACATATCCGCTAAAATCATAATCAATGCTCATTTGAAAGGTGGGAATTTGCGCATTCGGGTATAAATGATGCATGACTGACCACGCACCATGATCCAACCCCCAATTTAAATCGCATTCTATGGGGATTCGATTGATCGTTTCAACAATCCGATTTGCGACTTCTGGGGACCCCGGACACTCATATTTTATAGTATATAACTCTTTTGGAAATCCATAAAAATCATAAATAGTCTTGGGTTTTTCGGTGCACGCAACCTTAGTGCTTCGGGATAGCCAATGAGCTGAAATGATTAATACTGCTTTAGGCGTTGGAAGTGCTTTTCCCCATTGATGCAGGGTGTCCGTGAAATCGTTTTTTAAAACAATATTCATGGGGGAGCCATGACCTATAAATAGAATAGGCATCTTGTCCGACATCTTATATCAATGGTAAAAATAGCTGTTGAGCTATATATTTTTTATCGTTATAATTCATGTTATTTCATTTTAAGTCTGGAATTTAGGTAAAAATCTTTCATAAATTTAGTAATCATCGAGATGTTTTTTTGAATTTAAAGAATTTTCTTATAATCTTCCAATGTTAGATTTGAAGGAATCCCTAATTCTGTTATCGCCTGAAAAAGTTCATGGATCGATACCTCTGCGATTTTAGCGGCCTTTTCTATTGATATCTCTTTTAGCAGATACTTCTGAATTGCATGATTCAATCATTCTTTTTGTAATCCTTCAATCAATATTCTTTTTATTAAGGAAAAGAATAAATTTTTGAATAATTTCTCAATCCTATAATAATCCTCTAATAAATTTTATAATTTTAATTAATGTAGAGAGAGATTTAATAAATCATTCAAATAATTATTTTTAAACAACCTCACATGATATTTCAAATTTAATAGAGCACTTTTAGCAGGTTCATTAGTAATTTCTTTTAACACCTTTTCAGGAATTATACAATCAGTAATTAATTCTATTTTTCCCAAATTACCTAAAGAAATGAGAATCATTGAATCTACTATCATTCAAGAGCCTTTAATTCTTCTTTAAATTCATCCGGACTAATCTGAACAAGCAATCCTTTTTCTTTTGGGATCATGAACCAATCTGCAAGAGAAATACCTGCGATTCGAGCTGCTTGTTTTATGCTTGTTTTATTAAAAATATATAACTTTATTTCTTTTTTAAGTCGTAATACCTTCACTTCTTCTTCCAAAGCTTTTTTTTTTACCTCGCTTTTATCGATTCCTAAAAGTTCCGCTAACTCTTCAATATCTTTTTCTAAACCAATCATACTCTAATCCTAATATTCATTGATTTTTAATTGTTGAATTTCCCGAAGGAACGAGCTTGTTAGATCATGTCAGTATAGAAATGGAATTATCAGAAGCATTAAATATGAAGATCGATTTGCTTTCTCAAAATAGTATCAGCTCTTATATAAAAGAACAAATTCTAAAAGAAGCAATTATGATTCATGATTAAAATGAAGGATTTCTACTAATATATCTTTGGATTCTTAAAAATTATGTCGCGTTTTAGATATTCCTATTGCAGCTCGTTGATTTTTAAATTTAGCATAATAATTTTGTTTTGTGATATCCGTTCTATAAGTTTGAATCTCTGACACTTTTGCCACATCGAGAGCATGTGATTAGTAAATACGACTTTTTAGAATATAACGGCGAATTTGCTCTATTATAAACGCCTTGTTCGCTTCCATAGTACGGACATTTAAATCCGGGCACTTCATTTATTAAATCCTCGGATCTTGAGATAATTAAGGATTCCCCTGGAGAATCTGCTAATGATTCTGGGTGCCTAATTTTAAGGTGGGATGCTTCTATATAGATATGACAAACAGTAGCTTTTACATGCTGGTCTAAAGATTTTTAGGTTTTAAATCGTTTTTTGCATATTGGACAACTAAAAGTATTTTCGTGTAGAGCCCTTCTATGCTACTCTAACGCGTTCCTGTCTCTAAAACGCCTATTGCAGTCCTCACACCTGAAAGTAGTCATATTAATTGTCTTTTTCTTCATTTTATCTTATCTTAACCTATTATTATAATAAGATTAAAAGATAAAAGATTTATAATTTATTTAAAAACTTATTTTAATAAGCCATTGGGTAGAAATAGTTAAGTCAAACATTTGAAAAACCATGGTTGAGTCTTTTTTTGGCGAATAAAGTCAGACGGGTATTTTTATTCAATCTGCTATCTCTGCTTGAACCGCTTTAACGAGATTAGTCAATTTTCGCCTTGCACTCTCCAAAGAGATGACTGTAGTAGATTCAGACGCAAACCCGCACCCCGGACTGACAATTAATCGCTCTGGATCGTCCCCCACGACATGCAACGCAGCCTTATAGCGCTTCCGTAAGACTTCAACAGGTTCCACGTTCCGCGTCTTCACAGAGACGATACCGAGTGCAAGATTTAATCTCTCTGGTAAAGGATAGGCTTTAAGCTTATTCAGCTCGTCGAAATCCCGTGTTCCATCAAATACCTCAAGTGGTCCTAACGTTCCCACCTTCAAGTCATAGAGTTCTGGCAGGAGATTACTAATACTACCGAGCGTCGCAACTTGGGTTCCGATATAATTCCCCCAGCAAGCGTGGATCTGAAGCTTTTCGGGAGGGAGTTCAGCGAGCACCAAGTTATTCATCTCGACCCTTTGACGGGTTATCGCTTTAAGAACATCGAGCGGCATTTCTGGGCTCGTGAATGCTAAAATGTCAGGTGAATCGAACTGAATGGTATCTGCTCCTGCGGTGATGGCACTTTTGGCTTCGTTTAATAAAATTGCACGTAAATCGGCAACAAAATCCGTTACCGTGGGATAGTCTTGCACGACTCGGTCATGGATCTCTTTGATCTTGTCAACTGCGCTTGCAGGGAGACCTGGAGTGGTGGGATCCGGGTAGAATGCCGCCATGTGACTCGGGGAGGGGAGAGTAACTTTCACCCGCTTTTCAACTTTGAGCTCGTGCAAAGTATCTTTAAGCATTTTGACCTCACGGGCAATGAAAGAGGTTGTGGGATTATACTCAAGTTTTTTCTCAACGACCGCGGTCCAGTAGATATCGCCCGCGGAAAACTCCACGGGAAAAGCATTCTGGTGAAACCCGGGTAATCCCGTGATTTCCCCAAAGTAAATGGAACGCCGGAATTCCCCATCGGTGATCTCATCCACACCAGTTTCTATTTGAACTTTTACGATAGATGACACTTCTCTATTTAACAAGTGTTCAAATTCTTCGGCGGTAATGGTTCCTTGTTCTAACTGCATTCGTGCCTTTTGTAGCACCTGCGTTCGGGGCCAACTCCCGACCTGGGTTGTTGTAATATTCATATGTACCTCATCTATATTATCATCAACTAATCTATTAATTGACTCATATATATATAATCGGATTATTTTTTATTTAGCGGGATAAAGAAAATAAAATCTGTTTAGTGGCAATAATTGGGGTTATTTCATATATTGCATTAGTTTTTAAGAATATACCGGTGGTACTACGCCTTTTTCTCTTGATTCATGCTCATTGATTTTATTTATCTCAATAATCAATAAAACCTAGAAAGGCTCTAATAATAAATAAAGAAGTTCTTCAGTCGTTCTATAAATTATTAAACACAAAAATAAAATTAAAGAAATCTAACTCCCTAATGAGAGAGAAATAGAATCAAGAATTAAAAATAAAAAAAAGTATCATGCAAGCGAAAATAAGAGAGAAAAAATTCTTTAAAAGTGACTTTGCAAGCGTGAACGGCATCAAAATGTATTATGAAATCCATGGAGAGAAAGGAAATCCGTTAATTTTGATTCATGGGGGCGGTTCAACCATTAAGACTTCATTTGGTAATATCATTCAGGATTTATCTCAACATTTTAAAGTTATTGCCATGGAATTGCAGGGACATGGACACACGAGTGATAGAAATTCACCCGAGAGTTTTGAGCAAGATGCTGAGGATATTGTCTCTTTATTACATCATCTTCACGTATACAGAGCGACATTTTTTGGATTCAGTAATGGGGGCAACGTTGCTCTTCAAATCGCTTTCCACCACGCTGAAATTGTTAAAAAGTTAATACTCGCTTCCACCTTTTTTAAAAGAGAAGGGCTAATACCAGGATTCTTTGAAGGAATGAAGCAAGCTACCATTAAGGACATGCCGATACCTCTTAAAGATGCCTTCTTACGAATAAATCCCGATGAAAATAAACTATTAACAATGTTTAATAAAGATCGAGAAAAGATGCTGCAATTTAAAAACTGGCGAGATAAAGACATCAGTTCCATTAATGCCCCAACCTTAATTATTAATGGAGACCAAGATGTTGTATTGCCAAGCCATGCTGTCGAAATCTCAACCTTAATTAAAAATTCCCGATTGATGATATTACCCGCTACTCACGGGAGTTACATAGGCGTTGCTGAGAGCGTAGAGCCAAATAAAGAGTTAATTGAGACGACGATTGGGATCATTAAGGATTTCCTGAAAGCTAAAAGCCCAATTGAGTAAAAAGAAAATAATAATGTACCACACTTTATTAGGCAAATCTCATTATAAAGAATAAAAATTGGAATGAAAATTTTGATTATTTTACTCTAGTAATGTCATTCCTAAATCAAGAAACCAATAGAAATTTAATAATTTGAAGTATAATCGTTTTCACATGTCATTTAAGAGTATCCAAAAAAAGATTATTGAATTAAGAGAAGATAACACTTCGGGTGCAAATGAATTAATTGATAAAGCACTCGAGATTTATACGAATCAATTAGAATTAGTACCTAATAGCGATGAGAATTTAAAACCTTCGATTTTGGAAGTCTCAAGAACCATTATCAACGCACGACCAAGCATGGCGCCCCTAATAAACACGGTGGGATTTCTGATTGAGGGCTTTGACCTTGACGGGATTTCAAAAAAAGACATGTTAAATAGGATTCAACAATTCCATCAACATAAGACTAACATCGAAAATGCCTTACAGAACAATTTTCTAGATTTTATTTCAAAAAACTCGAAGAAGGTTCGAAATATCCTTCTAATTTCGTATAGTTCCACCATAATTCGATTACTAAAAGAGCTACCAACTGATTTAAAACCCTCGGATCTGGAAATTTACGTCCTGGAATC
>CAYLZE010000089.1:0-1502 GCA_964388035.1 uncultured archaeon
ACTTTTTAAATTTTGTCTGAGACAAGATTTATTCGTGCAATGTTTAAAACCAGGAGGGACACCATTATAACCCGTCGAGATGATATGAGAATCCGAAACCAAGATAGCCCCCACTTTTCTTTTTATACAAGTGGACCTCTCAGCAACCACCTCAGCAATTTTCATGAAATATTCATCTTTTGAAATTCGTTTTTCATTCCCAGTATTCATGAGAAGGTGGAAGCACCATTGTTTTTAATAATTTTAAATAAATCAATGATTTATTCTACTTCTACTTATGGTTATCTTTTTTTACTAATTTATTATTTTAGTAATCAAAATTATCCCAAAGTTTCAAAGGAGATATTAAATAAATCTATTATATAGAATTAAATCCCAAACCTTAGATATTGTTAGAGCACTATACAATACCGTCATCTCAACTACTTCATCTTAAGATATTTAAATAAGAGTTATTATATTACTATTATTTTTTAATATTCGATTAACTAAATGTTAAATTAATACAAAATAAAAACGATTAAAAATTTTAAAAATATTAAAGATGTCTGGTTTAGATTTAAGCATAGTAGGTGTAAAAAACCCTGAGAAAGTTTTTAAGTATACATGGAAAGACGCAGCGCTTTACGCTCTTGGAATTGGTGCTCAAACGGACGAGCTCTCCTTTATTTATGAGAGAAATCCTGGCGGGTTTAAGGTTATTCCTAGTTTTGCCACTATTGCTAAAATCGTTGCCTTTCCCCGTTTAGGAGATATATTTTTTCCCAAATTTATCCATGGAGAAGAATCGATACATCTCTATAAACCTTTTCCCTCGCAAGGTAAAGTAATATGTTTTAGTGAAGTAACTAATATATTCGATAAAGGTAAAGCGGCTTTAATTCACGTAAAGTTTTCTGGTCTAACAAAAGATAGAGCACTACTATTTGAAATCGACTCTGCTTTTTTCTATTTAGGAGCGGGAGGATTTGGAGGAGATCCAGGGCCTAAAAGTGAAAGTTTGGAACCTCCTAAAGGAAGATCGCCCGACTTTAGCATCACTTATAAAACTGCTGAGAACCAAGCAGCACTCTACAGACTTAATGGCGATTTGAACCCGTTACATATTGATCCCGAATTAGCACGGAAAGGAGGCCAAGAAAAACCTATCCTTCATGGATTATGTACCTTTGGATTTGCAACGAGAGCAATACTCCATGGTATATGCGATGGTGATGTCACGCGTTTCAAGGAATTCAAAGTACGATTCTCTAACGTGGTCTATCCAGGAGACTCATTAACGACAGAAGGATGGAAAGATAAGGATTGTTATATTATTCAAGTACGAACAAGTAGAGGACCAATAGTGTTAAGTAACGCATATACCGTAGTGGATTAAAAAAATAAATATTCGGTAAATCAAAGATAAAGAATCAATTATGTTTGATTTGTTCATTAGAATCGATAAGATAAGTTAACGCTTTTGGCGGTAGATATTTACTTGTTTTTGCATTCCCAGAATC
>CAYLZE010000089.1:1602-21421 GCA_964388035.1 uncultured archaeon
ATTTTAATATTGGGTAGTGGGGGAGCAGTAGGGGGTTTATGTGGCATTCTCATTGGAGGCAAATGGATAGATTCACAATTTAAACGGGGAAAAATTAAAAATACCTTGTATTTTTCTATAATTTGTTTGTTTTTGCAAGTATTTCTTTATTACGTTTTAATTCTTGGAATAGATTATCCCAGCTCAATTAATCCTGACATTATCAATTTAAATCAATTTTTTCTCAATTATCCGGAATTTTATTGGTTTATATTGATATTTAATCTAACTGTGTTTTGCGCAACGCCTATTGGCACAACCGTAGCTGTCTCGAGAACAAACGTAAATTTACCGGAACATCGTGGAACAGCAGGGGCTCTTTATGATTTAACCGATTTTATTGGGGCGGGATTAGGGATCATGATAGGAACTCTGATGATGCTCTTGTTTCAGAGGTATCAATTAACTATTTTTCTGGGGAGTCTATTTTGGATAATTTCTGGTGCTTTATGGATACTAATAACAATCTTCATAGAAAAGGATTTCAATAATGTCAGGTTGATTTTAAAAGAACGAGCAAAAAAGACCCAAGAAATAATTTATTAAAGAAGTAAATTCTTTTAATTATCTAAACGCTGCCCACTTTTAAAAATATATTAAAATAGTAATTGATTTTATTAAATTACATAGTTTTAAAAAACGGTACTTATTTCATGGAACATGAAACTACTAGAATCCTTAAATAAATACAAGGGAATTATTTTAATATGTATTGGTTTTAGTATTCGAATCTTAATGTTATTGTATTATTATTATACACATTGTATTGATCCATTAAGGTCTTGGGGTGATGTGGGATTAAATTTTCGTAACATAATCTATTATCCTCTCTTAACCACTTGGTTTTTAGAGATTTTCGTTTTGATTTCATTTGGTTCCATAGAAATCTTTGCATTTTGGGCTTTTTTTTGGGAGCTTTTTACTAGTATTTTATTTTACTTTGTTCTTAAAAGGTTTGAGATTGAACGAATTAAATTTATTTACGGATTATACCTTTTGAATCCTTTTCTCTTTTTGAACAACGTTTTTAGTTCTATAAACTGTGGATATCATATTACAGATTCTTTTTTCTTTTTATTTTTTTTTTTAGCTCTAATTTTTTATCCTAAAAAAGGAGATGACAATAAATATCTTTTTTTTATATTTTTGGGGTTCTCCATGGTCTCTAAATATTATACATTACCGGCTCTGGGATTTCTCTTTATTAAAATGCTATATGATAAAAATTGGAAAGATATAAAGCAATTAATCCTTACAATTTCACCCATATTAGCAGGTTTTTTTCTTATTCCCTTATTAATTGCTCCTAAATATGGAAATGAATTAATGCAATGGTATCAAATTGGATCAGAAACTCCATTTTATCTGAGAATTATTCCCGCGATAATAATTTTAGCTTTATTTTTAGTATTTCGAATTAAAAAAGCAGATCTGCTTGAGATAATAATAGTATTTTCCATAATGGCAATGGGGACGTTCATGTTTTTCAGTTATCCTTACTTAAGATGGTTTCAAAGCATTATTTTTTTCGGAATATTGAAATCCAAAACGTTCTATACCTTGAATTTGAATTTAAAATTTGTCCAATTTAAAATCAAAATTGATAATAATATCCTAACCTTCTTATTATCTTTTCTGGGTGTACTCTTATCTTACTTAATGATTATTTTTATATTAAATCCCGGGTTTGTTTAGATTGTAGTTTAATCAAATCTAAAGTTTTTATCTTTTTTCCATTGTATCTATCCTAAATTTAAATTGAATTCTTTACCAATAAAATGACGACAAGTAATACAAATAAAGTCGAATTAATGGCACCCGCTCGTAATTTTAAAACTATAAAAGCAATAGTTAATCATGCCGATTCCGTTTATTTTGGAATAAAACGGTTTAACATGCGGATGAAAACTGAAAACATCGATATAGAAGATCTATCCAAAGTAACTACATTTTGCCATGATAATCATTTAAAATGCTATCTCGCTACTAATATTTTGGTTTACGATAATGAATTAACCGATATTAGAGAAATATTGTTCAAAGCAAATGATGCAGAAATTGATGCTGTTATCGTCAATGATCTTGCTGTTTTAGAAATGGCACGAGATATCGGTATTCCCTTCCATATTTCCACCCAGTGTAATGTATCTAACTCAATCGCAGCAAAATTCTATGAGAATTTGGGGGCTGATAGAATCGTATTAGCAAGGGAATTATCCTTAGAAAAAGTAAAGGAAGTAAAAAGAAATTTAAATAAAACAGGAATTGAAGTTTTCGTTCACGGAGCCATGTGCACATCCGTGAGTGGGCGGTGTTATTTTTCACAAGATATTTGTGGTTCTGAAGAAAAATCAGCAAATAGAGGTAATTGTACTCAGCCTTGTAGAAGACGATGGTGGCTAAAAGAAGAATCAGGTCAAGAATATATTTACGATGGTGTACGATTTCTTAATTCTAGAGATTTATGCACAATTGCTTATATTCCTAAATTAATCGAAGCGAATATAGATGCCTTTAAAATTGAAGGAAGAATGAAACATCCCCATTATGTTGAGACTGTTACTGCAACTTATCGTGAGGCCATAGAGGCATATTATAATAACAATTTTACAGAAGCACAAGTAGGACGTTGGGTAACTACACTTAAGAAAGTTTATAATAGAGGATTCACGCCTGGCTTCTACTTTAAGAGATGTACTCCTGAAGATCAACAACATAATTATCCTGCGAATTTGTCTCATTACAGATATATAAAGATCGGAATAATTGATAATTTCAATCCCGAAACAAAATTCGCCAACATTTCTTTG
Organism: uncultured archaeon; assembly: GCA_964388035.1. GTDB lineage: Archaea > Asgardarchaeota > Lokiarchaeia > Sigyniarchaeales > SOKP01 > JALGVJ01. The sequence goes on from CAYLZE010000089.1 coordinate 4,452, forward strand.
TTTAATGGTTCGTTAAAAGAGAATGATGATGTTATCATATTGGGAAGAGAGACGAATACTTATATACACCAAAATATAAATAAATTAAGATATAAAGGGGAAATTGTAAAAAGAACTCCAAAAGCAAGTAAAAATAATATTATTAAAGCGGAATTAAAAATTTTGGATGAAAATGAAGCTCCAATCGGGAAAGGGGAAGATAAAATCTTTATATTTACCAATAAAACATATGAGAAAAAATCATATAAACTTTGAAAAGAAATAATAAAAAAATTTAGAGATTTTCTAATCCTAAATTCTCTAGTTTTTCTTGATTAGGATATCCAGAGTTTGAATTAAAAGTCCTAATTTCGTAATATTTTTCTTTAAGCTGTTTGAAGTTTGGACTTTTTCCTGCTGAACCACCTTCACTCAAGGGTCGCAATAAAATAGAAGGAAGCTTTTCCATTTCTGGACTTAAGCCCATCTTGAGATTGAATAATCTTTTCATCATGTAAATTCTTTCCCCGGTCTTTTTTAATCCTTCCATATCCATCTCTATTCCCGTTGCTGTGCTTAACATGGTAAGAACCATTGAGGGAAGAGGATTACAAAATAGACAGAGAGTTAAAGCATTATAAAGACATCTATAATCATAAATAATGGCACAGGCTTTAGCCATATCCTCTCCATCATCATAACGATCAATCATTTGCATCCCAATTTCATCTAATGGTACTCCTAATAGAACCATGTACATGTCACATGCGGTATGACAAGGACCTCGTGGGGTTCCAACCGAATAAGCAATTGCCATTCCATAAGTTTGTCTTAAATCGTGATAAGGAACTTCCATGCCTAAAGCAGTTGCTATGGAGTCAGAAGAAATATTGAATCTCTTACCCACATTATTAGATCCTTCCGCTAGAATATCTCCAATTCCTTCCCTAAATGCAATTTTCTTGATCATTTCTAATGCAGGTTCAATATCCCCCCATAATGGATTTAAATTGTCTATTTGATCTGATGCTATCTTTTTTTCGTTAAATAGATAATAAATTAAAGCAATGGTACCGCTACCGCTGATGGTATCAATTCCATAATCATTACATAATTCATTAGCTTTTACTATTGAACCTAGATTTTCATTTAGGATCATGGAGCCAAACCCTGCGAGGGTTTCATATTCAGGGGCTTCTATTTCATTATCCATCTTATATTTTCCTTCTCTTACCATTGCTTTTTTAGCGCAACCAATGGGACATGAAAAGCAAGGATAATTTTTAGTAAATATTTTTTCTGAAGCTGTAGCACCGGATATGTTATATGCCCCGTCCCATGTACCTAAAGTCCAATATTTTATCGGTAATTCTCCTTCAGCATTGAATTTATCCAATCCACCTGCGGTACCTAATATCCCAAACATTTGAGTAGCAAAAGATGCTTGTACATTTTCAATAGCTATTTTTACCGCTTCTTTAAATCCTTCGGGATCTGCGGCCTCATATTGTCTCTTTTTTCCTTTCACTACAATGGCTTTTAATTTTTTCGACCCCATAACCGCCCCCATCCCTGTTCTTCCCGCTGCTTTTTCTTCGGATGCAATTGTTGCGTATTTCACTAAATTTTCTCCTGCTTGCCCAATACAAGCAATTCTTACTAAATCTGAACCATATTTTTCTTTTAAAATGGTTGAGGTTTCAAAGACGCCCTTTCCCCATAAAAAGGAGGCATCTTGAATCTTGGGTCCATCTTCGGTTATCTCTATGTAAACCGGGTCACTAGAACTTCCCATTATTATAATACCATCATATCCTGTTTTCTTAAGCTCTGGTCCAAAAAATCCGCCACAACTAGATTCCCCCCATAATCCCGTATAAGGACTTTTGGAACAGATATTGAATCTACCACTTGTAGGTGCATTGGAGCCACATAGAGGACCTGTCATGAACATTAAAATATTTTCGGGAGATAATGGATCGGTATCTTTCTCAATATGATCATATAAATATCGAACAGCATAGCCCGCGGCTCCCAAAAATTTTTTTGCAATATCTTGATTTAAGGATTCTTCCAAAATTTCTTTTTTAGTCAAATCTATTTTTAAAATTTTACCCACAAATCCTTTCAAAGTCATAATCATCTCATTTAATTCTTATTGATATAATAAAGAAAAATATGAATTCTTATTTATTTATAATTGAAATTGTTTTTTTCACATATTAAGGGAATTATAATTGATAAGGAGGGATGTAGTTAAAAATTCCTATTTGAATATTTTTACTCCCCTTTCAGATAATTTGGATAAAAAGTCGGGAAATTGATTAAATTCATTTTTTTCAACATTAATAAACTTTATAGAAGCATGCTTTTCTAAATCTGGTAAATCTGCTAAATTATTGCTTCTAAGAAATAAATATTTTAATGACTTCATTTTTTTGATTGATTGAGGAATTTCTGTTAGCAAGTTATTTCCTAAATATAAATATTTCAATTGTTTTAATTCACCAATAGAATAGGGAAGGGTCCTTAATTGATTATAATATAGATATAATTGCTTTAGTGATCTCAAGGAGCCAATCTCTTCGGGAACTTCAATTAAATTATTTTTTCCGATATCCAATATTTCTAAAAACTGCAAGGAACCAATGGAACTTGGGATGGTTTCTAAATTGTTGAATCCCATCATAAAATTTCTCAAAAATTTTAAATTACCGATAGATTCGGGAATTTGAGTTAATTCATTATTGCTTAAATCTAATTCTCTAATCGTTGTTATATTTCCAATGGAGTCCGGCAACTGTTTCAACTCATTTTTACTTAAATCCAAAATCTCCAGACTACTTAATTTACCAATCGAATCAGGCAGAATCTCTAATTTATTATCATATAAATCAAGTTCTATTAAGGATGAAAGATTTCCGATTGTTTCAGGTAATTTGGTTAAACTGTTTCTATCTAATGCAAGAAGAGTCAGAGATTTTAAATTTCCGATTGTATCTGGAACATTTTCTAGTTGATTCATATCTAACATTAATCTATTGAGTAAAGTTAAATTTCCAATAGAGATGGGCAACGCTACTAAATTATTTTTAGATGCTTCTAATCGTTTTAGTAATGTCAAGTTCCCTATTGATTCAGGAAGGGAACTTAGGTTATTCATGCTTATGCTGAGATTTTCCAAATTATACAAATTACCTATTGCCTCTGGTAGTTCCGTTAAATTATTTTGATTCAATCCTAAGTAATTTAATTTTTGTAAGTTACCTATAGATTCGGGTAATTGAGTAATCTGATTATTTTTTAAAAAGAGGGAATGCAGAGAGGAAAGCGAACTTATAGATGATGGTAATGTTGAAATTTGATTATTTCTCACATTCAATCGTTTAAGGGATTTCAGAGAATTGAGGTATTCGGGAAGATAGGTTAATCGATTATTTCCTAAATAAAGGATTTCCAAGGATTCTAATGAAGTTATTTCTTCCGAAAGTTCTGTAATATTGTTTGAGCTAAGATCTAATAGTTTTAATGATCTATAATGTTTTATAACTGGAGGAATTTTATCGAATTGATTTTCACTTAAGTCTAATATTTCCAAACTTGAAAGATTTTTTAATGATTCAGGTAATTCTTTAAGTATGTTCGATTCCAAATTAAGCTCTTTTAGAGATTGAAACGAAGAAATGTTATCTGGAATTTCGCTTATATTATTTCCGCTAAGATCTAAGATTTTTAAATTTAAATGGGATGGAATATCTCTTTCATTTAAGATAATTTCATTACCTCTTAGGAATAATTCTTGCAATCCAGAAAAGGATTCAAGATATTTTGGAAAGATTCTAAGCCCGCAATAAAACAGACTTAATCCCTGAACATAATTATTTTCAATTCTATATCCTATGATTTGAGGATTTAATATCTCTAATTTTGGAATAGGACGATGAATTAATCTTTCCATGGATCGTAAAATTGTATCCTCTTCCTTTGGTATTTCCATTATCTATTCCTGATTTAATTATTGAATAATTTTTTTTAATCTTGCTTTTGATGTTCTACAAAGTTTATAATTCTAGAAATAATTAAAAACGTATGATTAAGATAGATTTAATAACTTAATCTTCGATATAAGAGAAGATATTATTTTTTCATCTTAATGTTTAGTAAAAAAATTAAATTTTAAATCTTTTTTTAGAAAATATTAGTTAGTATTAACTAAATAAAATTATTATGTTAAGCTATATAATATTGAACACAAGTATAAAGATTTTTTTTATATTAAAGATTTAAAAATAGGTGAATTTAATGGAAGAATCAGAGAAGGAAAACTTATATCAAACCTTTAAAGCTGTAATTGATTCCATCATCATTGATAAAAGACGTAATCCAAAAAACTTGAAGTTATTAAATGATTTAAAAGCAAAGGTGAATTTAGGTCTTCAAATTGAAAAGGATTTTTTTTTATGGGTTAATTTAACTGCTGAAAAGGACCAATTTAATTTAGAAAAAGGGAAGCTGGAAGATTACGATCTGGAATTGATGGCTGACCCCGAAGATTTATTGTATTTTTCTAATAGAGAATATTCTATTTTAAAAATGCTTTTTAAAAAGAATAAATTTGGCTTTCGAAAATTGAGATTCAATAAAGGAACCACGGGACGAAATCTAGGATTATTACTTAAATTACCTAAAATTCTGGTGTTAGATAAGGTATAGTTAAAGAAAAAGAGAGAAATTACAATTGAAGAATATTTATGAATTTAACTAATTTTTTTTAATCTTAATTCTGATATCACATCAGTTAATACTTTTAACATCTCTTCAAGATCTTTTATTTGAATATCTCCCATATGCCCGATTCTAAAGGTTTTATTTGCTAAATTGCCATACCCATTAGTTATGCGGTAGCCTTTTTCCAACATTATTTTAACCATTTCAGCAAAATCGATTTGAATGGTATTTTTCATGGTAGAAACAGTATTTGATTCAAAATTCTTCTCAGAGAACATTTCTAAGAGCATATCTCGCGCCCATATTCTTGTTCGTTTTCCCAATCTCTCATGTCTCTCAAATCTTTTTTCTAATCCTTCCTCATTAAAAATAAAATCCAATTGCGTGATTAATCCTCTTATCTGAGGAATAGGGGGTGTATTTGGAGTTTGATGCTGAGCATTTTTTTTTACATACGTAAGAAAATCAAAATAATGTCCTCTATTCTTAACATTTTTTGCTTTTTCGATAGCTCTTTCAGAAACTGAACATACGGATAATCCGGGAGGTAGAGATAAACACTTTTGTACAGAAGCTAAACATACGTCAACATTCAATTTATCAACTTCAATTTTCACTCCAGCCATTGAGGAGGTAGCATCAACACAAGCAAGTGCTCCATAATTCTTTATAATAGGAAGGAGATCATAAATTGGATTGTATACTCCCGTAGAAGTTTCGTTAGATTGAAGAAATACTACTGCATATTTATCCCTTGATAAGACCTCTTCTACAATGCTTGGTTTTAAAGCTTTACCCCATTCTACACTTTCCTTGACCCCATTCCTTCCATTATCGATTGCCACTTCATACCATCTATCTCCAAATGCACCTATTGATAAGAAAAGTCCTTTTTCATCTTTATTAAGTAAATTCGTAACACATGCTTCCATGATCCCCGTTGCGCTAGAACTAAATAAAAAGCAATTAGCATTAGTGAACAATAATTTTTGAAGCCCTTCTACTGCTATTTGATGCATCTCTTCATATGCTTTAGATCTATGCGTATCATTTGGCTTAGCCATCTCCTTAAGTATTCGTTCTGAAACTTGAACAGGTCCAGGAGTGAACAATTTCAATTGCGAGCCTTCTTCTTTATTAAAGTGAATGTTTGACATGATTATTGATTAGAGAAAAGGAATTATGGGATATATACTTTATTTATCTCCTTTAAGGAACTTTTCAGTTAATAGAGAATTAGAATCACTTTTCTGAACTTCCATTTTGAAATAAAGAAATATAAAAATCAGAAACTATCAATATTAATAAGTTTCTTTAAGATTATGGCACATTTTAGACATTGTAAAGATTATTCTTATGAATTTTAACTAAGATGTTCCATTTTGGATGAAATACTAAGACTGAATAACTATTAGGATCTTAGACTTCTATTAAGTTATTTTAATTTATACAACTTCCACAATATTTTTATTTAAATAGTTATAATCATGCGATCTTTCGCTTATTTTTTGCTCTTTTTTATTCAATATGAAGTGTGAAATGTGAATATTGCTCTTTTTTAACTCAATTTCCATCAAAATAAAAGACGAATTTCTCGAAGCTAAAAAAGACCATGCGCCAGTTACGCTTCCTGGATTTAATGACAGTATTCCACTTGAAAATAAATAGACTTCTTCTTTATGAGTATGCCCAGTTATAATTATATTATAACCTTTTTCTTTGGCAAGTAATTCAATCTGAGCATGATCTCCGCGTGGATGAATTTGGGCGCCATGTGTTAAACCAATCTTAATAGTATCTCTTTCCTTCATAGACAATACAAGTTCTTGAAATTCGGGAAGATTTTTAATTCCGCAATAAAAATCCATGTTTCCCAAAACGAAAAAAATATCGTGAAATGTTTTTTCCTGTAAAAATTGAACGATTTTTGGTGCTTCTATTAAGTCTCCTGTAAAAAAAATATAATCAAATTTAGCGGTCTCTGTTAACTTATTCAATATGCCATAAATTAATGCGGGAATTTCTATCGCTCTCTCAGGAATATGGGAATCCCCAATAACTAATATTCGCATGATCTATTTATATTCTCGTTTATATGCCCGTTTTACAAAATCAGCTAACTTTTTAGCATCTCTATTTTTTTCAAAATGATCTCTAATAGGATCAAGGAGTTGATTAATAACGTTGATTACCGCTGGTTTCAAATCCGGTGGATTTAAGTTCCCTTTATTATAATCATCTTCTAATTTCAGATAAGAGTCATATTCAACGTTCCCACCGTACTTATCTGGCCTTTCAATAAAGAACGTATCATTGGTTTCAAAGACAAGATATCTGCAATATTCTAAAACGGGATTTTCATTACTCTGTTGAGGAGGACAGTAAGCCTTATTAATTTTACGTTTAACTTCTGCGGGAGAATCCAACATGAAGATGGCAGAATCAGGATCTGATTTTGACATTTTCAATTGAATGGTCCTCTCTATGCCTGATAAATTTGAGTCGGGAGGCTTATTCAATCCCATTAACATGTGATGATGAATTGCTATTGGTTTGGGGCGATCTAATTTATTTGCAACCTCTCTGGCTAGCATGTTAACTTTTCTTTGATCCAATCCTAATTGACAAATATCGGCAGGAAGATAAAATATATCTGCAGTTTGCATGAGAGGATAGAGGATTTGTGAAGCCGTCAATGCTTCTGTTTCACTTCGTCCCATAATTTGGGTACATCGAATGACCCTATTTAAAGAAGTATTAATAGCAATATTTAGCACTAATTCCCAATACTTTGGATCTTTTACTAATTCTGAAGCATAAACAAATTCAACCTTACTTAAGTCCATACCGCATGCCTTCCATACTTCTATGAAGAAATCGCCAACCTTTTTAATTGTTTGTAGATCTCCACCAAATTTATGATTTGCTGCGGCATGCCAATCTGCCACGAGAAATTTAAAGCGAATTCCTGCTTTAATTAATTTATTCACGTTTACGGCTCTTAAAATACCTTGGGCAATATGTATATTTCCTGAAGGTTCAAAACCATCATAAGCAAAAATGGGCTTATCATTTTCTTCTTTCCATTTTAGCATTTCTGCTAATTCATCAACTTCTATAATTTCTTCGCCAACTTCTTTCAGCAACGAAATTTTTTCTTCGATTGTAAGAGTCATATTTCATATCACGCTAAAAATTAATAAGTATTAAAACGAGATAAGAGAAATATTTTTCCTTATTAATAGGAGTTCTCTTGGATTTTGAATATAATAGGATTATAGATTTTTAAAAAAGAGTGGAATTAAGCATCGGGTTCAATAGGCTTTTTATTCTCTCCTGAAATAGCTGCTTGAGCAGCCGCTAATCTAGCTACAGGTATTCTAAAAGGAGAACAAGATACATAATCTAATCCAATTTCATGAGCAAAAGTGATTGATGCCGGATCACCACCATGCTCTCCACAAATTCCACATTTCAGATCAGCTCTCGTTTTTCTCCCTTGTTCGATAGCAATCTTCATGAGTTTTCCTACTCCTTTCTGGTCAAGGGTCTCAAAAGGATTTTCTTCCAAAATATCTTTACTTAAATAAACCGGCAAGAACTTCCCTTCTGCGTCATCTCTACTGAATCCAAATGTCATTTGAGTTAAATCATTCGTTCCGAATGAGAAGAACTGAGCTTCAGTCGCAATTTCATCAGCAGTAAGAGCGGCTCTCGGAATTTCAATCATTGTACCAAATTTATAGGTTAGATTTACACCATAACTTGTAATTATTTCTTCTGCGACTTTTACCAATTCTTGCTTCACTAACTTTAATTCCGAGATCATTCCAATCAAGGGAATCATTACTTCAGGATTCACATCGATGCCCTCCTTTTTCAATTCGCAAGCAGCTTGGAAGATTGCTTTTACCTGCATTTCATTAATTTCAGGCCAAACAATACCTAGACGGCATCCTCTAAGGCCCATCATGGGGTTATCTTCGGATAACGACCGGATAAGGGAAATCACCTTGCTTTTTTTCTTAATCTCAGCATCTAATGGAGAGATTTTTAAAAGAGATTTGGATAATTCATTGGTCAGTTTTAATTCTTGATATTCTAATTGAACTTGAGTTAATTCAGGAAGAAACTCATGAAGTGGTGGATCTAATAACCTGATAGTGACAGGTTTTCCATTCATGGTCTTGAAAATTTCATAAAAATCACCCTTTTGCATGGGTAAAATTTTATCAAGAGCCTCCTTACGTTCTTCTTTTGTTCGAGCAATAATCATATCTTGAACAACAGGTAATCGTTCTTGGGCCATGAACATGTGTTCCGTGCGGCATAATCCTATTCCTTCAGCCCCAAATTCTAAAGCTTTTTGTGCATCAACGGGAGTATCCGCATTAGCTCGAACACCGAGTTTTCTGATCTTATCTGCAATCAGCAGTAGTTCTAAAAATTCACCTTTAATTTCGGGCTCAACTAAAGGAACTTTTCCTTCAATCACTTGCCCCGATGTTCCATCAATTGTTACATAATCTCCCTCGCGAACAACCATTTCTCCAACCCGGAACAGTTTGTTCTCGAGATCAACCTCTATATCCTGAGCACCCACTACTGCAGGTTTTCCCATTCCTCTAGCAACAACAGCAGCATGAGAGGTTTTTCCTCCAAATTGGGTTAATACACCCACTGAAGCGTATAATCCATGAATATCTTCAGGTTTTGTTTGAGGTCTTATTAAAATTATGTCTTGTTTATTTTGATTTGCCATTTGTTCAGCTCTGTCTGCATCAAACACTGCGATACCAGAAACTGCTCCTGGAGAGGCATTAATTCCTCGAGCAAGAACGTGTACAATTAAATTCTCGTCAATACTTTTAAATAACAATTTCGAAAGTTTTTTAGCTTCTATACTTTGTATTGCCTCTTCTTCGGTTATAAGCCCTTCCTTTACCATATCTACCGCAATTTTTACTGCGGCTGAAGGAGTTCGCTTACCATTACGAGTTTGTAAAATAAATAATCTTCCATCCTCAATTGTAAATTCAATATCTTGCATGTCTCTATAGTGGCTCTCTAAATTCTCCATGGTATGGATTAACTCATCATAGATAGGGGGAAATTCTTCCTTCATATCTTCCAACTTTTTTGGTGTTCGAATTCCCGCTACAACATCTTCTCCTTGCGCATTTCGAAGATACTCTCCGAATCTCACCTTTTCCCCCGTAGAAGGATCTCTAGAAAAGGCGACACCCGTGGCAGAATTCCAACCTTTATTCCCAAATACCATGGCTTGAATATTCACAGCAGTACCAAAATTCGGTATATTGTTCATTTTTCTATAAGTTATCGCTCTACGATTATTCCATGATTTAAATACGGCTTCAATGGCAAGAAAAAGTTGTATAAAAGGATCTTGGGGAAAGGATACTCCAATCTCTTTTTCATATAAGGCTTTATAATCTGCAATAATTTTTTGAAGATCCCCTACATCTAAGTCCGTGTCTTGGGCATCTTTTCCTTTTTCTATCTTATATTTATTAAGAATTCGCTCAAATTTTTCATCGTCTATTCCCATGACAACATCGCCAAACATTTGAATAAATCTTCTATAGGAATCATAAGCAAATCTCGAATTATCCGTCTGCTTCGCCAAGCCCACAACACTTTTATCATTTAATCCTAAATTAAGCACGGTATCCATCATTCCTGGCATCGACATGGGAGCACCACTCCGTACACTCACCAACAACGGATTCTGTAAATCACCGAACTTTTTTTTTGTAATTCCTTCCAGCCTTTTTAAACGATCCAAAACGATAGGTCGTATCTCTGCCATCAAATTTTCTGGATCTTTAAAATAGGTCAAGCATGCTTCCGTCGTAATTATAAAGCCCTGAGGAATATTAAGATTCAACTTGGTCATTTCCGCTAAATTTGCACCCTTTCCACCGAGAAGATTTTTTAATTCTTTTCCTCCCTCATCAAAATTATAAACTAGTTTCTTAGCCATTTTTATTATACCAGCTTCGCAATATTATATGATTATTAAAAATATAACGATTCTTTCAGTTTTTATATTTCACGTAAATAAAAAATAATCTTGTTAAAAATAGTAATTACGTAAGGAAAAAAAATTTTTGTATGGTACTTTATTAGACATCAAATTCCATGGTTTTTTATAAATCAAAAATAGAAATCAATTCCCAAATTCCCTTTATCACGTGATCCGGTTTATATTCACTTTTTTTGATTGATTCCACCGTGCTTTCTCCAGATAACACGCAACAAGTAGTTACTCCCGCTTCAATGCCCATGCGTATATCTGTATACAATCGATCCCCAATCATTATTGCATCTTTAGGAGATATGTTCAAATTATTTAGCTTATACAATAGCATTTCTTTATTAGGTTTTCCCATTACTTTAGGGGTTCTTTCCGTAGTTTTGAATAATAGTGAAGCGACTGCTCCGGCATCGGGAATATACCCATTTAAAGTAGGACAACGATTGTCCAAGTGAGTTGCAATATAAGGAATATCTTCTTGGAGGAAATGTGATGCTTTAACTAGCTTTTTATACGTTAATTCTTGATCAAATGCTAATACTAAAATTTCCGGATGATCCTCATCTAATTGAAATCCATTTTCTTTAAATTCCACTTTTAAGGAAGAATTACCTAATAAAAAGATCCGTGTATAATTGTTCTTTTTTAAATAATCCAGAGTAGGATGTTGAGATAATATTATATTATCTTTTGTTATATTCAAATTTAGAGCTTCCAACTTCTTTAAATATTGGGATGTTGATAAGCTCGAATTATTAGAAAGAAAAAAGAAGTTCTTATCATTTTTTTTAAGCTGGGCTAAAAATTCATGTACCCCCTTAAACAATTTATTCTCTAAATAGATTGTTCCATCCAAATCAAGAAAAAAAACTTTTTTTTTAGAGATATTAAAGAATTGTTCCTTTTGCAGTATCATCTTACCTTGCTTAGCAAATAGTTAAGAAAAAAAAGAATTTAAATTAAATAAGGTTTCATATCCCATAATACTAATTTAAGTATGGATTTTAAAAAAATCTGTTTTGAGTATCTCATAGTGATGTTAGCAGTTTTTTGCTTTTTCTCCAATGAAGGACTGATAGAGAATTTAAATTAACGCCTAGATTAAGTTACCTTTTTATGAATGAATATTATATAAGTTAATTATGTAAATAAATCTACAATTACAAAACAAGGGAACTAAATTGAATAAATATGATATTATTATTGTAGACGGGGGACCTGGGGGCTCGATTGCTGGAAAACCGCAGCAGAATTAGGATTAAAGACCATTTTTTTCGAATGAGGGAGAAAACCCGGTGAAAAAAATTCCCCCGGTTGCGGTTTAGGACCCCGAATGTGGCGTGATTTTACGATTATGAAAGAATTGACATCCGATAAGTGCCCTTCAATGAGGGCTGGATCAGCTGCTAGGAATTATTTTGTTAATAAAGAAGGTGAAGTTGCAGGTTATATAATGGTAAGACCAATGGAATCTGTATCTTATGAACCGGCTAAAAGTTGGATTACAATGAATGTATATAGAAGCGAATTCGATCCATGGATTGCTAATTTTGCCGTTAATGCTGGAGCTGAATTAAAATTATCCACATTAGTTGTTGATCTAATCAGAGAAAATGGAATAAAGGTGTAATTGATGAAAAAGGCGTAAAATATGAAGCCCCCTTGTAATTGGAGCAGATGGCGTACTTTCAAAGGTTGCTAAGAAAAGTGGATTAAGATCAAAATGGGCACAAGATCAAGTTACCGTTGTCCCACAATATGATTTTCAAGCACCGCCTGAGAAAATTGATGACATTATGGGAGATGAGGCCTTGGCAGTATGGTGGTCAGCATTATTTCCTGCGTCTTATCAAGTTTTTTTTCATGATCGATTTCATCAAGGTTTAACAAATTGTTAAATAAATGGGATAAAAATCCATTATTTTATCTTAATCATGTCATCAATTTAAAATATTATCAACGCCTTTTAAAAATTTTAGAAGCTAAACCGACAGAATTGCAATCGCATCTTCTCCCTTGGTTACAATATCCTTATAATACACATGGACAGGGTGTTATTTTAATTGGAGATGCTGGAGGTTTTCCCTGTTCTCTTGAAGCAGAAGGCATTTATCCGGCCATGATAACAGGAAAGATAGCCGCAGAGGTGGCAGCAAATGCTATAACTGCAGAGGATGTATCTAAAAATGCATTATCAAAATATGACGAAATGTGGAAAAAAACAAGTATAGGAGAAAAATTTGAAGCAGGAGAAGAACTATATAATATTTGGAAGGCACTTCCATTTAGCCCGCAAGAAACGATGAGCTGGTTTGTACCAATGTTCATGGAAGCCATGGGGGGTATTTATGATTGGTCAGAACCTCATGCGAAACGAGTTCGGCAAATAGTTGCTCATATAAAATCTTACATGCCACGAGCAATTCCGTTTATTATGAAATATGTATTTCCTTTATTTGCAAAGATTTTTGAAGAAGATCTTGATAAAATGATGAATCCTTCAAAATTAATGGCTGTTCTTCCAAAGTTGATTGAATTGATTCCAAAAAGTAAAAAACGAAGCTTTAAGCATTAAAAATAAGAATTAATTTAGAAGGTTTAACGAAACACATTCCTGGAACAGGAAACTTCATTACCATGGCCCCTTAAAAATGTAATGGATATGGTTTATGTGTAAAAGTATGCATCGTAAATTTATAGGGTATTCAAGAAGGTATTGCATTTATAAAGGAAGATTATAAAGAAAAATGTTTAGAATGTGGAAGTTGCGGTCAAGTTTGTGATTCGGGAGCAATAGAATTTAGATATCCTAGTGGTGGAACTGGAATAGTATATGAGAAGGGCTAACCTTAAGAATCTAAAAGAATAAAGTATTTATCCAATTTTCTTATTTTTTTAATGATTTAAAAAAAAGATCTCAAATAATAAAAAATAAAAAGATTATAAAAAGAACTAGTAAAATCGAAATAACATTTTTTTTAATAATATTCCGTTTCTACCATGGTGGTGCTGTTAACAAGCTCTTGCGCAGCCCTCGTTGCTCTCATTACCTTGGCCATGTTTCCTACAAGCTTAAACTTGCCTGCCATTAAGCCTTGAATCGGATCAAGCTCCTTTCTTAACACCTTTATCCAGTTATCATAAGTACCAGAAAATACAAATTCAGCACCCACTTTTTGACCCTCCTTTAATGGCCTAGGGGGTGTATTTGGAGGAAGAGCATCATATCCTTCATTATCAGCTAATGCCTTAGCACCCGTGCATTTGCCGTGCAAAAGTCCCACAAACATCATTAATTTCTTTTTCAAATTGCCGCTTGGTTCGATTACGAAAACGAAATCGCCTTAGGGAAACTGGTATTAACCCAATTTATTCCCACCATGAAGCGGCATCGGCATAATTCTTATTATTATTTATAGCCTTGCAAAATTCCTTGGCCCATTCATTACTCGCAAATTTTGCCACGTTCCATCCCTCTTATTAATTTTTTTTTTCAATTCTTTATATACTTAGTCAAAATATATTTTTTAATTCATTTCATTAAATTTAAAGTTTATTCTTCAGCAGATCTTTAAATAATTCCAATTTGGAAGAAAGGCTCAAAATTGGAATTACTTTTCATATAATTTAATGTGTCCTCTCCTATATAATTACTCTTCTAAAGAGGTTAAGAACTAACAAAAAAGTAAAAGTAAAAAATAAATTAAATTCCGACACCGATGGTGTTTCCAATTCCAGCAAGTATTATCTTTGAACCCTTTTCGGTATAATTTCGAATCGTCATTTTAACTTTTTCCACGATTTTAGGAACGGATTGAGTGATGGGCCTGGTCATCGTTGTTATGGCATTTTCCAATGACTGCATGCATATGAGGGCATCAATAGGTATTTGCTTGTGGGTGGAGGAATCTTCAATATAATATTTCTCAACACCCACACCACCGATTGCCGCACCAACACCAATGGCTATGGAACCGGTTTTATCACTACTTAATTTCAATCCGGCATCAATCATGATAATGCGCGAAATGGAATCACCTTGTTCATCGACTAATTTTTTAATGGCCTTTCCTGGTTTGCCCACAGTTCCTCCCGGACCTTTAGCTCGTACTACATAGACAATCCTATCCTCAAAGTTTACTTCTTGGACAATCGTGTCTTTTTCCGTTTCTAAAACTTTTACATCTCCATTCTGTACGACGTCTCTTATGAAGCTTCCCGCGACCATTGGTCCTAATGCATCACCAATAGGACTGCCTTCTGAAAATGCTTTAGTGGCTCTATAATAAGATTTAGCCATTCCCATGATCATACCCATTTGCATGGATAATTGGAGGAGCAATATCATGGATTTAGTTTTTTTACCCATTATTAAATAATGCTTAATCAACCGATGTACATAATCAACAGCCATTGCGGCCTCAAGTAAATTTTCAAGATTATTTCCCTGCGCCTTATCTGCAGTTGGGGCGAGTTCCTTTACTTCTTTTTCAAATCGATTGTCTCTAATATTCAAAATATGGTCAAATTTAGGGATAATTCCTTGAGGATCAAGTTGCACGGGGCCAATAGTCACGAAAGTCATGAAATCTTCAAGTTTTAGCATTAAATCCTTTTCAGTTTCCTTTTTGTCCGCGAATTTTTTAAAGTTAGATAAAAGTATCTGCTTACATTCTTCGTTCCAGCCGGTTAGTTCTGTTAAACCTTGTTCTATATCCTTTGCTGCTTTCCATGCTTGTATTTTTTTTAAGGAATTGAGATCATGCTGTCCCAATTTGTCCGTAAAACATCGAGATAAATATCAAGAGGAAAAACAACAAATTCAGAATAAGTGCAAGCGGATCCGCTGTTTGTTGTCCTAATCCTAATTGAAAAATTGAATACATTTTTTTATATTTTTACTCCATTATAAAATAAGTTAATATTAAGGAGTAATAATTAGAATACGCATAAATTTTTTGTTATTATAAAAATAAAAATTCTTTTGAATTTTGAAAAAATACTCCATAATCTCAGTTAATTTTTAAGCTTATTTAATTTAAAACTTAAAACACTTAAAAACACGCATTAGAGACCCGTAAAAAATTTAAATTAAGGTGGATTTACAAACAAAAGTTCTCATGAAATTTAAAATAATTGAGCTCATGATATGCAAATTCCAGATCAAATCAAAAAATATAATAGTCTCATTGTTATAATTTTTTTAACTCTTTTCATGAGAGCTTTGTTTATTTTCAGATCGTTTGATGATATATTGCAATATTTTTATGACGATGCTTTTTATTACTTTTCTCTTGTAACCAATTTTTTAAACGGGAAGGGGGTTGTTTTTAACGTGGGAATTCCTACTAATGGATTCCATCCCTTATATTTTTGGCTTTTAATACCAATTTTTGGGTTTTTGAGCCCAATAAATGCAAATCTTCCTTTATATTGTATATTAATCGTTCTTACCTGTTTTGATATCGGTACGGGATTTTTTTTATATAAAATTTGCTTGAAAATTCAGAACAGAGCTTCGGGCATTTTTGCAGCAGCCTTCTGGTTACTTAATCCATATATAATGCAAACCACATTTTTGGGATTAGAAGTGCCCTTGCAAATATTTTTCTTATCATTCTTAACGTATTTTTTGATTAATAACGATAAAACAAGGTATTCGTTAAGAGAGGGAATTATAATTGGAATTTTATTAAGTTTAATTATTTACAGCAGGTTAGATGGCATATTCGTCGTTATTAGTGTCGCAATTTCCTTATTTATAAGAAAACTTCAATACTTGAAAAAGAATAAAGAAAGTTTTACCGTTTTTGATGGCTTTAAAATATTTAAAGAACAAGATATCCTTGTTATACTTGTTATTCCCATTATATCAACACTCTCTTGGATGGTTTGGAGTTATATACGTGTCGGAGTCTTGTTTCCAATTAGTGGTCAACCGACTAATGTCTCATTCCTTTCAGATAGCTATAATAATCATGTTTTCAATTCAATCAAAGATACCATTGCTTTCATAATTAACTTAATCTTTTACCCCCCTGAAAGGTATAATTCCCAATTATTTTTCTCAATTTTGATATTTGGCATACCAATCTTATTAATATTATATAAATGGTTAATCCAAAAAGATAAATTCTTGAATAGAATCTTTAAAACATTTAATTTTATTGTCATCCTTATATTATTCTACTATCCCTTCTATTGG
>CAYLZE010000090.1:0-1800 GCA_964388035.1 uncultured archaeon
AAGTCTTCGAAGATAAAGCTTTGGAAGGGTTGAAATTACCAGAACCTTGGATAAAATAATAATTAATGATTTTTTTATAAACAAAATTAAAAAATATTGTGAGAAAAAAGATGTTCAATGTAGATTATGAATTGCGAAAAGTAGTAATGGATGCTCACATTCATGATACATTAAAATATTGTTATCAATGCAATAGATGTACTGATAATTGTCCTGTATCAAAAGTACAACCAGAAAGGTATAATCCTCGAGCGATAATTCTCTTTTCCTTTTTGGGATTAAAGGATATAATTTTTGGAGGAGAGGATACCTTTAATTTATGGGGCTGTACGGTATGCGATACGTGCGATGAGGTATGTCCCCAAAAAATTGAATTGACAGAGATCTTTACTAAATTAAAGAACATGAGTGTGAAAATGGGAAAGAATCCCGAGCATTATACAGGTCAAGCAGCTACTATCTACGATACTGGAAAGGCAATTCCCATGCAATCCGCAATTGAGAGGAGGAGAAAAGATTTGGGCTTACCAATGATTGAATCTCCTAATGCGGAAGAAGTTCAAAAAATATTAAACATGACAAACGTAAATAAAATAATTAAAAAATAAAGAGAGAGGTTGAAAATGGCAAAAGTTCAAGATAAAGAGTTTTTAATGTTTGAAGGATGTACCATTGGAAATAGAATTCCATTCATTGAAGCCTCAGCACGCAGAGTTTTTGAAAAATTAGGAATTAGCACTTCAGAAGCACCATTTTCTTGCTGTCCTGATCCCGTGGGATTTAATGCCGTGGATCATGACAGTTGGTTGGCACTAGGAGCGAGAAATTTAACGATTGCGGAAGATTCGGAAAAAGATATCGTTTCCTTATGTAATGGTTGTTTTCAAACGCTTAAAGCTGTGAATGAGGAATTAAAACACGATGAGCACGAAAAAGAGAAAATCAATACGATCTTAAAAACAATTAATCGTGAATTCAAGGGATCGATCAATGTAAAGCATTTTGTTGAAGTTTTATACGAGATTGGAGTAGATAAAATAAGAGAACAAATAAAAAGTGATTTATCCGGCATGAAAATCGCCTGCCATACAGGCTGTCACTATAATCGTCCTTCAGAGGTCATGCAAACTGATGATCCCATGAAACCAAAAAAGCTAAGAGAGTTAGTCGCAGCAACCGGAGCAACTCCTGTAGATTATGAAGAAGAAATGCTATGTTGCGGAGCAGGTGTAGGAAATGCTGAAGAAGAGCCTTCAATGCAAGTGTTAAAGAATAAATTTGACAGTGCCCTAAATGCTGGAGCGGAAGCATTCGTGGTGATATGTCCTGCTTGCTTTCAGCAAATGGATACCAATCAGAGAACTCTGTCTAAATACTTCGAACAACAGTACGAGATTCCAATAATATATTTAACGGAATTACTTGCGCTTGCATTTGGAGTAAAATCTGATGATATAGGAATGAAATTCCATCGTGCTAGAGTAAAAGATTTCTTAACATCCTATAAATTAGAGTAGACACGAATAAAAAATAACAATTAATTTTAATTAATTAAAAAGCATTCAAAAATTAATAAACAACAATCAAAAGGTTGCTATAAGTGAGTGAAGAAGTACCTGAAGGAGTGGTAAATCTCTTGGAAATGATCGTGCGCTGTTATGACTGCTGATTATCGTGTGCAGCACACATCACCGTGGTGAACGAAGAGGGGAAAGAGATTTATTCACGCAAATTAAATGTTGGTTTAGGATGAACATCCAATACAAAAAATAGATTGGATGAGACGACCTTGCAAGGGTA
>CAYLZE010000090.1:1900-21190 GCA_964388035.1 uncultured archaeon
TGCCATCCCTTCCATTTTTCATTAAGGGTAGACAATAGCGATCGATAAACAATTGATAATCTTTTAGACCTTTCCTTAATAACCTTGCTATCCACTTGAATCATCTCTTTTGCCTCCGTTCCAGGACGTGGAGTAAATTTTGATATATTTAAAATTTCGGGTCGTAACCACTTGATAATATTAATCGTATTGTAAAAATCATGCTCATTCTCTGCGGGAAAACCACAAATAATATCTGTTGAGATGGTAAGATAGGGAAATTTTGATCTTAGTATTTCTAATTTTTCTAGAAGTGCGGGAAATGAATATGGTCTATGCATCTTATGCAAAATACGTGCACTACCGGATTGGATTGGAACATGGAGAAATTGATAAACAGTCTTCAAGTTAAAAATGGAAACTAATTGATTCATATTGGATAAGAGAAAACTGGGATTTATCATTCCCATTCTGATAAAATAGTGATCATTTAATCTGGAAAGTTGAGATAGTAACTTTTCAAGCGTTATGTCCGAATATTGATAAGTACTGCAATCTTGAGAGGTTAAATAGATTTGCTTTATTCCTTGTTTTAATAGATGTTGAGCATTTCGAATTATATATTTAGGGTCATAACACTTTAACCCTCCCCGCGCATTTTTCACGCAACAATAACTGCAATTTCCTTGGCATCCTTCAGAAATTGGAATTATCCCCGTGACTTTACGGGAAGGGTAATTTATGAGGTATTGAGCTTTATCAATTTTTTCACTTGAACGATATATAATATTCTTCTCCCCTTTCTTAATGCGCTCCAATAGGGAAGGCATTTCATGAATCCCATCCAAATCAATTATAGCCGAGAAGTTAGAAGTAAGACTTGTAATGACATTAAGATATGAAGGAGCGATAAAGGGTAAACATCCCGTAATTATTAGGTGTTTTGTAGGATTGTCCTTAAAAAGGTCGTTAAGTGCTTTTAGTCTTTGTTTTATTTTATTTTCTGTTTGTTGCTTTACTCCACAGGTATTGATAATGATAAAGGATGCATTTTCCATATCAGTCTGATGATATCCTTCTTCAGATAAGACTTGTGAAATAATTCCCGAATCTGCTTTATTAGAAGTGCATCCATATGTTTCCAAATAATAAGTATCTTTCTCAACTAAAGTCATTTTTTACAAAAAATAGGTTTTAATTAAATAACAAGTTTTTCAATTAATTTACGTCTTATCATCTATTTTCTTAAATATTTAAAAGATCCATGAAGTTAATATATGGTCTCAAGGAATACTAATATTTTAAATATTTTAAAATAAATTTTCTAATTAATAGTAAAAAATAATAGGGAAATAATGATTATTGAATCTTTAACTGATAATTAAATTGTAAAAAAGGAATAAAAATGGCGAGAGGAAGGAAACCAAGAAAAGCTCCAGAAAGAGATTTCGATCCTTTAGATGAATATTCTACTTGGGACGTAAGAATTGCACAATTATTTTACTTTGCAATCATTATTGCAACGGCCATCATAGTATTTGGGATCTGGGGCACAATTATAGATCTTTTATTAGCAAAAACGACTTTTTTGGATTTTTATTTAAATCTTCCCTTAGGATTTCAAATTGCATTGATTGGAGGAATTGTTACCGGTCATTTACTTTTATTAGTATTATTCTATTCTCTTTTTAGAGGAGGGATAGTGAGAACTTGTAGAATCTTATTTAAAGATCGGTTAGTAGCTAAAAAATGGGAAAGCCATACGGTTTTACGCTGGCTTATTGCCGTGACATTACTGGGTGTTTATATTACAGTTATTTCAATCGTTGTTTCACTCCTACCTTTATCTATGTGGATACAAAATTTAACTCAATGGATGATTGCTAATTTTGGTATTGTTCACTGGATTCTTTATGTGGGAGTCGTATTTTTGATAGGGATAGGTTTGGTCTTCATGGCATTCGTGATGTGGAATCATTGGGTATACTGGGTTCTACGCAGAGTAAAAACAATTGAAGAAGAAGAAGAGATTAGAGAGGAAATAAAGGTTGATCAATTAAAAGGCGCTGATGAAAAGACGCAACAACGAGCATATGAAAAAGCCACGGGAAAAAGAGCAATGTATCGAGGAAAAGAAACTAAAGGCTATAAAGAGTGGAAACAATCTAAAGGGATATAACTTATAAAAGCAAAAGATTTTCTTAATTTTTCCTTAAATTTTTTTTATAAATTTTTCTTCATATTAACGTAATAATTGAATGTTAAGTAGTTTTTACTCCGTCTTTCATACAAATAAACAAAGTGAGAGATCTATTTTTCTTATTATTAAAACCAAGCATTAATAACTTTAGAATCAAAAATAAAATAAAAAGAAAAAACTCAGTTATAAAATTAAATTCATTTGCTAATAAGACCTGGACTATTAATAAATCTCCAAATTTTATTATAAAGTGATTTAACACGGATAGCAATATTATTGAAATAAATTACATTTTTTGAGTTCACATTACTCACTTCCTCTAAAAATAATAAATCTTCTTATTCTATTTATACTTATTGTATCGTAGATTTTTAAATTAAATCTCTTAATTTGTCCAAAATTAAGCTTTTTGAATTATAAATAATTAATATATAAATTAAAATTTAATTATTATTCCAAAAATAATAAATGAAAAATTTATCTAGAAAAAGATATTTTTATGAATCAAAAACTTGAATTAATAAAGTAAATTTATGATAAATTTCAATAAGAATTTTCGACTCAAATCACAAGAGATATTAGGAAATTATCAGATTTCTAATTATTTAACCTATTTAAAGAAGGCTCAGTTTTTTGATGAGGAAAGAATAGAAGATAATCAAACAAAAAAACTCAAAAAAATAATACAGTATGCAGTTCAGAATATAAAATTTTATTCCGACTTTTTCAAAGAAAACAAGCTAAAGCCTTCGGATATAAATGAGCTTGATGATTTAACTAAACTTCCCATAATAACAAAAGAAATTTATAGAAAAAACTTTCCTAATAACCTAGTGAATAGAAGTATCCCCAGAAAAAATTATGTTCTAACCCATACCTCTGGGTCTACAGCATCTCCCATTGATATTTATACTTCCCACGCATTGAGAGGACGTTATGCTGCTGAAAGTATTTTCTTTTTTGAATGGGCAGGTAAGAAATATGGAGAACCATATGTTAGAATCTGGGGGAAAGAAAGCAAGAGAATTTGGTTATTTAATACCTTCATAAAAAATGCTTTTGTTATCAATGCTAAAAAATTGAGTAATGAAACGATAAATAATTTACACCGGAATTTAATGAGAAAGAGATTTAGATTTTTAGAAGCATTTACCTCATCAGCAAATGCGCTTGCATCATTATTGAAAAAGTATAATTTGGAAATGAGCATTCCAACTACCATAGTATCTGGTGAAACGCTCTTTGATTTTCAAAGAGAACGAATAATGGAACAATTAAATACTCAAATCTACAATCGATATGGTTGTCGGGAATGTGGAGATATTGCACAAGAATGTTCCGAACATCAAGGTTTACACGTATTGCAAGAAAGTTTTATAATTGAAATTTTAGATGATAACAATGAACCAGTCAAAATCGGAGAAAAAGGCAAAATTATAATAACTCATTTAGATAATTATCTCTGTCCATTAATTAGATATCAAATAGATGATATTGGTGCTTTATCACCAGTAAATTGTACTTGCGGGAGAAAATGGCAAATGCTTAAATATGTAGAAGGAAGGATTTCCGATATCATTTATTCTCCTTCAGGTAGACATATTTCCCTATTCTTTTTCATTAAGATGTTTGAAAAATTAGTTTTTAATGCAGTGAATGAATATCAAGTATTGCAACCGAAACACTCGCCTGAATTAGTGTTAAGAATAGTACCTGGAAATCATTATAGTCAAAAAATCGAGCATAAAATTATTAATGAAATTAAATCTCTTGATAAGACCTTTAAAATAACCATAGAGAAAGTAAAGAACATACCTTTAGAATCATCGGGGAAAAAAAAGCTCATAAAATTAATTTAAGGAAAGTATTTACATCCGTCTATTTTTTTACCATTTTAGAAAACTGTTTTTGAAAAGATTGAAGTTAGTATTTTTAATTATTTAACGTAAGATTATTGAATATAATTTTTCTAATTTCAGTATAGTTTTATCAATATCATACTTTTCAAGTACTCTTTTATAAGCATTTTCAGCAATTTTATTGGCTAAATCTTTATCTTGTATTAATCTTTTTATAGCCAGAGCCATTTTTACGGGATTTTTTGCGGGAAATAATAAAGCTTCTCTTCCATCTCTAACAACTTCCACATTTTCCGGAATGTTGGTGGTAATAATCGGTTTTTTCATTGCCATGGCTTCTAATAAGCTATTTGATTGCCCTTCATATAAGGTGCTGCTTACCCAGATATCAGTAATGGCTAAAATTTGAGGGATATCCTTCCTCATTCCAAGCATTTTAACATTTTTTAAGTTTAGGTTCTTTATTGCATTATGTATTGTGTGAGTCTCATCCATAAAGTTATTTCCAGAACCAACAATAAGGAAAGTAAAATTAAATTCCTTTTGGAGATGTGCTAAAGCATTTAATACAGTTGGATAATCTTTTTGCTTTCTAAGATGTGCAACCATCGTGATTATTAAGGAATCGGGAAACTTCATACTATTTTTAATTGCTTCCTTATTATTTATCTGCTTGAAAATCTTAAAATCAATGCCGTTTTCAATTAATACGATTTTTCTCATATCGATGCCATAATCATTGACGAAATTCTTTAAAGTATGAGAATTTACCATGTAGACATCTACTAATCTCTGCGTCATCGTGTCAATCAAATTTAAATATTTTTTCGCTACTAATTTAATCCTTACGGAAGAAATTACTTTAGAATTTAATCCCAAGGAGGCGAATCTTCCCATTATATTGGCATGAATCATGAAGCAGTGAATAATCTGTGGTTGTTCTTGGTAGACTATTCTTCTTAATTTAAAAAATTCAATTGGAAAGTTCTGAATTCCTTTTAAATTTAATACATATATTTTATCGACCTTATCTCTGATATCTCCTAATATATCCGTTAAATTCAAAAGACTACAAACAATTATTTCGTACATTTCCCGATTTAACTTCAGAATAATCTTCTTTAGCATGTTCTCTGCTCCTCCTGCAAAAAGTCCAGTAATCAAGTAAAATATTTTGACTGTCATGGTAAAAAAAATAAATTAATCAAATCTCAACATGATATTCTAATTTAAGAAGTCATTCTTAGATTTGTTTTCGTAAAATTTAGAAAAAATGACACATTTGAAATTTATTATTTAGAAATTTTCTTTCATATGTTATAATCTTGTCGAAAAATCCAATATGATGAAAATTTACCGTGTTTTTAGTTTGATTATAGAATATTTTTTGAATTTATGAATTAAAAAAGTGAAAAAAGAAAATTACTTAGATTTTACCAAAATTCATTTTCTTACCATGCGTGGGTTCAAATATAAATCTAATTCTGGTTTTGGAGGTTTATAATCGGAAGTTCCCGAATCTCTCATTTCGGAAAGATGCTTTTTAATCATTTTATGAATTTCATCAATAAAATTCATTGCGCAACCAAAAAGAGTTATCATCATTATAAAAGTTTTATCATTGGCGCAATTTTCGTCAAAAATGTTGATTTCCACATCCTTCTGGACACGTTGGTGGTTTACCTCAGCAATTTGCGTTTTTCCCAAATATACTTTATAGTCATTCCCCATTCCAACCTTACCTTTTAATTCCACCACTTGAAGCTTATCCTCACTGGTTTCTGGTAATAATGGAAATGCCCATCTGGTACCAATAAACCTGCGTGCTTCCACAATGCGCGGTAGGGCCTTTAGGTTAGGGAGATGGACAAAAAAGACGGGAGCAGGACGCCGAACTTCATAACTTTGCTCTATCGAATGTAACATGGAAAGTTCTAATCCACCCATGTAATTGCCTCCCGTTCTTTCCCCAATCTTCTCTTCCATTATGGTAAATAATCGCACATTTAATCGCTTATCCTCATTTTTAGGTGTTTCCTCCCATTCCTTGCGCGCAAATGCTAACACCCATTTATCCTCGTGATCTATTTCAATTTTTCCTTCAATATCAAAATTCTTGGAGAAATAACGCGTTTGAGCTTCGTATTTGAGGTTCTGATAAATTCCGATTTCTTCTTTATGTAATCCCGTGCGCCACAAATTAATATGAATACGTTTATAAGTTTTTCTTTTTGGTTTTGGGGGCTCTTTTTCTATAATCTCTTCTTGTTTAGACTTTTTTTTTGCCATTAATTAACACATTTTTTTTACTTTCTTATTTATTTAATTCAAATAGATAATATATTTTTTACTCTAATTTTTTGATTCATGATAATAATTAAAAAAATAAAACGCATTAAAATCCATAAAGCTGTGAGTTGGTCAAGTTTTTATTAGGATTCATTTAATTTATATTTAGAGCATCACTTATTTTTAATGAGTTTCTCAGCTTTGAAATATTTTAAATTATTAAATTTTTTAGATTAATGCTCATTTGCTGAGGCTAATACCTATTTTTTAATCATGAAAGATGTGGATTACCGTTTCAAGGTTTTAATGTTAGGGGATAAGAATGTGGGTAAGACTACGCTCACGTATAGATACATGAAAGGGGACTATATTAACAAACTTAAACGTACAATAGGTTTGGACTTATTCAGCAAAGTGATTGTTTTTTTTGGAAAAAGAATCGATCTGCAGATTTGGGATTTCGCAGGAGAGGAGAGATTTCGGGAACTCTTGCCTCACTATTGCTTGGGAGCAAGTGGAGCATTTTTACTTTATGATATTACAGATCCAAGCACCCTTGAGCATTTAAAAGATTGGATTTCGGTTATTAAAAAAGCAATAGTAGCTATTCCCATTATTTTAATCGGCACAAAAAGGGATTTAGAAAACGCTCGGGAAATTACTTATTCAGAAGGTAAGAAAGTCATGGAGAAATTAGGGTGCATTAAATTTTTAGAGTTATCTTCGAAAACTGGTGAAAATGTTGAAAAAACGTTTGAATCCATGGTCCAATGTTTAATAGAATAATCTCTCTCTCTTTCTTTCAATATTCTTCCAATTAAATTTACTAAATAAAAAATAAATAGATGTGATTTGGAATTTTAAAATGAAGGAAAGAGAATTAAATATAAATTATCATTCTATTTTAACTTCACAATGATCCGAATCGCAAAATTTTTCTCCAATTGCCCTATCACTCGTGGAATCCAAATTTAAGGGCTTAATATGCGAGATCATTTGGTCGTATTCTTCCTTGGTGATTTTTTCATAAGGAGCTTGTACATACCCATGTTCGGTCAATGGAAGAAAGCTCACGCTTTTTAATTTATCTTCATAACATTCTAATACATACTGAATTTGATCTGCTTCTTCTGTTTTAAAAGTTATTGTAATTGATACTTGGTTATCAGACCAATAACGTTGATAAGATGCGGCATTTTCCGCCTGCTCCCAAATAGAAACATCATCCTTGGAACGAACAAAATATTTTTCGTGAATCGGAAATTCTACCACTAAAGAATTATCAGAATACTGATCTTGCTCAATCTTATAACCGGTTTCTTTTAAAGGGGGTATGAGATCGGAATTTTGAGAGATTCTGATTCTCCGAATATAATATTCTGAATGCGGATAATGGATACCGGGAGTCACTCCTGGGAGAAGACTTACCGTTCCACTGGGTTTTACCGTGGTTATTTTGATGGATTTAGGCACGCAAAGCCAATTGGAATATTCTTTATCCAACTCCCTTAAATATTTATAAGCTTTATCGCACCATTCTAACATGGTCCTCCTACCATGTCTCACCATTGCCTCAATAATGCCCGTTTGCGAAATGCCCATTCGTCTATTCTTTAACATCACTGCATTGGTCTCTTTCCAATGCGTGTTAACTAAAGTAACGCTTTTGGCATATAAATAGGCGTACTTCAACGTCTCTTGGAATTCCTCATAGGTATCATTACGGGAAGGAAAGGTTTCTGCAAGGCAACAAAGCTCAAAGGATTCAAGAGATTGCTCTCCGCAGGGATTTATTCCCGCAACCTTATTATCTGCATGATCAGGAGCGTCGCCCATCCGGGAATAATCTCTGGCATTATTTAACCAGAAGATTCCTGGTTCTCCATTTACAGCGATTTGCTTGGCTATAAAGGAATAATCCATGCCTTTCATTGCGAATACGCTGTTGTTGCTTGCCCATCTATGAGAATACAATTTATCTTTATCCTGCTTGCATAAAAGGAAACCGATATCAGTAGGATCTCCTAACGCAATTTCGGCACTTCGGCGAACATTACCGGCCACAACGCATTTTCCAATAAGGTTCATTATATCTAAGATATCAACCGAGGTGATTGGTTTTCCGATTCTTTGATCCAATATGTCCTTTATATTTTCAAGCATTTTGCGTAATGGTTTGGGTCCGGACGCTATACCACCAAAACCGCGGATGGGATCTCCAGCGGGTCTTATTTTGGAAAAATCGAAAGTGGGAAGCTGCTTACCCAAAAAATATGCATCTAACAATAATTTTAACGCTTCCACCCATCCCTCTCTGCTATCGGGTATTTCAAAAAGGAAAATCCCCTCCTTGGGTACCTTGATATTGATTTTTCCTGCACCCTTCGTGTCAAATCCCACGCCTACCCCCAACATTAATGCATCCATGACGAATTCAAACGCTTTGCTATATTTTAAATCAATATCCTCTGTTGAAGCAAATCCACAATTATTTAATGCCATGGAGCCATGCCGTGCAATGAACTCGGTACCCATCATCCACAATCCCCTGCCGGGAGGGCACATTTTAAAGTCCCAAATTTTTTGGTACATTTTCTGAGCAGATTTTTGTGCCTTCATTTCGTTCCATGGCAAGCTTAACTTCATGCAATGCTCTTTTTGAATGGAATAGCAACCTTCTACTACTCGTTTTATGGTTTCCCAGAATTCTTCCTTACGATCTTCTTTCTCAATGATTCTGGCATAGGTTCTTTTATAGCTTATATATCCCAACGGACCCCAATCGGGTTGTTTATGATTAAATCGATTGAGAAATTCCTCGTCTAATGTAAAGGAAATATTCTCTAAATTAATGGCTCTAGCAAACAAATTTCTGTACTTATTTAATCCCCTCTGGGTTAACTCCAAGCATACCAATTCTCTAATGTGATTAGTAGAAATTTCTTTTACTCCGAATCCTATTATTTTTCTTATAACCTCTTCAGCGACTTCATTTGCTATGTTCATATCTAAACCCGTTTCCTTATTAAGTATCTTAGCTATACTGGATTCATCAAACGGTTCTTTTTCCCCTTTTGAATTAATCACGTATTTTGGATATAAATCAGATAATGAAAAATTGCGTGTCATTAATATACCTCTATTTCTTAATTCTTATAACCTTACTTCTGTTATATTAGTAATAATCTCAAAAATTATCCTATACTCTATTATTCAATTATTTTTAAATTAAATTTTATCTCCACTTTATTATTTTCACATTAACATACACTAATATCGGTCTAATTCTAGTTAAAACCCTATATATTTAAATGAAAAATTATGAAACTTTAATACTTACATTTTAATTTTCATATAAATAGATTTTTAAAATTCAGGAATATTTTTTTTCACCCGTGAAGGTCTTCAAAGAAAGAATAGAGATGATAGATGATTTTGGTAATCTTTTTGCATCCCATTTCGAAGAATAAATGGACTAATTTTATGGGAAAGTCGCCAAATTTGACCTTTTTATTTCTGAAATAGAAAATTTATAAAAGGATAATGTAAGAAACCAAAGTAGAAAAAGCATCATTCAAATTGTGGAGAGACACGTTTTTATTTGTCTATATTCGTTCAGCTTAATCCGAATCCTATACTTCTGATAAGATCATGATATCATTGTTCCTTGTTTTTTCAGATTACGAATTTCCATTCATTTTCGTACATTCTCTTCGATAATAAATTAAATTATTGAAATTATCGAATAAAATCTTTCTTTTTTTATAATATATAAAAAAATTGAATTCAAATATGGAACTCTCTAAACCTTTTTTAGAGAATTCATTTCTTAAATGAAACGGTTATTATTGGAAAAAGAATGAATTTTGAGCATTTGCAAATATTTTTCTTATATTACTTATTTTTGTATACATTTTATTTTTATTTGACTGAAAGAAGCAAGCTTACTTCCTTAATCGAAATAGTAGATATTCTCAAAATTCAATAGAGAAGGTTTCATTTTCTTCCAATAAAAATTAACTTTTTTTTCAAATATGAAAGTTTTCAATCGAAAGAATATTATTTTATTCAACTTTCAGATTATTAAGGTTCTCAATACTTTTATATTAGAGAGAAAATAAGTTCTCTAAAATTAGTGAAGAGTAGATGTATAATATAAGGGTTATCCATGGCGTTTAAACCAGAACAAGCTCTAGGCGAACAAGGGCAAGATTTCATGGAAGAGGGTGTTAGAGAGGAAGTTCCCGTTCATTTTGTTTGGTTCATCCTTTCATTCCTATTAATATTCATGGGGTCATTATTACTTCCCAGTATTATGTTTATGGTATACGTATTGTATTTTTTTGTTCCCTATTTTTTGGATGTTACTAATTTTATCATGGTATTTAACAATAATCTGAGTCTACTTGCCCTTCTTACCTTTCCTTTGATGTTAATTGCATGCTACTTGGTACGCCTGTATTTCATCGCTATTTTTACACGCATTTTTTGGAGATACACGGAAAGAAAAATGCCGACGAAAGATGGGATTATTCCTCGCAATTTTGCCAGTAAAACCTTGGAATATTATCATAAACGATCATTTTTAATAAAATATCCTAAAAATACCTTCATGAAAGGAGTGTTTCCATGGTTAATTAATTGGCTTTATAAATATGTAGGGACCAATAAAGTAGGAAAGGGTGCAACTATCGAAGAACAATTTGGTGCAGATAAATTCGTGGATATTGGAAAGAATAGTTATATTGGAGTGGGCTCAGGAATTAGCTCCCATGTCGTTGAAGGCATTTTTGGTAATATTCCTTATTTTGAAATAAAAATTGGAGATAATGCAACTTGTGCGGCCCGAACGACTCTTGGGCCGGGATGCAATATTAAAAATGATTCTTACATGTTTCCTATGGCTTGCGGAACTAAATTCAATGAAACTAAAGGGGATGGACATTTTTATTTTGGAATGCCCTTTCGAAAAATATTTAAGAAAAAAATCATGGAATATTTGAAAGTATCAGAAGAGGATTTAGAAAGGGCAGAAAATCTAAGAATGAAAAGAGAGAATCAAACTTCTAATCAATTAAGAGAGAGAGAATAATTAAATTGACTCAAGAACACGAAGAGATAGATTCTATGGAGGATTCGAAAGAAGAAGAAGAGGAAAATGAAATAGAAGAGGATGTTTTTGATGAAGAAGGGGATATCATCTTAGATTTTACTACCAGTAGCGCCATCAGTCGTATCAATATTAAATTTCTTGTAGTCTACATTCCCTTTTTCTGGATTTGTGGAATTGGGGAAGCAATTTTTTGGTATGAATGGACTAAAAATTTACCTCCCATACAAACCAATCCAACTGCGTGGATAGGCACCATCCTTCTTTTACCATTTGCTTTTCTGTGCATGTATTTTATTTTTATTCTGGAAGCGGCTTTCTTTGGAAAACTATTCTTAACCTTAATTAATCTAATTCACAAACCAAAAGAAGGTATCTTCAGAGCGGAACTAGGAGATACGGATTTTGAATTTTGGTGCTTACGCACGGAATTAAAAAAATTCGTCTTTTGGTTAATCCGAAATTGTCCCATTCCCTGGATTGATGTTTTAGCATTTCGCTGGTTCGGAATAAGAATCAATTTCTCGAGCCATTTGAATGATGCTTGGTGCGATGGAGAGTTCATGAAATTTGGGAGAAGAGTAATGGCGGGACAAGCGAGTGTATTAATGTGTTCAATGGTAGCTGGTAATTATCTTATTATTAAAGAAGTAGTCTTTAATGACTATATTGTAATTGGAGGAATTTCAAGCATTGCTCCTGGAACAATTTTTGGTAGTGACACGGTATTAGGGGCAGTTTCGATAACAACCTACGACCAATTATTGGAAGCGGGATGGATATATTCCGGGATTCCAGCAAGGAAATATAAGCCAAATAAATTATATGAAATGAGACGAGATGTCATTGCTAAAATCGATGTGGATAGCGAACAAAGAATTGATGTGAAGCACGAGGTTAACGTTGATGAAGATAAAAAAGATTTGGCTTAAATAAAAATAGGTGAAAAAAAATGTCAGTTCCTTCTAGCTTACGAGTCGGCCCATTTGTTTCCAATGTCTTGGTGAAAAAACGATATTTATTTTTTCATTTCCTGCTAATCTGGGCCAGTATCATTCCGATAATGTTGGAATTTTGGATATATTGGCAGTTTTTCTGGAATTACGCACGTCCCGTACATTTCTATATTTATTTACCCTTGTTATTCTTCTTAATGTACCTCACACTTGCGGGAAGTGCACTTATCTTTGCAAAGTTATTATTAATGATTGTAAATGCGGTTTACCCCGCAAAAGAAGGAGTATTTCTTAGGGATGCATCGGATAAAGATTATCGATTTTGGAGCATGCGTAATGTAATTAAGAAATGGCCCGTTTGGATTTGTCATAAATTCCCCTTTCCATTTTTAGATAATATAGCATTTAAAATGTTTGGCGTCAAGACAAAGTTCTCAAATTCTCTTTTTGAGGGATGGGTAGATACAGAATTCATAGAATTTGGACATAACGTGGTCGTGGGACAAGGTGCATTAGTCATGAGTGCTCTTATAATTGGCAATTTTCTTATTATTCGGAAAACTATTATTGAAGATAATGTAAGGATTGGAGCTCATTCCATTATTCTTCCGGGCACGCATGTTGGAAAGAATTGCGTGTTAAATACGTGGTCTACGACTATTGTTGGTCAAGAACTGGAGGATGGATGGATATATAATGGTGGACCTGCAAAAAAATTTAGAAAAAATCACTTTTTTCAACCCGGATTAGAAGGAAGAATCAAAGGAGTATCGAAAAATACGAAAGAATTGAGGGAAAGATATGATAGTCAATATGAAAAACGCCACGACGAGAAAATATCTATCATAAAACGCATAAAACGCAGAAAAGAGATAAAGGAAGAAGAATCTAAGATTTGGGAAAAGGTGGATTAAAGAACTTATTATGAACTTTTCTTGTTTAAAAGTTCCTCCCTAACAAATTTCTTCAATTTCATGCACGTTTTTTTGAATTCTTGCTCATGCGTATAAAATAGAGATGTTCTTGGACAAGATCCATCCAAAATGCATTGCTTCTTATTGATATCATAAATCATGGGATAGAACTTGCACCCTTTTGGACGAATATCATAAATTCTACAACTTTTATCGTTTTTATTAAAAAAGTAACAATTATTTTCCATGTTCGTCATTTGATAAAGCCCATCTTCATTCTTAAAGAAGAAATCTTTTATAGTTGAATTATTAAAATAATTTAATTGAATCCGCTTGATATCCCTTGCAGACAGAAGCATTTCCGTTTGAATGCAACATAGCCCACAATCTTCGCATTTTGGAAAATTAGACATTTTTGAGAACTCTATTAATATTCCATCTATGATTAAGTTAGCTATGTTTTAGTTATGATGAGAATTTTGAAGAGAATTTTGATGCATTAATACTAACGATTTATGAATTTTTAGGATAATATTTATAACGTAAAAAGTACAAGAATTCATATAAATATTTGTATTAAACATGGAAGCAGCACTGAATCCTTCAAATAATGATAGTAACCAGCTTAAGTCCGCTGAAGTGAAACTCCAATTTCATTGGTATTTATTGGGGTTTTTTATTATATATTTGGGTTCTTTTATCGTTCCAAGTATTGTTTTCATGAGCTATTTAGTATTATTTTATTTTCCTTATTTTTTAGAGCAGAAAGTATTGATGAATATATTCACAAATATCAATTCATTAATAGCGGCAATTCTCTTACCATTAATCTTTCTTGGATGTTATCTTATTCATGTTTTGATGATGGGACTATTTACACGTTCGTTATGGAGGCTTACCGAAAAAATTTCTCCTACAAAAGAGGGTATCATTCCTAGAAATATAGAAAGCAAGACTCTGAATTTTTATCATATCCGCTCTTTTTTGCTAAAATATCCCAAAAACTCTATTGTAAAGGGGCCTTTTCCGTGGTTGATTAATTGGTTTTATAATTTCGTGGGAACAAACAAAATTGGAAAAGCTACTACTATTGAAGAACAATTTGGAGCCGATAGATTTATTGAAGTGGGAGAGAATAGTTATATTGGAGTAAATTCGGGATTTAGTTCCCATTCTGTTGAAGGTGTTTTTGGAAATATCGCTTATTATAAGATCATCATAGGGGATAACGTGACAACAGCAGGATTGAATTGCTTAGCACCTGGTGTTGAGATAAAGGATAATTCTTACTTGCTTCCAATGGCGGGAGCAACTAAATTCAACAAACTTAAAGGAGACAATTTTTATTTTGGCATTCCCCTAAGAAAAATCTTTAAAAAAAAAACAATGGAATATCTAAATTTATCTGAAGAAGAAGTGGAGAAAGTTTATTTGAATGAATCTACAAATCTAGAATGAGGAAAACATGATGCAACATATTGATGATGAAATTGATGCGATTCATGAACAAAATTCTAATCTAGATAATGATGAGCAGATTTCAGACTATATACTTGATTTCAATACTAGTAGCGCGATTTCTAATATAAGTTTAAAATTCTTGGTGCTATACATACCTATATTTTGGCTTAGCGGGTATTTAGTGATTACAATAGTAATTATGGCTTATAATGACCTTAACTTAATATTATTTACTCTATTACTTCCTTTGATGTTAATTGGCATGTTTTTTCTATTTATTTTGAATGCAGTTTTTTTCACTAAATTATTTCTTACTTTTATCAATCTCATCCATAGACCAAAAACCGGAATATTTAAAGCCATAAAGGGGGATAAGGATTTTGAATTTTGGAGATTAAGAATTGAATTGAAAAAGATTGGAGTATGGTTATTGAATAATTGTCCCTTACCTTTTACTGATGTATGGGCATTTAAATGGTTTGGAGCAAAGATGAATATTCTTAGCCATCTTTACGATGCTTGGGTGGATGTTGAATTCGTTGAAATGGCACGGAGAGTGACGGTCGGCCAAGGGGCAGTGGTGATGAGTTCCATGGTGGTAGGAAAGTATTTAATCATAAAAGAAATTACCTTTGATGATTATTCTGTCATAGGGGGGGTTTCTAATATTGCGCCAGGTACTTTTGTGGGAAATGATACGGTAATTGGAGCATTTTCTAGCAGTTCTTTCGGCCAAATCTTGGAACCAGGCTGGATTTATTTCGGAATCCCCGCCATAAAGTTAAAGAGAAACAAATATGCGGAAGAGAGAAGCGATATTATCATCGAGCGAGATGTAGATAATCAAAAGAAGTACGAAGTAAAGAGTGAAATTAATATTGACGAAGATAAAAAGGAGTTATTATAATTATCTAAGGTGATATGAAATATCTGTTCCTTCCTCTCTCAAAGCAGGACCATTTACTACTCAACTATTAATTAAGAAACGATATCTTTTATTTCATGTTTTCCTCATCTTCAGTACTATTTTCATTGTTCAATTTGAATTCTGGCTATATTGGAATTTATGCTTCCATGAAAACTTCATCATTTTTGTTTTCTTTCTTCCTTTTTTATTAATTTTGATGTATTTCAGTAGTATATTCATTTCTCTCCTTATTGCGAAAATCTTGTTATTAATTACCATTTCTATTTGCCCACTAAAAGAGGGCGTGTTCCTTAGGGACCCTCCCAGTAAGGATTATCGCTATTGGTGTATGAGGAGTGTGATCAAGAAATGGCCTGTTTGGCTTAGTCACAAATTTCCCTTTCCATTTTTAGATAATCTTTGTTTTAAATTATTCGGTGTCAAAACAAAATTATCTAACTCCCTTTTTGAAGGATGGGTGGATACGGAGTTCATTGAATTTGGTGATAACGTGGTAGTAGGACAAGGTGCTATTATTCAATCCGCAATGATAGTGGGCAATTTGTTAATTATAAAGAAAACTAGAATTGATGATAACGTGCACATTGGAGCTCATTCATTCGTAATGCCTGGCACGCATATTGGTGCTAATGCAATATTAGCTGCTAGTTCCGCTACGACTGTTGGACAAGAACTGGAAGAAAATATGATTTATGTTGGAGTCCCTTCAAAAAAATATAAAGAAAACAAATTTTTTGAAGATGGCCTTGAAAATATTTTAGATAAGACAATAAAAAATGCAGAAGGCATCAGGAAAAAGTATGAACAAATGTACGTTAAACGACATGATGAGCATCTTCCTTTATTAGAACGATATCACCATTATCAAGAAATTAGAGAAGAAGAGAAATCCCGATTAGAAAAAGCCTTGCTAAAAAATGTGAAAAAAGAAGAATAATCTCATCAAATTTTATCTGTAGCCTATTTTTTAAATGGTATTCTTCATAAATCTCATGAGACATGCTTTCAATTAGAAATTAATATTTTATAAGCAATAAAATAAAAAAATGTGAATTACTGAAAATTTTAGGTGGTCCAAATGGAACCTATTATAACCTTTTCTATCATTATATATTCCATAATTACCTTATATATTTACATATTTATAGCAGCCATCATAGGGATTTCGAAAAAAAATAATGCAATCATGGATGTTTTTTATGGTCCCGGGTACTTTGTGCTTATTGCGAGTAGCTGGGCATTCCATATTTATTTCACCAAGTCATTCACTCTACGTCAGATCATTACTACCATTCTGATCTTAATTTGGTCAATTAGACTTGCCACTTATGTTCATATCAGAAATCGTGGGAAGCCAGAGGATAAAAGGTATGCGAACATGAGACAAAAATGGAAAAATCAAGGGAAAAGCGTGGTTTTAATGAGTATAATGAAGATTTATGTATTTCAAGGATTGGTGATCATTATCGTGGGATTTGCTGGAGTTTGGATTAATGTAATTGACGATCCTCTCCTTTCTCTATTTCAAGATCCTCTTGGTCTTACTTTATGGATCGGAATTGTAATTTGGGCACTAGGTTTTTACTTTGAGACTGTGGGGGATTTTCAATTATATTCTTTTCTACACGATCCCAATCGTACGAAACGTATTATGGATGAAGGTTTATGGAAATATACACAACACCCTAATTACTTTGGAGAAGTCACTCAATGGTGGGGGATCTATATTATCGCAATAGGAGTTCCGTATGGGTTTATCATGATTTTTAGTTCCCTCTATATTACTTGGCAAATCATTAGTGTATCTGGAGTGCGATTATTAAGTAAAAATTTTCAAGGTAATGAAGAATATCAAGCCTATCAAAAACGAACGAGTCAATTCATTCCTTGGTTTCCTAAAAAAGAGAAAAAATAAAATATTAAATAATAATGCTATAGCTTTTTTTTATTATCATTTTCTTCTATTTTTTGGGTGATCTTAGTGAAATCTGTAATAGCAAATATGATCATGCATATTAGAAGCAGGATAGAGGTGTAAATAAAAGCCCAGGAAAAAGAGAACACGTCATATATATAGCCAAAAATTAATGATTCTGCCATTGTAATGATACCTACAGAGAAATAGTAATAGCCATATGCTCTGCCTCTCTTATTTTTTCCCGCTAAATCTGCTATATACGCTCTGGAGATGGGATCTACGGCACTCAAGTAAAATCCATACATTAAAAAGATGATAGTTATTATTATTAACGAAATTGAAGAAGGAGTAACGGGAAAGGCTAATATGATGGATGAAACGAGTAGAAACGATAATCCAATTAATATAATAGGCTTTCGTCCTACCTTATCAGAGAGAGTGCCATTAATTGGAGAAAAAAAAGTGTAAACCACGTTGCTTAATAAATAGAAGAGAGGAATCAAGAAAATCATGTTCATCGAGACATAATCCGCTGCTCTAATGATGAGAAATGCAATATCTAAACTGGCGAATTCAATTACTCCTAAGATGATGATCAATTTGATAAAATTCTTATCTATTTTATCCATCTTGGGCGTTTCTTGAAATTTAAGCTTGGTTTCATCGAATTTATTGGGATCCACTTCTTTTACCGTTAGTATTAAAACAATAGCTATAATACCGGGAAAGATCGAAAAAAATATGATTTGCGAAAAGGACCAGAAAAAGAATAAGAATATAAATGCCAATAATGAACCAATAACTGCACCTAATGTATCCATCGAACGATGCAATCCAAACGATTTTCCTTTTTCAATCGCATAATATGAAATGAGTGCATCTCGTGAAGAAGTTCTAAGACCCTTGCCCACGCGATCCGTAGATTTTAATGCTAATACGAATTCCCATGAGGGACTTAGCCCTATAAAAGGTTTTGAAAGATTAGATATAGCATATCCTGCGACAACGAACGGCTTCCTCTTGTTTATTTTATCACTCATCCAACCCGTTACCCCTTTGAGAATGTTGGCTATTGCGTTGGTCATTCCCGAAATTAGCCCTAAGATCAATGCAGTACCTCCAATTGAAAAAATAAATAACGGTAAAATGCTTTGAATCATCTCGCTCGAAACGTCCGTAAATAATGACACCAAGCCCATGATAAAAACTTGAATACTAACGCCCAGTATTGTTTTTTGTTTCTGTTGTGCTTCTGGTTCTTCTATCATGTTTTAGTTGAAATATTTCTTTAAAAATTATAATTGTAAAATATATCACGTATTAAACCTATAATTAACCAAAAAAGAGGATTAAATTTAAATTATTAGTAAAAATAATTTGAGTACTAAATACTGACTTGTTAATTAGATTAATTTTTCCTATTTTATTTAAAAATAAGAGAAAAACCATAGATTAAATAAAAAGGTAAGAAATTTTTGCTCCATTAATTCAGTACTTATGAACTTTTTTAAAACTTTTTTATTAACACCAAACTGATGGTGTATATTGTGTTAAGGGTAAATTAATTATTTGTTGAGTTCGAGAAGATTCATATGACGCTAAAACCAGTTCCAAAGCTGCTCTACCATCATATATCGTTGGAATCCATTTTTCTGGAAATCCAACATCATCGTTTG